>CALVFY010000001.1 GCA_944326945.1 uncultured Rikenellaceae bacterium
CCTGATAGCATATGTTCCACCAACCGACGTGAACCATCCTCATCCAGCCTGTTGTTGTCCCTCATCGGGGTGATCATTGGGGGAACTATCCCGCGTAATCGTTTCCTATTATCCATCTTTCTTACTTATTTATATCGTTTGACTTTTTATTTTATTTGGCGAATATTGTTTTTTAGCAGGTAGAAATGTCCGTCTTCTGCTCCCACCAACAGATCGGGAACTCCATTTCCATCCCAGTCTACAGGGGTCGGGCAGGTTGTATGACCTGCCAATCGTACAGAGGAAACATTCCCTCGGTGACGTAGTTGTACCATTCCGTCTTTTGTGGTGCCGAGATTTTCGAACCATTCGGTATTGCGGCTATTTACCAAAATATCCCAATCTCCGTCGCCATCCCAATCGGTAATGCATATCTTACGGCGTCCGGAAGCACCCGCTTCGGCAGAATTGAGTCGAAGGGGACCTGCCGCTGTATCCGTTACCTCCGATTTGTTGTTATAGGAGGAATTTTCGTCGCAGAGGAAAATACGTCGGCCGGGTTTGAGCAACAACTCCCCATTCTTGTCTTTGAATCGCTCCCAGAAACAGAGATAACCTTCATGATCGAGCATGATCAGATCGGTCAGACCGTCTTTGTTCCAGTCTATGGCTACGGGAGTAGTTCTCCATTGGGTCACCAGGGTTCCCGGTTCGGGATTCCACCAGTTCCATACAGGCTTCGGAGTATTTCCTTCCCATGCGACTCGGACGGGTTGTGCCGGAGCCAATTCCAAACCTTTGCCTATGTTGCGGAACCACTCTATTTTGCCCCAAATCGAATTTACAATCAGATCTGCACGTCCGTCGCCATCCCAATCGGCTATGGTGAGTACCGTATAACCCCATTTACGTTCGGCCGGACCCTGGATCGATCCATTTTCGCCTGCCATAATCCGAATCGGCTTGCCGTCTACGGTGAATAATTGAGGTGCGTCCCATACCGGATTTTCCCCGCCCGACAGATTGCGGATCAGTGCAATATTCCCAGCCGAATTACCTGTTATGATATCCTGCTTCCCGTTGCCGTCCCAATCATAGGCACAAGGTGTTGAAAGGGCTCCGAACTTTACCGCATCGGCTTTTTGTCGTAAATAAACCGGCGATTCGAACTGGGGCATCCTTCTTTTTACTTCGCCTGTGTGGCGTACCCATGCTACGCGACCGTCTTCGTCGCCCACCAATAAGTCCATATGTCCATCCCGATCCAAATCGCACATTACCGGTACGATCATCTCGATATGGAAACGAATTTCTCCTTTTGCGTTGGCCAGTTGACGGCCTTTGGTAAAGCGTGGAACGGTGCGCGTACCGATATTTTCAAACCAGGTAAGTCCGTCGACGAATTCTCCGCAAATGATATCCAAATCCCCATCGCCATCCCAATCGTATACGTTCGGATTGGGGGCTCCGTAGGTGTCGATCTCTCGGCCATCGGCCCTGATCCGGCCACGGTTCACGTACTTGCCATTCACATTCTCCAGCAGATGTACATAGCCGTGGAGAGGTCCCCGTATCCATTCTCCTTGTTCATTGAAGGCGTTGTCCCATCCGTAATCATCCCATGTGTCCACGCCCGCGATGATATCCTGATCTCCGTCGCCGTCCCAATCCACATAACTCCACATTTTACTTCGTGATCTTTTGAATCCTTCGTCCATCACCGGTCCTTCGTATGGAATAGGTCGTTTATTCTTGAAAAAATCCTTGAAAAAGCCCTCGTATTCGAAACCATGCATCAGAACCCGAGGTTTCCCGTCTACTATTGAAAGTTTTATGTTATTGGCTGCTCGTGCCGACAGTTTTTGTGGACGATCGAAAAATGGTTTTTGAGGAGTCCCGATATTCTTGAAATAGTAAATCCCTTTGTACGGTGTGTCCGGACACGAAATCACCAAGTCCGTCAGTCCGTCTCCGTCGTAGTCGATGGGCATCGGGATGCCCCATAAACCTACCCCTAAATCAACGGCTAAATTCTCATTGTTGTATAATACTCGATATTTGTCGGTATCCGATTGCGCCGTACGTTTCTGTTGCTGGGGTGCCTGCATGAGAACGGTTTCGTTTGTAGACGACATCCCCATGGACCCGAAAACAGGAGAAATACAAGCCAATGCTAATATTGGCGGTATTGTTTTTGTTAGGTGGTTAGGTTTAGGTCTTTTATTCATGTTTTGTTTCGAAAAAACGTTTTAGCGATCTGACGTGTTTGTAGGTGCTTGTTTTTTATGTATTTGAATGTTTTGAGGACTTATTTTTTGCGGGATGAATTGCCTCTGATGAGTTCCGGACTGAGGGTGATCGAGGCTATTCGGCTTTTGTCTTGATTTTCAATACCCTTGATGAGTAGTTCTACGGCCTCGTAACCAAATTGCTCAATGGGTTGTTTGATATAGGTCAAAGTCGTGTGGTAAAGTTCGAAGGCTTCGCTGCCATCGAATCCTACTACTGCAATATTATCGGGTACCGTGATGTTGAATTTTGCCAAGGCTTTGAGCCCTTCGATTGCCAACGTGTTCGTGGCGAAGATGATTGCCTCTGCCGGGTGAGAACTTTGGGTGATTTCCTGTACGACTTTTTGAATCTGCTCCGGGATGTGTTGAAATTTAATTCGATGCGTATGGATGAATGATTTCAATCCCTGTTGTTCCATGGTAGAGGAGTATCCCGTTTCTCGTTCGAGGGTATTTGACAAACGCATGTCATAAGAGACCATTTCAATGCGACGATAACCCTGTTCGATCAGATGTTCTGTGGCCAATGCGGTGGCTTTTCGATTGTTGAGAACCACGTGACTGATCTCCAATTCGGGAATGGTGCGGTCCAGCAATACCAGTGGCAGTGACGTCTCCGCCAATTGGCGGATCACCTCTTCCGAACCATGGCAGGGTACGATGATCAATCCATCGACCCCTTTATTGACCATAACGTTAATGAGGTTTTCCAATTTGGCGGCATTCTCGTCCGAACTGCCGAAAATCACCGTATAATTATATTTATAGGCATTATCTTCGATACGACGGGCAATGTCGGCAAAAAACGGGTTCGATATGTCGGATACGATCACCCCGATCGTACGGGATCGGCCGCTACGAAGGCTTCGGGCGGCATTGTTGGGCTGGTAATTAAGTGCCCGTGCCGTTTCCTGGATGCGTCGGGTCATCTCTTCACTTACCCTGTAGTGTTTCCCCTTGTTGTTCATGACGAACGAAACTAAGGAGGTCGAAACGCCTACGGCTTCTGCTATATCTTTGATGGTAATACGACGACTCTGCATTGGGAAAATATCTGTTTTTATTTTGGTTTGTTGGCTAAATCGTTATATATTTGCAAATATACGCTAAAACGTTATAATTGCAAAATAAATTCCAAAAAAATAACCAGGAAAACATATATATTATGAACAGTCAATATGTTATAGGTTTGGATTATGGCAGCGATTCGGTTCGGTGTGTGGTCGTAGATGCTAAAAATGGAGAAGAAAAAGGGTCTGCAGTCTGCTATTATCCGCGTTGGAAAGCTGGAAAATATTGCGATCCGACATGTAACCAGTATCGTCAACATCCGCTCGATTATATCGAATCTTTGGAACAGGTGGTAAAAGATGTTTTAGCTCAATGTGGCAAAGAAGTGGCTGATAATGTGTGCGGCATGTCGTTTGATACCACTTGCTCCACGCCGGTTCTGACTGACCGAGAGGGAACTCCGCTGGCGCTATTGCCTGCGTATGCTGAGAATCCGAATGCCATGTTTGTGCTTTGGAAGGATCATACGGCTATTGCCGAGTCGGATGAAATAAACGATTTAGCACGGAAATGGGAGATTGATTACACGAAATATTCAGGAGGGATTTACTCTTGCGAATGGGTTTGGTCGAAGATGCTCCATTGTCTGCGGGAGGATCCCTCTTTGAGAAAAGATGCCTGGGCTTGGATTGAACATTGCGACTGGATGCCTGCCCTGTTGACAGGAAATACGCTTCCGGAGAAGGTGGTTCGCAGTCGTTGTGCCGCCGGCCATAAAGCCATGTGGCATGCGTCGTGGGGAGGACTTCCTTCCGAGGAATTCCTTGCGACGCTTGATCCGCTGTTGTCCGGATTCCGGGCCCGTCTTTATACGCATACCTATACTGGAGATACCCGTGTGGGGGGATTGTCTGCAGGGTGGGCGGAAAGATTGGGCCTTCCCGAAGGAATTGCCGTAGGTGTGGGCGCGATCGACTGTCATGTCGGGGCGGTAGGTGCCGAAATAACCCCTAATGTATTGGTTAAGGCGATGGGAACATCTACGTGCGACATTCTGATGACATCGCCGGAGAAGATCGGAGAACGAGTCATTCGAGGAATTTGTGGTCAGGTGGACGGTTCGGTAATGCCCGGTTATGTGGGGTTGGAGGCCGGGCAGTCGGCTTTTGGGGATATTTATGCATGGTTCCGCAAGGTGATGAGTTGGCCTTTGCGTAATATTGCTCATGCCGATCCTGACTTAGAGGATAGGATTCTGAATGTGTTGACGGAGCAAGCCGAACAATTGGAGCCCGGCTGTGGAGGATTGGTGGCTTGCGATTGGTTTAATGGACGTCGTACTCCCGATGCCGATCCTCGTATGAAGGGGGCATTGATGGGGTTGACTCTTTCGACTTCGGCTCCTGCCATTTTCCGGGCATTGGTAGAGGCTACGGCATTCGGTTCGCGGGCTATCAATGAGCGGATGATTGAAGAGGGGGTCGAGATCGAGGGGATCATTGCCCTGGGAGGTATTGCCCGTAAATCGCCTTTCGTGATGCAGGTGATGGCCGATGTGATCGGGTTGCCGATTCGTGTGGCTCGTACTTCGCAGACCTGTGCAGCGGGTGCGGCGATGTTTGCTGCCGTGGCTGCAGGGATTTATCCCTCTCTCGAAATGGCTCAACAGGCTATGGGGGCAGGATTCGATATGGAGTATATGCCTGATCCGGACAGACATGCCGTGTATAATCGAATCTATGAGTCTTATCGAAAATTAGGGACTTCCGTGGAGGACTTTTAATGGTGACGACCGGCATTTCTGCCGGTCGTTTTGGTATGAGAAAGGAATAATCCGTATCTTTGTCATTTGAAAGAACGATTAAGAAGTTACGAAAAATGACGAAAAAATTGAAACCCGCTACTCTTTGTGTTCAAGGAGGGTGGAAGCCGAAAAAAGGGGAATCTCGCGTGGTGCCGATCTGTCAGAGTACCACATTCAAATATGAAACCAGTGAACAGATGGCCCGTTTGTTCGATCTGGAAGAGGCCGGGTATTTTTATACACGTCTTCAGAATCCTACCTGCGATGTGGTGGCTGCCAAGATCGCTGCACTGGAGGGAGGTGTGGCCGGGATGCTTACTTCGTCCGGACAGGCCGCCTCATTTTTTGCCGTACTCAATCTCTGTTCGGCGGGTGACCATATCGTAAGTTCGGCCACTATTTATGGCGGAACCTACAATCTGTTTGCCGTGACCATGAAAAAAATGGGCATTGAGGTGACTTTTATCGACCAGGATGCCTCGGAAGAGGAGATCGGACAGGCTTTCCGTTCCAATACGAAAGCCTTGTTCGGCGAGACGATCTCCAATCCCGGTGTAGAGGTGCTCGATATCGAAAAATTTGCCCGGATCGCTCATTCGCATGGGGTGCCTCTGATCGTGGACAATACCTTCGCCACACCGGTAAACTGCCGTCCGTTCGAATGGGGTGCCGATATTGTGACCCACTCCACTACCAAATATATGGATGGACATGCTACGTCGGTGGGGGGTGCCATTGTGGATAGCGGCAATTTCGATTGGGAAGCTTATGCCGATAAATTCCCCGGTCTGACGCAGCCCGATCCTTCCTATCATGGTCTTACCTATACGAAAGCATTCGGTAAGAATGCCTATATAACGAAAGCCGTCGTGCAGTTGATGCGTGATCTGGGTTCTTCCCCCGCTCCGATGAATGCTTTCTTGCTTAATCTCGGCCTGGAAACATTGCATCTGCGTGTACAGCGCCATTGCCAGAATGCGCAACGCGTGGCCGAGTTTCTTGCGGCGAACGACAAAGTGGCCTGGGTCAACTATCCCGGGTTACCCGGTAACAAGTATCACGAATTGGCTGGCAAGTATTTGCCCGACGGAAGTTGTGGTGTGATCGCTTTTGGCCTCAAGGGCGGTCGGGACGAGTCGATTCGTTTCATGGACAGTCTGAAGTTGGCGGCTATTGTTACCCATGTGGCAGATGCGCGTACTTCGGTGCTCCATCCGGCCAGTCATACGCATCGCCAACTCTCGGACGAACAACTGCGCGAAGCAGGAGTCGCTCCCGATTTGATCCGCCTTTCGGTGGGGATCGAGGATGTGGAGGATATCTTGGATGATATTCGTCAGGCATTGGGTGAATAGTTTCTCTAAAGAGTATTCGAAGAATAGAGGGGGAATCCGGAATCTCAGATTATAGGAAGACCTGCGGTGAACACTCTTGTTCTCCTTTTCGGCCGATTCTGAGGAGGATGCTACCCCGTTGGACGATTTTGTCCGACTTATGTTTGAGGGTCAGGCCGGTGTATTGCCCGATGCCCGTGCGGGGACCGTCGAAAGTGTGGATATGCGTCCCGCATCTTGATTCGTCATATCGGCAAATCGGCTATTTCGGACGTACTCTGTCGTGATATTCGGATTGAGCCGGTCGAGGAAAATCTCGTTCGGGTGCTTTCCCCGATCCGGGTGGGTGTTATTCCGTGAAAAATGCTTACCTTTAGCCTCGGAATAAAAAACCTGGTGAGGACTTATGGGGATCAAACAGCGTAACATATTGATTACCGGTGGCGCCGGTTTTATCGGATCGCATGTGGTGCGGTTTTTCGTGCAACACTATCCGTACTATACCATTTGGAATCTCGATAAGTTGACCTATGCCGGCAATCTCGAAAATCTGCGGGATGTAGAGGCTGCCCCCAATTATCGTTTTGTCAAAGGGGATATTTGTGATACGGAGTCTCTTCGTGAACTCTTTGCCCGGGCCGATATCGACGGGGTGGTTCATCTGGCAGCCGAAAGTCATGTGGATCGCAGCATTCGAGACCCTTTTCTGTTTGCCCGGACCAATGTGCTGGGAACTCTTTCTTTGCTGGAGGTGGCCCGTGAGGCTTGGACAGGAGAGGGAAAAGTGCCGAAAGGGAAACTTTTTTATCATGTCTCCACCGATGAGGTCTACGGTTCGTTGGGTAGGGAAGGCCTTTTTACCGAAGCTACTCCGTATGATCCTCGCAGTCCCTATTCGGCATCCAAGGCTTCGGGCGACCATTTCGTGCGGGCGTATGCCAATACCTATGGGTTACCCGTGATTATTTCCAACTGTTCGAATAATTATGGCCCCAATCAATTCCCGGAAAAATTAATCCCGCTTTGTATCAATAATATTTGTCATAATCGTCCGATTCCGATCTATGGCCGGGGAGAGAATGTGCGCGACTGGCTCTATGTGGAGGATCATGCGCGTGCCATCGATTTGCTCTTTCACAAGGGATGTGTCGGAGAGACCTACAATATCGGGGGATTCAACGAATGGCGAAATATAGATATCGTTCGGTTGGTGATTCGTACGACGGATCGGCTGTTGGGGCGTGCGGAGGGTGCTTCCGATGCGTTGATTACCTATGTGGCCGATCGGGCAGGGCATGACCTGCGTTATGCCATCGACTCTTCTCGACTGGCAAAAGAGTTGAATTGGAAGCCGATGTTGGGTTTCGAGGAGGGTATTGAGCGTACGGTGGAATGGTATCTCGAAAATCGGGATTGGCTCGATCGGGTGACCAGCGGTGCTTATCGGGAGTACTATGAGACGATGTATGGCAAAGGAGACAAATTTGAAAAATAGACAGTTATGGCAGTCGGAATAGAGTTCGATCCTGCCCGGCCGCTCTTTATTGCCGGGCCTTGTGTGATAGAGTGTGCGGAGTTGCTCGATGAAGTGGCTCGTGAATTGGTGCGGTTGCGTGATAAATTGGGGGTGCAGATTGTATTTAAGGCCTCGTTCGACAAGGCAAACCGTACGTCGCTCTCCTCTTTTCGGGGGCCTGGACTTGAAAAAGGATTACAGATGCTGGCAGATATCGGTGGAAGATACGCGTTGCCGCTGACAACCGATATTCATGAACCGGGACAGGCCGCCCCTGCCGCCGAAGTGGTGGATATACTTCAAATACCCGCATTCCTGTGCCGACAGACTGATCTGCTCGTGGCGGCTGCCCGGACGGGGCGTGTGGTTAATATTAAAAAGGCTCAGTTCCTCTCGGGGGTGGACATGCGATATCCGGTGGAGAAGGTGAAGGGGTCGGGGAATGATCGTGTATGGCTCACGGAACGAGGAAATGTGTACGGATACAACAATCTGGTGGTCGATTTCCGTAATCTGGCGGATATGGCAGCATTGACTCCGCGGGTGATCATGGATTGTACCCATTCCGTACAGCGTCCGGGTTCGGCCGGAGGTGCCACGGGAGGCGATCGTCGTTTTGTGCCGGCCATGGCTTTGGCAGCCAAGGCGTTTGGCGCCAACGGCTATTTCTTTGAGGTGCATCCCGATCCGGATCGGGCTTTGAGTGACGGACCCAATATGTTGCCCCTTGCTCAATTGGAACAGGTGGTCCGTTCGTTGGTGGATGAAAATGGAAAATAGTGGAGTGTCTCGGATGCTCCGATTGAAATAGTGATATGAGTGCAATTATGGATATAGCCCGGCATACATTCCGGGTAGAATCGGATGCTGTCGGCGCTTTGGCCGGTAAACTGACCGATGATTTTGAAAGTGCCGTGCGGACGGTATTGGCTTGTCCCGGAAAATTGATCGTCACGGGAATGGGTAAATCGGGGTTGATCGGTTCGAAAATCGCCGCTACGCTGGCCAGTACCGGGACCCCTTCTTTCTTCATGCATCCCGGAGAGGCTTATCACGGAGATCTTGGTATGATCTCTTCGCAGGATGTGATTCTGGCCATCTCCAATTCGGGTCAGACCGATGAAATCTTGAAATTGATTCCTTTTTTTGAAGACAATGGGAATACGGTTATTTCGATGACAGGTAATCCGGGTTCGACGTTGGCTCGTCACTCCCGGTTTCATCTCGATGTGAGTGTGGCCGAAGAGGCTTGCCCGTTGTCGTTGGCGCCGACCTCTTCGACGACCGCCGCTTTGGTGATGGGGGATGCGTTGGCGATGGCGCTGATGCACGAGAGAGGTTTCAAGGCGGAGGATTTCGCCCGGTTCCATCCCGGAGGAAGTCTGGGCCGCAAGTTGCTTACTCGGGTGGGCGATGTGATGCGGCGAGACAATCTGCCATGTGTGCCTCCTCAGATGTTGCTCAGCGACGTGATTATCGAGATCAGTAATGCCCGGCTCGGGGTGGCGGCTATTATGGAGGGCGATCGTATTTGTGGTCTGGTGACGGATGGTGATGTGCGGCGTGCGATGCAGAAGTATCGTAATCGCTTTTTCGAGATCCGGGTGGAAGAGGTGATGACGCGTACCCCCAAGATGGTCCTTCAAACGGCACGGATCACCGAAGCCGAAGAAATTATGCGTCGTTTCAAGATTCACTCGTTATTGGTTACCGATGAAAAAGGGCACCTGACGGGAATCGTTGAGTTGTATGACTTGATGAGCGACAATACGCATGTGAATTTTTAGCCGTAGAGGAGAATGATGGTGTCGGTGCACGGGAGAGTGGAGCGTGATCTGATTCGGATGGTCGTTCGAAGGGGCCTACTGTTGATGGTGGGCGTATTGATCGGAACCGTCTCTTTGTGTGCCCAGGATCGGACTTTGGGATCGGCGGAATCGGACTGCACGGAGAAGAGTTCCGAGGAGGGGCGTGGACAGGGAGAACGTTGTCTGGAGCATAGTCTGAGTGTCGAGTATCGTCCGAACTATATCTTGCCGACGAATGATTTCCTTAAAGGAGAGAATATTTATCGTCAGACAATTCCCTATTCTGCTTCCGTGCATCTGAGATATGCGTTCGGTTTCCGGCCGGGGTCGCAGGCAGACCGAATTTATGGCGGAGCCTATCAGGGGATCGGATTTTCCGGATATTTTTTCCCTGACCCGGAAGAGATCGGTTCACCGTATGCATTTTATCTGTTTCAAGGAGCCCGTATTGCCCGTATTGCCCCGGCTTTTTCTCTCAATTACGAGTGGAATTTCGGACTTTCGACCGGCTGGAAACCTTATGACAAGAATTATAATGCCAACAATAAGATGATGGGCTCGAAAATGAATGCCTATATCGATGTGAATATCTATTTCAGTTGGCGTTTTTCCCGGCTGTTCGATCTGAATGCCGGGGGCGATCTGACTCACTTTTCTAATGGAAATACCTGGGTGCCCAATGCCGGTTTGAATACGGTGGGTTTGAAAGCAGGTGTTACGGCGTGGTTCAATCGGAAGGATCGTCTGATCCCCCGGAAGGTCCGGACTTGCAAGACGGGCGGTTTTCCTCGTCATGTGAGTTATGACCTGACGCTGTTCGGCTCGTGGCGACGAAAGGGAGTGGATTATTACGGACAGGGACAGATTGCCTCTCCCAAGGCCTATCCTGTGGTGGGATTCAATTTCTCACCGATGTATAATCTTAGTTATAAGTTGCGTTTGGGGCTTTCGCTCGATGGAGTGTTCGATTCCAGTGCCAATGTCTATCTGGAGGATCAGATTGTGTCTGTCGGAGACTCTCCCGATCTGGTGTTCAAACGTCCGAATGCCGGTAGACAGTTGGCTCTCGGACTCTCCGGTCGGGCTGAATATGTGATGCCCTATTTTACCGTAGGTTTCGGTGTCGGATCCAATGTCTTCCATGGGAAGGGCGATCTGGACGCTCTATATCAAATGCTGTATCTGAAAATTAATGCTACGCGTAATTCATTCGTGCATATCGGGTATAGTTTGCAGAATTTTCAAGATCCGAATTTCCTGATGCTTGGTGTCGGATTCCGTTTCAATAACAGGTATCCGCGGTTGCGATAGGGATTCGCTGTCCCGATTTGATGGTATTTTCTTACCAGTGAATCGGTTCCTGGCCGGTGCGGATCAGATATTCGTTGGCTTGTGAAAAGTGGCGGCATCCGAAGAATCCCCGGTAGACCGAAAGCGGTGAAGGGTGCACGCTTTTGAGAATGCAGTTGCGGGTCGGATCGACGATAGCTCCCTTGCGTTGTGCATAGGAGCCCCAGAGCATATAGACAACATGGCTCTTGTGCTCGGCGATGGTGCGGACAACGGCATCCGTGAAACGTTCCCAACCGGCTCCTGCATGAGAGGCCGCCTCGTGTGCTCGGACGGTCAGTACGGCGTTCAACAGTAGTACGCCCTGTTCGGCCCAGCGATCCAGATTGCCGCTGGTGGGTATGGGGGCTCCGGTGTCGTCTTGTACCTCCTTGAAAATGTTTTGCAGCGAAGGGGGGAATGGGATACCATCGTTCACTGAAAAACAGAGTCCGTTGGCCTGTCCCGGACCATGATAGGGGTCTTGGCCGATGATCACCACTTTCAGATGGTCGAAACTGCATTTGTCGAAAGCCCGAAAGATATCTTTTCCTTTCGGGTAGACGGTACGGGTGAAATATTCCTTTTTTACGAAATCGACCAGTTGTGCAAAATAGGGTTCCTCGAATTCCGTGGCCAGCAGCTCTTTCCAGTCGGGGGATATTTTTACCTCCATAGCAGATGTTTTGATTCTTGTGTTGTCTGATCAAAGATAGGAAATTTGATTGCTTTGTCGTCTCGACGGACGGTAAAATCGTTGTTATAATCCTCCTCCTCCGATGCGAATGCCGGCTACGATTCGTGCCATGGCTCGAATACGATTCCGGTCGATTTCCCGGCCGGGAAGGGTGGGATCGGCACCCCGCAATTCAAGAGACCCCTCTTGTTTGCCGGGGCGCAGATAACGTACCGTGATGTACTCTTCGTCTTCCATTTCTACTCCGAGAAGATGCATGTCTCCCCAAAAAGGATCCGTTTCCGGTGTGATACTTCGGTAGAGAGCCAGGTCGCCTCGTCGCAGAAGGGGGGACATCCCGTCGTCGTGTATGCGTAGTGCTCCGTCGCAACGAGGAAGGCCTGGTATCTGAAGGTGGTCCGTCGGTTGGATGGTTTCCGGATGGTGCAATAATTGGGAGAGGCCCTCTGGAGGAGCCGTCTCATAGAGTGGGATGATTTGGCGGTAACGGGAACCGCCTTCGGGTATCGGAAGAGGGGTGAAAAGGTCTTTGGTACTTTCGGCGCCCTCTTTCGGTTCAGTCAACATGGGGCCCAGACCATTGTCCAGCCAGGAAGGGTTAATGCCGTATGCCCGGATCAGTAGATCTCGATTGCGCGCAGAGAGAGCTGTATGCCCTGTTTCGATCATCGAAAGGGCGCTTTTCCCGATTCCTAACCGTGCGGCTACCGCATCTTGTGTTAGACGTAACTCTTTTCGGAAGAGTTTAAGGCGTTCCGGAAGTGTTGTTTTCATGGCGGTTCAATGGCTGAATCATAAGGCAAAAATAAGGTAAATTTTTTATCTTATGGCGTATTTGTTCCATTTTATGGAAAGAGGACGGAGGTTCTGTCTGTTATTTTTGAGTCGGATTCCTGAAGAAAAGGAGGATCTCTCTTTTCTATTGGACGTGTGTAGATAAGATCGATGATGAGTAAAAAGAAAAAACAATCTTCTTGCCTTGAGCCTGATTTCGTCCGGTTTGCCCAGACAATTTTCCCGACGATAGAACTTACGCCTTTTCATGAGGCCTATTATCGTGTGTTGGATGCATTTGCGCATGGTCTTGTGCGCCGGCTGATCGTGACCGTGCCTCCGCAACATGGTAAGTCATTGGGCGCTTGTGAATTGTTGCCGGCCTATCTGTTGGGGCTTGATCCCGATCGCCGGATTACGATTGCTTCTTATGCCGCTTCGTTGGCTATGCGATTCAATCGCCGGGTACAGCGATCGATGATTTCTCCGGCTTATTGTGAAATTTTTCCGCATACGCAGATTAAAGGTTCTCCCGGACTTTCGGCGCAGGAGTGTGCTGGCTATATGCGTACGAGCGAACGTGTGGAGATTGTGGGGCATGAGGGCGAACTTTTTGCCGTGGGACGTGAAGGAGCACTTACCGGAAATCGTGTTGATACGTTTATTTTGGACGATCTGTATCGGGATGCCATGGAGGCCGATTCGCCTCTGATTCGGGAAAATTGTTGGGAATGGTACACCTCGGTGGTGAAGACCCGTCAACACAATGCCTCTTCGGAGTTGCTGGTCTTTACCCGTTGGCATGAGGAAGATTTGATAGGGAGGATTATGGCTCGCGAACCGGTTGAGAGACTCACTCGGTGGCAACAACTTGATGAACCGCGAAAGGGATGGTTGGCGCTTCATTTTGAGGCTCTTAAAGAGGGTGAGCCTACCGAAATAGATCCACGTAGCCCCGGAGAGGCGCTTTGGGCGGATAGGCATAGTGCCTTGTTGTTGCGGGAGAAAGCTCGTCTTGACCCCTGGCGATTCGAGGCTCTCTATCAAGGACATCCCTGTTCCAGGGAGGGATTGCTTTATGGAGATGGCTTTGGGGTCTACGATGCTCTGCCCGGTGACGATGAGGTGGTGCGGCGAGCGAATTATACAGATACGGCCGATACCGGAGACGATTTTCTTTGTTCGGTTTGTTATGTGGTGGATCGCTCCGGGATAATTTATGTCACGGATGTGGTCTATTCCAGGGAACGTATGGAGGTGACGGAACAACTGGTCGCTTCTATGCTGGAAAAGGATGAGTCTCGGCATGCATGGATCGAGAGTAATAATGGTGGGCGTGGATTTGCGCGAGCAGTAGCCCGATTGACGACTTTGGTGCGAGTGGAGTGGTTCTGCCAGACGGCAAACAAGGAGGCTCGTATTTTGTCTAACTCCTCTACCGTGCTTCGTCAGATACGTATGCCTCGTGATTGGGAGAGTCTGTGGCCTTTGTTTGCTCGGCATGTGACGACTTATCGGCGTAATTTTCGGGCCAATCGTTGGCATGATGCTCCCGATGTGTTGACTGGAATTATCGAACGTGAGATGCTTATGCCTCGTCGTAGTAGATTGCAGGCGGTTAGTTTCTTGAGATAAAAAAATAAAATGGAGAAATAATTTTCTCCATTTTATCAGGTTAGGTTAGTGTCGGTTAGTAGAGGTTTGGGGCATTCATCCCCCAGACTTCTATTACAAAGTTAAAGCTTATTTTTAATTAACCAAAAAAAGTCACAGTTTTACTGTGACTTTTTTTGATATTTGGATCTGTTGTTGGTCCTGATTGGTATGGCGAAAACCTTTTTTTTAAAAACCGGGCGTCAGATTATCTGTTTATTTTACGAATTTAGGAAAAAGGTTCGAAAATATTAAATGGAATATTGGATTGTTGGATTGTATGAATAAGTCAATAGATATTACTTCTTCTTGTTAGGAAAACAATGAAGATAGTCCAACGTCCGGTTTTAATGGAATGAGGTGTTTGGATAATTATGCGTGTTGAAATATTTCCCGGGAGGAGTTGACCTGTGGTGTCGGATAACCGGTGGAGATATTGCTCTCACTATGGCGATTACGGTAGTTTGCTGGAGTGAGTCCGTACTCTTTCTTGAAAAGTTTGATGAAATGAGAGGTGTTCGGGAAATTACATTCGATACCGATCTCCGAAATGGATTTGTTGGTCGAAATCAGTAATAACCGGGAGTGCATGAGTCTCTGCTTGATGAACCATTTGTGCGGTGGTTCGAAAAAGTGTTTCTTGAACTCCTTTTTGAAAGAGGTGAGACTGCGGTTGCACATTTGTGCCAATTCGTCGATTGAAACGTCGTTGAATATGTTTTGATGAATGGTCTGTTCGAAATTTTCCTTCATCTGGTCGATGTTGCTCAGGACTTTGCTCTTTAGACAGCAGTCGTTCTGTGTCAGAATCAGATAGATCAGTTCGGTCATTTTGAGCGTTTCGGCTGTTTCGTCCTGGGTGAACAGATCGTCTTTGATATACTGATTGATTGTTGAGAAGAAGTTGCGGATGGTGTTCCACGCGGGATAGATGACATGACTTTGTTCGCGACAATTTTCGCAACTGTGATCGTTGGTGATATTGAGTTGATAGGTCATGCTGAGTTGGGTGAGAATACGGCCCAACTGCTCGGGAGTGTAATAGAAGGTGATTTGTTCGAAGGGTTTTCCATTTTCAGGAATGTCTTCGGTATAGTGGTGGCCGGTGCCCAGATAGAAAAGGTCGCCGCGATTCACTTCATGACGCACGTCGCCGTAGTAGATGTATTTCTTTCCGCGGAGGATGTAGCCGATGCTGTGGCGGGAAAGATTGTGGGATTGGATACCGTTCCGATATGGTTGGACGTATTTCACGATCATCGGTTGTTGGGTAGAAGTTGGGAAACGGTTCGTCATAATGTTTGATTTTTAAATTGTGAATAATGTTTAGAGAATAAAATATTTAATGGTTTATTGAATGCTCTTGATACAAATGTACAATTTAAATTTGTTAAAGCAATAGTTTATAGTGTATATTTACAATATTATTTTCATGTAAAAATATAAATAATTGTATGTTAATGTGTTGTGTTTTTTGATCGATGCAATAAAAATGCAATTTGATATACTTTTGATACAATATTGTATTGTATGTCGTGCAATGTGGACTTTGGAGAATGGAAAAATAATCTTATTGGACTATAGGTGTTACAGATAATTTTTTGCAATCCTCGTGCCAATCATGTTGGATATAGCGCGTTTTTGGACTCTGAAAGTGGAATAGGGATAGGGCCTTTATCGCCATTTTTCAAGATAGATGATTCCTTTGTAGGGGCAGGATAGAGTATGGATCAACCCTGAATGGTTTTATCGGGTGAACAGGCCATGGTGTGTGCTGGTATTCCCTGAAGAAAATCTTATCTTTGTTTCAAAATTAGTTGTTATGGACATCAATCACCAACAGCAGGTCGATGTGACTTTCGATCGCGATCATATTTGGCATCCTTATACGTCTATGATAGGGCCATTGCCGGTCTATCCGGTGGTGGCGGCACGAGGTGTGTATCTCGAACTGGAAGACGGTCGGCGTTTGATCGACGGAATGTCTTCCTGGTGGTGTGCCGTACATGGGTATAACCATCCGGTACTCAATAAGGCATTGAAAGAGCAGTCGGAACGGATGTCTCATGTGATGTTCGGGGGATTGACCCATGCGCCGGCGGTGGAATTGGCTAAAAAACTGGTGGCGATGACTCCCGGGGCACTTGATCGGGTTTTTTTCTGTGATTCGGGATCGGTGGCGGTTGAGGTGGCTGTGAAGATGGCGCTTCAATATATGCATGCTCGAGGGGAGAGCGGACGTAATCGTATTGCGACTATCCGAGGAGGTTATCACGGGGATACGTGGCATGCCATGTCGGTTTGTGACCCAGTGGGTGGGATGCATTCGCTTTACACGGGACGCCTGCCGATTCAGTATTTTGCGCCGCGGCCGGAAGTGCGTTTCGGAGATGATTGGAGAGAGGAGGATTTCGAACCGATGGCTGCTCTTCTTGAGGAGCATCGGGATCGGATTGCTGCCGTTATTCTGGAACCGGTGGTGCAAGGTGCCGGAGGAATGTGGTTCTACCATCCAGACTATTTGAAACGGTTGAGGGAATGCTGTACGGAACTGGGAATATTGTTGATTGCCGATGAGATTGCCACGGGCTTCGGACGTACCGGACGATTGTTCGCTTCGGAATGGGCCGGTATCACCCCCGATATTTTCTGTGTGGGTAAAGCAATCACGGGAGGATATATGAGTTTTGCGGCGGTATTGGCTACGGGAGAGGTGGCAGACACTATCTCTTCGGGGCATCCGGCCGAGTTTATGCATGGACCGACCTTTATGGGAAATCCATTGGCTTGTGCCGTGGCGAATGCTTCCTTGACTCTTCTGACGGAGCATTCTCCGCTGGAAAGGATTGCTCAGATCGAACAGCATCTGAGGGAGGGATTGGCTCCGGCAGTATCATTACCGGGAGTGGCCGATGTGCGGGTATTGGGTGCGATTGGGGTGATCGAGATGAAACGTCCTGTGGAGATGGCTTCCATGCAGCGTCGTTTCGTGGAACATGGGGTGTGGGTTCGTCCTTTCGGTCGGCTGGTCTACGCGATGCCTCCCTATATCATCAGGGATGAAGAGTTGGAGCGGTTGACCGCAGCCATGGTGGCCGTAGTTGCAGAAGAGTAAGGTGGGTCAGAATGGGGATGGAACGAAGCGGATGGCTATGGCGAAGAGTATGGTGAACAGATAGAGCAGGGCCGGCAAGAAACCCGTATGTCGAACGAAATAGTGCGGGGTGATTACGGCTAAAGGAACCGCCAGGAGCGTGAACATTTCGGCCGAACGGCTTGGCAGAAAAAACAGCCCTAAGGATAGAATCTGCATATAGATGAAATAGAGAAAGATCCTGCGGGCTCGTGTGCGCATTTGGGAGGCGTACCCCGCAAATGAAATCAGCGAAAATACCATCAGGATAGTCAGCATAAGAGCCAGCATCATTCTCCATAGACCGATGTCTGTGGTAAGCAAGTCCCATCCCGAAGGAGCAATCAGGGCATTGATCAGAGTCTCCCCGAGGTATCCGAATGAGTTTCCCATTCCCCAATAGACATAAGAGCCAATTAGGATAGGAAGAGTGTAACCGATCAGGGCGACGGTTGCTTCTTTGCCATTACGTCTGAACAGGATGATCGCAATGGGAATCAGTGGAAAGAAAAGGATGGATGGGGCATACAACAAAGGGGTTGTCCCGATCAGGAAGGCTCCACGAAACAGCGGGTCGAAACTGGCCTTGCGGCGGAATCCTGCGATCAGCCGATCGGAACCGATAATGAGTAGGAGGGCTGTTAATGCGGCCGTCATTCCATTTTCTGGAACATAGAATCCCAGTGCGGGAATAATGAAAAAGAGGGCTGGCAAGTAGGTGCGTACGACCAATACCCTGTTCCGGGTGACGATACGAGTGATCCATAATGACCCGAAGAAAAGCAGCAGACCAATCCCCAGGCAATATGAACCGGATGCGGGGGTGTTATTCGGAGCAATCAGAGCTCCTAAAGGAGCTGTTGCTTGCGTGCTTCCTTCGGAAGAGAGGGGGAGATTCTGACTTGATATTACAGTCGAAGACGCTCGTACAACGATGGTTGTCGCGGGAGCCGTCTCTCTCTTCCCCAAAAAAAGAGCCAGCAGTAAAATCAGCAGCAATAGGGTGAATGAGAGCGGTTGACGAACGATATCCAGTTGCATAGAGCGTCCTGTATTGGATGTGTTTAGAGTCACAATGACTGTCTGTTACGGAAATCCGGACAGCCGGTTATTTCCATTTCATCAGATCCTGTCCGATGTCACCTCGTCGGTAAAGTCCCTCGTAATGGATGCCGGAAATGGTGTTGTAGCTTTTCTCTAAGGCCTCTGCAATGTTGTGTCCCAGAGAGGTCACGGCCAATACTCTTCCGCCGTTGGTGACGGTTTTCCCGGCTTTGATGGTTGTCCCGGCGTGGTAAATGATGCTTTCCGAAGGCGTATCGAGTCCTTCGATGGGGAATCCTTTCGTGTAATCGCCCGGGTAACCTCCCGAAACGCATACTACGGTTGTGGCGGTGCGTGGGTCGATTTTCAGTTCATATTTGTCCAGCGAACCATGGGCCATCCCTTCGAACAGCGACATGATATCCGATTCGATACGAGGAAAGACCACTTCCGTTTCGGGATCGCCCATGCGGACATTGTATTCGATGACATAAGGCGTGCCGCCTACATTCATCAATCCGATGAAGATAAAGCCTTTGTAGTCGATCTTTTCCTCTTTCAAACCCTGGATGGTCGGTTCGACGATGGAGATGCGCACTTTCTCCATAAACGCATCGTCGGCGAATGGTACGGGCGATACGGCTCCCATTCCGCCGGTATTGAGCCCTGTGTCTCCTTCTCCGACACGTTTGTAGTCTTTGGCTACGGGCAGGATTTTATAGTGGGTGCCGTCGGTGGCCACGAATACCGAGCATTCGATGCCGTCCAGGTATTCTTCAATGACCACCGTATTGCCGGCGGCTCCGAATTTACCCGTCAGCATTCGCTCCAACTCCTCTTTGGCTTCGTCGAGCGACGAAAGAATCAAGACTCCTTTGCCGGCAGCCAGTCCGTCGGCTTTGAGTACATAAGGGGCGTGGAGAGTCTCCAGAAAACGACGGCCCTCTTCAAGAGTCTCCTTGGTGAAACTGCGATAGGCCGCCGTGGGAATGTGGTGACGGGCCATGAAAGCCTTGGCGAAATCTTTGCTGCCCTCCAGACGTGCGCCTGCACCCGAAGGCCCGATCACCGGAACATGATGGATTTCGTTGTCGTCGTGGAAAAAGTCGTAAATGCCTTTGACCAGAGGCTCTTCGGGTCCGACTACGACCAGATTGATATTGTTGGTGAGTATGAATTGTTTCAACGTGCCGAAATGGGTGGGTGAGAGTTCTACGTTCGTGCCCAGCGAGGCGGTTCCGGCGTTGCCCGGTGCGATATAGAGGCGCGCGGTGCGAGGACTCAGAGCGATTTGCCGGGCTATTGCATGTTCGCGGCCACCGGAGCCCAATAATAACACGTTGACAGATTCGGGTAATTTCATTGCAGATGAATTAAATGATATCTTGTATGGATTAGTTGGCTAAAAACGGTTTGAGCAGAGCGTTCAGTTTGTCGGATTCCACCAGGAAACCGTCGTGCCCGAACGGAGAACTGAGCAGGTGAATTTCTGCATTGGGGATATGACGGTAGAGGTAGATCTGTTCCGAAACGGGGAAAATGATATCCGACGAGATGCCGATCACCATCGTAGGGCAGGTGATTTGTCCCAAAGCGCTTTCAATACCGCCCCTGTAACGTCCTACGTTATGGGAGTCGAAGGCTTGTGTCAGACGATAATAGGAGTAGGCATCGAATCTTCGGCAGAGTTTGTCTCCCTGGTATTGTTGATAAGTGGTGGCGCGGAATCCGGCCACTTTATACATTGTGTCGTTTTCCTGTTGGGTGGCGTTGTAGGCCGACGAGCCTCGATAGCTCAGCAACCCGATTGAACGTGAAACGCGCATCCCTTTCTTGCCGGCATCGGGATTGGGCTGTCCGTAAGTGGCATCGGCTTCGATAGCCATGCGTTGTGATTCGTTGAACGCGATTGCCCATGGTTGACTGCGGGCGGCCGTGGCGATCAATACCAGTTTGTCCGTGATTCCGGGACTCGATATGGCCATTTCCATCGCCTGGAATCCTCCGATCGAACTTCCCACGATTGCGCGCATATGGCCGATCCCGAGGTGTTCTGCCAGCAACAAATGGGCATTTACCATATCGCGTACGGTGATAAAGGGAAATGAATCGTAATAGGGATGCCCCGTAATGGGATTGATGCTCAGTGGACCTGTGGAGCCATAGTGAGAGCCGATGATGTTGGCGCAGACAATGAAGTATCGTTTAGGGTCGAGAAAGCGTCCTTGTTCCACCGAATGGGGCCACCAATCGGCCACATCTGAATTAGCCGTCAGAGCATGGCACACCCATATCGTATTGTTCCCTTTCGGTTTGCCGAAAGTGTGATAGGCGATAGTCAATTCGGGAAGTTCTTCCCCGTTTTCAAGCCGGAATGGTTTGTCGTATTTGAAGTAGCGGACAGGCATTGATTTTTCTATTCCTGCAAAGCTACGTAATTTTTCCAAAATCCGCTCTTCTCTGTCGCGGAAAAATCACGGTTGAGCTGAAAAGCTCTACGGATGCCGGGCTGACAGATAAGTTTCACTCCGCAGAATCATGTTTTCGCGCAGGTTGACGGCGTAGAGCCATGAATCCATAAAGTGGAGATTTCCCAATGGAAAGAGGGTTTTGTAGGCTTCGATGTAACACTCTTGGGGGTCGATGTCCGAGCAGATCAGGTAGTGGTCTTCGAGGCGGGCTCCCGTTGTGTAGTCGGGAATTTCGTCGTAGGTATCCGTTTGAGGATTGTAGCGAATGATGCCGTGATGTTCGGAACGGGAAGCGGGTGTACCATCCGTACGCCAGTTGAGAGGATTGATTCCGACAACTGAGCGGTCCATTAGAGGAGATTTGGCTGCTGGATCGGTCAGAGAGTTATAGAGGATGATCACTCCTGTATCATTGGGACCCGTTGCGGGACGTAGTCGTTCGGGGTAACGATCGAGTTCCTCTTGAGTGATCTGGTATCCGATCAGATAGGCCGCAATCAGACGAGAAAACTGTTCTTGGGTCATTCCATGTTTGAGCAGGTCGATCAGTACGGCCGAACCCTGGCTGTGTCCCAACAGCATGAAAGGACGTCCGCCGTTGAGATGGTCCATATAATAGGCAAAGGCCCGTCTGATGTCTTCGCGAGGGATGGCACTTTTGGCTTCGATGGCTTCGGGGCCGGATTCATAGACTGCCATGGTGATTTGCCGGTAGTAGGGGGCGAAAAAGTTGAATCGGCCGGAGGCGTAGGCTTCCCGGTTGAATCGTTGGTTGTCCACGGCAGCTTCCCGTTCGCGAAGTTGATCGACATTCGTGTAGTCGAGAGTGTCGCCTTGGGCATTGGTCGGTATGGTGCCGACTGTAGGGTAGACGTAAAAGATATCGACAGCTTTGTCCGGTGAACTCAATTCGTACCAATAAGTCGCATCGGCATAGTCGGGAGCAGGGGGAATCAGCTTGTCATATTTGTCCTGTTTGCTGCATGCGCCCAATAGCAGTAGAAGAACAAGGAATAATGACCGACAGACTTTCACGGGAGTAGCGTTTAGTTGCGATTGAAAATATTGAATCGGGCGAAGATGCGGTTTTTACGGCTGAGCATCAACATGTCGATCAGCAACAATACCAAGGCAGCCCCCACCAGATATTGGAATTGTTCGTTGAACTCTTCAAAGATGGTGGATGTGAGTTTTTTCTTTTCGGTTTGATTGATTTTGGCGATGATTTCATCCAGACCGATACTTTTGTTTGTGGCTCGGATATAGGCGCCGTCGGTGGAGAGAGCGATCTGCTCCAGAGAGGGTTCGTCCAGTTTCGAGACTACCATATTTCCTTCTTCGTCCTTGAGGAATTCTCCGTCGATCTGGATCGGAGCACCTTCCGGGGTGCCGATACCGATCGTATAGATTTTGATTCCTTGTTCGGCGGCCCGTTTGGCGGCGGCGAGAGCATCATCCTCGTGATTTTCTCCGTCCGAAATGATAATCAATACCCGGCTGCCTTCGCTTCCCGTGGAGAAGGAACTGGCTGCCAGATCGATGGCTGCGCCGATAGCCGTGCCTTGACGGGAGACCATCGTTGGCGAGAGTTGGGCCGCAAAATTCCGTGCGGTAACATAATCGGCCGTAATGGGAAGTTGCACATAGGCATCTCCGGCAAAGGCGACCAGACCTACCCGATCCTGATGGAGTCCTTCCAGCAGACGATTGATGGCGAATTTGGTGCGCTCGAGTCTGTTCGGTTCGAAATCTTGGGCCAGCATACTGTTGGAGACGTCGACGGCCAACATGATCTCGATGCCTTGCCGGGTGACCTCTTTGAGCTTCGAACCGAATTGGGGGCGGGCCACGGCAATGATTAATAGTCCGAGGGCGGTGATGCAAAGGATGAATTTATTGCGTACACGGCGGGGAGAGGCATCGGGCATCAATGTACGGACGGTTTCCGGATCGCCGAAACGGGCCAGACGCCGACGATAAAGACGACTTGCCCAAAGATAACTGCCGATCAGAATGGGAATGAGCAGCAGTAACCAGAGCATATGTGGAGATTCGAATCTGAACATGGTGTACGGAGTTTAAGGAATCTGACGAAGCCAGATGAATTTGGTGAAAAATTCGACAATCAATAACAGGAGCGCTGCCAGAAGGAACGAGGCGAATTGTTCGTGATAACGGGTGAAGTTGTCGATTTCGACCTTCGACCGTTCCAGTTGATTGATCTTGTCGTAGATGTCTGAAAGGGTTTTGTTATCGGTTGCCCGGAAATATTCTCCTCCGGTATTCTCGGCGATTTCGGCAAGTATCTTTTCGTCGATCTCCACTTTGGCCGGAACAAACGAAATATTTCCCCAGACATCGACTGCCGGATAAGGTGCCGTTCCCATGGAACCGACGCCCACGGTATAGACCCGGATTCCATATTTTTGAGCTATTTCAGCAGCCGTCAGCGGGGCTATCTGACCGGAGTTGTTTACACCGTCGGTCAGTAGAATGATCACTTTGCTTTTGGCATCGCTCTCTCTGAGCCGATTGATCGAGGTGGCCAGACCGGTTCCGATGGCCGTACCGTCGGCGATCATACCGCTCTGCACTTGACCCAGCAGGTTGAGCAGCGATTTTTTATCCGTGGTCAAGGGGCTTTGCGTGAAACTTTCTCCGGCGAAGATAACCAAACCGATTCGATCGTTGGGACGATCCACGATGAATTTGGCAGCCACCTCTTTGGCCGCTCCGATTCGATCGGGATCGAAGTCGCGGGCGAGCATACTGGCCGATACGTCGAGGGCCAGTACGATGTCGATGCCTTCGGTTGTCGAGTGGCTGTTGCTTTCCGAACTCTGTGGACGGGCCAGTGCCACGACCAACAGTGCGACCGTACAGCACCGCAGGACGAAAGGCAGATGGCGCAGCCAGTAGCGGAAAGTTTTCGGCGAGCCTTTCAGTCCGTCCAGCGACGAGATACGAAGAGTCGCGCCCCCTTGCAGCGTGCGATAGATATAATACCCGATCATTACCGGCACCAGAAGCAGCAACCAGAGCAGATGAGGGTTGGCAAAACGTATGATATCCATTGTCAGTCTCTTTTACCAGTTTTTACTCGAACGACCCACTGCTTTTGCCTTCTGGGCATTGACCTTTTCACGGGTTTTGTCCTCTTCGTTCTGCATGGCCTGCAGCATCTGATCGGCCTCTTCCTGACTCATGCCGCCTTTGTCGGGTTCGGATTTCGACGGGTCGGATTTATCCGGATTCTGTTTGTCTTGATTCTGATTCTGCTGGTCTTGCTGGTTTTTGTTCTGGTCGTTCTGATTTTGTTTGTCGTTTTGATTGTTCTGATTGTTCTGATTCTGCTGGTTTTGGTTGTTGTTGCCGCCTCCTCCGCCCTGGTTTTGATTGTCCTTGTTGAGCAGTTTTTTGGTGTAAGCCAAGTTGAATTTGGCCTGTTCGTCGCCGGGATTGAGACGCAGGGCATTCTTGTAGGCTTCAAGAGCCTGTTCCAACTGGCGTTGTTGAAACAGAGCATTGCCTGTGTTATAGAATGAACCGGCGGCATATTCCATGTGTGTAGAGTCGGCTGCCAGGGGCGCGAAAATTTGGGCGGCATCGGCGTAGCGTCCCTGTTTGTAGAGCGTGTTTCCCAGGTTGAATTGAGCTTCGTAGGACCCGGGGGTTTTCTCCAGGGCACGGCGATAGGCAGCTTCGCTTTCGACGTAGTTGCTTCGTTCATACTCTTTGTTTCCGGAACGGATGTATTTACGCTCGGGATAACGTTGGGCGTATGTTCCTGCTGCACAGAGCAGCATTCCCAATGTGACAATTACAATACGTTTCATCGTTCCTCCTCCTTTCTTGTTTGGGGTACGGGCAGGGGAGTTGCCTCTTGGGGGGCCGAAGCAGATACGGAATCGGTTGTCTCTTTTTCTGCGAGTGTGGACGGAATGCTCTGTCCTGTTGCGGAGAGAGGAGTGTTTTCGCTTTTGTTTTGAGAACTTGCCGGAATTGCCGGAGGTGTGACCGGTTCCATCGGTGTGTCCGGACTCTCGATTGCTGTTTCGGTGGCCTCTTTGGTCTCCTCTACGAAATAATAGGCATTCAGATACGAATTTTCGTTTTCTTCGGCCTCGGGTACGTGTTTGGCGAATTTTACCAAATCGGCCGTACGAAGTATGTTCTCCAGATCCGATGCACTTTTGGCCGGCAGATCGAGTTCTCGTACCGCATCCATAATCTCATCCGATGTCATCTCCATGGCGCGTACTCCGAACCGTCCCACCAGATATTCTCTCAGAATGTCGGTCAGACGCGTATAATAGAGTTTATGCTTGTTGTTTTGCCATATCTTTTGATTGTGAAGCGTTTCGAGGGCCTTGATAGCAATCACGTGCGGCGGATCTTTGGGCTTTGGACCCAAACCGGGCAGTCGGCGACGGTATTTGATCAGTAGCCAGATCAATACGCCCAGAACGGCCGCCCCCAGCAATCCCCATAAGATGTATCCGCTGATTTCTCCCGGACGGAAAGGGGTCTCCATGGGAGGCAGAATGTCGTAGATGGTCTGAGTGGTGGTGTCGATCTGGTAGGTCCCCACGAAAAGCTGGAGCGAGTCACGGGAATAGAGTGTATCGACGATATTTTTGTCTATATACAGCATCGGGAAGCATCCCATGTTGTAGATGCCTTCATCGAAGGTGATGAGTTTGTAACTTTTTTCCAGGGTGACCCGACGGCCCTCTTTTTTCAACGTATCACAACCGTTCTCTTCCAGAATTTCGACTACATCACCCAGCTTGTTATTGTCGAATTGCGGGAACCCGATCTGCTGTATGATATCTTTGTCGATTTCGACTTTTAACAGGAAGGCATCTCCGATTCCAACACTGTCGGGTTCGAAACGGGCATGAACGACAGGGGCATTGGCGGTCTTGGCTGTCTGGGTGGAGTCCGAAGCGGGTTTCTGGGCCGTTGCTTCGTAGACTCCCGTTATCAATAAGACTGCGAACGTCGTACGTATCAAAAAATGAGGTATGTTCAATACGGACATAGTTTCTTTAATCTCAATAAATATCGTTTGTTTTTCGAGTGCCGGAGCACTTCTCCGTAGAGGTCTTTCTCTCTGCCGGGAGACGAAACATTTATCGTTTCTTGAAAAGTTTGATGAGTGATTTGACATAATCTTCGCCCGTCGCAATCGAAACGTTGTCTACGCGACTGCGTTTGAGTGTGGTGTCGATGATCTGACTGTTCTCTTCCCAACGGCGGCGATAGGTGTCGCGTACCGTACGGGACGAGGTGTCCACCCATGCCTTACGGCCCGTTTCGGCATCCTGCAACTCGACGATACCAACATCGGGAAGCTCCGTCTCTCTGCGGTCGTAGATACGTATTCCGACCAGATCGTGCTTGTCCGAAGCGATCTTGAGAGCCTCTTCGAAGGCACTTTCACCCTCTTTTGTGTCTAAAAAGTCGGAGAGAATGAACGTTGTGCAACGCTTCTTGATAATGTTGGTCAGATAGCGCAGAGGTTCCGACAGCGAAGTGTTTCGGTGTTCCGGGCGGAATTCGATCAACTCACGGATAATCATCAGAATATGGGAACGTCCTTTTTTCGGCGGAATGAACTTCTCCACTCGGTCGCTGAAGAAGATACAACCCACCTTGTCATTGTTTTCGGCGGCGGAGAAGGCCAGTACGGCTGCAATTTCCGTGATCATATTCTTCTTGAGTTTGTCCGTCGTGCCGAACAGACGCGATCCGCTCACATCCACCAGCAACATCATGGTGAGTTCCCGTTCCTCTTCGTAGGTCTTGATATGGGGTTTGCGACTGCGGGCGGTGACGTTCCAGTCGATGTCGCGGATGTCGTCGCCGATACGGTACTCTCTCACCTCGCTGAAGGCCATACCCCGCCCCTTGAAGGCGCTGTGGTAATGCCCCGCGAAGATGTCGTTGCTCAGTCCGCGGGTCTTGATCTCGATCTTGCGGACCTGTTTGAGTATGTCGCTGCTTGTTTCCATGGCCGGAAGTAAGGTTTAGGGTACCTCTACCTTGTTCAGAATTTCGGTGATGATCTCTTCGCTGTTGATATTTTCGGCTTCGGCCTCGTAGGTGAGTCCGATCCGGTGGCGCAATACGTCGTGGCACACCGCACGAACGTCTTCCGGAATCACATAACCGCGGCGTTTGATGAAGGCATAGGCTTTAGAGGCTTTGGCCAGCGAGATGCTCGCACGGGGTGATCCTCCGTAGCTGATGAGCGGAGTGAGCGATGCCAGGCCATATTCCTGGGGCTCGCGAGTGGCGAAGATGATATCCACGATATACTTTTCGATCTTTTCGTCCATATAGACGTCGTTTACCACTTCGCGAGCTTTTACGATGTCTTCGGGTGAGATCACACGGTTCGGTGAGGGAAGACCGCCGCCTTGTAGATTCAGACGTACGATATCTCGTTCCTCCTGTTTCTTCGGATAGGTGATTTTGGCCTTGAGCATGAACCGGTCGACCTGGGCCTCGGGCAGAGGATAAGTCCCTTCCTGTTCCAACGGGTTTTGGGTGGCCAGTACGAGGAACGGTTGGGGCAGGGGATAGGTCTCGTCTCCGATGGTCACCTGACGTTCCTGCATGGCTTCGAGCAGGGCGCTCTGTACTTTGGCCGGCGACCGGTTGATCTCATCCGCCAGGACGAAGTTGGCGAAAACGGGACCTTTCTTTACGGTAAATTCTTCGTTTTTCTGCGAGTAGATCAACGTACCGATCAAGTCGGCCGGCAGCAAATCGGGGGTGAACTGAATACGACTGAATTTGGCATCGACGGCCTTTGCCAGGGTCGTGATGGCCAGCGTTTTGGCCAATCCGGGAACGCCTTCCAGCAGGATGTGCCCATTGGAGAGCAGTCCGATCAGCAGGGTGTCTACCAGGTGTTTTTGGCCTACGATCACCTTGCCCATCTCCATGTTCAGCGTATCGACGAAGACACTCTCGCGTTCGATGCGCTCGTTGAGTTCTTTAATGTTGATTACCTCACTCATGACTCTGTTTATCTTGTTTTCGATTTGTTCGGATAGTTGTTTTTTATAACGATCGGATTGCAAAGTTATTATAAAAAAAACAATTTTGCTCCCGTATTTCACATTTTTCGTTCGTAACTTTGTCCCCAAAACGAAACGAAGTGTCGGATTATATAAAGAACCTGAACGAGGCCCAACGGGCTGCTGTGGTCCATTTCGAGAAGCCCTCGCTGATTGTGGCCGGTGCCGGATCGGGGAAGACACGTGTGCTTACCTGTCGGATTGCTTATATGCTGGAAAAAGGGGTAGCTCCTCATACGATTCTCGCTCTTACCTTCACCAATAAGGCGGCGGCCGAAATGAGGGAGCGAATTGCCGCTTTGGTGGGAACCGTCAAGAGCCGATATATCTGGATGGGAACGTTCCACAGTGTCTTTTCGCGGATACTGAGGGCAGAATCCGCCTCATTGGGCTATCCGCAGTCGTTTACCATCTACGATACGGCCGATAGCCGCAATGTCATCAAGACCATTATCAAAGAACTTTCTCTTAACGACGAAACCTATAAACCGGCGGCTATTCAGGCTCGCATCTCGTTGGCAAAGAATAACCTGGTTACGCCGGAAGCCTACGAGGCCAATGCAGCGTTGGTGGGTGAGGATCGTGAGCGGAAAGTACCCCGGCTCTGTGAGATATACAAACGTTATGCCGCTCGGTGCCGGGAGTACGGCGCGATGGATTTCGACGACCTGTTGCTCAATATCAACATTCTGTTCCGCGATTTTCCCCGGGTGTTGGAGAAATATCAGAACATGTTCCGTTACATTCTGGTCGATGAGTATCAGGACACCAATTATGCCCAGTATATCATCATCCGGCGATTGGCTCAACACCATTCCAACGTGTGTGTGGTGGGCGATGATGCGCAGAGTATCTATTCGTTCCGCGGGGCGAAGATCGAAAATATTCTTCGTTTTCGGAATGACTTTCCGGGGGCGGACGTCTTCAAACTGGAACAGAACTATCGTTCGACCCAGACTATCGTGAATGCAGCCAATAGTGTGATCGAAAAGAATCGCAAGCAGATCAGGAAGGAGTCTTTTTCGGAGGGGGCCAAGGGTGAGGCGATCAAGGTGTTGAAAGCCTATACGGATCAGGAGGAGGCTTCGTTGGTGGCCGATGAATTGAGGGCTCGGGTACGTGATAGCGGAGCCGATTGGAGCGAAGCGGCGTTGTTGTATCGGACGAATATGCAGTCGCGTGTGATGGAGGAGGCTTTGCGCCGCAGGGGGATTCCCTATAAGGTATATGGAGGACTCTCTTTCTATCAGCGCAAGGAGGTGAAGGACCTGATCGCCTATATCCGATTGGTGGTCAATCCGAAGGATGACGAGGCTTTCCGGCGTATCATCAACTATCCGGCAAGAGGAATCGGTGATGTGACACTGAACCGTATTGCCGAGGCGGCTGTAAAACATGGCGTGAGTCTTTGGGAGGCTGTTTCGATGCTTCCGGCGGACGATCTGGCCTTGAAAGCCGGGGCAGGGAAAAAAGTGGCCGATTTTGTGGAGTTGATTCGTTCGCTCTCTTTGATGCGGACCACTTCCGATCTCTATACGACGGGATTGGAAATTGCCACCCGGTCGGGAATCATCGGCCTTTACAAGATGGAGAATACGCCCGAAGCCATGAGTGCGCTCGACAACATTCAGGAACTGCTCAATTCGATGAAGACTTTCGAGGAGCAGCGTGAACAGGAGATGCGCGAAATGGAAGCGTCCCCCGAGGAGATGGAGTCGCTGGCCGAAGGTGAGACGCAGGTGTCGGGTCCTCCGTCGCTGGAGGAGTGGTTGCAGAATGTCGCCCTGTTGACCGATGCCGATAATGAAAAACCCGATGAGTGGAACAAAGTGACGTTGATGACCGTACATAGTGCCAAGGGATTGGAGTTCCGTTTCGTGTTCATTGTGGGCATGGAGGAGAATCTGTTCCCGAATCTGATGGGGATGGGGACGCCTGAAGGATTGGAAGAGGAGCGCAGGCTTTTTTATGTGGCTTTGACACGGGCCAAGGAGGCGGCTGTGCTCAGTTTTTCCGAAACGCGTTTCAAGTGGGGAAATACGGAGTTCTGTCATCCGAGTCGATTCCTCTCCGAAATTGATCCGAAGTATCTGGATGTCGCTTTCGATCTGGAAAATCCGGCGGAGGAAAGAGACGAACATCCGGTGGAGGGACTGCGCAGGCGCTTTGTCGAGAGAGAGTCCGGTTCGGTTTCGGGAAGATATGGGGATCGGAATGTTTCTCGGGAATATCCCGGCGGTTATGGGGGTGGAGCACGTGGTGGTTATGCCGGTCGGGATGGTCGTTCATGGGCCGATCGGGAAAATAATACACAACGAGGCGAGGCGGCTCGACGCTGGGTCAGTCCGAAGCCCGGAGGAGGCAGTCCCGTGGCTCCGCGGCCGGTGGAACGGGTGGAGGTGCCTCGACCGCAGGTGGGCGAGGGGACTCGTTTCCGGAGTATGGGTGTGCGTGCCGCTGTCGCGGATGAAGAGTCGGTGGTGCCGCCGAGTCGTTTCTCCGCAGCTTCGTCTGGAGCGGCTGCTTATGCGGAAGGGATGATAGTCGAACACGGGAAATTTGGTCGGGGCAGGATCGTGGCGGTGGAGCAGACTGCCGGGGATGTGAAACTGGTTGTGGAGTTTGAGGGGGGGGGCCGGAAAACGCTGCTGAGTAAGTTCGCACGACTGACGGTAGTCGGTTGAGGTGAAGGAGAATGATATGTCTGGAAAACACGAAATAATGAAAGGACTCTTTTTCGTTCTATAAAAATTAACGATATGACGATAAAAGAACGTTACAAGGGGGTGATCGACTATTTTTCGAAGGAGATGCCCACGGCCGGTTCGGAGTTGCACTACAAGGATCCTTTCCAGCTGTTGGTGGCCGTGATCCTTTCGGCTCAATGTACCGACAAGCGGGTGAACATGACCACGCCGGCCCTGTTCGAACGATGGCCTGATGCGGCGGCGATGGCTGCCGCTTCGCCGGAAGAGATTTATCCCTATATCAAAAGTATCTCCTATCCCAATAATAAGGCGAAGAACCTGGCCGCCATGGCCCGGATGCTCTCTTCGGAATTCGGCGGCGTAGTGCCCGACGATGTACAGCAGTTGCAGCGATTGCCTGGGGTGGGACGTAAAACGGCCAATGTGGTGGCTTCGGTGATCTATAATAAATTTGTCATGCCCGTCGATACCCATGTCTTCCGGGTGGCTGCCCGCATCGGACTCACGCGTGGTGCAAAGACTCCGCTTCAGACCGAATTGCAGTTGACCGATCATATTCCGGCTCCGCTTTTGCCTGTGGCTCATCACTGGCTGATTTTACATGGACGTTATGTGTGTACGGCTCGTAAACCCAAGTGTGGGGAGTGTGGAATCCGTCGTTGGTGTCGGTACGATCAGGCAGCGGCCAAAAAACTCTCTGTGGACGGGGAAAAAGTGGCGGGTGTCTCAAAATAGTTGCGGAATAGAACGGGACAGACGGAATTTTTTGTAGATTTAGAACCTGTTTTATCCGAAAGTTGCTATGAAAAGACGATGGTATTATGGCGTGTTCCTCATACTGATAGGGATATTGGCCGCAGAGTGTGGTAAAGACAATGCTTCAGGAGATAAAGGTGGTACGGGTTCGGCAGAAGAGGAGTTGAATCGTTGGATCTACAAAGTGATGAAGGTGGGGTATTTGTGGAATGGTGAGATCTCATCCTCTCCCGATTATTCACTCGATTATGAGGACTTTTTCCAGTCCCTGCTCAAGAAGCCCGTACCGGTGGGTTACTCCGCCCAAGGCAGGGGAATATTGGCCTCCAATGAACCGCATGACGGCACCTTGTCCGATAATGCCGCATGGTCGCCTTATTCCTATATGGAGGCGTGGGGGCCGACGGTACGTTCGACATCGGGGCTTCATTCGTTCGGGTTTCAATTTCAAATGTATTCGTTTGGAGGGAGAACTTCCACGAAGATATTGGCCCAGGTGCTATATGTGGCTAAAAATTCTCCGGCTGAAGCAGCCGGATTGCGTCGCGGAGACTGGATCATGAAAGTGAATGGAACGGCTTTCTCGTTGTCGAATTACGTGACTCAGGCATCGAAACTGATGGCGTCGGCAGAAAATACACAGATAATGGTCACGGTAGTCCCGATTTACGGTAGCTCTGCCGGCAGTGGCGATATGTCGCTGCTTATTCGGGACGATCAGTCGCAAGATATCTTATTGTCGGCTGCTCCGGTGGATGATAATCCTGTCTTTTATTCGAAGTGCCTCACGCTTCAAGGAGGGCGCCGGGTCGGTTATCTGGTATATAACGGATTCAGTCGCGGACGGAATCCCAATACTTTTGAGGATGATTATAATGACCATACCTATGACGACGCTTTGAAGACAGCTTTGCGAGAAATGGGGGATATTGATGATCTGATTCTCGATCTGAGATATAATCAGGGGGGGTATGTGCTCTCTTGTCAGTTGCTGGGGAGTATGATCGCTCCGGTGTCGTTGGCAGGATCGGTGTTCAATCAGAAAAAAGATAATACGGGACACTATACCCAGGACCATTTCCTCTCAGTGGCCCAGATGTCGGACGGTGATTTTTCGGGTGAGGCGGGAGTGAATCTCAATCTGGAAAGACTGTATGTGTTGACGTCCAGTCGGACGGCTTCGGCCAGTGAGATGCTGATCAATAGTTTGAGAGGAGCGAATACCCCTATGACGGTATATGTGATCGGTGATCAGACCGAAGGGAAAAATGTGGGTTCTTATCTGTTCGACAAGACGACTACGGCCGGAACGACATATGCCGGAGGTGTGTTCGATGGTGTGGAGTATTGTCTTCGCCCGATCGGATTTCAATGTTTTAATGCCAAGGGAGAGTCTGATTATGCCAACGGATTTCTTCCCGGGACGGGTAAGACCGTGGATCTGGCTTGTGTGGTGGATGAAATGCCTAATCCCGTGGAGAATAAGGAGTATCGTTTGGAGGAATTCGGCGCTGATTCTGAACCGATGTTGGCTCGTGCCATTGCGTTGATCGAGGGGCAGGCAGAGGCTTCTCAGGCCATGGTGCGTAGTCAGAGCGGTAAAGGCATTGAAGGAGGTGTGTTGCCTTTCTCCTCGATTGACTTTAAGTCTGTAAGGGGATGTATTCAAACAGAGACTGATCTGGAGTGATCTGTGGCTGAAAAGATCGAAAATTTTGTCGGAATGGGATATTTCATGAGGCGGATAGGCGGGATTTGCGGAAAAATCAGTACTTTTGCCCCCTCGATCTCGACTATAAATTAAAAAACGGAAGGAAGGATGACGGAGATGATTGATCGTAGTGATCTGGAGAGACTGAAGGAGTGGCTTGCGCCCAAAGGTCAAAAAATTGTGGTGGTAGCTCATACCAATCCCGACGGCGATGCGATCGGTTCGGCTTTGGCGTGGCGCAAGTTGTTGGTGAAGATGGGCCATGAGGTGTGTTGTGCGGTCCCGAATCGTTATCCCTCTTTCTTGGGCTGGATGTCAGAGGTGGAACATCTGGCTGTTTTCAGAGAGGATACCGGAGGTGAAGTGGCTCGTTTCATCGCAAAGGCCGATTTGATCTTCTGTCTGGATTTCAACCAGATCGGACGATTGGAGGGTATGAGCGAGGCGATTGCTGCCAATACGAAAGCACGGCGGATATTGATCGATCATCATCTGAATCCGCCGGCTATTTACGATTTGCAGTTTTCTGTGCCGGACGCTTCGTCGACGTCGTTCCTGATTTATAATATCATTGTGGCGATTGCGGGAGAAGAGGCGGTCGATTATGCAATGGCTGAATTGCTCTATGTGGGGATGATGACCGATACGGGGAATTTCAGTTTCAGCAATCTCTCTCCGGAATTGTATCGCGCGGTGGCTGTCTTGGCAGAGCGAGGAATTGATATCCCTGCTATTCACAACCAGGTCTATAACAGCTTCTCGGAAGGGCGTATTCGTCTGTTGGGTTATGCGCTTAATCGTAAGATGGAGATTATGCAGCCTTATGGCGCGGCTTATATATCCTTGACCGAAAATGAATTGAGACGATTCCGTTTTCAGGTGGGCGATAGTGAGGGGTTTGTCAATTTCCCCTTGGCTATTAAGGAGATTTCCATGTCGGCGATGTTCTTGGAAACAAAGAACTTTATTCGTGTTTCGCTTCGTTCGCGAGGGGTTGTGGATGTGAATGTTTTTGCCCGTCGGTATTTCGAAGGAGGTGGGCACAAGAATGCTGCCGGAGGAAAGTCGTTCCTGTCCATGCCGCAGACGATCGAAAAATTCCGTGCCGCAGTAGAGGAGTTTTTCGGAGCCCCTCAGGGTGAAAAATAAAAGTCAGGCAAGAATTACTCTCAAGCCCCTTTGAACAGGTCGATCTCTCCCCGTTCGCTTTGACCGTAGATTTTAGCTAATTCGGCAATAACCGGTGAAATGAGCTCCAGGACATCCCGTATGGCCGTTTGTTCATTGTCCGGGGCATCTTTCCCTTTTATGCGGTAGAGCATGACGGCGTAGAGTGCGCGGAAGCAGAGTTCGATGTCGCTTACCTCTTGTTTGCCGAGGGCTTGTCGCAGACGGGGCAGTTCTGGTGCGAGGCGGGCAAAAAGAGTCCGATAATGTTCTCCGACGGGCAATTTCATCAACTGTAGATGAAGGTTCTGAAGGTCTCCGATCAAGTGGAGTGTGTGGTCGAGATGGCCATGTCGTTCCTTTCCCTCTTCGCGGAGAAGATTGACCAGTTCCATATACCAAAGAAAAGCCTCTTGTTTGCCTGCCGGGTCGATTTGTTGCGGTTCGGCCAGTTGTGAATAGATCGCTTCGGGACTCATTTGAAGAGCTCGGAGAAGATCTTCCAGTTGCCAGAGATAGAGAATATATTCGGCGATGTTTTCTTTGCGTTTTGCACGTGCGATGTACATGATGTGTGATATGTTTATGTCGATGTGTTTCGAACGGAGTAAAGATACGAACTGTTTTGTGATTTTGATCCTCGATTTTGTCGTTGAGATACGTTTTTGTGGCGTTCCTTCGTTTTAATTGTGTGTGGATTGTGCGAAAATTTGTATATTTGTTTTCATAAAACATAGAAAATGAAAGGTTACAGCTTGTTTGTTTTTGCCCTGGGTGGGCTTTTGGCCTCGTGTGGAGGCGATCGGGCGAAGATCAGTGGTCGACTCGCTTGCAGCGATCCGGATACGGTCTATTTGGAATCGGTCTCTCCCACGGGTAATAGTATTATCGATTCGGCCAAAACAACCAAGAAGGGAGATTTCAAATTCAAGGTGGATTTGCCTCAAGGTCCCGCTATCTATAATATTCGTTGTGATGGTGAGTCGATTCCTCTGCTGTTGGCGGCAGGAGAACATGTGAAAGTAAATTCTGTGGGAAAACTCTCCAGAAATTATACGGTGGAGGGATCGGAAGGTTCGGCATTGATGAAGGAACTTAGCCGGATCATGGTGGAGGGGGTTTCGGCTCTCGATTCGATTACCGGGCGCTATACCCAACTTGAACCGGGGCAGGATTCTTTACGGCGGAAAATAGCTTCCGATTATGCCCGGCAGTTCTATAAGACAAAACGTGAACAGATTGCTTTCATCGTGGGAAATTCCGGTTCGTTGGCCGCTTTTTATGCTCTGTATCAACGATTGCCCAATGACAATGTGCTTTTTAATGGCGAAGGCGATGTGGTGTATTATCGCATGGTGGCCGATTCGATAGAGACGCGATTGCCTGATTCTCCTTATTTGGTGCCGTTGCGTCGTCAGATTCAGGATATGTCGGCAGGAAATGCATTTCAACAATTGCTCGCCCAGAGTGATAAAATCGGCGTTTTGAATTATCCCGATCTGGAGTTGCCCGATATGTATGGAAAGAAAATCCGGCTTTCGTCGTTGAATGGCAAGGTTGTATTGCTCGATTTCTGGTCGGCCGCTTCGGATCGTAGCAAGATGATGAATGCCGAGATGAAGGAGTTCTACGATGAATTGAGTGACCGTGGATTTGAGGTGTATCAAGTGTCGCTCGATAGTTCGAAGCCTCTGTGGGTCACCACGGTGCAGAATCAGAAATTGCCTTGGGTGAGCGTGTGCGATTTCAGAGGGGCAGAGAGTCCCGCGGCAAGAATATATAATATCCGCAGTGTGCCGACAAACTTCCTGATTGATCGAGGTGGAAATATCGTGGCACGGGATGTGTATGGGGCTGTGTTGCTCGAAAAAGTTCGTGCTCTGTTGTAGAAAAAATCGGCCGAAAAAAGATCGGAATGTATTATTTTGCATCGGATATGCATCTGGGCTCGGGTTGCGGTGATCCGCGACGTCGGGAGAAATTGCTTGTGCGATGGCTTGAAGAGGTGTCGGCCGATGCCGAGGCGATTTTTCTGGTCGGAGATGTGTTCGATTTCTGGTTTGAATACCGACGGGTGGTCCCGAAGGGGTTTTCCCGGTTATTGGGGAAGTTATCGGAGTTGACAGATCGCGGAGTGACGATCCATTTTTTCCCGGGGAATCATGACATGTGGGTGTATGACTATTTGAGCCAGGAGTGTGGCGTGGTGATCCATGAAGGTGTGGAGGTGTTCGATTTATTCGGGAAAAAGGTGCTGATCGCTCATGGTGATAATATGGGGGGAGAGCGTACATGGTTGGAAAAACTGATGGTGTGGACATTTCATTCTCGGACGATCCGCAAGATATTTTCTGTTTTGGTGCATCCTGATTGGGCTATGAAATTCGGGCAATGGTGGTCGGGGAAGAGCCGGAAAGCCAAAAATATATCTCATTCTTTCCGGGGAGAGGATGAGTGGCTGGTGCGTTGGGCCAGAAACCGACTCAAGAAAGAGTCAGTGGACTATTTTGTGTTCGGTCATATTCATTGTGCGGAGAATTATGACCTGGGTAACGGCAGTCGGGTGTTTTTTTTGGGAGAATGGATCGAACATCCCTCTTATGCGGTGTTGAATGCATCGGGGGAGATGGAACTGGTGAGTTACTGGCAATAAGGTGCGGGATAAATAAAACGCGATATGCAACAATATTTAGATCTGTTGAGGAAGATTAAGGCTGAAGGCGTCCGGAAAAGTGACCGGACGGGAACAGGTACGATCAGTATCTTCGGCTATCAGATGCGTTTTGACTTGGACGAGGGTTTCCCCTTGTTGACGACGAAAAAATTGCATCTGCGTTCGATCATTCATGAACTGCTTTGGTTTTTGAAGGGCGATACCAATATTCGCTATTTGCATGAGAATGGGGTGACGATCTGGGATGAATGGGCCGATGAAAATGGAGATCTGGGGCATGTGTACGGTTATCAGTGGCGCAGTTGGCCCGCGCCGGACGGCCGTCATGTGGACCAGATTGCTCAAGTGGTCGAGTCGCTGAGGAATAATCCCGATTCGCGAAGACATATTGTCAGCGCGTGGAATGTGGGAGAGGTGGAGCAGATGGCGTTGCCTCCTTGTCACGCGCTGTTTCAATTTTATGTGGCGGAGGGACGACTTTCGTGTCAACTCTACCAGCGTAGTGCAGACGTCTTTCTGGGTGTCCCCTTCAATATCGCTTCATATGCTCTGCTGACCATGATGATGGCGCAGGTCCTGGGGCTTCGGCCGGGGGATTTCGTCCATACGCTGGGCGATACCCATATCTATTTGAATCACCTGGAGCAGGTGGATTTACAGTTGAGTCGTACGCCTCGGGCACTGCCCCGGATGGTGCTCAATCCGGAGGTGAAATCGATTTTCGATTTCAAATATGAGGATTTTACGCTCGAAGGATACGATCCGTGGCCTTCGATCAAAGCTCCTATTGCCGTATGATCTCGGTGATTGCGGCCGTGGCACAGGGAGGGGTGATCGGCGGAGGGAACAGGCTTTTGTGGCATATTTCGGAGGATTTGAAGCGTTTCAAGTCCATTACGACAGGACATCCTGTGGTGATGGGACGCAAAACCTGGGAGTCGTTGGGAAGGGCCTTGCCCGGGCGACGGAATGTGGTTATTACCCGTCAGGCCGATTATCGGGCAGAGGGTGCAGAGACAGTCGGATCATTGTCCGAGGCTGTGGCGCTTTTTGCTCCGGAGGAGGAGGTTTTCATAATCGGGGGAGGTGATATCTATCGACAGGCGATGCCCTTGGCCGACCGATTGTATCTGACCGAAGTGGAGGTCAAATATGACGGAGATACCTATTTCCCCGATTGGTCCTCCGAACAATGGATAGAGGTGTTGAACGAACGTCATGAACGGGGCGAAAAATTCCCTGGACCATTCGTCTTTCGGGATTTCGTACGCAGACGATAATCTTGTGTGCAGAAATTCTATTGGAAATTTTCTGTCAGCTATCCATTTTTTAAAAAGTGAGATCCACTCCCCCGAAGACCAATGCCCGGGGCATGGGAAATCCATAGTTGATCGTATAGCGGGCTGCTGTCAGATTCTCTCCCTTTACAAAGAGATTGAGACCTCGTTCGAGTGGCCCGAAATGGTAGGCTACACGAGCTCCGAGAAGGGTGTAGTTGTTCTGAATCGCGGCACTTTCATCGGCAGACGGAAGTCGTGTATAGAGCCGGGAGACCACTTGGAGATTGACATTCAGTGTAAAACGTCCCGGTGTATAGGTCGCGCCTGCGAATGCCTTGTGGCGTGGAGCGGCCAGTAAGGGGCGGCTTGTGGAAAGATAGCTGTAATTCGCATCGACCGAGAGGTCTTTGTCCGCTCGATAGTGTAAATCGAATTCGATGCCTTTGTTAATGAATTTTCCCGTATTGAGATTGGTCGGACGTCCGTTGGTACGTACGGTCTCGATCAGATTGCGCCCGTCAATGAAAAAGGCTGTCAATTCGGTCGACAAGCGTCCTCCCCAAAAGGTCTGGGCAAATGTCAGATCGTAATTCAACATGTTTTCTGGCTCAAGATCGGGGTTTTGAGGCGGGAACATGTACATCTCGCGAATATTCGGACTACGAAATCCTTTGGAAAAGGAGCCTCGCAGGGTGGTGGTTTCCGTAGGACGGAAACTGAATCCTGCCTGTGGCACCCATACCCCACCAAAGCGGCTGTTGTGTTCGTATCGTACGCCGGCACTGAGTGTGAGAAGCTTTGCTATGTCTTGTTGCAGGGAGAGGTAGGCTGCTGTTTCGTGAATGGTGCGGTCGACCAGGTCGCTGCGAGGGGAACCGTCGCGGTAGATGTACCAGGCATGGCCTCCCCAGTTTTTGTAGTCGATGCCTCCCGTGATACGGTTGCCTTGGAAGGGGCGGAAGGTTTGATAGAGCATCGCTCCGAGATGGTGATCGTTTGAGCGGAACAGATCGTTGCGGGGTTGGTCGCCGGGAGAGTAACCGTCATCAATTTTGTGGTGTCCCCAATTGTAGAAGAGGCGAAGGGCTCCGTCATGAGTGGCGTGAGTGTTCTCCAGTGCCACGGATGCGCTGCCTCGCAGAATGTCCATGATGTTGTCCAGAATGGGGTCGTCTATCTCGCCGGGGTTTTGATTGTGAATGTCGGCCAGGGAGAGATTTCCTGTGAGTTTGTAATGTTCGGAGAGTTCATACCCCAAGTTGGCGTAGCCGTTGGTGATACGGAAACGGGAGTCGGGACGATGTCCGTCCGTACGGTCGTGGTTGATGGAAACGAAACTGCTGAAACGGCCGTGACGATAGCCGTTGTTGAGCAGGTATTTTTGAGTGTTGTAGGAGCCGAAAAGTACTCGGGCCCGGGTCTGGCTGCCATCTGTCTCGGGTTTGCGGGTAATGACATTGACTACTCCGCCCATGGCATTCGATCCGTATATCAGAGACCCTGGGCCGCGGATAACCTCGACCCGTTCGGCATCGGAAGCTACATACATGTCGGGTAGAGCATGGCCGAAGATTCCCGCCCATTGAGGTTGACCGTCCAGGAGGATGAGGACTTGATTGCCGCCACCCACTCCACGGACATTGACGGCTCCGGCTGCATCGGTCGAGACACCGAATCCTGTGACCCCTTTCTGGGTGACGAACAGGCCCGGAACTTGTTGGGAAAGGACCGGGAGCAGAGAGGATTCGCTGCTGTTTTCGATCTGGCTGCGGGTGACCACCGACAGGGTGAGGGGGAGTATGTTGCGATGGACACGGGTACGTGTAGAGTAGACTTCGATGCGCTGAATATCGGCACTGTCGGCTATTGTCGAGTTAGTACGGTGGGCCGGTTGTTTCTCTTCGGCTTGCAGTAACGATGGCAATCCGATCGCAATGCAGAACACGATCATTAATTTTTTCATGTCAATGATTGATTGGGTTGTCGGATGCAAAGATAGCGGATAAATTCGGATCTGAACTGAGATGGATTACGGTTTGAGATACCAATTTTACCGATTTTGTATTTGAAAAGGGTAAAGGGGAAATGAAACGGGAAGCAGCGGCAACTGCTTCCCGTCGGGAGATTCGTGGGAAAGCGATTAGCTCCTCCCAAAAATATATTTCATGATCTTTTCGGTCGCCCCTTTGTTTTCATTGATATAGTGGGCCGAAAGGTGTCGGGTGTGTTCGTAGGTCTTTGAGTCGGATTCGAGTCGTGTGAGCCAACTGTTCAATTCGTCGAATGTGCGGATGCTTTGGGCGGCTCCCAATGCGATCATCTCCCGTGCCTCTTTGAATTTCATGTAATTAGGTCCGAAAACAATGGGGAGCCCGAATGTGGCCGCTTCCAGTATGTTGTGGATGCCGACACCGAATCCTCCTCCGATATAGGCGTAATGGGCGTATTGATATACCGAGGAGAGGATGCCGATCGTGTCGATGAATAACACTCGGGTGGTTGACAAGTCGGTCGATTCATTGCATTCGGTATATCGGGCGGAAGGGCAGGCGAGACGGCTCCGAAAGCGTTCGATACGGTTCGTGTCGATTTCGTGGGGGGCAAGAATGAATTTCATGTCGGGCCATTGGGCGATCAGTTTCTCCAGAAGTTCTTCATCGGGAGGCCAGGTACTTCCTGCCACGAAGATTCGTTGGGCTTCGGCTGCGAAATGCTCGACGATTTCGATGCGATGGGCTGAGGCGGCAATGGCATTTACTCGATCGAACCGGGTGTCGCCAGCGATGGAAACGTTGCTGATGCCGATGTGGTCGAGTAGCAGTTCCGAATCGCTGTTTTGAACAAAAAGGCGTTCGAAAGTGCGTAATCCCCGTCGGAAAATGCCTCCGTACCAACGGAAAAATACAGCATTGGGGCGGAATATGGCTGAGACAATGAAGGTGCGGCAGCTGCTGCGCCGTAGTTGTTTTAGGAAATTGAGCCAAAATTCGTATTTGACAAATACGGCAACTTCCGGTTGTACGATACGCAAAAAACGTCGTGCATTGCGTGGCGTATCGGCCGGAAGATAGAATATGTAATCGGCTCCGGAGTAATTCTTCCGTATTTCATAGCCCGAGGGGGAGAAAAATGTCAATAGAATCTTGTATTCCGGATGGGCTGCCCGTACGGCCTCGATCAATGGGCGGCCTTGTTCGAATTCTCCTAAAGAGGCGGCATGAACCCAGAAAATTTTTTCTCCCTTGGGGATGGCTGTCCGCAGGCGTTGGAGCAGATGCTTCCTGCCGCGAACCCAGAGTTTCGCTTTCGGATGAAAGAGGGAGGCAAGGCGGATGCCTGCTACAAAAAGGTAGATACCTATATTATATAGCAACATTGGAATGGGGGTAGTATGCTGTCGGAATTAGTTCAACAATTCGCGGAGCGCTTCGCGGTTGATAACTGTGATGTGTTCTTTCCCGAGTCGGAGGATATGTTTTTTCTCCAGGCCCTCAAGTACGGTGAGCAGGGAATTGCGTGTGGCTGCAAAGTATTCCGCAATTTCGGTAATGGAGGGGATCTCTACCGTAGGAGCTTGTTCCGAGGTGTGATCTAACAGATAATGGGCTATTTTCGCTTTCAGTGAGTTGTATGAAAGCAGGTAGATCTTTTTAGACCACACGTTTGCTCTGTTCGAAATGATGTCGATGAAATTCGAAAGAATCAGTATGTTTTCCTGCATCAGCTCGAAAACCAGTCCCCGGTGGAGAGTGAGTATTTGAACATCCGTGTTGGCGATTACGTCGATTGGAAGTCGGTTATAGCCGCCGAAAAGAAATGCCGGGGCAATCAGTTGAGGGGCTTCGATCGTGTCGACTTTCAGAATTTTACCCACAGGATCAGTCATTTGACCGCGTACGTCTCCTCTCAGAAGAATCATCAGACCTGAGTAGGCCATGTCTTTATGAGCGATCATGTCGCCCTCTTTGTAATCGGTGATGGTACAGTTCTGGCCAGGTTCGATGATCTCTTTGATTTGATCTGCTGTCATGCCTCGGAACAGGGGGCATTCGGTCAATATAGTATACATAATATGTGCGCTTTAAATCATCCGTTAAAATTAGATATTTCCTCCGAGAAAAGCAAATCGTCGTTCACCAGTGAGGGGTGACGGCGTTCGGGATATAGCGTACGGTGCATCCTTCGGGTGTGAGATCTACCGCCGCCAAGTCGAAGTTGATCTCCAGATTGCAGGGATGGCTGGCCAGCCAGGCTCGGGCAGCATGGCATAATGCATTGAATTTGGCGGGGGTGAGCGCTTCTTCGGGAGTGGTGAGTGATCCTTTTTTTCGGCTTTTTACCTCGACGAAATGAAGGGTGTCTTTCTTGCGCGCTACGATATCCAGTTCGTAGCGGCCGGCCCGCCAGTTGCGGTCGAGAATGCGAAAACCATGGGCGAGCAGGTATTCGGTTGCCGCCTGCTCGCCTCGGTATCCGATAGAAAGAGTATCCTTCATGCAATAGACGTTTAGAGAAGGAAGCTCAGGTTGTCGCCGGCATTCACTTCGCGGGTCGGTTCTCCGTAGTGGAAAATACGCATCGGACGGGGGCCGATCAGTTGCAGATCATTCTCCTCCAGGCGAAGCATACATCCTTCGCGCAGGCCGACTACCGTGACATCCGGATTGGCTGTGATATATTCCGTGATACGCACTTCGCGGGTCTCTCCGGCGTGGCCTTCGAGATGGGCGTCGGTGTAGTGGGGATTGATTTGGAATTTGACGGCTCCTGTCCCCCGGAACGATTGTGGCTCGACGATGGGCATATCGTTGGTGGTGCCGATTGTCGGACATGCTACGTTACTGCCTGCGCTCCACCCAATATAGGGAACTCCGGCCATGATCCGTCGCCGGATGGCCTCTACCAGATCGTATTGTTGCATTGTCTTGAGAAGGGCGAATGTGTTGCCTCCACCTACGACGACTGCTTGGGCGTGGCGAACTTCGGCCGCGGGATCTTCGTAGTGGTTCACGGAACGTACCCGGATGCCGATTTCATCGAAGCGATCCTGGACTTTGCGTTCGTAGTCGTCGTACGAAAAGGTCACTGCGGCATAGGGGATGAAAACCACTTCTCGGATTTCTCCCAGAAATCGGCTGATTTCCCCGATGGGATATTTCAGATAGGGCTCTCCTGCGTTGGTGGAGTTGCTGATTAGAAGAAGTCTCATGGCATTTTGTTTTTTTGTGTTTAGAGTTTCCGTATTTCTTGTTCAATGACGCGGGGATAGTGTGTGTATTCCAGTTCGTGAATCCGTGCGGCCAACGTCTCTGGGGTGTCGTCCGGCAATACCTTTAATTTATATTGAGCGACGATGGCGCCGTTGTCGTAAATCTCGTCGACCCGGTGGATTGTGATCCCGGACTCTTTTTCTCCCGCTTCGATAACCGCCTGGTGAACCCGGTTGCCATACATCCCCTTGCCTCCATAGGCGGGAAGCAGCGATGGATGGATATTGAGTATGCGACCGGAATAGGCCTGAACCAAGGCCGTTGGCAGCAGCCAGAGGAAACCGGCCAAGACCAGAAAGTCGATCTTGTGTTCGGCTAACAGATGAGGAATACGGTCGCTCTCCCGGAAGGTGGAACGGTCGAAAACAATCGTCTCCACACCTAAGGTTCGGGCTCGAGTCAGTGCATAAGCATCCTCCCGATTCGATAACAATAATGTGACACGAGCTGTCTCGGAGTGGGCAAAATAGCGGATGATCTGTTCGGCATTGGTCCCGGAGCCGGAAGCAAATATCGCTATGTTTTTCATATTCAGTGTTTTGTGTAAAAAAAAGTTGAAAAAAACTTTGGAAGTATCAAAAGTAATGGAAAAAGTGTTACTTTTGCAAAAAATTGTCGTTGAAAAACGAAGTAATCTTGAAAAATAACAATTGTTAAACTTAAATTTTTGAATCATGTCAGAAGTTTCTTCAAAAGTAGTAGAGATCATCGTGGACAAGTTGGGCGTTGATGCTGCTGAAGTCGTTCCCGCTGCCAGCTTTACCAACGATCTCGGCGCAGATTCGCTGGATACCGTCGAGTTGATCATGGAGTTTGAGAAAGAATTCGAAATCTCGATTCCCGACGAAGACGCAGAGAAAATCACTACCGTAGGTGACGCGATCTCCTACATCGAATCGAAGAAATAATTCGACCTAATTTTCTGATTTCACATTCGAACTTTGTTTAATTTAGACAGTAAATTTTATGGCATTAAGAAGAGTCGTCGTAACGGGTATCGGGACTATTAACCCTTTGGGCAACAGTGTTGAAGAATATTTCTCAAATCTGGAAAAAGGAGTCAGCGGAGCGGGACCGATCACTCACTTTGATGCATCGCTGTTTAAAACCAAGTTCGCGTGCGAGGTCAAAAATTACAATCCTGCCGACTTTTTCGATCGGAAAGAGGTCCGAAAATATGATCTGTTCACTCAGTATGCTCTGGTCGCTTCAGAGCAGGCTATGAAAGATTCCGGAATCGATCTGGAAAAGATCGATCGGGAAATGGCCGGAGTGATCTGGGCTTCGGGTATCGGTGGGTTGGAAACTTTCTACCAAGAGGTAAAGGGCTTTGTAGAGGGCGGATTCGTCCCCCGCTACAGCCCTTTCTTTATTCCCAAAATGATCGCTGACATCGCTGCCGGTTATATCTCCATGAGATATGGTTTCATGGGACCTAATTATTGTACCGTGTCGGCTTGTGCTTCTTCGAATCATGCCATGATCGATGCCTTTAACTATATTCGCATGGGTAAGGCCGATGTTATGGTGACCGGTGGGTCGGAAGCGGCTGTCAATCAGCCTGGTGTGGGCGGATTTAACTCCATGCAGGCTCTTTCGACCAGAAATGATTCTCCGGAAACCGCTTCCCGTCCTTTCGATGTGAACCGTGATGGTTTCGTGATCGGTGAAGGTGCCGGAGCGCTCATCTTGGAGGAATATGAACATGCTAAGGCTCGTGGAGCCAAAATTTATGCGGAAATGGTAGGTGGCGGTATCAGTGCCGATGCTTATCACTTTACGGCTCCCCATCCCGAAGGATTGGGCGCCAAGAAGGCTATGAAGGATGCCTTGAAAGACGGTGGTCTCAATCTTGAACAAATTGACTTTATCAATACGCACGGAACATCTACCCCGGTGGGTGACCCTGCTGAGTTGAAGGGGATTTTGGCTGTGTTTGGAGATCATGCCTACAAAATGAATATCAATTCTACGAAGTCAATGACCGGTCACCTGCTCGGTGCTGCCGGAGCTATCGAGGCATTGGCTTGTATTATGACTATTGATCGGGGTGTGGTGGCTCCTACGATCAATGTGGAGGAACTCGACCCGGTGATCGATCATAAGTTGAATTTGACCCTCGGACAACCTCAGGAACGTAAGGTGAAATATGCTATGAGCAATACGTTCGGTTTCGGCGGACATAATTCAACCGTAATTTTCGGGAAAATCTGATCGCTCAATTTTTAGTGTCGTGTTCCGGTTTATACTTCGTCCGCTGAAGAAGCGTTTCGGCAGCGACCGAAAGTATTATCAAATTGTGGATACGGTTTTCGGAATTTTTCCGAACAACATAGAACTTTATAAGCTGGCCCTGATTCACAGGTCAGCTTCTTTGCTTACTGAAAGTGGGGTTCCGCTCAACAATGAGCGGCTCGAATTCTTGGGCGATGCCATATTGGAAGCTGTCGTTTCGGATTATCTGTTCATAGAGTTCCCTGGACGTGACGAGGGGTTTCTTACGCAAATGCGTTCGAAAATCGTGAGCCGGGCCAGTTTGAATCAGATCAGTATTAATATAGGCCTCTCTGAGTATATCATTATGCAACAGGGCGGTGTGCATGTGCAGAAACATCTCTATGGGGATGCGCTGGAGGCAATGATCGGTGCTATTTATCTCGATAAAGGCTTTGATTTTGTGAATCGATTGTTAATCAATCACATTCTTCGAGACAATATCAATTTGAATGCTATGACCCATACCGAAAACGATTTTAAGAGTCGTTTGATCGAATGGTGTCAGAAGAATCGTAGGGCAATTGTCTTTGATACGGGGCATACGGCCGAGTCTACTCCCCAGGTGCCGGCATTTCGTGCTCGGGTCTTGATTGATGGAGTGGAGATGGGGTATGGAAATGGCGCCTCGAAGAAAGAGGCCGAACAGCATGCCTCTTATGCTGTCTCCCAGGCGCTTTCGGATGACATGGGATTTCATTTGCTGGAATTTTTGGATGATTCGTTGTCTGGAGAAAATTCGGGATCAGAGATGCAGAATGGTGTGTCCGTTGCGAATGAGAGTGTGGACGAAAGAGGGAGACATGATCAAGTAGAGACAAAACCCGTTGCAAAACATCGGAGAAGAAGCAGAAAGAAAAAATTGAAGGCTGCATTGGGTAGTGAAATAGGTGTGGAATTGGCACCAAAGGAGGTGGACGAGAATGGCTGAAAGTAGTGAGGACAGAGAAATTCGCGAGAAACTGGTGATCCGAGGGGCGGAGCGTTTGAGTGATGCCGAATTGGTGAGTGTTGTGATTCGGGAAAAAATCAAAACAGGCTCCGCAATAGAAACCGCCCGTAAGTTGCTTGATTCGGTGAATGGATCTCTTGTCCGTTTGGCTGGATTTTCTTTTCAGGAGTTGAGAAGTTGTTGTGAGTTGGGGGCTACCCGGGCTGCCATGTTGCAGGCCGCCTTGGAGCTCGGTCGCCGATTGAAATTTGAGGGCGGAGCTGATATCACCCGGATTGAAGGATTGTGGGATGTGGTGCAGATGTTTCGCCCGTTGGTCGCAGGACTTAGCCATGAGGAGTTTTGGGTGCTATATCTGACTGCAGGAAACAGGGTTTTGGATCGGGTCAGAATTAGCCAGGGGGGCGTTACGGGGACGGTCGTCGATTATAAAATCGTGGTTAAACGGGCTGTCGAATTGCTCGCTTCTTCTTTGATATTAGTGCATAACCATCCTTCGGGAATCGCTCAGCCAAGTGGGGATGACAAAAATTTGACCGATAAAATGGTTATGGCGGCTTCTCTGTTTGATATTCAGGTGCTGGATCATTTGATTATAACGGAGGATGCTTGTTTCAGTTTTCGGAAAGAAGGTCTTATTAGATAATGGTTTTCGAGCAGCAGTATGGTTCCATATAAAAAACTGTCGTTCAATTCTTTGAACGACAGTTTTTTATTCTTGACGAGAGAATGATTTACTCTGCGGGATCTTCGATAAAGTGGTCGGTGCCTTTGATAATCGTCTTGGGGGTACTTTCCAGCATGATGGCCCCTTTGCTGTATTGTGAATTGATTGCAGCTACTTTGATTTCGAACTCTTGGCCTTCGGGATAAGCACTCAGATCAAGAGATACGGAACATTCTTTAGCGGTAGCATAGTCGGACCGGATATAGGACAGATTGTATCCGATTCGATAAAATCCCGGGTTAGAGAAATCATAGCCAGGGATGGCCTGACGTACACAGATGATAATGCCGGCTGCTGTGGCGTTTTCGATCTCTTCCCATGAGGCTTTGACACTGTTGCCATCGTAAGAGAATTCTGTGAGTTTGAGCTCTCCCAAGGCATCTTCTTCGGTAAAATTGAACGAAATACTACCTGTGGCTGTCTGTTCTGTTCCACTTTCGTTGATTCCTGTGGCAACAATGCTATAGGTGCCACTGACGTCGGTCAGAGACGTTTCTGCTGAATAATCAGCGTCGGTTTCGTAGAAATATGGACCAAGGCTGCGGCCGTAAACGGGCAGACCATCGTGGGTGATTGTTACGTCGGAGAAGGTGCCGTAGGCTGCTCCGAGACCAATGTATGGGGCGAAAGTTTTTTCCAATGACTCACCTGTCCCCGTGTTGGTCTGGAGAATGTAGCTTCCTCCTTGTGAATAGAGGGTCAGTGAATTCTCGACATCCTCGTTACAGCTGCTCAGAACGGCTCCTGCCAGCGATAACAGAGCGAATCGTTTCAATAGATGAAGTGTTTTCATGAATCAATTTTTTAGATTATATCCCTATAGATGTTTCTTCTCTTAAAAACGTTGCATCGGATTATTCAATTTCCCAATCATAACCATCTTTTCGGTCTTTGACTCGGATACCGATCTCGGTGAGCCGGTCTCGGATACGGTCGGATGTGGCCCAGTCGCGAGCGGCTTTGGCCTCCATACGCATGTCGAGAAGCATATTTACCAATGGCGTGACCAGATCGTTGTTTTCTTCCCCTTTTTCGTTATGCAGGCCTAAAACCTCTGTGACTATCGTGTGGAAGAGGGTGCGCAGTCGGTCGAGATCGGTAGCTGTGATGGTTTGTTGTCCGTCGCGCAATTGGTTGATTTGGCGTACCCAGTCGAAAAGTGCCGAAATGACTATGGGTGAGTTCAGATCGTCGTTCATTGCTTCGCGATAACGGGTCTCCAGGTCGGATACATTCACGGAGGATGTCGCTGATGGAGTGATCTTGGAGAGCGTTTCCATGCCTTTCATCAGTCGGTCGAGTCCTTTTTCCGCGGCTTGCAGTGCTTCGTTCGAGAAGTCGAGGGTGCTGCGATAGTGGGCCTGCAGAATGAAGAATCGGATGGTCATGGGTGAATAGGCCTGGGTTAGCAGGCGATGTTTCCCGGTGAAGAGCTCTTCAAGGGTAATGAAGTTGCCCAGCGATTTGCCCATTTTCTGTCCGTTGATCGTGATCATGTTGTTGTGTACCCAAAAACGGGCCGAGTCGTGTCCGCAAGCCGCTACACTTTGGGCAATCTCGCACTCGTGGTGGGGAAACATCAGATCCATGCCGCCTCCGTGGATATCGAATCGTTCGCCCAGATATTTGGCGCTCATGGCCGAGCACTCGAGATGCCAGCCCGGAAAACCGTCGCTCCAGGGTGAGGGCCAGCGCATGATATGTTCCGGTGAGGCTTTCTTCCAGAGTGCAAAATCGTAGGGGGAGCGTTTGTCGTCCTGTCCGTCGAGGGTGCGGGTGTTTGCGATCATTTCGTCGAGAACTCGCCCCGAAAGGCGTCCGTAGTGATGCTTCTTGTCGTAAGCCTCTACGTCGAAGTAGACTGAACCATTGCTCTCATAGGCAAAACCGGCGGCCAGAATGCGTTTGACCAACTCGATCTGTTCGATGATGTGGCCCGATGCCTGCGGTTCGATCGAGGGGGTGAGTACTCCCAAGGCATCCATAGCCCGGTGGTAGCGTTCGGTGTAGTAGTGGGCGACCTCCATCGGTTCGAGTTGCTCAAGGCGCGCCTTTTTGGCAATCTTGTCTTCGCCCTGGTCGGCATCGTTTTCCAGGTGCCCTACATCGGTGATATTGCGTACGTACCGCACTTTGTAGCCCAGCGACGTCAGGTAGCGGAAAAGAAGGTCGAACGTGATGGCTGGGCGGGCATGCCCCAGGTGGGGATCGCCATAGACCGTGGGGCCGCAGACGTACATTCCAACATGGGGAGGATTATAGGGTACGAACTCTTCTTTGGTCCGTGAGAGTGTGTTGTACAATGTTAGTTTCGAGTCCATAACTTGTGTGTTTTGTCTTGATTTCGGCAAACTGAAGAGTGTGGATGCTTCGTCGAGACTTAATTTCAAGTGAAAGTTAGGGTGTAAAATTAGCAACTTTCTTAATAAGTAGGGAATAAAATGGAGTTTTACACCGTTATTTTTTTAATTTTGCAGCGGAATGAAAATTGTTTCCGGATTTCTGCCGTTGATGTGAATCTGAAAAGAGAAATTATCGACAGGGTCGGGGTCCGAAAAAACAGTTTATGAAATTATGATGTCGCCTTCGGGTGCTTAAAACCGATCAATAGATGAATTACTTCAGAAAGTGCAATCTGCTCTTCGGATGGCTGACTTTTGCAATAGCCGCCATTGTGTATTTGATGACGATGGAGCCGACTGCCAGTCTCTGGGACTGTGCCGAGTTTATCGCTACCTCTTACAAACTGGAAGTGGGACATCCCCCTGGAGCCCCCCTCTTTATGATGATTTCGCGATTTTTCTCGATGTTCGCACCCGACAAGGAGTCTGTCGCACTGATGGTCAATGCCATGTCGGCCCTGGCGAGTGCGTTTACGATTCTGTTTCTCTTCTGGACGATCACTCACCTGGCTCGGCGCATTTATGGAAAAGGGGAAAGTGAACTTTCAAAAGGGCAGGTCTGGACGGTGATCGGGGCCGGTTTGATCGGGGCTTTGGCTTATACGTTTACCGATACCTTCTGGTTCTCAGCGGGAGAGGGTGAGGTGTATGCGCTTTCGTCTCTCTTTACGGCCATGGTCGTATGGGCCATGTTGCGTTGGGAAAATGTGGCTGATGAACCTCACGCTAACCGTTGGCTGGTGTTGATCGCCTATCTGATGGGGCTTTCGATCGGTATCCATATTCTGAATCTGTTGACGATTCCCGCCTTGGTTTTCATCTACTATTTCAGAAAATATCCGAAGGTCACGAAATGGGGAGTGGTCAAGGCTTTGATCGCCGCAGGTGGTATCTTGATGGTGATTTATGTGCCGATTATCTCCTGGTCGGTGGCCATAGGCGCCTGGTTCGACAGGGTGTTTGTAAATGGTCTTGGGTTGCCGGTGAATAGTGGTATCACGTTCTTCGCTTTGGCTGTGTTTGCATTGGCCGGATGGGCGATTTGGTATACCTATAAGAGAGGTAGGGCTTTGGCCAATTTCGTCGTGTTGTGTGGAACGGTGATCCTGCTCGGTTATGCCTCCTATGCTTCGGTTATTATTCGGGCTGCCGCAAATCCTCCAATGAACAGCAACAACCCGAACAATCCCTATGCGTTGCTCTCGTTGTTGAATCGTGAACAATATGGTGATCGTCCGCTACTCAAGGGCCCCTACTACTCTTCGCCTGCTATCGGGGTGGAAGAGAAAACGTTCTACTACATGGGCGATGATGGAAAATACAAGAAGGGCAGTATGGTGTCCGGATATGAATATCCTTCGGAGTTCGAATTTTTCTTCCCTCGGATGTATTCCAGCAAGGATTCGCATATCAAGGATTATGAAACATGGGGAAATGTGAAGGGACGTAAAATGCGTTATAACGGGGAGACCATTACGGTGCCTACCTTCGGGGAAAATCTGCGCTACTTCTTTGCCTATCAGCTCAATTTCATGTATTGGAGGTATTTCCTCTGGAATTTCGTGGGAAGACAAAGCGATGTGCAGTCTACCGGCGAAATTACGGACGGAAATTGGTTGTCAGGAATCAAGGCCATCGATAAACTATATCTGGGACCCCAGGATAATCTCCCCTCGGAGATGGCCAACAACAAGGGGCGAAATACTTACTATTTCCTGCCCTTTATCTTGGGCATGGTGGGCTTGATTTATCAGCTTAATCTCGACAAGAAGAACTTCGTGGTGGTGATGTGGCTCTTCTTTATGATGGGAATCGCTCTGGTGCTCTATTTCAACTCGACTCCTGCTGAACCGAGGGAAAGAGATTATGTTTATGCCGGTTCGTTCTATGCCTATTGTATGTGGATCGGATTCGGGGTGATGGCTGTTGCCGATCTGTTGGGCTGGCTGTTGAAAAAACGGGGGATCGTGACAGCCGTCGGGGCAACTGTGATTTGCAGTTGCGTGCCGATTATCCTGGCTGCTCAGAACTGGGATGATCATGACCGTTCCCATCGTTATGTGGCCCGGGATATCGGTTACAACTATTTACAGTCGGCATTGCCCAATGCAATTGTGATGAATTACGGAGACAACGATACCTTCCCCTTGTGGTACAATCAAGAGGTGGAGGAGGTGCGTCCCGATATCCGCGTGATGAATATGAGTTATTTGGGTGCCGATTGGTATATCGACGAGATGAAGATCAAGGCTAACGAGTCGGATCCGGTGCCTTTCTCGTTGCCTCGAAGCAAGTATGTCAATCGGAATGATTTTATTTTCGTGCAGGATCTGTTCAATCGTCCTGTAGATATACGGCAGGCTCTGGAATTCCTCAAGAGCGACGACCCGAGGACTCAGGCCAAAGTGGGAAATAAAGCTGTCGATTATCTCCCCGCAAAACAGTTGGCTATCCCTGTCAATAAGGAAAATGTTCTGGCCAGCGGTATCGTCAAGCCGGAGGAGGCCCATCTGATTGAAGATACGGTCTATATCAATATATCGAAAAATAATCTCGATAAGGGCGAGATGATGTTGGTGGATCTGCTGGCTAATTTCGATTGGAAAAGACCGCTCTACTTTACGCAGACCTATACGGTGGCTCCACTCGGCTTGAGGGATTATCTGCAGTTCGACGGGTATGCCTATCGGTTGGTGCCTATTAAAACTCCGGTGAAGAGTTCTTTGGAGATCGGTAGGATCGATCCGGAATATCTCTATGATAAACTGATGAATACGTTCCGTTACGGGAATGTGAAAGATCCGAGAGTCAATGCAGATTTCTTCGTGCAGACCAATTTTAATGCCGCTCAAACAAGAAATGCTTTCGCTCGACTGGCTAAGGCGCTCGTATCGCAGGGCGATACGGTGCGTGCGGTGGAGGTGCTCGATCGAGGGGTGGAAGAGATGCCTTTCTCGCAGATCAAACACTCTTATGTGTTGACAATGCCTGTGATCGAGGCTTATTATATGGCCGGTGCAATGGAGAAGGCTAATGCTATTCTGGAAGATTATGCATCCAATCTGGAGGAGTATATCCGTTATTATATGCAGTTTACAGGAGACAAAGCAGATATGGTGACGCAGGTACTCCAGGAAAAGATGGCTTTGCTCGGAGAGTTGTATAATATGGCTAAGGTGTATAACCAGACGCAACAAGCGGAAAAGATTCATCAGTTCTTTGTCTCGGTGGGAATCGAATAGTGCGATAGGTGTCGTATGCTGACCCTTTGTTATCAAATGGAGGTGCCTGAGGCCGGGTGTGATGAAGCTGGCAGGGGGTGTTTGGCTGGACCCGTATTTGCTGCTGCGGTAATCTTGCCTCCGGATTTTGCCCATCCGATGTTGAATGACTCTAAACAGATGAGTCGGCGAAATCGGGAGCTAATGAGGAGGGTGATCGAACAGGAGGCTATCGCTTGGGCCGTGGCCGCTGTCGATGCTGAACGGATCGACAGAATTAATATTCTGAATGCATCGATGGAGGGGATGAATTTGGCTGTCAGACAATTGAAGGTTCGCCCCGGATTGTTGCTGGTGGATGGTAACCGTTTTAAAACGACTCTGGGTATTCCATATAAATGTGTGGTGAAAGGGGATGCTACGTATGCCGATATCGCTGCCGCTTCGGTGTTGGCCAAAACTCATCGCGATGAATTTATGGAGCGAATCGCGAAAGAGTTTCCTGGGTATGGCTGGGAACGCAATATGGGTTATCCGACCAAAGAACATAGACTTGCCGTCGCTCGATTGGGGGTGACTCCTTATCATAGACTATCGTTTAATCATCAGGCAGGACAGTTGGATCTGTTCGCGGAAGAGAAGGCAAGTAAGTAGGAGACAGAATGGCCTATGAAAATGCTCGGGCCGTTTTCTGTTGATATATAGTGTTATACGATCTTTCGGGAACCGTTTTATTTATATGCAATTTGATTTTTTCGGCCGTACCTCTTGACAAGGGGGGTACGGCCGTATTATATTTGTTTCGACTTCCCAAAAGATATCTGTCAGGAAAAGTGATTTCGAAATTGAAGCGAAAGTTTCTACTCGCTTCCTTGGCCAGGAGTGAGGTTATCAACAGTTGGTAAAAATTTCCGGAAAAAGTGTTGAAAAGGCGATACTGTTAATAAGTGTATCGACTTTTCTTGGCAGATTCTTGTCGTAAAGACAGAAGAACGATAGTCTAATGTAGAATGATTTTTGTAGGGAAAATGGCTGCGTTAAAGAGAAATACAGAATTGGATGGAACGGTTTGTCCTGGGAATGGAGTCGGTTTTTATGTTGATAATCAACAATCTGTTGCGTTGTCTGGACGAAAAGATGAAATCGTGAAGTTGATTTCGAAGGCCTGTGATGAACTGCATAGTTATGCGGAAGAACGGTTGAAATTGAAGTTGTCGGAAGGTTGTGCGGTTGGGGTAAATCGTGAATTGAAAGATTTGATTCGGGTGTTGAAAAAAGAGATTTATTAACAGTTGATTTGCCTCTTTGTGTCGTTTGTGAACCGGTTATTAACACGATGTTGACGGTTTTATCAACGGTTTGGACGGCTGTATAGAGAGGGGTGTCGAACGGTGCTGTCTTAAAAATCAAAATTATGCGTGAAATTTTAACGGCTGCTTTGAAAAAGGCGGTTGAAGAGGAGGGGTATATTTTTTATTCCGGGTTTGAGTATCGCGCCGGAAAGATCGAAGGAAATTTTCCTGCGGTATGGTTGGCCCCTCCGAAATTGGTGAATGTGACAGGCGAGGAAGATGGTGAGAGAGAATATGCCGTGGAACTGGTATTGATGGCCTCGGGTGTCGGCATAAAGGAGAGGGGGGATGTCTGGAGTAAATTGGAACAGGATGCGGTGGAAATTTATCATCGGATCGGGAAAGAGTGTGCTGTGGTGAGGGTGGAAGATCTGAAATGTTGGCCGGGAGAGTATGCTTTAACCGGTTATGGCGAGGTGTCGATGAAAATGACATGTCGGGTGGTGTTGTTTTGGCAAAATGGATGGTGTGAAAAATAAAACCAACAAAAAAATGATACAGGTGGTGAGTAGTCCCGAAGCGTATTCGGGGTGTTTGGATGAGGTGATTTATGAAATATCCGGTTGTAGTGCGGACACGGCTACGGAGGTGGAGATATTAGGTCGGAAAAGTGGGAATGAGGAGTTGGTTTTAGGGGTGAAGGTGTTTTATGGTGCGACCGATTATCGGGTGAATGTGGCCGGTTATGTGCGTGATCTGTTTGAGGAGATCTCTTTGGTGCAGAGTAAATCAGGATGGGTGGACGGCTCGAAATATGTGGCTTGGGTGCGGGTGAGAATAGAAGATGTGGTGTCTGAGTGGTGTCCGTTATTGTCGGGAATTCGGAGTGTGGCAGAGGGTGATATGCTTTCTGCGGGGCCGGTTGAACGTGTATTGGCTGTGGGGGAGTGGGATGAGTGTGTGTGGAGAAAAAAATCGGCAAGTGTATCGGCATCGTTGAAATTGATAGGCGAATCGGAGAAAGAGTGTGTGATTGATCTTGGAACTTGCGATTTGACCGATGATATCGTCGGAATCTCGGTGAATTGGGATGATTTGGAGGAACAGCTCCTGGCAAAAGGTCTTTCTATGAAAGAGTTCGTTCGATTGATAGTTGAATGTCGTGGAGAAGAGGCTGTGCCGGTTGTGCTCAGAGAGTATAGGCTGGAGCCCTGTCTGAGAAACAATTTGCGTTTGGCTTGGAGAAACGAAGTCGGTGGGGTGGATTATTATACCTTTTCGCGGTCTGTTCAGGAAACCGCTGTAATTGATAAAATAAAGGCTCAGACGGCTTCGGAAGTTCATGTTTTGGAGAGTCGGGTGGAATGTGTGAGAAGGTTGGTGTCTCGGTGTGAGCCGAGTGAGGTAATGCGATGGTTGGTGTCGTTGATGGCTGCCAGGCAGGTGTGGTGGATCGGTTCGGGATCGGAAAAGAGGATTCGTGTCGTTCCCGTGGATGTGATGGCGGAAAAAAGTGTGCTGAAAGAGGAGGGCAAACTGTGCCGTTGGGAAGTAGAGGTCAAACCCTTACAGAAAATGCTGTTCTAAAAGATGAAAGATATGGTGAGGTTTTTTATTGATGGACAGGAAGCGGATGTGGATCGGGATGGAGTTGGGCCTATTTCTATACCAGCGGATTGGTTGACCGGATTGGAGGAAGATGATCGAAAAGGGAGGGCGTTGCAAGTGAAGGTGCCGGCAACCCTGAGAAACCGGACTATCATCGGTGACGTGGATGAAATTGCTGACGGAACTTTTTTTAATCAGCAGGAACATCGTGGATGGATGGAGGTCGATGGGTGTCGGCTGGCGGAAGGAGAACTTTGTTTACGGGAAGTGGAACATGGAGCTGAAGGCATTTGGTTCGTTTTTGAAATTGAAATGCTCGGAAAGCCCTGGGCAAATTCGGCCGCAGAAGAAATGTTGCGAAAACTTGATGGCGAGTTTCAGATTGTATTGCGTGGTGATACGATTGCTCAGAGTTGGACCTGGGATCAGGCTGTCAGGTTCTTGCCAGTACAACGGCAGGAGATGTTGAGTGAAAATCCTGATGGAAATCTGATAGAACCCGTCAGGGTGCTGACGGTGGAGGATTATCATCCTTTTTTGCATGTGAGATCGTTGTTGGAAAAAATGGTCGGGAAGGAAGGTTATCGTATCCGATCGGACTTTTTCGATAGCGAACTCTTTAATGCTCTCTATTTGAGCGGAAATTATATCGTCCATGATGTGGAATTGCTTCGCAGCAGGATGGATTTCCGGGCAGGAAGATTCAAAGATGCTGAGGCTGTGACGGATCGATTCGGTTATGTGTATGCAGGACAAGCTGCCTCGGAAAATTCGTTAGGTGGGTTGGTCGATACGGCTGATCCGAATGAGGTCTCCGATGGGGCCTCGATTGAGGGGGTATTCGATGTGGGGGGATGTTTCGGAAACGAAGATGGTGTCGCCGTGTTCTATCCTCCTCAGGAAGTGGTGCTTGGGTTCGAATATGGGTTGAGATATACGACCGATACTTGGTTGGCTTCGCGAGAGGAGTTGTTCGGGATTAATCGGGTGAAATTACCCGGCGAAGAGTTCCGGCAGTTCCGTATTGCCAATCGAAATGTGGACCGCAGGGGGGAATATGCCGCTAATTTCAGCTATTTGTTGGTTGTGTTCGACTATGTCGAAGGGGAAAGTTTCCAGTTGAGGCATGACGTAGTGAGTGATCCTTCGGCAGATTTGGATCATTTGCAAGAGGGGGAATTCAGTACGGAAGTGGCTGCTGAATTTGCCGCGCGTACGTTTAATGTGGGTACGTATACCGAAAATCGTTTGCTGAATCCCGTGTTGTGGGTGCGTGAGGGCGAAACATTTGTCCCGTATCAGGGAGATTGGGCGTTGTATGACGGATATGTGACCGAAAGAGGCAGTGCTGAAATCGAATTTACTGTATGCAGTGCTCCCGAAAGATTGTTGCCGTCTCAGCCGAAATATTTCGACAGGATCATATTCGCTGGACCGGAACAGGGTATGAAGATGACGCTCAGTAAACGGACTACATTGAGACCGCGGTTTACGGCAAATCCTGGTGAGGGAAGTATGGTACCTTTTGAGGAATTGGCGGAACATCGCGTGAGGCAAATTAAGGTGATCGAGGCTGTGAAGCATCTTTTTAACCTTTATTTCTATACGGATAATCGGACCAAAACCCTCTATATTGAACCTGAAAAGGATTTTTATCGGAAGGATGTATGGGTGGATTGGAGCCGAAAGGTCGATAAGACGCATCCTGTGGTGGTTGAAGAGATCGGAAAGGAGTCGCATAAGATCACGACATTGTGTTATCAGGAAGGGGATGGCGCTGTGGATCAATGGAATGTGGAACATGAAGAGATTCTCGGTAGTTGGAGTAGAGAGATTCGGAATAGATTTGCTCAAAAAGGAGAAGAAATTATTCAGAATCCGATGGCAACCGCTTCGATTGTGAAAGAAGGGGTTTATGCTGAAGCTCCCAGTGTCGGCTTTCTGCAAGTCGGATTGCGGGATCAAGAGTCTGAACAGAATGGGGAGAATGTGAATTTCCCTGCTAAGTTCGTCTATTATTTCGGTATGAAAGAGTTGCCCGAAGGAGAGTTGTGGGGCTGGCCCGGAAATGGAAAAATGTATCCGGAGATGGCCTTTCATAGAGCCGCTTCGGAGGGGAATGAATCGGTTTCTCTATTGTTTGAGGACAGGGATGGCGTGGAGGGACTGCATCGGTTTTATGATATCGATTTCAGAAGATGTGATTTGGGTAGGAAGGTGACGGTGTGGCTCTTATTGGAGCCGCAGGATATGGAAAATCTGTTGACCCCCAACCGGCTGATGAGGGATTTCAGAGCTTTGTTCCGGCTGGGAATCGGTGGGGAAAATATGCTTTTCAGATTGGAGAGTGTGAGTGATTATCGCCCGGGAAAGGCCGCAAAATGTGTATTCTTTTCCGAAGTGTAATTGGTCTTAAAAAAATATCAGAATGACTACTTATGAAAATCAATTGATGCAGTTGATTGAAGATCGCTGTGGAAATTTTTCTCCGAAAGAGGTGGCCGAAAAGCTGATTCGGATAGGTGTTGTCGATTTTTCCAGGTGTAAAATATTAGCGGTGAGAGAGTATGTGCAGGAACAGATGAAAAAGGGAAAACTGAAAGTGGATGTGATGTGGGAGGCAGCAGAACGTTTCGCTTGTTCGTATGAATATGTCAGAAAGTGTGTCTACTATTATAGAGATGTGAATTGGAGATAAGTCCGATTCCGTGGAAATGCTCGGCTGGAAGGTGTGTTTACATTTGTCGTACGGTATAGTGAAAAAAATGACTGGAATATTCAAAATTGAAAATCGTGATGCAGGGGTTGTGCAGATCGATATTGAGGGGGTGATCGGGGTCTCGGAAGTTGCTCAATTCGATGAACCTCAGGGGCGGATCGCTACTTATGGGGAGTTTAAAAAAAAGGTCGAACAGATTAGAAATATTCGGGCTCCCAGGGTGGAAGTCAATATCCGTTCGACCGGAGGAGAAGTGAATGATGCGTTGCTCATTCATGATGCTTTGGTGGGACTGGATGCGGAGGTGACGACGCGTTGTTTCGGGTATGTCGCTTCGGCGGCTACGATTATCGCTCAGGCGGCTTCCATCGGCCGGAGAGAGATCTCTTCGAATGCGCTCTATCTGATTCATAACTCCGTGTCGTGCGGAGAGGGGAATGCCCGAATGTTGGGCGAAACAGTGGCTCTGTTGAAGCAGACCGATCGAAGAATCGCTGAACTGTATGCTCGGCGGTCTGGACGTAAGGTGGATGTGTTTGAAAAGTTGATGGGTGAAAATGGGGGGAATGGTCGCTGGTTGTCCCCGAAAGAGGTGCTCGATGCAGGGTTGGCTGACCGGATTGTTGCAGCTGAGCCGTTGAAAAACGATGCAATGAAAATGATCGCCGAATTGGGCCTGCCGAAGCCTCCTTACAAAATGTTTAATCAAAATCAAATCTCTCAGGGTATGAATATATCAAAAAAATGGTCGGCCTTATTGGACGTGCTTGGTTGGCAGGCCGGAAAAGAGAAATCTTTGGGTGAACGCGAAATGCAGCGAATTGATGAAGAGCTCGCCCAGCGTGGTCGTGTGATTGATCGGATGGTTCAGGAAAAAGAAAAAAATGACGGAGAACATCGTCTCGAGGTGGAACGCTTACAGAATCGGATCGCGCAGTTGGAGGCCTTGAATGCCCGGCTGAAGGCTGGCGCCTCTTGTGTTAAGCCCAGAGAAGACCCTTCGGTGCATGAGTATCGTCGCGCGGCCAATGACGATGCCTATGAACTGGATGCTAAAGGTTTCAAATAGTAGGGATCGAATGATCCGAATTAAATCGAAAAAACAATGAGTAAAATTGAACAAGCCAAGTCGTATACGGGACAAGATCTCGAAACGATTTTTTTCAGACCGATGTTGAATGGCCCAGATGCCGAAAAATTGGGAATACGGGTGATGTATAACATGCCCGTCCCTACGGTACTCCATTTTTGGAAACGGGAGGGAAATATCCTGCAAAAGTATCTGTCGGCCGGTTGGAGTGGGGGTGAGCCTGCCGCCAAATTTCAAAAAACCATTAACCTGTCGAAGGTGAAGGCTGAAATCGGATACTCCGCGGAGGACTATTTCAATATGGTCTATGAGTTGATCACGAATCGTTCGGATGTAAATCTGGAAGATTTGTCTGGTACGGAATTGGAGGTGGCTGAGACCGCTCTGTTCAGGGAGGCGATTGCCGAAAGTATTCGGGCAACCATGTGGCTCGGGGATACCTCTAAGGAGGAGGGTCTCAATACTTTCGACGGTTTCCTCAAGCAGATTACGAGTGACTTGGGAACGGATGAGGAGTCGGTATGCGGCTTTTTGATGCCCAAAAACGAAGAGACGAACTGGGCTGAATCGGTGTTCAAACAGTTGTGGGAGAAAGCGCCCAGAGCTTTGAAGGCGGCCAAGGCTGAGGGAAATCTGGTGTTTCTCGTTACTTCGGATGTGTATGCCGCTTATGAGGAAGCACTCGAAAATGTATTGTTGGAGTCGGCTTTCATCGCTCGGCAAGAAGGTCGGAGTACACTTTCGTTTCGGGGTATTCCGGTGATCGATGTACAGTTGGCCGATTATCTCGAGCAACAATCCGAAATGCCTCATTCTTTTGCCTTGTTGACCGATCGACGAAATCTGGCTCTGGCTGTTAATACGGCGGCATTCCCGGGAACGGAAGTCAGAATGTGGTACAATCCCGATCAGATGGAGAATCGGCAAAGAGCCGTCTTTATGGCTGGATGTGACTATCTGCTGCCGGAATTGATGTCGTTCGCTTTCGGGGCTGCCAATCTGGAATGTGATACCGACAGCGTGACTGAAAGTGGTGGAACACTCTCGGTGACGGCCCGATCCGGAAATGTGATGATAGAGAAGATTCAGGCCGTGGGGGTGAATGCGGAAGGTGAACCTCAGGGTGAACCGGTGCTTCTTGACTTCGATGGCGAATGTTATTCGGGATCTATTACCGGAACGGGTATTACCCAGGTGCAGTTGTCGGTTGGGTATAAGAACGGGGAGGTGCAAACGGTACTTGTGTAGCAAGGAAGACCGTCCGGATAATTTTCCGGACGGTCTTTATGGAGATATTTGTTCGGATATGGATAGAAGAAAAAAAGAAAAAAGTATCTCTGATCGTAGATCTCGGATCAGAAACCGCACAGGGGTGCAGGATACTCTGACTCCTCGGGTGAAAATGTTTGTTTCGGAGGAGCGTCGTGATCCGTTTATTGTATTGGGAAGAGTCTCCGGGACGGCGAATGACTTCTGGCGTTGGGGTGATGATAATTTATTTCCGTGTGCCTTGGCGCTGCTTTCTCGCAGGTCTGCAATTCATCGCAGGATTATCAATGACAAGGCTGATTATATCTCGGGAAAAGGCTTTTCGTTTGATCCCGCTTTGCCGGAATTGGGAAGGTTGGTGGAATGTATCAATGGAACAGGTGAATCGTTACGTCAGCTTTTGAATAAATTGGCCTTTGATAAGGCTTTATTCGGAAATGCCTTTGCTGAAGTGGTGACCGATGGGCAGGGCAGTTTTCTCTCTCTCTTCCATCAGGATGCCTCCCGATGCAGGTTGGCGCGTGATCGTAAACATGTGCTGTTGCATCAGGATTGGGCGCATTACAGGGCTTCTGAGGCGATTAAGTTGTCTTTGTGGCCCAATTTCGAGGTGGCGGCAGATGGAACGATGAGATCCGTAATTCATTATAGGGATTATGAACCTTTGTTTGAAAATTATGGGGTGCCACCTTATATCGCAGGTCTCAATGTTTCGGCGATCGCCTATAAAACGGATAAGTGGAATATCTCGAGGTTGGATAATTCGTTCCAATTGTCGGGAGTGATGACTCTGGATGCCGGTGTGGACAATGAAGCCGAGGCTGAAGAGTTGATTCGTCGGGCAGAGAAAAAATTCGGGGGCAAACCCGGTCAGGTGATGTTTATGATTCGGGATGCGGAGGGAGCCTCGGGATCTTCATTCGTGCCGATTGCGGCAGCTAACGACGGAGATTGGAAGGCATTGCATGAACAAGCTACCTCGGATATTGTGGTGGCGCATTCCTGGTTTCGTTCGCTCAGCGGGCTCGATTATGCGTCGGGCTTCGATGCGGAACGAATATTACATGAGTATGAGGTGGCGCTCAATACCGTGATTCTTTCCGAACAGGAGGAGCTGATGGAACCTTTAAGACAGGCAATACGGCAAGTCCTGGGGGTGGAGGCATCTTCTCTTCAGGTGGTGAATCGACCGCCGACCCGTTCCAAACCGCTGTATATGAAAGTATGGGAGGCCAGAAAAGCGGATGGACTCGATTATGATCCGGACGATCCTCTGCAACAACTCTTCGTAGCACAGATCACTAAATATGCATTACGTAATATAGACTGAGATGGGAAATTTATTGGTGACACCGGGTGAAGTGGTCCAGATCGCTTTTCGGGGAGCGGAATCGGTTGATCCGAATTTGATCGGGGAGGCGATGATCGTGACGGCTCAGTATAAGTTTATTCGTCCGGTGTTGGGCAAACTGTATGAGGCTTTGTCAGAAGGTAAGTACACTCAATTACTGGATGAATATATCAAGCCTCCGCTGGCTCATTATGTCAAATGGTTGCTATTGCCTCGACTGAGTGTTCAATGCGGTACGATCGGGTTAGTCCAATTTAAAGGGGATAATTTTTCGGCCGCCGATGGCAAGGGGGTGACACGATTGGCTAAACAGGTGCGTAGTGATGCCCAAGTATTGATGAAACGGGCTGTGGAACGAATTGAATCATCTTTGGAGGAATTCCCGGAGTATGAGCCGGAACAGAATGTCTTGAACCGGATTGCCTTGATCGGGGATTGGGTGGTATAAATAAACAAGCTCTCTGAAGTCAGAGAGCTTGTTTATTTATACATTTTTCTTACGGGATTGGTTGAAGCAATGACGACAAATGGGTTCGTAGCTCTCTTTTTCGCCCAACATCACTAATTTATTATCCGATGCCAGACGATGTGAATGGTGTGCCAAATTGCCACATCGTACACAGATGGCATGTACTTTCGTTACGTATTCCGCCGTAGCCATCAATTGAGGCATCGGACCGAAAGGATTCCCTTGAAAATCCATGTCAAGGCCCGCCACGATAACCCTTACTCCATTGTCGGCCAACTGTTTGCATACCTGTACAATGCTCGAATCGAAAAATTGAGCTTCGTCGATACCTATCACGTCGACGTCGGAAGCAAGCAGTAATATATTGCCCGGAGAATCTACCGGGGTGGAACGAATGGCATTCGCATCATGAGAAACCACATCTTCGGCTGAATAACGGGTATCCATTTGGGGTTTGAATATTTCTACTTTTTGATTGGCGAATTTGGCTCGTTTTAATCGGCGGATCAACTCTTCGGTTTTTCCCGAAAACATGGAGCCACATATGACTTCGATCCAACCTGCCCGGCTGGCATTTTCCAAAAACATAGCTTTGTCGATTTTAATGGAAACAAAGATAGGCATCCCCTGCAGAATGGACAAGCAAGGTTGAAAGATTGTGGATAACTCATCGGAGATGCAGTCTGAAAGGCAAAAAAATAAGGAAATCCTGAGTGGCAGAACGCCTGACCCCTGATTTCCTCTACTAACCTAAAACTACTAACCTAAAATGAACCTTAAAACTTCACTGCAAAGATAAGGTAAGTTTGGATATTATGCAAATTTTTCAAGAAATTTTTAAAGATATTTAATATCTTGAAGTTTTTGTCGGACCTGAGGTCTGGAAAAAGACGTTGGTGGGGACAAAAAGGTATAGTATAAAAACAAAGCAAGGAAATGCGGAGTGGCAGAACGCCTCTTCTCCGATTTCCTCTACTAACCTAAAACTACTAACCTGAAATGAACCTTAAAACTTCGTTGCAAAGATAAGGTCGATTTTTGGCATTTCCAAATTTTTCTTAAAAAAATATTAAATATTTTGAAAAATTACTCCGTAATGGCGTCTCAGGAATGGAAAAACTACTTTTAATGATGTTTTTATAGAAAGTAATAGCTACCTTTACAAGGCTTTAACGATTTGTGGTGGAATCCAACTTAAAAAATAATAACATGAAACGAATCTTATGTATGTTGGCGGTGCTTTTATTGACGGGTACCGCTCTGTTTGCTCAACGGGTTGATACGGTGATGGTGAAAAGCGCTGCAATGAAAACTGCGTTTAAATGTGTGGTTGTGTTGCCGGCCGGGTATGAGCAGAATACACAACAACGTTATCCGGTGGTTTATCTGTTACATGGTTATGGGGGGCGTTACGATAGCTGGATCAAGTTGAAACCGGAATTACCTGAAATCGCTTCGCAGCGGGGGATGATTTTTGTCTGCCCCGATGGGAAGAACAGTTGGTATTGGGATAGTCCGGTGAATCCGTCCAGCCGTTTCGAAACTTATGTGGCGAAGGAGATTCCTGCGTATATAGATAAGGCTTATCGTACAAAAGCCGATCCGAAAGGGAGAGCGATAGCCGGATTGAGCATGGGTGGGCATGGCGCACTGTGGTTGGCATTCCGGCATCCCGATGTGTTTGGTGCTTGCGGTTCGATGAGCGGAGGCGTGGATATCCGGCCTTTCCCGGAGAATTGGTGTATGGCTGAGAGTTTGGGCAGCTATTATGAGAATCCTAAAGTATGGGATGATTATACGGTGATGGGGCAATTGTATCGGGTGAAGCCGGGTTCGCTGGCCATTATCGTGGATTGCGGAACGGAAGATTTCTTTTATGAAGTGAATCAGGAGCTTCATCGGCAGATGCTCTACCGGAATATCAAGCATGATTTCATTACGAGACCCGGTGCTCACAATTCGAAGTATTGGAAAAAGACTGTAATATATCAATTACTTTTCTTTGACGATTTCTTCAAGGGCGGTAAGGCTCTGTAACAATCATAAATAATAGGTCCGAAAAAAGGGTGCTCAAACAACAGGGCACCCTTTTTTCGGATGAGAACGACTTGTCGGAAATTGTTTTTCCTGTTTCAGATTAGAAGGAAAGGTCTTGATTCAGATTGAGTGTTTCCGTCAGTCGTTTGTCCGTGGAGGGATCGAAACGGGTGACATGAAGTGTTGTGCCCTTGTGTTTGATGAGCAGCAGAGCGGGTTTGGTGAATTGGACGGAACGTTTGCCCCATGGCAGGGCAATCCGGCAGGGAGTGTAGGCAATGATCTGAAGTTGATCGCAAGTCCGGTTCCATACGGCTTGGGCATTCCGATCGTTGCACAGAATGCGGAAAGAGTTTATGCGAGCCGGAGAGACCTCCGTAGGTCCGGTGCCTGGTAGGATGAGATAGTGGAACGATCCGTTGGTGAAAGTGTGTCCTAAATCGAGTGCCAGCGAGAAGAGACGAGCCGAAACGGTATCCTGTGGCATGGATTGGTTGATACTGTACCAGGTGTTGCGTCGTTCTCCCGAAAAAACGATTGCTTCCCGATCGCCGGGCAGACAATAGGTGATCGAGTCATGCCACACGGTACGGTATTTTCCTCGGACTTCGGTTTCGGCCAACGGTTGCCCGTCAGTCAGAACAGCTCCCCGGGCGTAGCATTGATTGAGGGTTTGGTAGACTGGATGACGGGTTTCGAAATCCATCCCAGAGACCAGGCACACGATTCCATTCTCCCCAAGGAACCATCCCCGACGTGCCGCGACACTATCCATATGGTAGTCGAATGCAAAGCATCCGCTCAGACTGTCGCTTACGCCGTAGACAAAAGGCGTATTGCCCCAGGTTCCGATTCTCCATTTGAAGACGGGAAGAGGATTTCCGCTGTGGGTGTTGAGCGATCCGGGGAGCATTTCCCAATCCCAAAGAGGAAATATTCCCTCGTATTCGTCTCCGTGACGCGAGATGAATTGAGTCCCTTTGCTCAGATAGTATCCCTTGAGGTTCTCTCTGTTGCCGGATTCGGTGCCGGCGATGCGGTCCGATACGCCCTTGATGCTGAAGAAAAATCCGGGCGTCTGTTGTACCATCAGGTCGATACGAGGAAAGTAGCGATTGCCGACCAGCGGAGATGGACGACATCCGGTTTCGAGTTGGATAATAAATTCGTCGTATTCGGCAGCTCGTGACGGATCGGCTTCCCTCATCAGACGGCAAGCGGTTAACAGATCACCTGTTTTCTCCTCCTGCCGGCTGATTTCGCGGCCCATGGCGGTGTATTCCAGCAGACGGCCGCGAGTACACCATTGTTGTCCGTCGAGCAGGTAGTGGGAGAGAATACGGATTTTCTCTTCGGGCAGGGCGTAACGGGTTCCGGAGGCCGAGTAGACGATCTGTGCGGCCGAGAGACTGAAATGCTTGCCATAGCCGAAGGCATAAGATTGGGCGTCGTGTTGGTGAAAACTGAAATCGGGTTGAATTCCCTCTCCGGTGGTGATGACGATCTCTCCGGCCGCCGTACGGTAGGCGCGTTCCAGTCCGGCACTATCGTCCGTAAGGGCCGAGGCATAAATGTGAATTGTGGTGAGCCACAACAGATTCTGTCCGGTAGCTTTCGTGTGGAAATAATAGGCATCGGGACGTACGCCGGGCAACATTCGTTCTTTGCACGAGGCGATCACTTCCTGAGGCAGTTCCTCGCGCATGAGGATGAATACCTTGCCCATTTCATAGGGAACTCCCATATAGTTCCACCAACGGTTGACGCATTCTACGGTATGATGCAGCCAGTAGTCGATGCCTTTCAGAATATAGCCGCGTATGCGGGAAGAGTTGTAATAGGGCGAATCGGGCAGACGGTATTGGCAAGCCAGTTCCGTGAGACGTCGCCAGTGGATGCCCGGATGCCAGAGAGCCCGGTCCTGATTGGTGTAATCCAGATCGGTGAACAGACCTTGTTGGGGATCGAATGCGGCGATAACTTCATCGACCGAGCATGCAGGACGAGGTGTGTGATAAAGTGTAATTTCGTAAAGTTTTTCACGGATTTTTTCAAAATTGTCCGCTGTTGCGAAACCGGAACAGGCAGACGATATGAACAGTATGGAAAACAGCAGTCGTAAGGTTCTCATAATTCGAGGGAATGTTAGTTTTTCTTTGGTGTAAAGATACGGAAAAAACGAAAGACTCAAATTATGGAAATATGACGGATTACCGTTGTGGTTTCAGAAAATATTCAAAAAACAGATAGATTATTTGATTTGATTCTGCGTTCGGGGCATGCAAGGGACGATTGGTCATGGCTACTCGGTTGGAATAGCCTAAAAAGGTGTTGATCGCAATGGTGTGATTAAGTGGAATCCAGCGTTCTGCCGGATCGCATGATCCTCCTGATACGAGAAATGGTCTGGGTGCCATCAATGCGTGTAGTTCGTGCAGGTCGTATCCTTGTTGTATCAGTTGAGGGTAAAGTCCCGAGGCGGGATTATCGGGAGAAATATTTCCCCGTTTACGCCATGGCGGTGAAGTATACCCCAAATAGTAAGGTTCCCAGTAGTTTACGGCAGGTTTTGATTCGTCAAAGACGATGCCCGGATCGGACCATGCGGCACATGCGAAACGATCATACAGGCAAGAGGCGAACATGGCCCATTTGCCCCCAAAAGAGTGTCCCATGATGCCTATTCTGTGGGGATCGACTTCCGGCCTGGTTGCCAGGGTATTGAAGGCATTGGCCGCGGCACAGGCCAACATGGAGAGTGGTTCTACCGTGGCATTGTGTATGTCTGGGTAGAATATGGAATAGGTTTTTTCTTGAGAGGAACGTGTGGTGCCGATTGAAAGCACGATGAATCCTCGTTGGGCGAGTTGTTTTCCGAAATCACGATAGGGTTTCCCTCCGATTCCGATGGAGGTTTCCGGTTCATAAAATACGGTAATGATTGCAGGGGTGTTTTTATGGCTGCCTATACATGAATATGGAAGTAGTAGATATCCTTCCGTATCTTCGTTTGGGGCCCAACGAAATCGGACGCGGTGTCGTATATAAGAAGTTTCGTGGACCGTGTCGAGTATCCTCATTTCGTTTTTTTCTTCGAGAGGGGGCCAATTTCCCATTAACTCCATCCAGCGTCGGCGAATCTCTTTTCTGCGTAATTTCCAGTCTGATTTGTTTTTTACGGGAGTTCCGTCGTAAAATAAGAGTGGGTTTCGGTATTTTCCGAACAGGTTGGCATATTGGGATGGGGGTGTGAAATAGGGCGCCAATATGGTTTGAATAGAGTCTCTTCTGCTGTTTTCTGTTTTTCCATAAGCAGAGAGAGTCACGAATAGTGATAATACTATTAAGAAATGATGGTACATTTTCCTCGCGCCGATTTAATAATGACATTTTATATGTGTTATGAAAGATAGGTAAAACGAGGAGTCTGTTTTCTTCAAAATGCGTCTATCGATTACGAAAATACGACAAAAGCATCCTTAGGATGCTTTTGTCGTATGTCTATTGTTAATATCCAGGAGTTTGACACATGTCTGGATTCGGATTGGATTCGAATTCTGAAGTGGGAATCGGCATGGCATAATTGGTGTCTTTCCATACGATGTTCGTTTTTGCAGCTCCCGGTCCGGAGACGGTTTTATAGTAATCGGCCTCTTTTTTCCCTAATCTCAGACGGCGGACGTCTTCCCACCAACGCATCTCGCCGAAGAATTCGGCCCAGCGTTCGTATAACAGAGGATCGTTGGCCAGGTGATCGTCGGCCGGGGCTTTGGTCCGATCGGAGAGAGACGTGTAGTCGACCGGCGAAGGTGAATCGGGGGGATAATTATAGGCGCGACGTTTCACCTTGTTGACATATTCGAGGGCGGTTTGCGGATCGGAATCCTTCAGCAGTTCGGCATACATCAGGTAGAGATCCGGAAGCCGAATGAAATAGATGTTGTATCCGGCCACGTTACGTGTGGCATCTGCCAGGTGTCCGTCGAGATAATTGTATTTGCGCACAGGCCAGCCGTAGAAAGTTTCCGGATCGTTTCCTGTGGTAGGACTCATTTCCCACCATTTGCCGAACTCTACCTGAGCCACTTTCCGGTAGGCATTTACACCGTCGATAGTCATCTGAACCTCATCCACGAAGGGCTGCAGGGCGCAGACGAACAACCGGGGATCGGGACCGTTTTCCTCGCGTCCGAGTTGATCGCGATGACGCTGCTGTTGTCGCATGTATTCCTCCGAAAGGTAGTAGCGAATAGAACCGTCGGCCCGAGCTTCCGATTTCAGGACGTTTTTCGACAGAGGGGTGGGGTCGGTATATCCGAATCGAGCCAGATTTCGGTCGTGCATATATTGGTTGCCGTAAGACATGGCGGTTCGAGTGCTGTCCGGAGCAATGCAGAATGGCGGATAGTAGAGTGAAAGTGTCGTACCTGTGTTGGGATTTCCATAGGCTGCTCCATTGGTGGGGTCGGCTTTGTTTCCCATTTCGTAGAACGATTCACTGTTGTATTCGTATTCGTCGTAGCCGTTGAACATCATGCGATAGCGGTCGAATGACTCCAGGGTCTTGCCGCTGTTGAGGATGCAATCTTCCAGATAGGTTTTGGCTTTGTCGGTCTGGCCGGCGAAGAAACAGGCTTTGGCAAGAAAGGCTTTGGCTGCCCAGATCGTTACCCGATGGTTGTCGGTTTGGGTAAGCAATCCCACGGCTTTGTCCAGATCGTCGATGATAGCCTGGTAACAGTCGCCGGTTTTTTCTCTGCCGACATACATCTCTTCCAGGGTTTTGGGAACTTTGCGGATGATCGGAATACCGACTCCATCCATCTGTGGCTGACCGTAGAGGGAGAGCATGTGCCACCAGTAGAATGCCCGGAAAAAGAGACATTCACCTTCGTAATTATTCAATTGTTCGGTTTCGGAAGAGGGGGCTGTTTGACGGTAGGTGGCAATCTCCTCCATGGCGGTATTCGAATAATAGACGCCCATGCTCAGAGCAGTCCAGGGATCGGTGACTTTAGAATTTCCGGCTTTGACCTCACCGGCGAGAATATCCACCCACGATTGGTCTTCGTGGAACTGGAGGTCAATGGTGTGGTCCAGGCAATACATGACATAGCCGGCCCAGTAATTGCCCAGAAAGAGCCAGTGATGTTGGGCTCCGTAGACCGAATTGACCAACAGGTCTATATGGGCCAATTTGGTGGGGAAGTTGCCCGGAGAGAGCGAATTCGGGTCATTCAGATCGAGAAACGCATCGCCGCAGGCAGACATCAGAAGGGCGCTTCCGCAGGCTGCGATTGAAAGTCGGAGTTTTTTGAAATATGTTTTCATGGTTATTGGTCTGCTAAGGATTAAAAGTTTATATCTACTCCGAAAGAGATCATTCGGGTTTGCGGATAGGTACTGTTGTAGTAGACTCCGTAAGCGGTTTTCGTCGTGGTGGAGAATTCGGGGTCAAGACCCGAGAATTTGGTGAAAGTAAGCAGGTTGCTGCCTGTTACGTAGACGCGTAACCGGTCTATTTTCAATTTTTGAGTCCATTTTTGGGGAAGGGTATATCCGAGGGTTACGTTTTTCAGCTTCAGATACGAACCGTCCTCGATGAAATAATCGGAATAACGTTGGTAATTGTAGTTGGGGTCCTTCACGGGGGCGTTACCGTTTTCTTTGTCGATAGCCATGATACGAGGGCGATCGGTCAATCCGTTCCCGAGGAAATACGAGGCACGGAAGACTTCCGTGGAGGTGTTTGCTCCCTGCTGGACGCTTTGTGTGAAGGATTTTGCCAGATTCATCACGTCGTTTCCGGCGATGCCCGTAAAGTCGGCGGTGAAGTCTATGCCCTTGTATTCCAGTGAGATGTTGAATCCGTATTGGATGGTGGGCCATGGGTTGCCGATGAAAGTGCAATCTTCGTCGTTGATGGTTCCGTCGCCGTTCAGATCGACATATTTCAAGTCGCCGACTCCGGTCAGACGTTGGTGATAGTAGTCGTGACCATGGGCCTGGGCATTCCGGTTGAGGGCGTCGATCTCTTCCTGGGAGGTGATCATACCATCGGTTTTCAGTCCCCAGAATTGGCTGATAGGTTGGCCGTTGACCGTCTTACAGGGGCTGAGTCCCGTGTTGGGCCAACCTCCTCCGCCGTAGATGTAGGCAGTGGGGAGTCCTAAATCGACCACCTGATTCCGGTTTTGGGAAATGTTGCCGCTGATGGCATAGTTGAAGTAACCGATATTGTTACGATAGGAGACCAACAGTTCCCATCCTTTGTTGTCGATGCGACCGATGTTGACAGGCATCGTACTCATGGTGGTCAGCGAAGGCATCTGCGTGATCCCCGAAGAGTTGGGTGCCGACATGGCGTAGATCATGTTTTTGGTGATTCTTTGGTAGTAGTCCACCGAAAGTGAGAGTCTGTGCTGGAAGAATTCGAGATCGAGTCCGACATCGGTAGTGTAGATCGATTCCCATTTGATATTTTCGTTGACGACTTTGATATTGTTGTAGCCGCCCACGGAGGAAATGCCGTCGAACGAATGGTTTGTTACATTCTGGAAAGACATCAGATAGGAGTAGTTGTTCAGAGCCTGGTCGTTACCCAGGATACCCCAACTGAAACGGGGCTTGATCAGAGAGATCCAATTTTGATCCCAGTTTTTGAAGAAAGGCTCTTCGGTGACTTTCCATCCTACGGAGACCGAAGGGAAGATACCCCAACGGTTCTTGGGACCGAATTTTGGCGAACCGTCGCGACGAACATTGACCGTCAGCAGGTAACGATTGTCGAAAGAGTAGTTCAGACGGCTGAACTGAGAAAGGAAACGGTCTTCGCTCAGTGCACCGGAAGCTGTTTTGTTTGAATTGGTGGAGAGGGCGAACGAGAGCGGATTGTCTACCGGGAAGTCGGTGGCGGTAGCACTCAGATCGGCATATTGTGAACTTTTGGCTTCATATCCCACCATGATTCTGAAATTATGTTTCTTGGCGAATATTTTGCCGTAGGAGAGTGTGGCGGTGAAAGTGTATTGCTCTGCGTAATTCAGCCCTTTGTTGTAGCTGTCTTTCGAGGGCGACCGACCCAGATCATTCTCCTCGATATAGTAGTCGTCATATCCGCCACCTAATTGTGCCGCTCCGGTAACATTCAGTTTCAGTCCTTTCAGAATTTCCCAGTCGACATACAAATCGGCATTGGTCATCAGATCGGAGACCTTTTGGTGGTTCTTTTCGATATTGGCCACCGGGTTTCCGCCCGAAAAATCGACTCCTTCCGGAACGGAGGCAAAGGAACCGTCCGGATTATAGACGCTCATATAGGGAATCGTGATCCAGGGATAGGATTCCGTGTAGGGATTACTGCGCAGGCGGGCCAAATAAATGCGTGTTCCTACGGTGAAATTCTTGCTCATTTTGTAATCCACATTCAATCGGGCAGAGATCCGTTCCCAGTAATTGTTTTTCTGGATTCCGTTTTCCCTTTCGTATGCTCCGGAGAGGTAGTAACGGAATTTTTCGCTACCTCCGGTGATTGAGAGATTGTAACTCTGTTCTATTCCGTCGCGGTAGATCTCGTCGTACCAGTTGGTGTCGGGCAGTTTGGAGGGATCGCTCCAGATCGGATAATTTTCTCCGAGAGCCTGTTTGACCCGAATGTAGTCGGCTGTACCCAACAGGTCGTACCGATCCGTCATGCGGCGTATGCCGACTCTGCTGGTAAAGGCCACTTGGGCTTTTGAATTATAGTTTCCTTTTTTCGTGGTGATCAATACCACGCCACCAGCCGCTCTTGATCCGTAGATAGCTGCGGCACTGGCATCTTTGATGACCTCGATCGAGGCAATGTCATTCAGATTATAGTTGCTGTTGTTGTCCACGGCGACACCGTCGATGACGAACAGAGGATTCAGCCCGTTGATCGATCCCACACCGCGGATTACGATATCCGAACTGCTTCCCGGTTTTCCGTCGGTTTTGGAGACCATAACACCTGCCACTTTTCCTTGCAGGGCTTCGGCCACCGAACGTGCCGGGAGTTCTTTGATGTCATCGGCCTTGATCGATGCGATCGAACCCGTAAGATCGGATTTTTCTTGAGTCCCATAGCCCACTACGATCACATCGTCCACCTGTTCGGATTCTTCTTCCAACACGATTTTCAGATGGTCTCGATTCAGTACGGGTATTTTCATGCTTTTGTAGCCGAGGAAGGAGACGAGCAGGGTGGAGCGGGCAGGTACTGTGAACCGGAAGGTGCCTTTTTCGTCGGAGAGTGTGCCGATCGAGGTGGAGTCGCTCACGACGATGGCGGCGCCGATGAGTGGATTGCCCTGGGCGTCCGTGACAGTTCCTGTGACGGTGTGTCGGGTCGGTTGGTTTTCTTTTGTCGAGTTAGATTCGGGGGTAATTCCGTCTGCCGGTGCGGGCAGTGACAGGCAGGCCAGCAGGAGCAGGACGAGTCCTGCCGTCCGTCGTGTCTGTCTGCCGAAAGAGATGAAAGTCGCTTCTTTTCTCATAAGGATCTGTTTGGATTTTTGAGTAGTGAGAAAAGGTAAGCAAGAGGAGTGCCAAAGAATGAACGGAGTATAAGATGTTGATTTTTAGTGGGAAATGTGGGTTCGGGGGTGGGGTGAGTGGTAGAATTTTTCCACACTTCTGTGGAAAAATTCTACATGCGGGGCCACGGATGTCCGGGCCGGGCGACGGAGAAGAGCCACAGGCTGAGGGCGGTACCCGTGTAGATGACTTCGGCCGTCCTTTCTTCCGGTTGACCGACGAAACTTTTCACCGGTAAGTTTATCTTGGACTATCCGAGGGCATAACTTCTTCTTGTCCAAGGCCGCACTGTCTTTTACTGGAGTACCATGCCGTCGTCGAAAATGACGGGTATGGGTTTCTGCTTTTGCCGGGGGATTGCGAGGAGGGAAAGTCGCTATATGGTCAGAAAAAAGTGTTTGGCAGAAAGGTCATTGTGGCAGGACGTTTGAAAGAAATCGAGTTAAATGTGTTTGTGCTGCCAGCGTCCGTACTTGAGAAACAGGAAGGAGAGCGACAGCAGCATGAGAGCATAGATGTGTTCAGAAGTCCAGTACCATGCAATCTCTTTGCGCAGGAGGGGAAACAGACATAACAGATAACAGCCCGAAACGAGCAGAGAGGATAGTTTTAGCATCAGGGTCAGTCGTGTGTTTCCCGTGCCGAATACGGCGTAGAACAGAAGAAATCCGGGAACCAGGATTAGGTAGGATGAAAGCATGACCATAAGGGACGGAACGGAGGCTGCGATCAGTTCGGCATTGTTGGTATAGACGTGTAGTATCTGGGTCGGAAACAGGGTCATGACGAGTACGATAGGCAGGAGGAAAGCGTATGTCATCAAAATGGAGCGGATGACAAGGGACCGGAGACAGCGGGAGAGTCCAGCACCGATGAGGTTGCTGGTCAGGGAGCTGACGGCCAAGGCCGAACCGCTTACCACGATGAATAATAGGGACGATGTGCAACGGATCATGTTGGTGACGGCAAGGGGACGTTCGCCCAGGCGTTCGACGATAACGAAAAATGACAGCCAGATGCCGGCTGACAGAAACGATTGGAGCATGGTCCATCCCGAGATGTTCAGTATGTGCCTTAGGATTCCGAAATTTATTTTGCCCCGTAGGAAGAGCCCGTATCGGACGCGGTCGACTTTCAGTGCCGTATAGATCAGGAAGAAGAGCATGGCGATCAGTTCCGATATGGAAGATGCTATGGCCGCTCCGGCAATACCCAAAGGGGGAAAACCTGCTTTCCCGAAAATGAGGATATAATTGAGCATGGCATTGGCAAAAACCTGTATGATGGAGTTGACGGTAAGTATCCGTGTTTGGGTGATGCCGATGAAGAACGATCGGAACATTACGGATATGAAGGAAAAAAAGAATCCGTAAATGCGCCATCGGATATATTGATTCGTGGCGTTGTATACTGCATCCGCTTGAATCACTTTGCGGAGCAGCGGGGGGGCGCCGTACAGGGAGACAATGAACAGAACGGCCGCCAGGAATATCATGAAGAAAATGCCTTGTCTGAAAATGGGCCCGATTTCCTGGAGACGGTTTTCTCCGTTGCGTCTTCCGATAAGGATCTGGACACCCATCCCGAATCCGCAGGCCAGCATGAAAATGGTTTGGTAGTAATTTCCTGCCAAGGCAGAGGCTCCGAGCTCTATTTCACCTACACGACCCAGGTAGGCCGTATCGGTGAGACTGATGACATATTCGATCAACAGACTGAACAATACAGGATAAAAGGTCTTCCATATCTGTCCATAACTGATTTTCATAGGTGGTGTGGTGCATACGGTCTGGTATCTTTTCAAGAGGTGTCGCCGGCAGGAAACATTCAGCGGCGGATGGCTCCGTAGACGGAGAGAACGACATCCGGAGGAGGTATGTTCTTGAGTACGATTCGTTTTTCTTCATCCAGCAGATAAATGGCCGGCAGTCCGAATAGCGCATAGCGTTCCCTCGCCTGTTCGGTCTGACGTGGATCGTAAAGGTTGATCCAGTCGGACGGTAACTTTTCGGAAACGTATTGCCTCCATTTATCGTATTCATATTCGGTATAGATCGATACGACTTTAAGTCCCTGGTTTCCGTAACGCTCTGAAAGGAGTTTCAGATTTTCGGTCGTTTCCCGGCAGACTCCACATTCGGTGTCGAAAAAATAGAGCAGAAGGTATTTGGCTTCGATGTCATGCAGGCGTGTTGGCCGATCGAGAACGTCTTCCAAAATCAGGTCGGCCGAGATTTCGCCTATGCGGTTCTTTTTCGATTCCTGCAGAAGCTCTTCGACCGCTATTCGTTTTTCCAGAGGCAGGCGGATGGAATCCTGTTTGAGCAAATGTTCTTCAGCCAGCATGATGATGACTTCGTCGTCGCGCAGCAGGGATTCGTCGCTGCCGTATATCTGGTAAAGATTGTCCAGCAGGTAGTTGTAAATGGAGGGACATTCCCGGGCTTTTTCCAAAAGTTCCCGAAGCAGAGAGACTCTTTCCTGGATCGGTTCTCCGTTTAACGCTTCGACGAACCGGATCAGGTACCGGGGAAGAACGGGGGTATTTGCCATGCGTTTGTCAGACAGGTCCACGTGATCCCAAAAGTGGGTTTTCACGAATGTCTCTTTGTCTTCGACTCGTTCCGGGATTGGAACGGGTACTTGGGCCTTGATGATCTTTGAAGACAGACGTCGTTTATGGCGTGAGGCCGTCAACAGCGTGTAATCGCTGACGATCCGGTCAATGGAATCGGCTTTCCGGTGAATGGTGCGAACCGAATCCGGAATATCCTTTACGAAATCGTAAGCTGCGAACAAGTCATTGTATTCTCTGTTCCACAATTCGGTTTTTTTCAGGTAACGGACGTAGTCCGTATTTTCAGGGCTTCCCTCGAAAGTCAGACTCCATAAGATATTTTCAGGATTGAATGTGATAGAAAACCGTTGGGGTTCATTTTTTGATATAATGAATTGAAACAAGGGCGTCGTGTTCGTCGAGATTCTGTACACTCCTTCTTCGAGGGAGAGGGTGTCCTTGAAATGTGTCGGAAGTTCTCCTGTTTTGCTTTGCAGGGGAGTGAAGACGCCCTGGCGGCAAAATTCGAGATACAGCGTATCGGAGGGAAGTGTACCCTCCGATACGTGTATCTGGATGTCATATCCCGGCTTTTTTACTTCGCAGGCACAAAAAGATAGAGCGAGCAGAACGGCGAATGCAGTTCTTTTCATGGTATTCCCGGATTATTCCTGAAGGAAGAGTGAAAGAATTTTTTTCGGAATTTCGGTGTTGTCCATAAAGCCTCGGAATAGTCCGGAACGAGGACCGTAGGCCAGTACGGGAACGACTATTCCCGTGTGGTCGTCGGATTCGAAAGCTCCGGTGACATTCCGGCCATACTCGCCGTCGTGGAGGGTGATACCTCCCGTTTCATGGTCGGAAGTGATGATGACCAGCGTGTTTTTATCCTGGTCTGCGAATTCGAGTGCCTGTGCAAGAGTCCGGTCGAAGTCGAGATACTCTCGGACTACATATTGCATGTCGTTGGCATGGGCCCCGGAATCGATCTTGGCCCCTTCCACCATCATGAAAAAGCCGTTTCCCGACTGTCGCATTCGGGCCAGAGATTGGGAGAAAGCCTTCTCCAGCATGGATACTTTTTGGCCGGGGATATGTTCTGCCAGACAGAGGATGCGTTTGCCAGCCGGAATTTTTCCGATTTCCGGAAGCGAACGGCATACGGCTATATTCTGGTTTGTCATCCGCTGGAGTAACTCTTTGTTTTTTTGGTCGAGAACTTGGTCGTAGCCGCCGATCAGGAGTGAAACCGGGGAGGTGAGGAAATCGGATACGATTTTTTCCGAATGATCCCGGTCGCTTTGGTGGGCGTAAAATGCGGAAGGGGTGGCTCCCGTAATCTTGTCTGTGGTAAGCAGGGCTGACGGGATATTTTTATCGGCAAGTCTTTCCGGGATATTGGCCAGTTTATTGCCTTGCGGATCCAGCCCGATATAGCGATTGCGCGTTTTCTTGCCGGTGGCGAGAGCGGTGCCGGCTGCGGCCGAATCGGTCGAATAGTTGTCGGCAGAGACCGTTCGGGCGTATCCCATGTTTTTCGGGGTCATGACATTCAGACGACCACCGTTGACTGTTGCCGCACTCCACAAATGAGCCAGGCCGGCTCCGTCGCTGATGAACAGGATAATGTTTTTCGGAGCCCGGTCGGCATTATCGCTGGCATAAGTGGGTTGATAGGGGGGGTAAGCGGGAAAATCGGCTGTGGCGATTCCTTTTTTGTAATGATTCAGGAATACGGCCAGTTCTTCAGGTTTGTCGGTGTTGATGTAATCGAAACCTAACTTGATGAATGTGTGGTAGGCTATTTTTGAGTCGGGAGTCGCCCAGAACCGTACGGGTTTGCCTAAGCGGTGGATGGAGTCCACGTAACGGGATAGTGCATCGTATTCGGACTTTATGGGACGGCCCCGCCCGTTCCAATGGGAGAAGTCGAAGAACGGGGCGTTGTAGATGGCTACCCGTTCGAATTGTTCCGGCGTATAGTGCAGGTCTTTGTAACCGTCGAAAAAGAATATGTCGTCATAGAGACTGAACTGTTCCGGTTTTGGAATGGCTCCGCTCAGTACAATTTTGACGGCATCGGGATTATGCCTGACATCGAAATATTCGCGTACTGGTCTTATCAGTTTGGTGAGGGCCGGAATACTGACCGTATGGTTCGTCTTCAGGTCGATGTAGAGTTGAAGTTTTTTCCCGTTGGGATAGATCTTTCCTTCGTGGAGATTCATCTGCTCCACGATGGGGTCGATATACAGTCTTTTCAATGTACGTTTAGGATCGACTCCCTTTTTGTCGTGGGCGACGATTACCTGGCCGTCTACGACCAGGATGTCTGCTTCGATGGAGCCGAAACCCAGAGAATAGGCTTTGTAGAATGGTACGCTGCGGAAGTAGTCGTTATGGGAATGGGCCATGGAGACATTCACTTCCCGGGGTTGAGCTGGGGCATGGCCGCACCATGCGACCATGCCGAGCAGCCAGATGATTGTTTTCATATTGACGAATGAGTGCATGTGTGTCGTTTTTTTATTATTCCGGTTTGCTCATAGAGGGAGGGGCGGCCTCGGGGGCGGAACCCCAGTTGCGATTGGGTTTTGGACCCATATTCAGGACTAATGTACCTCCGTTCACCAGTTCGGAGTGGTAGAACCATGGCTTGTTCAACGGTTTACCGTTGAGGGTGGCGGATTGAATGTAGATGTTCTGTTCCGAAATGTTTTTGGCTTCGATAGTAAAGGTACTTCCATTGTAGTAGTCGGGGTCGAGATGGATGGTGACCTTGTCGAATACAGGGGAGCCGATTTCATAGATCGGAGCGGTGGAACCTCCACCGTCCATTTGAAACAAGCCCATGGAACTCATTACATACCAGGCTCCCATCTGTCCTTGGTCTTCGTCGCCGAGCCAGCCGTGATCGGGTGTGGACCCATAGTATTCGTTCATGATGGCTTTCGCCCATTTTTGAGTGAGCCACGGGGCACCTGCGTAGTTGAACAGGTAGGCCACCTGCATGTTGGGTTGGTTACCGTGATTGATGGGGTAGTCCTTGAACATGTCATTGGGGGCGTTGAACTTATAGCGGGCACTCTTTTCGAAGCCCTCGTTCAGACGGGAGACAAACTCTTTTCTTCCCAGTAGGCCGACTATCGCATTAACGTCGTGTGGAACGTACCATGTATATTGCCATGCATTGCCTTCGATGAATCCGGTACCCATCCATGAGTTGGAGTGGGTGGCCCATTCGGGAGTGGACTGCAGTTTATCCATGTCGACGAATGTGCCGTCGGCCAGGCGGGGACACATCATTTTTGTCTCCGGATTGAAAATGTTGCGGAAATTGTCAGCCCGTCGGATAAAGGTCTGATAATCCTGCTCCTTGCCGAGAGCTTTGGCCATCATGGCTACGTTCCAGTCGTCGAAAGCATAGTCGAGTGTATTGGAGGCTGGTCCTTCGTTGAAGTCTCCCATGAATTTATAGTGGGATTTGCGGCCGAACGGGACATAGCCCAATTTCATGTAGGGGACGATTTGTCGGTTGCCTACCAGGCTTCCTCCGGGATGAGCTTCCGGGGCTGCAGTTTGAGAGTGTCGTATCGCTTTGTAGGCTTTCTGAACGTCATAGTTGCGGATGCCTTTCTGATAGGCACTGTTGATGATGGGGATTTCGTGCTGGGCGACCATGATGTCGCAGTATTCCAGTCCGGTGGTCCCGTTGGGCAGCCATCCGCCGCGGTCGTAGAAGTGCAGCAGGGATTTAACCCATGAATTCATGATGTCGGGAGTGGCCAGTGCCCATAGCTGGTTGAGATTCCAGAATGTATTCCAAAACGCATCGCTGCTGTATATAACTTCTCCGTCAGGCAACTGGGCCACCTGTTCGCACATATCCGTATATTTGCCGTTCACATCGTTGAAGATGCTGCGACCGCTGTAGGCCCGATAGAAATTGGTGTAGAATTTCTTTTTGTCTGTTTCGCTACCTTCGACTTCGATCGTGTTGAGGATGGTGCTCCATGCTTCACGTGCCTGCTGCTGTACTGCCTCGAAGTCCCAACCGAATGGGTCGCTTTCGAGTTGGAGGTTCAGACGGGCTTGTTCGATACTGACGAAGGAGATACCGGTTTTCATTTGAATGACTTCGTTTTCCCGGGTCTGGAAATTCAGAAATGCGCCGATGTCTCCCTGTCCGAAGATACAATCGCTGTCCCATTCCACTTCGTCCGCCTCCCATGTCCCCATTGAGGAGAAAGGCTTGTCGAGTTTCACCACGAAGTAGACGGTGTAGTCATTGCTCAACTGGGAGTAGGAATCGAAGAGCCGGTGGCGGGAAAATCCCTCGATTTCCGTATCGCTCACTTTCCTGATGGAGGCCCAGTCCACTTCGTAAGGATATTCGCAGAACATATGGAGGGCCAGCATGATGCGAGCAGAGTCGCTTGCGGGAAACGTGTAACGTTGGAATCCTGTGCGTACAGTCGTCGTCAGTTCCGCCTTGATGCCGTAATCTTCCAATATGACGGAGTAGTATCCTGGAGAGGCCTGTTCAGTGGAGTGATCGATTCTGGAACGGAATCCCTTCTCGCTGACGTAGTCTTCCGATCCCGGACGGGTATAGAGTTTGCCGGTTACGGGCATGGTCATAAGACCCGCCATCGTCCAGTCGTGGATGTGGTTGAATCCGGCAATATTGTCGACCTGGTTGTCGTAACCCGCCTTCCAGGTGGTGTCGCTTTCATTGTCGGGACTCAGCTTCACCATTCCGAATGGCATGGTGGCGCCCGGGAAAAGCATCCAACGCGAATCGTGCATGCCCATAAGAGGGTCCACATAGTCGATCGGTGCTTTGGCCGTCGTGTGTGGAATGAACAGTCCGTTACACAGCAAGCATAACAGTCCGATTAGATATGGCTTGTTCATAGGTGTCATGTTTTCTCCCGATGTGCTTTTATTTTGCGACTTTGACACACCTTACGTTGAAACTGTAATTGCCGATTTTGTCGATATAGACCTGATCGCAGAATTTGGGTTCGGGATAGTTCGGATTGCTGGCACTGCGATAACGGAATTCCCGCCAGTAGTGCTCGCTCTTATTGCCCGGAAATTCGCTCGAGGTCCACATTCCGCTTCGTGATTCGGCCGAGGCGTTGTTCCAGCTTCCGATATTGGCGTTGCCGTTCCCTGTAATACCTCCTACCGTAATGTCGAGACCCGAAAGGCTGGGGATACCGTCGGGGGCGTTGCAGGCTACCCGGCCGGCCAGATTTCCTTTCCAGCCCCGGACAACGGTGGTACTGGTGAAATCTCCGTTATGGGAGGGATAACCGGATGGGGCCCCGTAAGCCTCTTCCAGTGCATTGAGGATGTCTCCCCATTCGGTGGCGGAGGGAAGTTTCCAGGCCTCGCCTGTCTGTTCCGCAACATATTCGCAGGCCCGTTCCGCCTGAATGAACCGATAGAAACAGCCTACTTTTTCTCCGATACCCGGTTTCGTCGACTCTCCCGGGTGGGTGCATACTCTTGCCTGATTGATTTCCGTTCCGATGTTATCCTTGAATACCTGAAGGTTTTTAGCCAGGATGTCGTATCCGCCCCAGCGGATTACGGGGTAGGTGATACCGTCTACTTCGATCGGATTCTGAGGAGTCCCTTCGGCAGTCGTGGTATAGGTGATCTCCTCTCCATAGGAACTGCCGTACTGGTTTTCGGCATATACCCGGATGTAATAGGTGGTCGAGGGTTTGTTCATGGTGACGAAGTGCGGAGTGCCCGCTTCCGAAACATCGATTTCGGTGCCGGTTTCAGGAGCGCTTTCCTCTCCGACATACAGCATGATTTTGGTAAGTTTTTCACCTCCGTCGAAGATGTCGGTGGCGATGAAGGCGCCACGGGCCCGTTTGTCGGACAGAATGGGGGTTCCGGCTTCGGGTTTGCCTGGAAGTGTGACGAACTCTTTCACTTCGCCATAATTTTCACCCTTGTCGTTGATGGCTGCTGCGACGTAGTAATAGGTTGTGTAAGAGCGTAACCCTTCGATATCGACGGTAAATTCTCCAGTTCCGGTGGTTGTGGATTCGTATTTCGTCCAGGATTCCGTGTCGAATGGCAAATCGCGTCCTATGTAGATTATTCCTCTGGCTTCAGGATCGCCGCCTACGTCCGTGATAGTGCCGTGGAGCGTTACGCTGTTAGCGGCAAGATCGGTTCTTTCCGTTGAGGTCTCGACTTCGCAGACTCCCCGGGCAGCACGCAGGATGATGGGGTCGCTATAGACCAGTCCGGCCTGATTCCTGGCATAGATACGTGCGTAGTAATCGTTTTCCACTCCGAGGCCCGACAGGTTGACCGTATAGGTTCCGGTGCCGGTTCCGTCGCTTTTTATGCATCCGTCCGTTATGACGGGTAAATCATTTTCATCGCTGTAACATACTCCGTTTTCGACCGAAGGACTGCCTCCGTCGCTTTTAATCGTGTAAACGATGCTTGCCTTGCCTTCCATGTTCACCTTTTGGAAAGAGTCGATGTTGATTACAGGAAGTGAGGTCTGATCGACCGTTGTTTTTTCGTCTTCGCAAGAGGAAATGGCAAATAGGCAAAGTGACAGACAGGTTAATAATGGTATTCTTTTCATAACCGTTGTTTTATCGTTTTTATCTTACGCATCTGACTGCAAAACCGTAGTTGGCGGGGTTGTTCCCGTCGAGTTGGACATTATCCCAGTCCCGGCTCAGGATACGGACCATGCCTTCTCCGTTGGCGAAATTGGAGGCTGACCAGTATAGGGCTCTTTGACCTACATGCTGGGCTGATGTGGCGACGTTTGCTCCGCCCGAAGTGTAGCCGCTGGGAACCGCATTGAAACCGGAACTGTTCGTGCCCGGTGTCGCCGACCCTGTCAGCCATCCTTCCGGACGTTTCATGGCGATGGCCGCTTTGATGCCGTAGCGCCCTTTGATTTCGGTCGCATGCCGCAGGTTACCGCCGTTTTCCTCCTCGATATCGTTGAGAATATCACCCCATTCTGCATTGGTCGGCAGGTGCCAGCCTCCTCCCAACTCTTCACAGGCGAGTTTGGCCGCGCCTTGTAGCATCAGGCATCCGTATTCTTCCTGATCTCCGGAGAAACAATAAGTCGCCAATGCCTTGTCGGAAGTGTTGGAGAATACTCCTGTCGGGACGTTCCGCAGGTTTTCGGCCAGAATCAGACGGCCGCCATAGAAAATGGTGGGGTAGGTGACACCGTTGAGAGTGACTTCTGTGACAGATTCCAAGGTAGATTTCACGTTGGCGTAATGAGTACCGCGGTCGTTGGTGGCGAATGCGCGGATGTAGTAAGATTTAGCTGGGTCCAGTCCGGTGACCGTTACGTACTGGAGTCCGCTGGATACGTTGTCGGACTCGAATACGATGCCGGTCTCCTTGGTCGGCAAATAGTTGTCCGTGGCGAATACAGCTCCGACCGATGTGAGATGTACTCCTTCAACACGGATCTTGAGCGTGGCGGAGGTCATGGAGGGGTCGATAACCAATGACTCTGTATGGGCATAAGGAGGGGGAAGGAATTCGTCGTCACTCTGCAGATCCGAATCTTCACAGCCTGACAGCAGGAGCAGACAAATAGACAAAAGTCCGGGAATATATAATTTGTTCGTCTTCATGTCTCGAATGATTTTAGTTCCGGTTAATTGTAACATAAGTCATTGATCATATATATTTTTTTGTAAGAGAGCGGATCGACGAAAGAAAGCCATATACGCTTGCATTTCAGTCCGTTTTCTTCGGGAAGATCTTGGGTCTTCAGAATGTGGACCGTTTCGGTGATGACGAAGTAAATGTCGTATCCGGGCAGTTGGTATTCGATGGAGAACCCATTTTTTGTCCCTACGGAGAATATCTGTTCGATATCTTGGGGGGCAAATGCGGGAGTGGTGATCGAGACGTATTTTTCGTCTTCTTTGCCGAAAAACAATTGGGCCGTAACCAAACCCCTTTCCGCATTGCTGATTGTGGAGACAGTTTTTACTTGATCGTCGGTGAAATTGATGATGTCGGGACCGACGGAAAGGATGGGATAATCTTTGTCCAGAAATTCGCTTTCGGTGAAAGCGCTTCTGGAAAGTCCCGTGTCCGGATCATCCTTACATGCGGTGAAACCGACAGCCAAACACGAGATAAGCAGGATTCGGATATATATGAACTTTTTCATAAACCAATCGTTTTTTATTGAATTTGAAAATGGGTGCGTACGACGGTCAGTTCAGAGTCTGTTTGGACCGTGTATTCGACCGAATGCTTCCCCGATGAGATTGACGCGGGATCGAATGAAGGTACAGACTGGACTTGTCCGTCTAATTTCCATTGTTCAGAAATCGTTTCGGAGTAAGGGCGCAGTAACCGGAGCGGTTGTTCTCCTGCCTGCTTATCGTATATCGTCGCGATATCGATTGCAGGATAGCGCATCTGGTTGTAGTTGTCCATGTATTCTGCCGCATTTGCTACCTGATCGCTGTTGATGAATGCCACACCGAGATTGGCAAGGGTCCACCACGTCAGTTTGACGTCGGGAGCTTCCCAAAAGCGGAGTGGTATTTTACCCGTACGGCCGATGACTCCCTTTACGGTAGCATATTCCAGAGGGGTCATGGGAGCGACCGAACTCCATTTTAGATAGGAGGAGGCCTGGAGGCTGATCATCCCTATCCGTGATTTTTGTTCTTCGGATAAAGTCGACAGGTCCGGAGAGGAGTAGTCAAACCAGATATATTTTGGAAAACTGCCCCAAACTGCGGGTGCCGGGCGGCCTCCGGTGAATATGAGTTTGATGGCATTCGGATTGGAAGAGGTGTCGAATACATCCAGATTATCAGCAATGAGTGTAATCACTTTGTTGATTGCATTCACGCCTCCTGACTTGATGTCTAATACAAGTGCGTAGTTATAGTCCCGGTCGGGATAGGCCTTGTTGCCGTTTTCCCGGTAATTTGTCACGATCGGATCGAGATACAACTTTTTCAGTGTACGCTGTGTATTGGTGTTAGCGGGGTCGTGCGTGACGTAGAGTTCGTCTCCGACCAGGGCGATATCCGCTTCGATGGATCCGACACGGGCCGTGTAGGCTCCTGTGTAAGGAGATGACTGGGAATAGTCGTTGTGGGAATGAATCATTCCTGCATTGTACGGTTTGTTTCCCCGCTGTGCCATGGAACTGGCGGACAAACATACGGACAAGGCTAAAGACAATATGATTTTACTGTCGATTTTCATGATCTGTGATTGATTAATATCCGTAATTTTGTTTCCAACGCCCCTCCATCATTAGCAGCTGATTTTCGGGGAATGGATAAATGTGATGTATTTTGGGGTCGAAAGTGCGGCCGGGCCAAACCTGATTGCCCGTGAAGCCGTGTGCCGGCTTTGCATAAGTAGCTTGTGCGTCGCCCCAGCGGATCAGATCTCCGTGTCTGTCGGCAAATTCTGCGGCGAGCTCACAACGGCGTTCGTGTTTCAGATCTTCGAGAGAATAGGAACTTTTGGGTTCGAGTCCGGCCCGTTTGCGGATGGCATCGAGGTCTTCTTTGGCACTCTCGCCCAGCATGATTTTTGCTTCAGCCCGTATCAGAAGCACTTCGGCATAGCGGATAATGGGTACGTTCAGTGTCGTGGAGGGGGAATCTCCGTTGGGGTTGAGTTCAGAATAACCGATCGCGAACGGGTCCATGAATTTATTGAATTGCATTTTGGTCGTCGAAGACGATTTCGTGCCCTCTGCATCGTACACTCGTTCTTCCCCGAAATAGGTGAAAGTATCGCCCGGAGCGAGAATGGTGACGGCTCTGCGCTGGTCACCGGGTTCGAATTCGTCATACAACTCTTTGGTAGGTTGGAAATACCCGAATCCGTTGTATTTGCCCCAACCTTTGTTTTCGAGCATCATGCCGGGAAGCATGCAGGGCCTACTTTGTGCGGTGGCATAATAGACGCCTCCTACGGCGGAGAAGATGTATTCCGGCCCGTAGTTATTCTTCACCAGGAACACATCCTTGTATGTCGGGGCCAAATCATGACATTTTTTGCCACCGTATTGGGCTTCGATTACAAGGGTGGCGTATCTGACAGCTTCTTCGAAACTGGCTCTGGCACCTGCCTCATCTCCGGTATTGTGACAATTCCAGGCTTTGTAGAGGCATACCTTGGAGGCAACGGCCCATGCGGCTGTTTTTGTGGGACGTCCGTAGTCTTCCGCGGACAATTCTCCGAAATAGGGCAGGCGTTTTGCCGCTTCGTTGAGATCAGCGATGATATAATCGTAGTTTACGTTGACGTTTTTTGCCCGGGGAACTTCCAGATTCATCTGATTTTCCCGGTCAGGAATCGGGAATCCCTGTCCTTCGACCATATCGGCATATCTTCTGGCAAGTTCAAAATGCATGAATGCTCCCAAAAAGTAGGCCTGTCCGATGTAAAAGTTATGCAGCCATTCGTTGCTCATAGCGATTTTGTTTTCACTGCGGATGATCGCATTGGCCCGTGCCAGCAACCGGATGTGATAAAACCATTGCTTGGGTACTTCGGAGGTGTAGGTGAGTACGAAATTGCGAGTGTTGTCGGCATTTCCGTTCGAACGTCCGGGAATCATGTCGTCCGAAGCGCAAATCCACCACATAGGCCCCCTGGAGTAGCCCCAGTCGTCCCAGAGTCTGTAGTATAATCCGTTTACGGCCATTTTCAGATCGCTTTCTGTTTCCAAAAACGTACCTTCTCCGGGAGCTCCGTAAGGTTTCAGGTCAAGTATGGATTCGCTGCACGAGCAAAGCAGCAGGCAGGATGATATAACTGATAAAATAACCTTATTCATAAACCTTGTGATTTAAAATGTTAGATTGACGCCGAAGGTGAATGTTTTTGCGACGGGATAGACTCCGTCGTCAACTCCTTTGTTGCTGAATCCAACTTCGGGATCCAGCCCGCTGTATCCTGTGATTGTCAGTAGGTTTTGACAGGAGAACATGAGCCGGACATTTTCGATCGAAAGATGTTTCAGCCATTTGGACGGAAGCTTGTAGGCTAAGGACAGGTTGCGTAATTTGATGAAGTCTCCGCTTTCTGTGAAATAGTCCGAAACGCGGAAATTGTTGTTCATGCCCCCGGTTGTCAGACGCGGAATCGTGCAGTTCCGGCTTCCTTCGGGGTCTTCAGGATTCCATGCGTTCAGTATCTCTTTCGAGGCATTGAAGCCGGTGCCGGTATTGCTGTGCAGGTATATTTTCGAATTGTTGTAAATGGTCACGCCTGCGACTCCACTCCAAAACATGTTGAATTCAAAGTTCTTGTAAGCCAGGTTTACATTCAGTCCGAATGTGTATTTCGGGAAGGGATTGCCCAGATAAATCCGGTCGTCGTTGGAGAACTGTCCGTCGTCGTTCCGGTCGACAAATTTCACTTCACCCGGGCGGGCGTTGGGCTGCAGTATGGTTCCGTCGGACGAGGTATGGAGGAGTACTTCTTCATAGGACTGGAACAGCCCGTCTGTTTCATATCCCCAGAATGTGTAAATAGGATATCCTACTTTAGACCATATCTTGTCGTTCACGGAGACGTAAGTCAGGTTGTCTACATATTTGACGAATGTATTTTTCAATGTGGCGAAGTTGGCATTGATATCGTAATGGAAATCACCCACACTGTTTTTGTAGGCGACCATTAATTCGACACCGGTATTCTTTACCTGTCCGAAGTTGATCTCCGGTCCGCCGTCGTAGCCGGTAATCTGGCTTACGTCTTTGGTCGTAATCATGTCGTGGTTCATCTTTCGGAAATAATCCACACTGATCGACAAGTTGCTTTTGAATAGATTCATGTCCAGGCCGACATTGAACTGCTCCGAAGTTTCCCAGCGTAAATCCGGATTTGACGGACGGTTGTAGACATAGCCGTATTGCAGTTGTTGGGACTCTCCCAAGGAGGCCGTCGTCTGGGACATCAGTGCATTGAAGCCGTATCGGCCTAAGCCGGACAGGTTGCCCAGTTTACCCCAACTGACCCTTAATTTGGCATAATCGATCAGTTTGATGTTTTTCATGAATTTTTCTTCGGATAGAACCCAGCCTCCAGATATGGAGGGATAGAGTCTCCAGCGGTTTTTCCCGATCAGTTTGGACGAACCGTCTCGGCGCAGGGTGAAACTGAACAGATATTTTGATGCGTAATTGTAGTTCAGACGTCCTACATAAGACAGCATCCGTTCCTGATCGAAACTGTCGGTCGGTCGGGGATATTCGTCCATGATGGCGTTGGCATACATCCGGTAATGCTCCTCTTCGGAGACGAAACCGTCGGCAGAGACGGAAAAGGCGTAGTTCTCATCGGCCTGGTAGGTATATCCCAAAAGTGCCGAAATGCTGTGTTGATTGAAGGTCCGGTCATATGTCAGAAGTTGCTCTGCCAATAGGCGGGTCGCCCTTCCATAACGAGATTTCAATGTATTGGTGAATGTCTTTTTTCCTGGTTCGGGAACCATGAATGTGAAGGCCCTGGAGGGGTTTTGCAAATTCTCGTAGCTGAAATTGGACCGGAATTTAAGACCTTCGGTAAAAAGTTTGACTTCCACATAGGGATTGATCATCGTGCGGACATAGCTGTTGTTGTCGTCTCGTCGAAGTAAAGTCGCTACAGGGTTTTTCAGGTCGCCGAAGAAACTGGCGTATTCTTCGGGTGCCACACCGCCGAAACTTCCGTCGTCGTTGTAAACCCGGGCGCTCGGAGGGTAGGCGAGTGCCTGGCGGAGGACTCCTCCGATCCCTCCGACCGGAGCTCCGAGCGAATTGGTGTAGGCGAGTGAAAATGTCTCTCCTATTTTCAGCCAGGGAGTGATGTCGAAGTCCGAATTGACCCGAAAGGAGTAGGAGGTAGAATGGGAGTTGAGGATGATTCCTTCGTCGTTCCGATACTGGCCGCCCACATAGACCCTATGTTTCGCCCCTCCGGTCGAGATGCTTACATTGTAGTCCTGCACGATGCCGGTCTGAAACAGTTCATTGACCCAGTTGGTTCGGTTGATCTGACCGTCCCAGTAAAAATCTTCATGGGCCGGGTTAAAGGCGCTCGGCAGCTCTTTCCCGTCTCCCAGATACGAACGGCGCTGCATTTCCAGATATTCGGAGGCGGATAGTGGTTCGTATAGTTTGCCGTGGGTGCGGATTCCTACCTTCGCGTCGAATTCTACCCGTATTTTGTCGCGGTTTCCTTTTTTCGTTGTTACCAGAATGACTCCTCCCGATGCTCTTGCTCCGTAAATGGAGGCCGAAGCATCTTTTAGGACGGAAATGGACTCTATGTCGTTGCTGTTTACGAAAGCCCCGTTATAGACGACTCCGTCCACGACCCAGAGAGGACTTTCCGAGTTGAGTGAACCCATACCGCGGATTCTGACGAAGGGTTCACTGTTGGGGCTTCCTCCGTTGTTCAATACGGTGATACCGGGAGCCATTCCTTGGAGCAATTCGGCATTGCTGCCCACGGACATGGTATTCGTTTTCGATGGCTTGACATCCACTACGGCACCTGTCAGAGACTTTTTTGTTTGGGTACCATAACCTACGACCACCAGTTGATCTATGTCTACGGCATCGGGTTTCATGGAGAAATTGATGACGGTTTGGGCATTTACCGTGATTTCCTGAGTGATATAGCCCATGTAGGAACAAACCAGTATCGCATGCTTGTCGGGAACGGAGATACTGTATTCGCCTTTTATATCAGAGGATATTCCTGTCGTACTACCTTTGATCACAATGCTCGCGCCGATGATGGGCGAACCTTTTTCGTCGGTTACTTTGCCGGATATGGGAATCGCCGATGCTGTCGTGGCTGAGGACACGGACGATGCTGCGACATGGAGCGGAAAGTTTAACAAGGCTATGAACAGGAGGAAAAATGCAGTCGCTGTTACGAGATGGCCTTTCTTTTTCTTGCTCGAAAACGATTGAAGAATTGTTTCTTCCATAATAAATGCATGTTGAGTGAATGTCTTCGCGAAAGTGGACATATCCACATGGTTAGTAAAAATGGGACGATCGAGATGTCAACATATTTGTATTTTTAACAACTGTTTGACTGGGTAGTGTTTCATGATGAAACTCGGGAGAGATGTATAATTCCGGATTCGGATCGGTTCTCGGAAAAGATCGTCAGAAAGCTTTGGGCTGTTTCCTTATGGATCGTTCCGAATCCGGAATGAAAGGTATACGGGGCGGTTGATTATTTTTTCAGGTATTCTGCGATATCGGTGTCGCCTCCGCCTCTCAAGGACATGTCTACCTTTTTGTTCGTTTTCCAGGAGCCACAGGTGAAGTCGGGGAAATCTATCGAGTTCGACCTGTTGGCGCAGGACCATACGCTGAGCGGGCTGACACTACTCCATGCAGCCGCATCGTATACGTCCATGTCCATAGGCAAGCCGTTTCGCAGGCAGTCGATCAGTCTCCAGTCCATGATGAAGTCGGCTCCACCGTGTCCACCCACGATGTTTGCGGCGTGTTGCAGGTGTTTGAGCAACTCCGGCGAATATTGTTCTACGAGTTGGTCCACCTTTTCCTGTGGAAGGAATTCGTGTCCGAAAGCGATTTTCCCGGGCAGTGGGTATTTCTGAACGAAACCTTTCGTGCCGCTTAGGATGTGGATGCGGCTGTACGGACGAGGTGAGGCCGCGTCGTGCTGAACCATGATGGTTTTTCCGTTGACTGTACGGATGATGGAGGTGTTGGTGTTACCCCGGAACTTCAATTTGGTGAATTGCTTGTAGTAGTCGTTTTCTTTGGCCAGCCGTTCGGCCAGAGGGCCGAGTCCGAAATCGTTACAAGACATGGAACTCATATAATCGAAACGATCTCCTCTGTTGATGCCCAATGCCATGCTGACCGGACCCAATCCGTGTGTGGGATAGAGGTTGCCGCTTTTTTGCTGTTCTTTGTATCTCCAGACATGCTCTTCTTTTGGATCGGTGACGGGTTGTCCGAAGGCTCCTTCGAGGCAGTCGTGTATGTAGGCGCAGTCCGTATGGACCAGCTCCCCCAACAAGCCTGCCTGGACCATGGATAAAGTGGCCAGTTCGAAAAAGTCGTATACCATATTTTCCAACTGAACGCAGTGTTTGCGAGTACGCTCGGATGTCTCGATAAGTTGCCAAGCTCCTTCGAGCGTAGGTGCGGCAGGTACCTCCACTGCGGCATGCTTGCCACATTCCATGGCGTACGTTGCTACGGGAACGTGCCATTTCCATGGTGTGGCTATGTACACGAGATCTACGTCGTCTCGTTCGCACAGCCCTTTCCATGAGTAGTCGTCTCCGAAATATTCGGCAGCGGCGGGCAGTCCTTTGTCGGTCAGTTTTTTCTGGTTCTCTTTGACGGCTTTCTCGCGCAGGTCGCACAATGCGGTGATTTGTGTGTTTTTGATATTGAGAATACGTGTTACCGCTGCTCCGCCACGGGCACCGACTCCCACATAACCGATACGTACGGTGGGAATTTTGGGCGCAGCGTAGTTGCACATGTTGAATACCTGTTTACGGGTGGCGGATTTGCGAATAGACTCTTTGAGCTTGTCTTCTGCTTCGCGGATTGTTCCTGCACCGGTGAATCCTGTAAACAGAGCACCTGCGGCGCCTAAGGCGGATACCTCCAGGAATTTTCTTCTGTCCATTTTCATAATATTTAATTTTTAGGTTGATGTATTTTGTTTTTCGGTGTTTCGTTTCGAATGAAGAATGTTTATGCGGAATTGTTATATATCTTAAAATAGCGGGTTGTCGACCTTTTCAAAACAGGAGAGGCATTTTCTGCGATCAGTTTTTATCTGGTTGATTTGATTGTGGATTGCCTATGATTTGAGTGTCGCCTCCGCCCCGAAGAGACATGTTTACGGGACGATTGGTCGTCCATGCTCCTCTGGTGAAATCCGGAAAGTCGATAGAATTGGACCGATTGGCACAGGACCATATACTGAGTGGTGTCACAGAACTCCATGCGGCTGCATCGTATACATCCATGTCGAGAGGTAATCCGTTGCGCAGACAGTCTATAAGTCGCCAGTCCATGACGAAGTCAGCGCCTCCGTGTCCGTCGAGGGCCTGTCGGAATGATTGAACATGACGGATCAGCTCGGGTGAATAGCGCGTTGTCAGCCGGTCGGTCTCTTGCTGGGGCAGGAATTCGTGTCCGAAAGCGATTTTCCCGGGCAGTGGGTATTTCTGAACGAATCCTTTGGTGCCGCTGAGTAAATAGATCCGGCTGTACGGACGGGGAGACGCTGCGTCGTGCTGGAGCATGATGGTTTTTCCGTTTGCCGTGCGGATAATGGAAGTGTTGGTATTGCCTCGGAATTTCAGTTTGGTGAATTGACGGTAATAGTCGTTTTGTTTTGCTAATTCCTGTGCGAGCGGGGCCAGTGAAAAATCGTTACAGGACATGGAACTCATGTAATCGAAACGGTCACCCCTGTTGATTTTCATGGCCATGCTGACCGGACCGAGTCCGTGGGTGGGGTAAAGATTTCCGCTTTTGAGTTGTTCCTTGTAGCGCCACACGGAACTTTTCTCTCCATTGCGGGGCGGTTCTCCGAATGTATATTTCAGCACATCGTGAATATAGGCCCCTTCGCCGTGGATCAACTCTCCCAAGAGCCCGGATTGTACCATATTGAGTACGGACATTTCGAATGGATGATAGACCATGTTCTCCAGTTGGAAGCAGTGACGCCGGGTTTTTTCAGAAGTGTTTACGAGATGCCAGGCTTCCTCGATGGTTCGTGCGGCAGGGACTTCCAAGGCGACGTGTTTTCCGCATTGCATGGCGTATACGGCCATCGGAACGTGCCATTCCCAAGGCGTGGAGATATAAATCAGATCGAGATCTTGCCGTTCGCATAGTTTTTTCCAGCCATCCGGGTCGTTTGCATATTCAGTCGCGCGATAACCCCGATTTTCAAAAAGGATCTGCTGGCATTGCTTGACCTGTTTTTCAGACAGGTCGCACAGAGCCTTGACCTCGATTTGACCTATGTTTACAATGCGGCGTACGGCTTCCTTACCTCTGCTGCCAAGTCCGATGTATCCGATCCGTACAACGGGAATAGCCGGGGCAGCGTAATTGCACATATTGAAAGTCTGTTCTCCGGCAGATGTTTGCGGAGGAGTGTTGCTGATTGCCTCGATTTCTCGTAAAGTGTAGCCTGAGGCGAATCGGAAAGGTACTATTCCGGCCAGGCTCCATGCGGATATTTTGAGAAATTTACGTCTGTCGATGATCATATTCGGGAAGCTGATTGTATCGAATGAAATTTGTCTTTCAAAATTAGAAAATATGTTTATACATACTGCTGTTTATGTATGACTTTTTGTGGGTAAATTCGAATTTTGGGGGAAGGGAGGCGTTCATACATTACAAAAACGGTGTGTCAGGTGGCGGTGGGAGGTGGAAATTTGTAAATACATATGTGGGTGTAAGTGTCTCCGGGATCCAGCCGGGCCGAAGGAAAATTCGGGTGATGAGGTGCGTCAGGAAAGTTTTGGGTTTCCAATGCGAAAGCTCCCCTGTATGTGTAGATATGTCCGGATTTTCCACGGACGGAATCGTCCAGAAAATTGCCCGAATAGAATTGGATTCCCGGCTGGTCCGACCATACTTCCATGCGGCGGCCTTTGCTGGGCTCGTAGACGGAGGCCACCAGTTTTGTCTGACCGGGAACGAAATCCGTAATGACCCAGTTATGGTCGTATCCCTGGCCGTAAATTATTTGTTCATGACTGTTATCTATTTGGTCCGCGATACGTGTAGGAGTGCGGAAATCGAAGGGAGTGTTTTCTACCGGCATGATTTCGCCGGTGGGGATTTGAAGACGATCGGTTGGTGTGATATGGTCGGCATAAATCGTTAGGAAGTGGTCGGTTATATTGCCTTCGCCGGCTCCTTTGAGATTGAACATGGCATGATGCGTCAGGTTGACGATCGTAGGACGGTCGGTGGTCGCCGAATATTTGATTATGAATTCATTTTCCTCTGTCAGTGTGTAATCTGCCGTGATATGGAGGGTGCCGGGAAAACCGTTGTCTCCGTTGGGGGATGTGTGTGAGAGCCGGATACTGTGTCCGGTCAGGCTGTCGACGTGCCATACTACCATATCCAGTCCGTTTCGACCTCCGTGAGAGGTGATGCCGTTTGGATTTGCGTTGAGGGAGTATTCGATTCCGTTCAGTGAAAATCCGCCTTGTGCGATGCGGTTGGCGTAGCGGCCGATAATCGGACCGAAAAAGCGGGTTTCGGAATCATTCAGGTATTGTCCGATATGGGAACATCCCAGAACGATGTCGTCGAGATGGCCTGAGCGGTCGGGTGTCCAAAGAGCCACTATTCGTCCGCCGAAATTGGTGACTTGGGCAATAAGACCGTTCCCGGAGCGGAGTGTGTATAGGTCGACATGAGCGCCATGGATCGTCGTGTCGAAATTTTTACAATCGAGCAGGATGATATTCTGACTCGGACGATGGCATGCTGATAATCCGGACAGGAGAATGAGGCAAAGGAGTCCTTGTCGAGGAATATACTTTATGGCGGAGAATTTCATGGTCGCTTGTAGGTTGGATTCGTGGGGTTTGCTGCGGACGGCCGCAGGTGTGGTAGTTGGGATAAAAAAGGGGCGTTTTTCAATGATTTTCCGGAGGCTCCGGGCCCATTTCCAGCAGAAGGGTGCCGCCGGCCGTCAGGTCGGAGAAGGGTATGAACGGGGTCGGTAGCGGGCGTCCTTCGAATGAGGCTTTCTGGACGTAGCGGTTTTCCTCACTGCCGTTCGCCGTGCGGATTTCGAGCGTCTTGCCAGGGTAGTACCGTGAGTCGAGCCGGATGCGGATGCGGTCGAAAAGCGGACTTCCGATGCCCAGTGTCGGATCCGGGCCGCTGAGACCCTTGACGTCGAACAGACCCATGGCCGAGATGACGTACCAGGCTCCGAGTTGTCCCTGGTCCTCGTCCTGTCCGTAGCCGTAGCCGTGAATGCCTTCCGTGCCGTAGAACTCGTCGAGGATGGTGCGCACCCATTTCTGGGTCAGCCAGGGTTTGGTGGTGTAGTTGAACAGCCACGGAATATGCAGCCAGGGTTGGTTGCCATGGTTGTAGGGTGCCTCCAGACCGGCGAAAGCGTCGATCTTTTTCCCTCCGCCGAAGACCGAACGGCGAGAAAGGGTGAAGATGCTGTCCAGCCGCCGTTCGAATTCATGTACGTCCATTTTTTCAATCAGTTTGGGAGCATCATGAGGAACATAAAAGGTGTATTGATAGGCATTTCCCTCCTGAAAGCCTCGGGATGATTGTGTGGGATTGAAATTGGCTATGAATTGGCCGTCCAACCCACGGGGAACGATCAGTCCGGACAAACTGTCGTAAAGGCGTTCCCAGCCATGAGAAAGCCACATTAATTTTTCATAATCCTCTTCATGGCCGAGATCGCGGGCCATTTGGGCTACGGCATAGGCGCTGAACGAGTACTCGAGGGTATGGGAAGCGGTGAAGTGGGTCGTCCAGTGGGCTGTGTCGCCGGGATAAGGGATATAACCCCGTTCGATGAATGCGCGGATGTCGGCCTTTCCCGCTCCGGCAGGCCGGTCTTTCCATTCCAGTTCGTTTTTACGGGCTGCTTCATAGCCCAGGTCCACGTCGAAGTCGCGGATTCCGCAGTTGTAGGCCGCTGCGATGAGCAGTCCGATATAGTTCGTGCCAACGCCCGATACGAAACGGCTGCAGGCAATTCCGTCGCCGAGCCATCCGGCATCTCGGTAGACGAGCAGCTGGCTTTTGATGAAATCGGACAGGTATTCGGGGTAGGCCAGCGTCCAGAGTTGAGACAGGTTCCAGAAGCCGCCCCACATCGCATCGGTGTTGTAGTGGGCGTGGAGGGGACGTCCGTCCCGAAGTTCGATCTGTCCGACCGATCCGTCGTTGCGGGGATAGGCACCGTTCACGTCGCTGCACAGACCGCGTCCGAGGGTGGCATGATACAGGCCCGTGTAGAATTTGACAAGGTCGTCATGGTTTTTCCCTTCCACATCAATTCGTCCCAGACAATCGTTCCAGGTGTCGTGGGCTGTTTGGGCGGCCCGGTCGAAATCTAAATTTTCGGCTTCTGCCTGAAAGTTATTCCGGGCATTTTCTATCGAAGTGTAAGAGAGTCCGATACGTACGTTTACCTGTTCTCCTTCCTGAGTCGGAAATTCTATCCACAGACCTGCTCCGGGACCTTTGCATTGGGCGGCTCCGGCTTGGATGGATGTTCCTCGGAAGGTTCCCCAGCCAGAGGGCTTTTTGTCGAGTACCGCGGAAAAGTACATTTTGACGGAACCTCCCCGCTGGTAGGTCTTGACGTATTCGGGTTCGGTCTCCACGAAACCCTCCACGCGTCCTTCCGGCGTGAGACAGACGGCGGCGTCTTTCACAGCCCCGCTCTCTCCCTGCCGGTTGCCGATGTCGAAAAGAATGCGCGACCGGTCCGAGGCGGGATAGGTGTAGCGGTGGAATGCCACCCGTTTTGTGGCGGTGAGTTCGACGCGGATGCCGTAGTCGGAGAGCAACACGGAGTAGTATCCGCAGCGTGCGGTCTCGTTTTCGCGACTGAATCTCGAACGGTAGCCTTCGTCGGGATCGGCGGCTTCGCCCGGTACGGTCTTCAGCGTGCCGTTGGTGGGCATCAGCACCACGCCGCCTATCTGAAATTCGTGGAAATTGGGGAATCCTTCAATGGAGGTGTCTCTGTAATCATAGCCTACGGCTTCCCAACCGCTGCGGTTGCCGAGGTGTCCGCTGGTGGAGGGTGCGGGTTTGGCCATTCCGAAAGGAAGGGCCCCCGGTGTGAAATGGAACCATCGGCAATGGGCTGTCCCGATCCACGGATCGACGTATTGGGTGTAGTCTTTATTTATGGTATCGGTCTCTCTTTGACAGGAGGTCCCTGCAAGGAGAGTAACTGTGGCCAAATACCATACGAAGAGTAGATGTTTCTTCATAGATTTTATTTGTATGAACATATCCTTCTTGTGCAAATATATAAATTAATTTTATAAAATGACAAGTTTTGTTGAAATGGATGAAAAAAACGGATGTTTGAAAAACAAGAGAGGGTGTTTTGTGTAATTATTTTATTGTTTATCAGTATTTTATGTTGTTCGTATCGCTTGGTTAATTTTTGATTAATTAATTGTTTTCTCTGTGTAAACAAGCCATTTAATAAGAATGAACAATTGTTGGAGTGAAAAAATAAAAAACCGATCTCGGTATTCGGATCGGTTTTGAAAATGATGGGAGGAAAGTGTTTTATTCGCGCTTGAATTCGATGGTGTATGTGAAACTATCTGCTCGGTAGTAGCCTACGTTGTATTCGATGGGGCGGTCGTTGAGGTCGTACACGTAACGTTTGCGGACCAGAACGGGATCGCCTTCCTCGATGTTCAGTTTCTCGGCGGTGAATGCACTGGCTCCTTTGGCGCTGATGGCCTCTTTGGAGGTCCTTACGATTACTTTATATTGCTTTTCGAGAACGTCGTACAGCGGTGCGCTGAAATCTTCGTCTCCGGTCATTCCGATTGATGGATTGAAATAGGAAATGAAATAGACGAAAGGAAGGTCCGGTTTTCCTCTTAGGCGTTCCAGACATAATAGGCGTTCTGTTGGAGGTACATTGAAAAATGTATTCACTTTCGGATTAGAGGCTTGTTTCCAGCTTACGTGTAACTCAAAATTACGCACGGTAATGCCTTGAGCTTTCATCTCCTGGGAGAAACTTAGCCAATTGCGGGCATTGCTTAGAACGTTTATCGGGGCCACGTGAGTTCCATAGCCTTTTTTGCGGATCAGCAACCCTTCGAAAACCAGTCGGTTGATAGCTTGCCTGAGCGTGTTGCGCGAGATATGAAGTTGTTGAGAGAGTTCCACTTCGTTGGGCAATAACTTTCCGTTTTGGTATTCGGGTTGAGAGATCATGGTCCGGAGCAGCTCTTCTGCTTGTATGTGCAGAGGAATGGGGCTATGATGATCTAAGCTGATTTCCATATGTAACAACGATTTATCCTGTTGCAAATGTATATTTTTTTTGAATAATAACATAAATTTCATGGAAAAAACGAGGTATTTTCAATTTATTATCTATCTTTGCCCTTGGTTTTATGTTCATACATATATATGATTGTTAATATATGGAGCAGACAAAGCGTTATGCTATTGGGGTAGATATAGGGGGAAGTCATTTGGCGGCAGCAGTCGTGAATCTTTCTTCGGGGGAGGTGATCGAGGATTCGATGGTTGATTCGAGATTGAACACTCAGGCTTGTGCCGGAGAAATCCTCAGTGTTTGGGAGAAGACTATCTGTGGCTCTTTCCTGAAAGGTGCGGTGCCGGTCGAGGGGGTCGGAATTGCTATTCCCGGTCCATTTGACTATGAAAACGGAAGCAGCACAATCTGCGGGGTGAATAAATATGATCAGATATTCGGCCTCAATTTGTCGCTTTCGTTGATGGCTCGTATTCCATGGATAACGGATACGGCTCAGATACGTTATGTTAATGACGCCAGTGCGTTTGCCTTAGGCGAGAGTCTCGGCGGGGCATTAAACGGATGTCATCAAGGATTGGCTCTTACATTGGGGACAGGCCTTGGGTCGGGATTTTTGCGCGATGGCCGACTCGTGACCCAAGGAGATGAGGTCCCGCCAGAGGGGTGGGTGTATTGTTTACCCTACGAGGATACGATCGCAGATGATGCTTTTACGACTCGGTGGTTTCTTCGTCGTTATAAAGACCTTACGGGCAATGAGATTGCCGGTGTGAGAGAAATAGTTTTCGAAGCGGATAAGAATCCTCGGATTGCGGATTTATTTGTGCAATATGGAGAACGGTTGGGCGATTTTACGGCTTCGTTGTGTGAAAAATTCCCTGTGGAAGTGATTGTTTTGGGCGGAAATATATCCCGGGCATTCGATCGTTTTGCTTCGGCGATGAATAAGGTTCTTTTGGAAAGAGGGTGTTTTGCCCGAGTGTCGCCTTCGCAATTGCTGGACCGTGCAGCTCTTGTCGGGGCCGCTTCGTTGTTTCTTGAACCGATCAGAATTGGCCATTAAAAATTGATATTATATTCATGGAAGAATTGAGAAAAACTACCCAAACTATTTTGCCGTTGAATAAGGATCGTTCGAGATCGGATAAGTATGACATTTATCCGGTACACTTGATAGGTGATGGACGGATTTTCGTGGGATACGACACGTTGGCTCGGGCCATTTGCGCAGAGAAGCGGATTATTGTCGACGGCTATTCTCAGGCTCTTTTCCCCTCGTTTTGTGCCGGATTGAATCGAGAGTTGAAAAAAATGGGGGTTCAGGCCATGTGGTGGGATGTCTCCACGGCATTCAAGCCCCAGAGTGAAATAGAGCGGATGACGGCGCCTTTTATAGGGGGAGATGATCCGTTGTTCGGAACACGTGCCACTCTGGAGATGACGGATTTCTTTGATGCGGACTTGTTGGCTCGGATACGTCCGGACGAATCGGCAGCCGTCAATATTCTGTATGGTTGTGGAGCGTCTTGTGCCGGATGGGAAGGAACTACGATTTATATTGATTTGCCGAAGAATGAATTACAGTTTCGTGCACGGGCAGGTTCGGTGACAAATCTTGGATTCCGGCGGCCGGACAGCCCGAAAAAGATGTATAAGCGTTTCTATTTTATTGACTGGATTGTGCTTAATCGGCTAAAGAAAGCGTTGTTGCCTCATATGGATTATATTGTGGATGGTCAACGGCCGGAGATGCCGGTTTGGGCTGAGGGAGAGGTGATTCGGCAGGGATTGTCACATTTGGGGCGTACACCTTTCAGGGTTCGTCCGTGGTTTGAGCCGGGAGCCTGGGGAGGGCAGTGGATAAAAGAGCATATTCCGACATTGCCTCAAGATGCCACAAACTATGCTTGGTCGTTCGAGTTGATCGTTCCTGAAAATGGACTTATTTTTGAGAGTTCGGGGCGAATGCTTGAGGTCTCGTTTGATATGTTGATGTTTCAGGCAGGACGAGAGGTTGTCGGAGAGGCCTGTTATGCGGCATATGGAGATGAATTTCCGATTCGGATGGATTTCCTGGATAATTTCGACGGAGGCAACCTTTCCATTCAGTGCCACCCGCACAAGAAGTATGCCCAACAGAATTTCGGGGAGGTACTGACACAGGAGGAGACCTATTATATTCTGGATTGCAAGGATAATGCGGTGGTGTATCTGGGTTTTCAGGAAAATATCGTGCCGGAGGAATTTCAGCAGGCATTATTAACCAGTCACCAGGATAATACGCCTTTAGATGTGGAACGATATGTCAATGCGTTGCCTTCGCGTAAACATGGACTCTATCTGATTCCTCCCGGTACGCTTCATAGTTCGGGACGTAATAATTTGGTGTTGGAAATCAGTACGACTCCTTATATCTTTACATTTAAGATGTACGACTGGTTGGCCCGTGATTTAGATGGAATGCCGCGTCCGTTGAATATCGCACGGGGAATGGCGAATCTTTGTTTCGACCGGAAAGGGGCTAAAGTAGAGCAAGAGTTGGTTTCTAAGCCCTGCTTGATTGAAGAGACATCGGAATGGAGTTTGTACCATTTGCCGACCCACCCCAATCATTCGTATGATGTGATGCGTTATCATATTAAAGGGAGTGCGGTGGTTGAAACCCGGGGTAAATGCCATGTGCTGAATTTGGTGGAAGGGGTACAGGCCGAGATCGAATCCGAATCCGGGGAACGTAGAACGATCCATTATGCGGAGACGGTTGTGGTACCGGCAGGATGTCCCCGTTATAGGTTGATTAATCGTTCCGGACGGGAGATAATGGTGGTTGTCGCATTTATGAAATAAGGAGAGAGTGATACTCTCGAATGACGAAAAAATCCCGGCTATTATGGCCGGGATTTTCGGTTTTTATTCTCCATAGATGTATTCTACCGGAGACTTTTTGAAGCGGAGAATGCGGGTGTCTTTGTTGCCGGCGCCGTTTTTGTGCATATAAAGTCCCGCCATGCTGCCATTGATATACCAACCTGATCCTTCGGGTGAGTATACGGAAAACAGGATGTTGTTGTAGTGGTTTGAATGCAGAATTCCTTCCGCGTTCCATTGTGCACCCGGTCCGTACCAGGTGATGGGTTCCTGTTCGGGGAAATCCGGACTCCACATTTTGCAGTATAACAAATCTGTCGCCTGAATAGTCCCTACTTGTATGTCGTTGCGTCGTCGTTGCTCGCGCTTTACTTGATAATGGCCTTCCCAGGGCGACCGAAGATGATGTGTTCCGTTCCACATCATCCAGATGTAATCGGTTGCATCGAATACTCTGTTGAATTCTTCCATCGAGGGGAGTTCATATCCGTCTGGAGCTAAAGTGTTGGCCGGTAGTTTGTTGATATGGGCCGATACGTTGGTCGAAAATCCTTCCATGACGAGTATGCCATTCTTTTCCACAACCCGCATCCCGATGCCGCTGTCTCCTTGATAGGCCCATCCCCATAGGTTGTAGAACTCTTCGGGAGAACAGTCTCTCAGATAATCGAATACACTTTTCCCGGCAGCTGCCGCAGGGTCGGCGGAGGAGAGTATTTGGTCGTCGAAAGAGCGGGAGTTGCCTCGGGCGTTGTATTTACACCACCATACTCCATGAAACCATGTGACGGGTAATCCATAGTTGCGCCGGGAGATACGATACTCTTCCCGGCCCGAACCGTCATTCGTGTTGCGGATGACGAGAGTTGCGGTTTGAGTTCTGCCGTTAGCCGAGGGATCATTCGGTTTCCATCCTCCCAATACACGAATGGTTTGTGCCTCGTTTCCGATCGGAGAGAGTTGGACCCAGGGATCTTCTCCCTCTTCAAACTCTACCGCCAGTTCCTTGTCGGCGGGGAGAATAAAACGACCCAATTCATTTTCAACATATCGGCCGAAATCGAAACTGTGGTTTTCCATATCGAAAGAAATGGGCCCTTCGAGTCGGACGGGGTTTGCCGAAAGATGCAAAACGATCTGGTCTTCCGGATAGGTTTCGTTCAATCCTTGGCGACGGAACTGCAGGATTATTTCGTCGGCGGGTTTCCCCGGAACATAAAGCGGTTTGCTCACTCGAAATCTGTTTTTTCCATCCACACCTCGGGTTGAGTTGTCCGGTTCGATTGTCAGAGGGTACCCCGTGACGGGAATCAGTTCGAGTTCGTCGTTGCAATCCAATACCAGTGTCAATTCTGTTGGGTCGTGAGGAAGCGTAAGCGTCGTTTTGTCATCGGAAACCACGGCCCCTGAAGGTAGTTCCGATTGATCGGTGTCAACTATAATTTGTCCGTTCCAATCTGGAATCATGCCGATATCACCACCGTTTTCCCACGGTTCTACGGTCAATTGTACCTCTTGGTCGGCTACGTCTTTGAGAAGAGTTACTATATAAATACAGTTGCGGCGGATCGATTCGGGGAGTTTGGCCTCGAGTTCGTAACGTTTTCCATTCACGATGGCATCTGCTCGGAGAACCAAATCGGAATTCGTCTGTTCATAGACATAGGCCACTCCGGGAGTGTCTTTCGTGTAGGGCGAATCGGGCCGGAAGGTAATATCTCCTCGGTCTGTGGCGACAGGATCCTTTCCGGCGATGATGCCCGTACGTAGTGCAGCTCCTTCCAGGGTGAGCTGCTCTATCTGTGCCGGACCGACCGTCCGGATATGCAGATCGAAACGAGCCACGCCTCGAGTTAGTTTTACCTTGGCCTCTTTGGATAATGTCGTGCTTCCCGAAAAGAATCGGATGGGAAGACCCTGGGCGGTTCCTGCCGTCATGGAGAGCCACTCTTGTTCGGAGATGCCCGTCTGGCAGAGACTTTTCAGATCGGAAATGGCGGTCGTATTGGTCAGTACGTAGAGGGTGCCCGTTTCGCGAGGGATGCGAAATCCATAACCGCTCGTACTTGCAACGGGTTGATCGTACACTTGGGTCATGCGTCCATTTTCGAACAGGCATGCTTGGAGATCATCCAGATCGTTTTCTCCCTGGATGTTCTCGCCGGAGGTTTCGTAATCGGCCAGTTGTACCGTTACAAAGGATTCTGCAGGAGTGATTTCGGTATCCGACTCGATCTGCGAGCAAGATGTTGCCATTGCACCCGAAGCGATGAGTGCCGCGAAGATCACATTTATTTTTATATTCATGGTTTTCAAGTTTTTTTCGGTTTGTCGATGAAATATCCTTATTCGTAAATGTATTCCACCGGACTCTTGATGCATCGGATCAGGCGGGTTTTCGTCGAGTTCTGACTGGTGAATTTCAGCCAGTTCTGGCCAGGTCGGCTGGCCTGGGAGTAACCCTCCATGATCCAGGTGCTTCCTTGACTTCCGTGGGTGGCCAGCAACATCACCATACGGGCGATATTGCCCGGTGTGGTATCCCATTGATGACCCAGTCCGTAGAGAACCCAGCAGTCGGTTCCGGATCGGAATTCGTAGAACGATACAGTGCCGTAGGGCTGACCCAGAAGGGTGGCTTCCCGTTCGATGATTCGGACGGAAATCTCATCTCCATTGCGGTTTTTGTAACTACGCGATCCTACGCCGCCTATGTTGTAGTTGTCGCTGGCACTGAAAAAGGCGTAGTCGTCATAGTCCGGAATTCGGTAGCCGTCGGGGGCCATGAGGGTCGGATCCAGGGTCCCGAAATTCTGACCCGAAGAGAACATCCCCTCGTGGTAGAAAGCCGAACCGTCGTGTCGTAGAGGGAGACCTTGCAGGTTCCCCGCTTGATATTGATCACCCATCAGGCGCAGCAGTTCCGTATCGTCGCACGAATTCAGATAGTCGGCCAGCTCGGTACTGGCTGCCGGATCGGACCGGATCGGAATCTGATCGCCAAATTCTTTAACATTCCCTCGTAGATTGTATTTGCACCACCAGGTTCCTCCGATTTCCACTACGGGAAGTCCCCAGTTGCGTCTGCGAACTGAATAGCTTTCCGGGTCGGAGCCGTCGCGATTGGAGATGACGATGTGTCCCTCCTGTTCACGGCCGTCAGCCGTCGGGTCGTTGGGCTTCCAACCTCCCAATATGCGCCATTGGCCGTTCTCCTCTACCAGTTTCATCCAGGGGTCTTCGCCGGCATCGAATGCAAGACGTACGGTCTTCTCTTCGGGGAGTGAAATCCGGCCCAGTTCCCCGTCGACGTATTTCCCGAAATCGCAGACTCCGTTTTCATCCAGTTCGATTGATCCCGAAAAGTGGATCGGACTCGGTTCGAACATGATCACGACCCGTCCGGAATGGATATTGTTTTGGCGTACATTCAGATAGAGGACACCCCCCTTTTCATCGGGCATTCTCCGGGTGTTGGTGATGGCGACCGAAGCGACCGGTTGCAAAGACCGTGTCACGGCTTCTACCTGAGCCGTCACTCCGCGGACCATACCTTCGATTTCTACTTCCGAATTGGCTTCGGCGCGCAGTACCAACCGGAATGCATTTTCCGTATAGGCTACATAGACCGAATCTTGCGAAGTGTTTACCCTCACGCCCTGAGGTAGTGTGGAGCCTGCTACGTCGACAATTCCTTTCAGGTCGGGGGTGGCTTCGGTAGAGGAGCCCTCGTCCCATCCGTCCGGGACAATCGTTACGGAAGCGTTTGCTCCTTTGCCATGGATGCGAAGAGTGTAAATTCGGTTGCGGTGGATCGGATTCGGGAAAGTGGCTGTCATGCGGTGGTCGCCTCCGCCGAAAGAGGCTATTACCTCGGCAGTTATCGGGTCTCCCGTTTGCTCACAAAGGTAGAGCAGGGTCTCGGTTTTGTTTTCCAGCGATTCCGGAGAGTATTCTTTTTTGAAATCGGTTCGGACAGCCGCGTTCGGAGTGGCGGGTGCCGAAGGCCCGATTACATAGCCTTGAGCGGCGATCCCCCGGATCGTTACCCGTTGAACCGTCACGCCCTGTTCTTCAGAGGCGATGTCTATGCGGGCTACACTGCGTTTCATGCGAATCGTGGTAGCTGTTTGGTGTGCGGATAGTTCCATGCGGCCGGTCATCATCAGCCGATTGCTTGCCATCGTGGCGGTCGGAGCGGATATATTCAGAAATTCTTCGAGAGAGGAACTCTCGGGTTGGAACGTTCCGAAAATTTCCGAAAAGTCGTTCGCTACGAAATAGATGACTCCCGATAGCTCGCGGGGATAAAACGTATAGGTTCCGTCCGTGTCCAGACGTTCTCCCTGAAGGGCTTCACGGAAGGTGCCCTGGATGAAGTGATATCCGGTCACCTGTTCGATGGCAGAGTCGTTGAGGTTGTCAGGGGGCGTGTTTGTTTGAGAAGAGTTTCGTCCGGAGACTAAACCGTCTGCCACCAACCGTACCGTGATTCTATTCTCGGTTCCGGAAACCGCCAGGTCGGTTTCGAGCGATTTGTTGCATCCCGTGGTCAGAAGCAGCCCGGGAAGCAGAAAGAGCAGATATTTTAAGCGATTCGTTTTCATGGCAAGGGGGTGATTTAATATTTGTTGGGATTTTGGGCGCTGTTCAGATAAGAAGGCGAGTCAATGGGCATTTCATGGATGTGAGATACATAAAACTTGTTCATCAATTCCTGAGCCCAAGGTCCATAAGTGAATGAACTGCTATGATTGTATCCCATCACGTGACCCAATTCGTGGAACATGATCTCGCAGGAGTAGGTGTCGGAATAGTGTTGGAACCAGGCCTGTTGATAGGCTCCGAATACGCTGCCTCCTCCCAGACCGATGACCCCGTTCCCGGGATAGACCAATCCTACACGTAGCGTACGTGGTTGGCGCATCTGTTTTAATACCACTTCGGCAGTTACCTTGTCGTCTACTCCGCCGTTTCCGTAGAGCCGGTCGGCATTCTCCCGGAGAATTTCTTCGTGTTCGGGCATGTCGATCATGTAGGTGAAGTTCAGAAAGAGGGCTACTGCTTCGCGGCAGTGTACGGGACGAATTCCCATCCAGTTGCCTGTGGGTCCTCCGTTCGGGAGTTCCGGATTGCCTCCGTACAGGGCGAAACTGATGTTCCAACCGTGTTCGATGGCCTCGAGTTTCTCCCAGAACGGGTCCTCCGATGAGGCACGGAATTCGACTCCATTCAATTCCGAGACCGAGAGAGGTCCTATTTCCAGAATCCGTCCCGATTCCGTACGGCAAAAAGTTTTTCTTAAAACCAGAGGAGATTCTCCATAAAAATCGGCGAACGCGGGAATACAGTCGAAATAGGCCAGATCGAAGAATTCTCCACCGCTTATGGATGGAATTTTGGCTTGGATCAGTACTTCGTGCAGGTCGCGCGGAGAGTAGAATCGGACATGAAGTTTGCCCTCATCTGTGAAAGAAACCTGGAGAGGTTTGGAGGTGTTGAACGAACGTTGTGATTCGTCCGTGTAGATGTTGTGATGCTCGTCGTCTTGGAGGATGTAGGTCAATCCGGTTTTGTCGAACGTTTGTTCCGTAATGAAGGCCGTGCCCGATTGGTCATCGGGATGTACGACCGGAATATGAATGGTCTCGATACGATTGGGTGCCACTTCTTCCAGAGAAAAGTCGTATGTCCGGCGGATCGTGTGGCCCCGGTAGTTGCGCGAAGTCAATTCGATTTCACCTTGAATGGATCCCTCTTCGACGGTTGGAGGAAACAGGCAGGAGGTTCCCGAATTCAGATTCATGGCGAAAGAGGTGCCATCGCTTTCTCCTGTAAAGGAACCGCTGCCCAGAAGCCGGGTATGAAAGCGGGGAGAATGCAGGGTGACATTTTTCGTGAGCAGGGCCGTTTCGACATACAGATTATTGAATGCGAAAGAGAAATCCGTGCGGCCGATAATCCGATGTTGAATCAACTCGTCTGAGAGAACCGCTGAGATTTCGTTGCCCGAGGGTCCCGCCTGGGATATTACCGAAAACGGAGTTTGGGAATAGAAATATTCTGCTTTGAGAGGTCTTCGCAGATCTGAGGGAAATGTCAGCCACTCTTGGTCGATATGTTGCAGCGACCGGATCGATACTCCGTCGTCGGTCGGATTGCCTTTGATTCCCAGGATCAACAGACGATAGCTCCCTTCGCGAAGCCCTTCGATCCGTATTTGCGATGTGGCCGGGTCGAAAAGTCCTTTCAAGCCGCTGACTGCGACACCCGATTCGTCTACGACACAAAACTCCACCCGATCGTAATCGGCTTCGTGAGAGGTGTTGGACCGGGAGATTACCTCTTCATAATCATTGTATTGCAGTTTAAATGCGATTCCTTGAGTCGAGGGGGAGGGGATTTCCATCCATTCGTCGTTCCGACAAGCTGTCAATAGAACGATGCAACCCAATAAAACATACACTATTCTATTCATTTGTCTTTTGTATTTATTATATTTGTGTTTCATAATCTGTTTTTGTCGGGATTTGTGCATAGTCTGAGGGTCCCGAATTTCAATCGGGCGCAAAAATACAATTGTGCATAATGAGTTGGCGTAACATTTGTTACGGACTATGATAAGAATTTATTAATCAGTGGGCTATGGATTGCGAAATTTATGATATGCCTCTTTTTAAGGGGTGTGACCGGCTATTGTTGGACGAGGTGCTTGGAAAATCCTCCAGCCGGTTTGCCTCTTATCGTAAAGGTGATTTTATTGCCATGCAGAACAGTGTCTGCCGGTCGTTATATCTGTTGTGTGAAGGGAGCGTCTATGCTCAGATGATCAGTGAAGAGGGCCGGGAATTTACACTCGACACGCTTTCCGCTCCGGATGTGCTTGCATCGGCCTTTCTTTTTGGAACAGAGAATGTGCTGCCTGTTACGATTGTGGCCAATTCGGATTGTGAGTTGTGGATTGTCAGCAAGGAGAGTATACAGTTGCTTATTGAACAGGATAAGGCAGTCCTCCGTAATTTTTTAGCTGTATTGTCAGATCACAGTCTGTTTTTGAGTCGCAAACTGGAGCAATTCGCTTTGCAGACCTTATCTTCTCGGTTACTTGGTTTTTTGGAAAAGGATGGAGCTATACAGAATCTGCAGGAGACGGCATTTATTCTTGGGGTGACGAGGCCGTCGTTGTCGCGGGTGATCTCGCAGTTGGTTCGCCAGGGCATGATTCGGAAAACGGAAGCAGGGTATGTGTTAGCCTGAGGTTATGGAAAAGCAAAACCCCGTTGAACGCAAGTTCAACGGGGTTTCTCGGTGCCCAGGACAGGAATCGAACCTGCACGCCTTGCGGCACACGCACCTGAAACGTGCGCGTCTACCAGTTCCGCCACCTGGGCATGGGTGCCTTTTCTTCAAAAAGGTGTGCAAATATAAAGAAAATATGTCGTATCATGCAAATTTTTTTGAAAAATAATGTGGTTTCTTGTCGAAAATATAGTGATGTTCAACAAGAATGGAATAAAAGAAAAAAACCTGTGACAAAAAATGTCGCAGGTTTTTTCTTGTGCCCAAGATGAGACTCGAACTCACACGGACTAAAGCGTCCACTACCCCCTCAAAGTAGCGTGTCTACCAATTTCACCACCTGGGCTTATGTCGCAAAGGTTCGGTTCTGTCGTTGTCCGTATTAAAAAAACAAGGAAACCATGAGCGGCAGAACGCCGGACTCCTGATTTCCTCTACTAACCTAAAACTACTAACCTAAAATGAACCTTAAAACTTCGTTGCAAAGATAAGTCGCAATTTTTGATTTCCCAAACATATTAAAAATTTTTAACAATTATTTAACATGCGAGGAGTATGAAAAGAACGTGTCATTGCGTAAAGCGTGACAAAGGTAATCAAAAAAATGAAAAAAAAATAGTAAATCCGAAAATTATTCTTAATTTTGTGCCCGCAAGCGTTTATGGGGGCTCTTCGGGCATACGGAGAGACTGAGTGACGCCCAAGGTTTTACTAATCGTTAATATGTTTTAATTATGCAAACACTGGAGATCAAAGCCGTTAAGCGTGAGGCTTTCGGTAAAAAAGAGAGTAAGGCCATTCGTGCCGCAGGACAGGTGCCTTGCGTTCTCTACGGAGAGGGTGAGACCACTCATTTTTCGGTAGATGAGAAGGCTCTGAAAGCACTGATTTACACTCCGAATTCTTTTATTGTTGAGTTTGATATCGACGGTAAGAAGGAGAAGGGCGTGATGCGTGAAGTTCAGTTTCACCCTGTAAAGGATAATGTGATGCACATTGATTTTTATCGTGTGATCCCCGGTAAACCCGTGGCTATCGATATCCCGGTGAAGCTGACCGGTAACTCGGAAGGTGTAAAACAGGGTGGTAAACTGATTCTGAGCAAACGGAAAATCCGTGTGAGCGGAACGATCGAAAACTTGCCTGATGAATTGTCGGTAGATGTTTCTTCGTTGGGATTGGGCAAATCTATTTTCGTGGGAGATCTGAAATATGACAATCTTGACTTGCTGACTCCGGCAACGACTGCTGTATGTGCCGTTCGTATGACGCGTGCCGCACGTGGTGCTGCCGATGCTGCAGCCAAGGAATAATTTCCGGTAAGCGTTGAAATATCTGATTGTCGGGCTGGGTAATATCGGTGCCGAGTATGCCGAAACCCGCCATAACATAGGATTTAAAGTATTGGACGCCTTCGCCGAGGCGTCCAATGCTGTTTTTAGTGCAGGACGTTACGGAGCTGTTGCCGAAACGAAATACAAGGGGCGGACTTTTTTGTTGCTGAAGCCCTCTACTTATATGAATCTCAGTGGAAAGGCTGTCGGCTATTGGATGCAGGCCGAGAAGATTGAGCCGGAAAACTTGTTGGTGATAGTGGATGATATAGCACTTCCGTTTGGTTCGCTTCGTCTGAGGGCCAAGGGTAGCGATGGTGGTCATAATGGATTGAAAAACATTGCGTTGATGCTCGGGCATGAGAATTATGCACGTCTGCGCTTTGGGGTAGGGGGCGATTTCCCTCGGGGACATCAGGTGGATTATGTGTTGGGAGAGTGGACCGAACAGGAACGTAAGGAGATGGGGGCGCGTATTGAAACGGCCTGTGAGATTATTCGTTCGTTCGTTTTGCAGGGAGTAGAACGTACGATGAATGCGTATAATAAAAAGTAGAGGAATATATGTCTTCTGTGAGGTTGGATAAATGGTTGTGGGCCGTGCGGATCTACAAGACTCGCAGCGATGCGGCCGAGGCCTGCAGGACCAATCGGGTGTTGGTGAACGGAGCCTATGTGAAGCCTTCGCGCGAGGTGAAGGTGGGTGAAGTGGTTTCGGTGAAGAAGATGCCTGTGACCTATACGTTTCGGGTTTTGAACCTGGTGTCGAGTCGGCAGCCGGCGAAGAATGTCCCTGAGTATGCTCAGAATATTACGCCTCAGGAGGAACTCGATAAACTTAATATTCCTCGTGAGACGATCTTCATTGTGAGGGATCGTGGCGCGGGGCGTCCTACGAAAAAGGAGCGTAGAGAAATTGATGCTTTGATGGATGATCTGAGCTATTTGGAAGAGGACGACGACGAGTAGTTTGTTTTCGAAAGAGATAGAGAGAGTAGCCTGGCAGGAGGATGCCGGGCTATTTTTGTGCAGGAAAGTTCGGTTGATTTTAGCCTTTCGACGGCAAAATCGGCTCACTTGTTGGATTTGTTTTCTGAAAAGGGGTGAGGTTTGTATTTTGTCCTGTGTAAAACTAATACCAGTGAATGATGAAAACAGTGAATTATGTATGGATGTGTGGTGTGTTGATGCTTTTCTGTCTGGGAGGGTATGCTCAGCCTCATTCCGGTGAAGCACGTCCTGCGGAACCTCCCCAGAGGATGACTCCGGAGCAGATTGCCACGAGAAAAACCGAACATTTGAATCGGGAATTGGGCCTGACTGAAAAACAGTTTAAAAAGGTTTATAAGATCTATTTGAAGCAGGCGCAAACGTTGCAGGGCGAGATGGAGTCGCGATTTGCAGAGCGAATGGAGAGTGGAAGACCTCCGATGGGAGGGCCTGGAGGACCCGGCGGGGGAATGAGACCCGGGCCAGGGGGACCTGATATGCGTGGAGAGCGTCCGGAGGGAATGCCTCGGGGCATGATGCCGGGTATTTCGATGGAGGAGTCGGAGAAAGATTTGGCTGCGCGAGACAAAAAGATGAAAAAGATTCTTTCTGAGGATCAATATGCCAAGTGGCGTAAATTGGAGAGTCAAATGGAGGAGCGTCGGATGCGGGGAATGAATGCTTTGCCCGAAGAGGAAAAGCGACCGGCTGCTTCCAAGGATTTAAAGTAAATATTGATTTATTGGGTTTATTGAGTGAAAAAGGCTGTCTTCATTGAAAAGACAGCCTTTTTTGTTCCCGCGTTTTGCTTTATGCCGAAACTTGGCGCGTTTTGGATCTTGATTTCTTTTCTTCGAGTTGAGCGTAACGTTTTTCCACTTCGATTTTGAAGTCGCTTAAGACATTCATGTAATTGATGAATGCCTCATAGGCCGAATCGTATGGATTGAAATAGTTGTGCACATCCCCGTCGGAGAACCATTTGGTTGCCATGTAATAGAAGTGGTCTGAGGTTTGCATGAAATTCCATACGTAATCGAAATCCGGATCGGCAATTGCCTTGATCTTTGGGCGCAAAGCGTAAAGTGTGTTGAATGCATCGTTTTGGAGTTCATTGCCCACCCAAGCCGTTACGTCGCGCTCCTCGTCGGCCCACGACATGGCATGAGGAGAGGAGAGAACGGCTATCGGTTGGTGTTTGGCGGCTGTTTCGGACGCCGTAGCAAATTCGAGTTTGCCGGAAGCCAAAGCTGCTTTGGGAAGGGCGGCCATGAAATCGAAAATACCTGTTTCAGCCCATTGGTGTTCTCCGAATGTTTCGTAGTCCATGAAAAGGTTAATGACCTCGCCGGGCATATCGGGGCTGGTGAGCCAACTTACATATTTCTCTACGGTCAACGGCCATTGATCCCATCCTCGGTCGGAGAATCGGAAAGCGATATCGTCGCTCAGTTTGTAATTGCGTAACAACAGCCTGAGTTTTTGATTCAAACTGTTTGCATAGACGTAGTTAGGGCTTTTCCAACCCAAAATGTGTTTGGCTCCTTCTGCAAGCATCGCCTTGAAACCCATGTCGGCTACTCGTGCACCGATTTCATCCGAGTAGATCAGTTCCGTATTGCGGAAAGTGGTGGGTTTTTGGCCGAACTCCTTTTTAATCATGGCCGAATGGGCTTTGACCTGGGCTGTAAATTCCTCCTGGTCGATCAGGGAGGCGAGGGAGTGGGCATAGGTTTCTCCCAGAAATTCCACACATCCTGTTTGAGCCAATGCTTTGAAACTCTCCAATACTTCGGGGGCGTAGGCTTTGAATTGTTCCACTACCAGGCCCGAGAGTGAGAAACTGACCTTGAAGGCGCCTTTGTTTTCCTCGATCAGTCGGAGCAACAACCGGTTCATGGGCAGATAGCAACGAGAGGCCACTTTCTGGAGTATGGACCGATTGGTTATGTCGTCCAGATAGTTGTGGTCTTTCCCCATATTAAAGAACCGATATTTTTTGAGTCGCAACGGCTGATGCACCTGAAAATAGAAACAGACGGTCTTCATAATCTCTGCGTTTAAATTATACTTCTCTCGGAATCCGTTGCTGATTTACAGAACGGATTCGTACACTTTTTTCACTTCAGCGGCGGCGTTGTCCCATTTGAGTCCTGTTACCTCTTTCAGGCCTTTTTGGGCGAACATTTTGGCCAGTGCCGGGTATTGTACCAGCGCGTAGATGGCGTCGGCCATGGCATCCACATCCCAATAATCTACCTTCACGGCATAGTCCAATACTTCGGCCACTCCGGATTGTTTGGAGATGATCACCGGTACGTTCGATTTCATGGCCTCGAGCGGAGAGATACCGAATGGTTCCGACACCGAAGGCATGACGTAGACATCGCTCAGAGCGAACATTTTGTGTACGTCGTCGCCTTTGAGGAAGCCTGTGAAGTGGAATCGGTCTGCAATACCCAGTTTTGCCACACGGCGGATGATATGGTTCATCATGTCGCCGCTTCCGGCCATCACGAACCGCACATTCGGAAGACGTTTGAGCACTTTTGCGGCAGCTTCCACAAAATAGTCGGGGCCTTTCTGGTAGGTGATACGGCCCAAAAATGTAACGACTTTGTCTTTAACGCCTCGTTCCACCTCGGCAGAATGGGTTCCTGCGAACCGTACGGCATTGTGTACGGTTACAACCTTTTCTGGAGAGATGCCGTATTTTTCGATGACAATGTTGCGCGTCAGATTGCTCACGGCGATCACCTTGTCGGCAGCCTGCATTCCTGCGCGTTCAATGTTGTAGACACTTTGGTTGATGTGTTCTCCGCTGCGATCGAATTCTGTGGCGTGAATATGTACCACCAAGGGTTTCCCTGATACTCGCTTGGCTGCGATTCCCGCGTAGTAGGTGAGCCAATCATGGGCATGAATCACGTCGAATTCACCCTCTCTCTGTTTGGCTACCTCGGCCGCTACCATGGCATATCTGGCTACCTCCTCCATGAGGTTTGCTCCGTATTTACCCGAGAAGGTATAGCGTTCTTTCCATACATCGCCTCGCTCCACGACGCCCGTTTTGCGATATTCCTCGCTTCGGGACTCGAACTCTTCCGGAGAGATATAGGGCACCATATTCGAGTTGATGTGGATAAAAGTCATCTTTTCCCAGATATCGTCGTTTTGACCGCCTCCGTACAGGGCTTCCACGTCAGAGGCGTTGATCACTTTCACGAAACGTTGATCCTCGTCTCCATAGGCATGAGGCATAACGAATGTGACCTGCACATCCTGTTTGGCCAGTCCACGTGTTAGACCGTAGCAAGCCGTTCCGAGACCTCCCGCAATATGCGGGGGAAACTCCCATCCGAACATCAATACTCTCATTTCTGTCCTTTTTTATGCGATTTTTTCTTTTTGTATGTTTCGATCATCTCGTTTATGCGTAATACGGATCCCACACTCCATGCCTGGGATATGGCGCCTTTGGGGGCATGGGGAGGATCTCCGTCACAGATTTCGGCAATCGAACCGATTCCGTAGACGCTAAGACATGCTTCGAAAGCCTCCAACATCTCTTCTGCAGCAGGAACAAAGGTCGAGCCATACACGTCGAAATTAGTCTTTACGTAGTGTTCCAACAGCCATGGCCATACCGTTCCCTGATGGTATTGACGGTCGCGTGTTGGTTGATTGCCTTCGTAGCGTCCCTGATAGAGCGGATTGCGCGGGGAGAGCGTTCGAAGTCCCTTCGAGGTCAGCAGGTGTTGGCGTACGATGTTTATGACTCCCAGAATCTGCCCCTGATCGAGCATCGTGTAGGGCAGCGAACAGGCGATGATTTGATTGGGGCGGATGAACCAGTTGGGACCTTCCGGGCCTACGTAATCGGCCAGATATTGCTCTGTGGGGAACCAGAATGTTTTGATAAACGAGGCTTTGGTGATTTCCGGCTGGTCTTTCCACTCTTTTTCGAAAACCTTGTCTTTGAATTTGTGAGCCAAATGGAGCGTATAACACAGTGCGTTGTACCACAGTGCATTGATCTCTACCTGATATCCGTCGCGTCCCGTTACGGGTACTCCGTCCACTACGGCATCCATCCACGTCAGAGCCTTGCCCGGTGCTGAAGCCCAAACCAGTCCGTTGCTGTGTAGGGCGATGACACCTCCGATTCCCCGACGGTAGGCCGAAAGAATGTCTTTCATCTTGTCTCCGTATTTTTCCCAGATCTTTTCGGCTCCTATGTGTTTTTCGAGTTGTTGGAGGGTCCAGAAGAACCACAGCGGTGCATCGACCGAGTTGTAGGCCGTTCCCATGTTGGGGAAAAGTCCGTCTTCCATTTCGCGGGTCATCGTGTCGATCACATCGATGCAATCCTGTACATTGCCTTGGGTAAGGGTAATGCCGGGCAGTGCGATGAAAGTATCCCGTCCCCAGCGGCCGAACCATGGATAACCGGCCACTACTTCTGTCCGATCGCCACGACGAGCGATGAATTGGCGGGCCGAGTGACGTACGCAAGAGAGAAAATCTATCTTATTGGAACGACGGCTCAGTTCGTCGCTGAAATCTTTTTCGATACTTTCGGGCGTTACTTCTTCCAGGGAGCAGGAGAAGATAACGCTTTGGCCTTTGGCGATATCCATTTCAAAATAACCGGGAGTGAGCAAATCTTCCCGGAAGGGATAGCCCCGGCGGGCCTCTTCGGCATACTCGAAGTTGTAATACCAGTCGGGAGCGGCCACGAATTCAGCCTCCTGATTGGTTTGCATATAGAGCCACGGGAAATTTTCATACAGACGGCACCTGACACCACTTGCGGCCGGATATGTATGTCCGTTGGCGAACATATTGGCATGACTCAATTCGTGCATATTCCGGAATGCGAGAAATGGTCTAAGCCGTAATCGCGTGGAGGAATGCGCGTCCATGAGCGTATAACGGATCAATAGTTGGGTACGGCGGTGTATCCACAGCATCTCTTTTTGCAATACGACTCCCCCTACGCGATAGGTGATTGTGGGGGTAGGGGTATAGGCAAAATCGGTGATGTATTTGTGTCCTCTGGGTTCATAGATGCCCGGGAAGCGATGAATGGCCAGATTGAAACTTTGATCGTGTTGGATAACCGTTTCGTCGAGATTGGAGAGCAGCACATAGTTTTGATCGTCCTGATCGTCGATCGGGCATACCATCAATCCGTGATATTTTCGCGTATTGCAGCAAACGATCGTTGTACTCATGTAGCCGCCCGCCCGATTGGTGCTCAGCATCTCCCTTTGGAGCGAATACTCCAGATTGCCGAGACTGTCCTTGTCGAAACTTAATACTGACATAGTTTATTCTTTTATGAACACCCGTAAATTTAAGAAAACTTCTGTAAAATATCAAAAGTTGTCCATGAATAAAATATTAGTTTTTTGTCGTTTTTTTAGCGGGAATAGTGCTGGAGTGTTATGTTTGGTTTGAAGAATAAGGGTTTCGTGTAAAATTTAAGTTTGTCGAAAAATAGGATTTCTTTCGGGAAATTTTGCGAATTTCAAGGCTCTCTTTTGGGATAAAGGAGACTCCGGAAAAATTTTTCCGGAGTCTCCCTGTTTTTAACTGTTTTTCAGAGGATGGATCAGGCCCATTTTACCAGGGCGAAATCCATACGATGAGGCAATTTTTCGTTGTTGGGGTAAACCCTGAGCGCCATGTCGAATGTGCCGCTGCGATCGGGTACCGAATCCACGGCATAGGTGGCCAGGCTGCCTTCGTTGCTGATCAGCTGTAATTGTTTAGTCCCCAGGATTTTTACTTTCCCTTCGTCGATCTGGTTGGCTATGATCAACTCGACCCCGATGTCCTGTGGCCGCAGGCCGTCCACGTCTACCGTCACTTCGATGTGGTAGGGGTTGCCCAGTTTGATCGGTTCTTTACCCATGTCGAGTTGTTTGACGGAGACAATGTTGACTTTGTCCCACGAATTGCTGATTTTCCGTTTCCAGGCAGCTATCTCACGAGCCATGGTGAAGTCGTTAGAGACCATCAACCGATGCCGTTCGTAGAGTTTGTTGTAGAAACGATCCTCGTAGTCGCGCAGCATACGGTTGGTCGTGAAATTGGAGGCAATCTCCGCAATACATTTCTTGATTGCCTGAACCCATTCGTAAGGGATGTTTTGTTCGTCCCGTTTGTAATACATGGGGGCGATTTCATCCTCGATGGTTGTATAGATCAATTCTGCATCCAAATCGTTCTGGTAGTTCTGGTCGGCGAAAGTCCGCTCCATGGGCAGCATCCAGCCGGCGCCTTTTCTGTAACCTTCGACCCACCAGCCGTCCAGGACACTGAACTGCAATACGCCGTTCATGACGGCCTTTTCGCCGCTGGTTCCCGACGCTTCCAGCGGACGGGTCGGGGTATTGAGCCATACATCGACGCCTTGTACCATTCGACGGGCCAATTCCATGTCGTAGTTCTGCAGGAAAAGAATCTTTCCGGCGAAACGGGGCATGGCGGCTACTTCTACAACGCGTTTGATCAGATCCTGTCCCGGTTTGTCATTCGGATGAGCCTTGCCGGCGAATACGAATTGTACGGGACGTTCCGGATTGTTGACGATGGCGTCCAGACGGTCGAGATTCGTGAAGAGCAGGTTGGCTCTTTTGTAGGTGGCGAACCGACGGGCGAAACCGATGGTCAGAACGTCGGGTTTGAAGGCCTCCATACTCCGGATCATTTGGCCCGGAGAGGTGAATACTGCCTGCGAGGGATCGGCCATCCGTTTACGGATATGTTTGATGAGTTTGTTTTTGAGGATCATACGCTCGCCCCACAACTCTTCGTCCCGAATGTCGTAGACCTTTTGCCAGGCGGCGATGTCGTAGTCGTGCCGACGGAACCCTTCCGGGAAGTAACGGGAATACAGACGTCTCATGTTGGGGGCGGTCCAGGTGGGGAAGTGTACCCCGTTGGTTACATATCCGATATGGAGTTCGTCTTTGAAATAGCCCGGCCACATGCTGCCCAGGATATCCTTGCTCACTTCGCCATGCAACCAGCTGACGCCGTTGACCTCCTGGCAGAGGTTGCAGGCCAGGAAACTCATCGAGAATTTCTCGTTCGGATCGTTTGGTTTCGTTTTGCCCAGATTGATGAATTGATCCCAGGTTACGCCCAGCCGGTTGGGGTAATGGGACATATACTGGCGGATCATCGATTCGGGGAAAGCATCGTGGCCGGCCGGAACTGGCGTATGGGTGGTGAAGAGCGACGAAGAGCGGACCACCTCCAGCGCTTCGCTGAAAGAGAGTTTGCGTTTGCCCACCAGATTGTTGATACGTTCGATTCCCATGAAAGCCGCATGACCTTCGTTGCAGTGGTAGACATCCTGGTGAATGCCCAATTCATTGAGGGCACGGATACCGCCGATACCCAGCAGAATCTCCTGTTTGAGTCGGTTTTCCCAGTCGCCACCGTAGAGGTAATGGGTGATCTGACGGTCTTCGTCCAGATTCAGATCGTGGTCCGTGTCGAGCAGGTAGAGGTCTGTACGTCCCACTTCGCATTTCCAGATACGGGCCGTGATGGTTCGTCCGGGAAAGGCAATGTGGATGCTGCACCAGTTCCCTTCGGCATCGCGGGCGGGAGAAATGGGGAGTTTGTAGAAATTCTGGGCCTCATAGCTGGCCTCCTGGGCTCCCTGGGCCGAAAGACGCTGGGTGAAATATCCGTAGCGGTAGAGCAACCCTACGGCCACCATCGGAACGTTTTTGTCACTGGCCTCTTTGAGGTAGTCGCCGGCCAGAATGCCCAATCCGCCCGAATAGATTTTCAGTATGTTGTTCAAACCGTATTCCATGCTGAAGTAGGCGATTTTGGGACTTTTGGCCTCTTTTTTCTCCTTCATGTAATTCTGGAATTCAGCATAGACGGCATCCAACTTGGCGAGGAATTCGTTGTCGGCTTCAAGCTCTTTAAGGCGTTTGTAGTCGAGTTGGTCGAGGAAATCGATCGGATTGCGTTCGCAATTGCGCCATAGGTTATTGTCGATGTACTCGAATAACTCATGAGCCCCTAACGTCCATGACCACCAGAGATTGTGGGAAAGGATTTCCAGCGGATGTAATCGTGCCGGCAGGCTTTTGTCAACCATCAGACGGGTCCAGGTAGGCGTATTGCTTACCAACTGCTGCCGTACGAAGTTGATCTGTTCTGTATAGTTGCCGCCGCCTTCGTATGCGATTCGGTTGGTGCGGGTAATGGCGTTTTTCAGAGCCAATTCGTAGGCTTTTTCGTAAAATTCGATCAGATTTTCCCAAAGAGCCGTTTTGGAGATAGCTTTGGCAGACTCTCTGTATCCTGCATAATCTTTGGCATTCATACCCACAAAACGGGACAATGAAGCGGCGATGGCATCCACTACTTCAGAATCGTTCGTGTCCGTACGGCGGATGACTTCTACTCCTTTGTGATCCTTGCCATGTCGGTCAACCCAGAGGCCGAATCCTGCCAGAGAGGTGGTGATGGTCGGAACGCCGAATGCTACGCTTTCCAGCGGAGTGTAACCCCACGGTTCGTAGTAGGATGCAAAGACGGTGACATCCATTCCTACGAGCAACTCGTAGTAATGTTTATTGAAAATGCCGTCGTGTTCGTCCAGATAGGTCGGGACGAAGATCACCTTTACGCGACAAGCCGGATCGAGCAGTGCGCTGTTTTTCATCGAGTTGAGAATCGGATCCCACTCGGGTGAGGAGAGGTAATGGGTCGTGTGGGGGTTTTGGTTCCGGTCAACAGGATTGGCCGGATCGCTCAGGTGAGCTTGAAGATCTTTTCTGGGGCCCTCGTTTCCGGCCGGTACGGTGATGTAGGCCAATACGTCGCGATCGAGTTTGTCATTCTGGGCCAGTTTCTTGAGCGAATCCATGAATACGTCCAGCCCCTTGTTTTTGAACTCATATCGGCCGCTGGTACCCACGATCAGCGGATCTTTTTCGAATTTATGGTCCAGACAGGCCTCGGCCACACGAATCATCGTTTCGCGAGCCTCTTTCCGTTTCGCTTCCAGCAGGATGGGTTCCCATACGAAATCGTCTTCGAAACCGTTCGGGGTTACCAGGTGTACTTCTCTGCCTAACAGGTATTTGCATTCGCGGGCCGTGATGTCGCTCACGGTCAGGAAGGCATCGTAGTAGTTGGCGGCTGTCTTCTCGAGCGAATGTTTGGCCACTACGTTGAATTGACGGGCGTATTCGTCGGCGTTGAATCGGGCCAGGTTGCCGTACAGAGGCAGTCCGTTACCCGCCAGCGACCGTCCCATCACGGTGGCATGGGTAGTGAATACCGTGGCGATGTAGGGGGAGAATTTACGCAGGTAAAGTCCTCCGCTGCTGGTCATCCATTCATGGAAATGGGCCACGACTTTGTCTGTCGAGGCGCAGAACGATTCCACATAGCTTTCGATCACTTTGGCGGCTGCATAACCGAACAGAACCGGTTCGATATAATCCCATTGTCCGCTGATCGAGTCTACCCGATAGGTCTCCCAGAGGAATTTCAGAATATCGTCTTTCTGGGGGATGAATGAGCTGAAATCCACGAGGACTACCAGCGGACTTCCTTTGACTTTCCAACGCCCCACTTTAATGCGGATACCGTCGTTGTAGACCATCTGCTTCCAGTTTTTGAGCAGATTGGTGTCTTCTTCGAATTCGGGATTGGTCCCCTCGCGATGAATGTCGGGTCCGATCAGAATATAGTGGTCCCCCAGAGTCTGGGACATGGTCAGCGCCTTGGTAGCGACAACGGTGTGTATGCCACCTACCTTATTACACACTTCCCAACTTACTTCGAACAGGTAGTCGGGTTTTTCCTTGATTCTGTTACATGTGGTCATATCTCACGTGTTTAGATGCAAATGTTTGAGGGCGTAAAATTAGTTATTTTTTGGTTTTTTATCACGGTTTTCATATTATATATGTGTAATGTTTTCGTGGATCGGCCAGAACAGCTCGCAGATCACGCTGTCCGAGACGAGGAATTCTTCTGGTTTCAGCCGGTAGCGACGGCCGATATGTTCCAAAATGCCCGCTTCCACGAATCGACGGGCCGATTGTTCGAAGTAACGCAATTTACGTGCCCCGAAACGTCGTTCCAGCTCTTCGGTATCAATTCCTTCGGCCGTACGCAGGGAGACCATGACCAGTTCGTCATAGGCCTCTTCCGGGGAGAGGGTCTCTTGTTCGTAAATGTTCCCCTGGTCTACGTTTTCCAGATAACGGACCACTGATGAAACGCTCCATCGTCTGTGCCTTCCGTCGAAAGAGTGGGCCGAGGGGCCGATTCCCAGATAGGGTTCTCCGGTCCAGTAGGCGCTGTTGTGGCGTGAACGATAACCGGGACGGGCGAAGTTGGATATCTCGTAGTGGTCGTATCCGGCTGCGGTGAGCATACGGTGCAGGGTGAGGTATTGACGTTGGCTGGTCTCCTCGTCCACGGATGAAAATTTTCCCTGAGCGGCTCGTTTACCGAATACCGTACGAGGTTCGATCGTCAGATGATAGGCCGAAATATGTTGGACATCGAGGGCAAGAGCCCGAGCCAGATTCTCTTCCCATTCCCGGTCGCTCATGCCGGGAATGCCGTAGATCAGGTCGATCGAAATGTTGTCGAAACCGGCCTGCTGGGCCTCTCTGACCGCTTGTCCGGCACTGTTTGCCGTGTGTCGGCGATTCATCAGCTGCAGATCGCGGTCGATGAACGATTGGATGCCGATGCTCAACCGGTTGAAGCCTTCTGCCCGCAGTTGTTCGAGATAGCCGGGGGAAAGATCGTCGGGATTGACCTCTACGGTCGTCTCTTGGAGATCGGTACAGTCCCATAATTCCAGAGCCCGGTGTTTCAGGCGTCCCAGTTCTCGAGGAGAGTAGACCGAGGGAGTGCCGCCTCCGATGTAGAGGGTAGTGAGCGTGCCGGTAGGCAGAAAGTCTCGCTGGAGTCCCATCTCGCGTAGAAGAGCCTCTAACATGGGGCCTGTTTTGGCAAGAGATATGCAGGAGTAGAAGTCGCAATAGTGGCATAGTTGTTTGCAGAAAGGAATGTGTATGTAAAGTCCGGCCATCTTATTTTGCGATTTATCGATCCAAAGAAAAGAAAATTTGAGGAAAATGGAGGTGCCGTCCGTCGTGAAAAACGAAATTTTCGTTCGGATGGTATGCCGCGTGACTCTTTTCTCCGCACGGAAAAATAACAGAAGGTGTCAGTTACGAAAAAAATTTAAAAAACCACTGTTATTTGTGTAACAATATAAAACTTTTACTACCTTTGCATCCGGAATAGAAGAAGTATTAACTAAAAATAGTGATTGATTATGTCAAAGATTGATTTGAGCAAGTACGGAATCACGGGCGTGACCGAGATCGTACACAATCCTTCCTATGAGCAACTGTTTAAGGAAGAGACCGCTCCGGGTCTGGAGGGTTACGAGAAGGGAGTGGTAACCAATATGGGTGCCGTAGACGTGATGACCGGCGTATATACCGGCCGTTCGCCCAAGGACAAGTTCTTCGTGATGGACGACGTAACCCGCGACACGATCTGGTGGACCTCCGACGAGTATAAGAACGATAACAAACCCGCTACGCAGGAGGCTTGGAAAGTGCTGAAGGATATCGCTTCGAAAGAGCTTTCCAACAAACGTCTTTATGTGGTGGATGCATTCTGCGGTGCCAACGAGAACTCTCGTCTCAAAATTCGTTTTATCATGGAGGTGGCTTGGCAGGCTCACTTCGTGAAGAATATGTTCATTCGTCCCACGGAAGAAGAGCTGGCTAACTTCGGCGAACCCGATTTTGTGGTGCTGAACGCTTCGAAAGCCAAAGTGGAGAACTACAAAGAGTTGGGCCTGAATTCCGAAACGGCTGTCGTGTTCAACCTGACCGAAAAGATGCAGGTGATCATCAATACCTGGTATGGCGGCGAGATGAAGAAAGGCATGTTCTCCTATATGAACTACCTGTTGCCGCTGAAAGGTATCGCTTCGATGCACTGCTCGGCCAATACGGATATGGAAGGTAAGAATACCGCCATTTTCTTCGGTCTGTCGGGTACGGGTAAAACCACCCTGTCGACCGATCCGAAACGTCTGTTGATCGGTGACGACGAACATGGATGGGATGACGAGGGTGTCTTCAATTTCGAAGGCGGTTGCTACGCCAAGGTGATCAACCTGAGCAAAGAGAACGAGCCCGATATCTGGAATGCTATCAAACGCGACGCTCTGCTGGAGAACGTAACTGTAAACGCTCAGGGCGAAGTGGATTTCAATGACAAATCGGTGACCGAGAATACCCGTGTGTCGTACCCGATCAATTTCATCAACAACATCGTAAAACCCGTTTCGAAAGCTCCTGCAGCCAAGAAAGTGATCTTCCTGTCGGCGGATGCATTCGGCGTGCTGCCTCCGGTTTCGATCCTGACTCCGGAACAGACCAAATATTATTTCCTGTCGGGCTTTACGGCTAAGTTGGCCGGTACGGAGCGTGGTATTACCGAGCCTACTCCGACCTTCTCGGCTTGCTTCGGTGCTGCCTTCCTGTCGCTGCACCCCACCAAGTATGGAGAAGAACTGGTGAAGAAGATGCAGAAATCGGGGGCCAAAGCCTACCTGGTGAATACCGGATGGAACGGAACAGGCAAACGTATCTCGATCAAAGATACCCGGGGTATTATCGATGCCATTCTGGACGGTTCGATCGACAAGGCTCCCACCAAGAAGATCCCGTACTTCGATTTCGAAGTGCCGACCGCTCTGCCGGGCGTAGATCCTAAGATCCTCGATCCTCGCGACACCTATGCCGATGCCGCACAATGGGACGAAAAGGCTAAAGATCTGGCAGGTCGCTTCATCAAGAACTTTGCTAAGTTCGAGGGTAACGAAGCCGGTAAGGCATTGGTAACAGCCGGTCCTAAATTGTAATTAGTAATCTGGAATAAGTTTAAGGATGAGACGTCCCGGTCGAGAGGCCGGGGCGTTTTGTTTTAGGGATGATTATTTTTCCCGGGCATCCCGGGCAAGTCGTTGCTGGAGATTTTCCAATCCGCATCGAACCAACGGAGTAGAGCCCATCCTGGTCCCGAATGTTTCGGGCGAGAGGGTGAGCCAGGTTTCACGGGTCATCTCTTCGGGCCGGAAAAGAGGGGCAAATGCCGGGAGAGTGTAGAGGGGAGCGTGTTGATTGTGCGGGCAGACGCTTTGACAAAGGTCGCAGCCGAAAAGCCAACCATGGAGTCCGGGACCGGTGGAGTGGGAGGAGGAATTGGAGATAGCTTCTGTACAGGTCGGGCGTTCGATGGTGAGTCTGGAGATACATTTTCGCAGGTCGAGTCGGCAGGGTGCTACGATGGCTCCGTTCGGGCAGGCATCCAGACAGCGTCTGCAGTTGCCGCATCGTTCTTCGGGGAAAGGGGTGGCGTAATGATCCATTGGAACATCGATGACGATTTCTCCCAACAGGACGAACGATCCGAACCGAGGCGAAACGAGCAGTGAATTCTTGCCGATCCATCCCAGACCGGCCTCTGTCGCCCAACTTTTTTCCAACAGCGGCGCCGTGTCGGTAAAACAGCGTCCCGATACTTCGGGGTATCGTTGCCGAATGGTGCCCAGTAATGAAAACAGCATCTCTTTGATTGTTTGATGATAGTCTCGTGCCAGTGCGTAGGATGCTATGCGAGGAGCCGGCTTCCAGGGGGTTTGGGGGTCGGGAAGCGGTCGGCAGCTCTCTTTCCAGGTACCGTTGTTGTAAGAGACCAGGCAGACGATGACCGATTGTGCATTTTCTACCAGCAGAGAGGGATCGAGTCGTTTGTCGAGGTTGCGTTCCAGGTAGCTCAATCCGGCATGATTCCCCTCGGCCAGCCAGGCAACCAGATTTTCCTCTCTTTCGTGAAGTCGTCTGCAGCGGGCTATTCCGCAGTCGCTAAAGCCTGTCTCGAGAGCTTTTTGTCGTATCCAATCCGCTTCGATCATCGTATTATTTTTTGTAAAAGTAGCGTTTTCATAAAATAAAAGCTATTTTTGCGATTGAAATTGGGAGATATTTTTGTTGATTATGGCTTTCAAGACATTGCGCGAACTCTATCTGACGAGTGTCGGTTCGTTCGCCGAAAGACCTTCGTTCTCGATGTACGAAGGAGGTTCCATGACCTACAAGGAGTTCGGGGAACGGGTTGAGTCTGTCCGGGAAATGTTGCTCGGGGCCGGCCTCAGTAGCGGCGACAAAGTGGCTCTTTTGAGCGGGAATATGCCTAATTGGCCGGTCTGCTATTTGACTGTCGTCTCTTCCGGAATGGTCGTGGTGCCGATTCTTCCCGACTTCTCGGGGCCGGAGTTGGATATGATTATCGAACATGCCGATGCCAAGGCGTTGTTGGTTTCCGACAAACTTTTTACGAGAGTATCCAAAAGTGTTTTGGAGAAGTTGAACATCGTGATCCGTACTAAAAATCTGGGAATACTTTCTCAGCGTTGTACGGAAAGAGGGACAATGACCGAGCCCCGAAGTGAAGATGTCGCCGCGATTATCTATACCTCGGGAACCACTTCCAAGCCTAAGGGTGTGATGTTGACCCATTACAATCTGTGTTCTCAGTTGGAAATGGCTCAGCGTCTTTATCCGGTTAACCCGGAAGATGTATTCCTGTCGATTCTTCCCTTGTCGCACACCTATGAATGTTCGTTCGGTATGCTGTTCCCGTTCATGCAGGGAGCATCGGTGGTGTATCTGGATCGTCCGCCTACGGCATCGACTCTCATGCCGGCCATGAGTGCCGTCCGTCCGACGATTATGTTGAGTGTGCCGCTCATTATTGAGAAAATATACAAGAGTCAGGTGCTCAGGCCTTTTTCGGAAAATGCCTTTAAGAAAAGGTTGTATGGCTGGCGTTGGTTCCGTGTGATGATCCATCGGGTAGCTGGGCGGAAGTTGGTGAAGATATTCGGCGGCCGTTTACGGTTTTTTGGAATCGGAGGAGCCAAACTCGATACTCAGACCGAACAGTTCCTGATCGATGCACGATTCCCGTATGCTATTGGATATGGTTTGACCGAAACGGCCCCGCTGATTGCCGGGGCTATTCCGGGTAAAACATCGCTCGGCTCGACAGGACCCGTGATGGAGGGGGTGTCGGCCCGGCTCGAAAATGTGAATCCACAGTCGGGTGAGGGAGAGATCGTGGTGAAGAGCCCCAGTACGATGATCGGTTATTATAAGAATCCGGAGGCGACACAGGAGGTGTTCACATCTGATGGGTGGTTCCGGACCAAGGATTTGGGAATTTTCGATGAGAGAGGGTATCTCTATATCAAGGGCCGTCTGAATAATATGATTGTGGGACCCAGCGGCGAAAATATCTATCCGGAAGAGATAGAGACCGTTATCAACAGCCATTTTTTGGTGTCCGATTCGATCGTCAAGCAGGAAAAGGGGAAACTGGTGGCTCTGGTTCATTTCAATCGGGAAGAGTTGGAGCGGAGATATTACAGCATGAGGGAGGAATTGGGAAACAAGATGGAGGAGATCAAATCGGATCTGATGCGTTATGTCAATTCGAAAGTGAATAAGTTCTCACGGATCTCTGTGGTTGTAGAGCAGACCGAAGGTTTCGAGAAAACCCCTACCCACAAAATCAAGCGGTTCTTGTATATCAAGAACAGAAAAAAATAGGGTGTATAGGTTGAAAGATATAAATAGGCGACAGAATTTATTCTGTCGCCTTATATTTTGGGAAACTAAACATTGAATGAATTAAAAAAATAGTATTTTTATTACTTTTGTCAAGATTTTTAATTCACAAGGTTGAAAGTATAGAAATTCCGGATACGCGTATGTTAGAATTGTCCGATATAGAAAATCTTCTTTTTCACGGGGAGAAAATTGCCCTTGATGCGGCTGCTCGTGAACGGATAGATGCTTGTTATGAATTTCTTTCGTCGTTTGCCCGTGATAAGGTAATCTATGGCATCAATACGGGATTCGGCCCGATGGCTCAATACCGTATCAGCGACGAAAATCTGTTGCAATTGCAATATAACATTATTCGCAGTCATGCCAGCGGTGCGGGTGAACCGATGCCTGCGCCTTGGGTGAAGGCCGCGATGATTGCCCGGATGCAGACTTTCGTGCGGGGCCGATCGGGTGTTCATGTGCAGGTGGCAGAATTGCTTTGTGAATTTATCAACCGAGACATTATTCCTGTAGTACCCCGGCATGGAAGTGTGGGTGCAAGCGGCGATCTGGTGCAGTTGGCTCATATTGCATTGGCATTGATCGGTGAGGGCGACGTGTTTTATCAGGGCGTCCGGCGAAGTGCTGCGGAGGTGCTGAAAGAGAATGGTCTGGAACCGCTCAGGATGTATCTGCGGGAGGGATTGGCCGTTACCAATGGAACGGCCGTGATGACCGGAGTAGGTTTGGTGACGCTGATTCGGGCCAAACGATTGCTGAAGTGGGCTGTGCGAGCCTCGGTGATGATTAATGAGATCGTTGCTTCATACGACGACTTCATGTGCGAGGAGCTCAACGGACTTAAGGCGCATCCGGGACAGCAACGGATTGCCCGGACCATGCGGGATCTTGCCGCAGGAAGTGAGCGGCTCCGTCGGCGTGAGGTGGAATTTTATGAGAAAAAACATACCGAAAAGGTGTTCGATTCGAAGGTGCAACCTTACTATTCATTGCGGTGTGTACCTCAGATATTGGGTCCGGTAGCGGATGCATTGGCCAATGCAGAACAAGTGTTGGTCAATGAACTGAACTCGGTGGACGATAATCCGATTGTGGATCCTGAAACCGGAAATGTCTATCATGGAGGAAATTTCCACGGAGACTATGTCTCTTTCGAGATGGACAAGCTGAAGATTGCCGTGACCAAATTGACCATGCTCATCGAGCGTCAGATGAACTATCTGTTTCATGATCGGATCAACGGGATTCTGCCGCCTTTCGTGAATATGGGTGTTTTGGGGCTCAACTACGGTTTGCAGGCGGCCCAGTTTACTGCAACCTCGACTACGGCCGAATGTCAGACGCTCTCCAATCCGATGTATGTGCACAGTATACCCAATAATAACGACAATCAGGATGTGGTCAGCATGGGGACCAATTCGGCGATGTTAGCCGCTACGGTGGTGGAGAATTCGTTTCAGGTGCTGTCGATCCATGCGATTGCATTGGCCCAGGCGGTCGATTGTTTGAATGTGGCAGAGTCGCTTTCCCCCGCTTCACAACTCTTTTACCGGGAGATACGCAAACGGGTGCCCGTATTCGTCGAAGATACCGCGAAATATGAGGAGATAGCAGCCGTAGGAAAGTTCCTGGATGCGACCGATCCGGATCGGGATCTGTAAAGTATGAACGACTTGAGTGACGCAATGCGACAGAGACGGATGGAAATGAACGAAAAATATGCGCTGGTAACAGGTGGCGGTCGTGGAATCGGCCGTGCTGTCTGCATTCGTCTGGCATACATGGGGTACAGGGTGCTTATCAACTATCTGTCGAATGATGTTGAGGCGGCCAAAACATTGGATGCCGTCCGGGATGCCGGTTCGGAAGGCGAATTGATGAAGTTTGACGTGAGGGATGCGGCAGCGGTGGAGCGTGCGATCACCGCGTGGAGAGAAGGTCATCCCGGAGCGTATGTCGAAGTATTGGTCAATAATGCAGGAATTCGTCGCGATGGATTGATGATGTGGATGAGCGATGAACAGTGGCACGATGTGCTGGATATCAGTGTTGATGGATTCTTCTATGTTACACGGATGTTGCTCCAGCCGATGCTGACCGGACGCAGGGGGCGTATTGTGAATGTGGTTTCGTTGTCGGGGGTGAAAGGGCTGCCCGGGCAGACCAATTATTCGGCCGCCAAGGGGGCGGTGATCGCCGCAACGAAGGCATTGGCTCAGGAGGTGGCCCGCAAGGGGGTTACGGTGAATGCTGTGGCGCCTGGTTTTGTGCGTACGGAGATGACCGAGGATCTGGATGAATCTCAATTGAAGAAGCAGATTCCGATAGGTCGATTCGCCGAACCGGAAGAGGTGGCAGGCGTGGTCGCTTTTTTGGTGTCGGAGGATGCCTCGTATGTTACGGGGGAAGTGATTGCCGTGAATGGCGGTTTGTATACATAATAAATAAGAGATATTTGAGCAAAATAGATGGCAAACAGAGTCGTTATAACAGGCATGGGAATTTACTCCTGTATCGGGCAGAATTTGGATCAGGTGCGTAATTCGCTGCATGAAGGAGTCTCGGGAATTGGCTTGGATCCGGCCCGTAAAGAGTTGGGCTACCGTTCTGCACTGACGGGAATCGTGCCGCGTCCCGAATTGAAAAAGAAACTCGATCGTCGTAAACGAGTGTGTTTGCCGGTACAGGGAGAGTATGCCTATATGGCTACCTGCGAAGCGTTGGAGAACGCAGGCATCGACGCCGATTTCCTGGCTGCCCGTGAGGTGGGCATTCTCTATGGTAATGACAGCAGTGCCGAACCGGTGATTCATGGTGTGGATATTATCCGGGAGAAACACGATACGGCAATGGTGGGTTCTGGAAACATTTTCCAGTCGATGAACTCTACCGTGACCATGAACCTTTCCGTGATTTTCAACCTTCGGGGAGTCAATTTCACGGTTTCCGGAGCTTGTGCCAGTGGATCGCATGCAGTCGGGATGGCTTATCTGCTTATCAAACAGGGTCTGCAGGATTGTGTAATATGTGGCGGAGCGCAGGAAATCAACCTGTATGGTGTGGGGAGTTTCGACGGATTGGGAGCTTTTTCGATCCGGGAAGATGATCCGGCCGCGGCTTCCCGTCCGTTCGATCGTCATCGCGACGGATTGGTCCCCAGCGGTGGTGCAGCTACTTTGGTGGTGGAGAGTCTGGAGTCGGCAACCCGGCGGGGAGCTCCGATTCTGGGGGAGATTTTAGGCTACGGCTTCTCTTCGAATGGCGATCATATTTCCGTGCCGAATGTCGACGGACCGACTCGTTCGATCCGGATGGCATTGCGTGAAGCGGGTGTGGGAATAGATCAGATCGGCTATGTCAATGCTCATGCGACCTCTACTCCGATCGGTGACTACAATGAGGCAATGGCAATTGCAGATGTCTTCGGCAGCTGTCGTCCGTATGTCACCTCGACCAAGTCGATGACCGGTCATGAGATGTGGATGGCCGGAGCCAGTGAGGTGGTCTATTCGATGCTGATGATGCAGGGCGGGTTTATCGCACCCAATCTGAACTTCGAAGAGGGAGACGAAGCCTCTTCGCGATTGAATATCCCGAATAGGAGAATGGATGTCGGATTCGATGCGTTTTTGTCGAATTCGTTCGGTTTCGGAGGGACCAATTCGACACTGATTGTACGTAAATTCAACTAACAGACTCATATACCAAGATGACAAACGACGAAATTATCGAGAAAATAGCGACGGTATTGGCCGAAGAGTTCGAGGCCGATCCTGCCGCGATTACCCCCGATGCCCCATTGATGGAGACGCTCGAATTGGATAGTCTCGACCTGGTGGACGTGGTCGTTCTGATAAACCAGAATTTCGGGGTGACCTTGAAAGGGCCCGATTTTGTGGGAATCAAGACTTTTCAGGACTTTTACGATCTGATTATCGAACGGGTAAATGGATCGAAATAGAACGAACGACTGGACCGGAAAATCGAGAGGTGGCTCATTCGGCTATCTCTCTTTTATCTTTATGATCAGGCATCTGGGAATTCGGTTTGCCTATGTTTTTCTGGTCCCTGTAGCGGCCTATTTCATCCCTTTTGCCCCCAAATCCACCGCAGCCGTATGGGAGTATCATCGGCGTATACGAGGATTGGGCGTGTGCCGGTCGATCGTGGAGGTGTATATGCATTACTATCGTTTCGGGCAGACATTGATCGATCGGATGGCCATGAACAGCGGTCTGTCCGATCGTTACCAATTCCGGTTTGATCGTTATGAGGAGTTTTTAAGGATTCTGGATGCGGGGCAGGGTGCCGTATTGATCGGAGCCCATGTGGGATGTTGGGAGATCGGTTCGCCGTTTTTCGGAAAATATGCTTCCCGGATCCATGTGGTGATGTACGATACGGAGTACGAGAGTATCAAAAAAACCTTGGAACGATATAAAGCCCCGTTGGCCTATCGGGTGATCGCTGTGAATAAGGATGCACTGGAGGGTATCCTTCGGATCAAGGGAGCACTCGACCACGGAGAATATGTCTGTTTCCAAGGCGATCGTTACACGGATGAGAAACAGACATATGTCCGGAATTTCCTGGGACGGGAGGCACGTTTCCCTTCCGGTCCCTTCCGCCTGGCTGCCCGATTGAAGGTCCCGGTGGTTTTCTATTACGCGGTCAGGGAACAAGGTCGTCGTTATCGATTCGAATTTATGCCGGCAGTAATCCCTCGGCGTACCGTGGAAAGCGATCCTGCCGCTTCCTTGTTGGATCAGTATTTGGTCTCTTTGGAGCAGGTTGTGGAAGCCTACCCCCGTCAATGGTTTAATTTTTATAAATTTTGGTGCTGATGAGTGAATGCAAAACCATACTGCTCGTCTCGGCTAATCGGCATCGGGAACCCTATCCGGTCTATCCGCTGGGATTGTCTTATCTGAAGACCTATTTGGACCGGACCCTGACGGGATTTCGCGTAATGCTGTTCGATTGCAATCTCGATCCGCTCGAGACTTTGTCTCGGGTGATTCGAGAAGAATGCCCGGCTTATGTGGGGGTCTCTTTGCGCAATGTGGATGGCGCCAATTCGCTCGACAGAAGAGGGTTTATCGGAGGATATCTCGAGGTGGTGAAGGCTGTGAGAGAGGTCACGCGGGTGCCGTTGATTATCGGAGGTGCCGGATTTTCGATCTTTCCGGAGATCTTTATGAGGGAACTCGGGGCCGATTATGGTATTGTGGGCGAAGGCGAGGAGAGTCTGCGAAAGTTGATTCTGGCCTTGGAACGAGGGGAGAGTACGGAACGGATCGAGGGTGTGCTTCGCAGGGGAGCGCAAGGGGTGGAGCCGGCCCTTCCCCATAGATGTTATCTGCGGACCCTGGAGGTTGAGTTCGACGATCGGCTGGTCGATTACTACTGGAAGTACAGCGGGATGCTCAATATCCAGACCAAACGCGGATGTCCCTATCGTTGTGTGTATTGCTCCTATCCTTTGATTGACGGACGGGTGGTGCGTACGCTGGACCCGGAGATGATCGTGGAGAATATGGCCCGGCTTAACAGAGACAAGGGAGTAAACTATCTGTTCTTTACCGATTCGGTCTTCAATATAGTTGATGAATACAATGTGTCGTTAGCGGAGAAATTGATTCGGAGCGGGTTGCAGATATCGTGGGGGGCCTATTTTTCGCCGCATAATCTGACCGATGAGTTGGTCGGATTGTTTAAAAGGGCCGGGTTGGCTCATGTGGAGTTCGGTACGGAATCGCTTTCGGACGAATGTTTGGCAAAATACGGGAAAAATTTTAACTTTGATCACATATTGGAGAGTTCGCGGCTCTGCCTGAAACACAACGTGTATTATGCTCATTTCCTGATTTTGGGAGGGTATGGCGAGACGCCCGATACGTTGCGTGAGACGATGGAACATTCGAAACAGATCGCCTATACGGTATTCTTCCCTTATGTGGGGATGAGAATTTATCCGCATACCGGATTGCATTCGATCGCCGTACGGGAGGGAGTGGTGACGGCCGACGATCCGCTGTTGGAGCCGAGATACTATCTGGTGGATTGGTTCGATTTGGAACAGACTCGGATGATGGCTCGTCAGACGGGGAAGGCTTGGGTATTCCCGGATGATCCGCAGAGCGAACTGATGGATGTATTGCGATTGAAACGACATAAAAAAGGACCTATATGGGAGTATTTGAGACGACCGTAGCTAAAGGTGATGAAATATTGAAATTTATTCCGCAACGTGCCCCGATCGTGATGGTGGATGAGTTTTTCGGCGTGCAGGAGAATGTATCCGGAAGCGGACTTACCGTGCGGGAAGACAATATTTTTTGCGAAGAGGGCGAATTGCAGGAGGGGGGAATCATTGAACATGTGGCCCAATCGGCCGCAACACGGGTGGGATATATCTGCCGCAGTCGGGGCGAAGAGGTCCCCGTGGGATTCATCGGTGCGGTGAACGATCTGAAGATATACAGTTTGCCGCGAGCAGGGGAGACTTTGCGTACGCGCCTTACGGTCGAACAGGAGGTGTTCAATATTACGCTGGTTTCTGCCGAAGTGACCGTCGACGGAAAGAAAACGGCGGAGTGTCGGATGAAAATTTACTTGCAGCAATAGCGTATGGCCAGACGAAAGAGACCTGTCCCTGTATTGACGGCATCTGTTCCGGTACGAGTACGTTTCAGCGAGGTCGATTCCATGCGGATCGTTTGGCACGGGGAGTATGTCCGTTATTTCGAAGATGCACGGGAGGCTTTCGGCCGACAGTATGAGGGGCTCGGTTATATGGATATTTACGAGAGCGGATATACGGCTCCGATGGTGGATTTGCAGTTGCAGTTCAAAAGCCCGTTGCGCTGTGGTGATACGGCGATCGTGGAGGCGGGATTTGTGCCTATCGATGCGGCGAAGATCTGTTTTGAGTACACGATCCGTCGGGTTTCGGATAACGAAGTGGTCGCAACGGGGAGTTCCGTTCAGGTGTTTCTGAATTCCCGGGGAGAACTCGAGTTGGTCAATCCGGGGTTTTATCTCAAATGGAAGGAGCGATGGGGAGTGAAATGACGACACATGTCTATTTGGGCGCGGATTATGTGGTCTCTTCGGGGGGTTTCGGTACGGAGGAGAATCTCCGGAATATAGAGGCTTATCGGAGCGGTGTGATCCGTGTCGACGATCTTTCGCTCTACGGCGATCCGTTTCTGGCCGGCAGGATCGATCCTCAGCGAGAGGGGCAGGAGGTGTCGGCAGCAGGAATCACCGAGGGAACCCGTTTGGAGAAGCTGATGCAACTGATCATAGAGCGGGTTTTGGCGTTGTCGGGAGTGGACTCTCGGGCGAAGGAAACGGGGTTGATCGTGGCCACTACCAAGGGAAATATAGATTTGCTTCGGGGAGGAATGGATCCGGGGCAGGAGGTTTATCTGTCGGAATTGGCTCGGCGGGTGGCAAAACGTACGGGTTTTGTATGCGATCCGGTGGTTGTTTCCAATGCCTGTATATCGGGTGTCTCGGCGTTGATTGTGGCTGGCAGGCTGATCCGCAGAGGAGATTATCGTCATGTGGTCGTTGTGGGAGGTGATTTGCTTACGGATTTTGTGGTGAGCGGATTCCAGGCATTTAAGTCTGTGAGTCGAGGGTTGTGTCGTCCGTATGATCGGGACCGAGACGGTTTGACGATGGGAGAGGCTTGTGGCGCTCTGTTGTTGACGGCTGATCGTCAGCGGGCTCTGTCTCCGGTGGTGGAGTGGAGTGGCGGAGGAATTTCGGACGATGCCAACCATATTTCGGGTCCCTCCCGTACGGGAGAAGGACTCTGTTTTGCCATTCGTCGTGCCTTGGAAGAGAGTGGGATCGTGGCGCGGCAGATCGGGTTCGTCAATGCCCACGGAACGGCAACGGTGTATAATGACGAGATGGAATCCAAGGCGATCGCGATGGCCGGATTGTCCGAAGTGCCTCTGACGAGTCTGAAACCTTATTTCGGACATACGTTGGGAGCGGCCGGAGTGATCGAGACGATTGTCTGTGCCGCTCAGTTGCGCCGAAAGCTGATTTATGGAACGTTGGGTTTTGAACATGAAGGGGTGCCCTGCCCGGTGAGAGTGTCGGCCCGGCATGCGAAATCGGAGGCGGGGATTTGTCTGAAAACGGCGTCGGGTTTCGGCGGATGTAATGCGGCGTTGGTGCTGGCTCTTGAAGGAGCGGCGAATCCGGTGGTTGAGGAACGGTCGGGAGCGGTGCGGATGAAGGCCTCTTGTGGATTGCAACCGCAGGGGCTGCCGTTCGGGGAGATGATTCGTGGGGAATTTCGGGCATTGGAGAGTCCCAATCTGAAGTTTTTCAAGATGGACGATCTCTGCAAATTGGGATATGTGACGGCCGAAAAACTGTTGAGACAAGTGCCTGGGTCGATAAGACCCGCTCCGGAGAGGATCGCTTTGGTGTTGGCCAATCGCTCCTCGTCGTTGGATACGGATTTGCGGCATCGTGAAATTCTGGATACCCATCCTCGGGAGGGAGCCTCTCCGGCCGTATTTGTCTATACGTTGGCGAATATTGTGGCGGGGGAGATCTGTATCCGGCAGCGGATCCAGGGCGAGACTACTTTCTTTGTGCAGGATTGTAAGTCGATGACCTTTTTGCGGGACTATGCCCGATTGTTGCTCGTTACGGGAGCCGCCGATGCCGTGATTTGCGGGTGGTGCGAACTGTTGGGAACTCGTTTTGAGTCTGAATTTGAATATTGGGATATAACGAAATAGAGAGAAAAGATATGGAAGAGCTGATTTTGAAATTGAAAGAGCAGCTGATCGAAGCGCTGAATCTGGAAGAGATTACTCCGGAGGATATTGATACGGAGGCACCTCTGTTCGGAGAAGGTGGATTGGGTCTCGATTCGATCGATGCCTTGGAGATCATTCTCATTCTGGAGAAACAGTACGGAATCCGTCTGGAAAATCCGGCCGAAGCCAAACCGATCTTCTATTCGGTGCGGACGCTGGCCGATTTTATCGAACAGAATCGTAAGTGATGCGGATAGCTGTCGCAGGTGCGGGAATTGTCTCGGCGATCGGGATCGGGGTCGGGCAGACGCTCGATTCAATACGTGCATTGCGTAGTGGAATCGGGGAGGTGTCGCTTTTCCCGACGGTGCATCGTGTGCCGGTGGGCGAGGTTCGTATGCCGAACGAAGCGCTTGCCTCTTTGTCCGGAGTGACCGGCGGGAAACCTCGTTCACGTACGGCACTGTTGGGAATGCTCGCCGCTCGTGAGGCCTTACGGGATGCGGGGGTCGATCCTTCTGGATCTTTGCGGGTGGGGTTGGTTTCGGCCACTTCGGTCGGGGGAATGGACCTGACCGAGGAGTTTTACCGGGAGTTTATGGCGGACGATCGGAAAGGACGGCTTCGACAGGTGGTTTCGCACGATTGTGCCGACAGTACATTGAAAATTGCGGAATATTGTGGTATAGGCGGTTTTACGACCACGCTCAGTACGGCATGTTCTTCTGCGGCCAATGCCATCATGTTGGGTGCACGTCTGATCCGCGGCGGCATGCTGGATTGTGTGGTGGCGGGAGGAACCGATGCTCTGTGCCGATTTACGCTCAATGGATTCCGGTCGTTGATGATCCTCGATTCACAACCTTGTCGGCCGTTCGATCGTTCTCGGGCCGGATTGAATTTGGGCGAGGGAGCCGGTTATGTGGTGTTGATGAAAGAGGAGTGTTGTAGCCGGAAACCTTATGGCTATCTTTCGGGGTATGCCAATGCCAATGATGCATTCCATCAGACGGCCTCCTCGGCTGATGGCGAAGGGGCCTGGCTGGCCATGCGGGGGGCTTTGAACGTGGCTGGATTGGAGCCGGATTCGATCGGGTATGTGAATGTGCACGGGACGGGTACTCCCAATAACGATGCTTCGGAAGCCCGGGCATTGAGTCGTCTGTTCGGGAAGAGGATCCCTCCGTTCAGTTCGACCAAGCCGTTTACCGGACATACGTTGGCGGCGGCAGGAGGCATTGAGGCCGTGTTGTCGGTGATTGCCTTGCAGAGAGGAATCTTGTATCCGAATCTGCGTTTTGCCGAGCCGATGGATGAGGGGATGATCCCTTGTACGGAATATAGGGAAGGAGTAGGGTTGAGGCATGTGATGTCCAATTCGTTCGGATTCGGGGGAAATTGTACGACGCTTATTTTTTCGGAGGGATAGCCATGGTGGAGTGTTATATAAATGCCATGTCGTCTGCCGATACGGCTGCTTTAGACCTGAAGGCACTGATTCCGGATGCTGCTTTGCGTCGTCGGATGAGTCGTGTGGTGAAGATGGGGGTGGGAGCAGCGATGGATGTTTTGAACCGTTTCGGCGGAGGAGCGAGAATTGATGCAGTGGTGACGGCAACGGGTTTGGGATGTTTGACTGATAGCGAGAAATTTCTTCGGAATATGATCGAGAATGGCGAACAGTTGTTGAATCCGACCCCGTTTATCCAGTCGACATTCAATACCGTGGGAGCCCAGGTGGCTCTTCTGTGTAAGAATCACTCCTATAACATGACCTATGCTCATCGGGGACGCAGTTTCGAGTGTGCTTTGCTCGATGCCGTGATGTTGATTCGGGAGGGAAGCGCCCGGAATGTGCTGTTGGGTGCTTTCGATGAGATGACCCCTACGCTACACCGGATTTGGGAACGGATGGGTTTCCTGCGAGGAATCGAGGGCGGGGAATGTGCCTGTTTTTTCGTGCTTTCGGATGAGAGATCGGAGTACACTCTGGCGCGGGTGTCGCAACCGGAATTTTTGTCGGAGGGGTTGACTCGCCAAGAGATGGAGCGTGGTTACGGAGGAGAGAATGTGCGGATTTTGTGGAATGAATATGCCGAATACGGACTTTGTCCTACGGCTTCGGCCCTGACCTTTCGGGCGGGAGTCGATGCAGTCAGGGCAGGTGCGGATCGGGCGGTGATATATAACAGTTTTCGGGGGGAAGACCCTGCGATCATGGAGGTGGAATGTGTATAGCCGCAATCATCCTGGTGCTGCTCTGTGGAGCGGTCTACGCTTCGGCTTCGATTCGGGCGGGAGTCTATGTGAAGGCTTTGTGCCGGAAGAGGACGAATCGTCGGGTGGTGGCGCTTACGTTCGATGACGGAGTGGATGAGGTGTGGACTCCGCGGGTATTGGATGTGTTGCGGAGCCATGGTGTGCAGGCGGTGTTTTTCCTGATCGGAGAGCGGGCCCGGCAACATCCCGATCTTGTGCGGCGTATGGTGCATGAGGGGCATCTGTTGGGAAATCATTCCTATGGTCATAAGGGTTATTTCCCTTTGTTGAGTCGCCGGAGAATGGAAGAGGAGTTGCGGCGTACGGATAAGGTGCTGTCGGAGATTGCGGGATGTCCGGTGCGGTGGTTCCGGCCGCCGTTCGGAGTGACGAATCCTACGGTAGCCGGTGTGGTGACGAAGTTCGGCTATCGGACCGTGGGGTGGAATATCCGCTCGTTGGATACGATGGGAAGATCGCTCGAATGGGTCGTGCGACGTATTGAGCGCAGGTTGAAACCCGGTTCGGTGATTTTGCTCCATGACGATCGTCCGCATAGCGACCGCTTGTTGGAAATGGTGCTGGAGCGGATTGAAAAAGAAAAATATACGATAGAACGTTTGGATAAACTTTTTGGGATAGAATGAATGGATTGATTACTCGGTTTTTGTTGTTGGGAGTTATTTTGGCCGCATGGACGCCTGCTGTGGCACAGACCGGAACGGAGTTTGCCGAACGATTGGCACAGCAGAGTGCCAAAATCAATACGATCGTCTGTGATTTTGTCCAAACACGGCATCTGTCCGTGTTGGCGGAGCCCGTGGAACAGCGGGGACGTTTCTTTTATAAACGCGAGGGAAATATTTGCCTGCTTTATGATAAACCGGAGGGAGATCGGATTGTGATGAGTGACGGACGGTTTAAAATGGTTGTGGGCGGTAAGCAGACGGTAGTGGGAATGAATTCGAATCCGATGCTTCGGCAGATGAACGGAATGTTTTCGGCCTGTATGACGGGAGATGTGCGTCTGTTGGAAGCGGGGGCGAAGACAACGTATTCATCACACGGGAACGAATACCGGGTGGAGATTGTTCCTGTACGGGGTCAGTCGCGGGGAGCGGTTTCTCGGATTACGCTTTCGTTCGACCGGGACGATATGACCTTGACAGGCATGCGTATGGACGAGGCCAATGGTGATTATACGTTGTATGAATTCAGAAATAAACGGTTCAACGAGGCGGTTGACGATGCCTATTTCAGCATGGAAAGATGATATTGGAGGGCAATTTTTTCAGAGTCGTAGAGAGCAGTCGGGATAGGGATCTGTGGCGAGTGGTGGTGGAGTTGAATCCCGAACACGAGATATATCGGGGGCATTTCCCCGGACAACCGGTCATGCCCGGTGTTTGTACGTTGGGTATGGTGAAAGAGTGCGTTGAAGAGATGATCGGTAAAAAGTTGTTGTTGAAAACGATCCGGGAGTGTAAGTTTCTCGCCTCTATCCTCCCTCAGGAACATCGTACGGTGGAGATCGAATTCTCGATTGAACCTGTTCCGGCGGCATTGTGGCAATTGAAGTGCAAGGCTTTCGCCGGTGATGCATGTGTGTTGAAACTGAAAGCAGAGTTGATTGAACGATGAATCCCGCCACGGACATATCATGTGCCGAGAAGTTGGTCGCTTTGAGTTGTGCGGTGGTCATTCCCACCTATAATAATGCAGGTACGTTGGCCCGTGTCGTGGAGGAGGTGAAGCGGTATGCACACGATATTCTGGTGGTGGACGACGGTTCGACCGACGATACCCGACAGATACTTGCCGCTATCGACGGTATCCGAACGATCTCCTATTCCCGGAATCGGGGAAAAGGATATGCTCTGCAAATAGGACTGAGGGAGGCGACCCGATTGGGTTTCCGATATGCCATTACGATCGATTCGGACGGGCAACATTTCCCGGAGGAGATCCCTGTTTTCGTGGAGGAGATCCGGCGCACTCCGGATGCTTTGCTTATCGGAGCACGTAATTTGACGGCCGACAATATGCCGAGGAAGAACAGTTTCGCCAATCGGTTCTCCAATTTCTGGTTTTTCGTGGAGACGGGGCGGCGGCTGGAAGACACTCAGTCCGGATTCCGGCTCTATCCGCTCCGTAAGATCGCGGGGATGCGTCTGTTTACGGCTCGTTATGAATTTGAACTGGAAGTGATTGTCCGGGCCGTATGGCGGGATATTCCGGTACGGAATATCCCTGTCAAGGTCTATTATCCTCCTCGGCAGGAACGGGTGTCGCATTTCCGTCCGTGGCGTGATTTCGGACGCATCAGCTTGCTTAACAGTGTGCTGGTTCTGGTGGCCTTGGTGTATTGGCATCCATGGCGATTTCTGAGGCAGTTGACTTGGAAAAATGTAAAACGGTTTGTACGCAATTATATTACTCACTCCTCCGATTCGAACTTGAGACTTTCGTTGTCGATCGCATGGGGAGTGTTCTGGGGAATCGTGCCGGTGTGGGGCTATCAGATGGTATTGGCCGTAGCAACGGCTCATTTGCTTAGATTAAACAAGGTGGTTGCTCTTGTCTCCTCCAATATCAGCATCCCGCCGATGATTCCGCTGATCCTGTATGGCAGTTATGTGACCGGAGGCGTCGTTTTGGGACGTCCGCTGACCCTCCGTCTGTCGGAAATGACCTTGGAACGGCTGGGTGGGGATCTGCTTCAGTATATAGTAGGCGGATGTGTGTTCGGAATAGTTTGCGCGGTGATTGTGGGAGTGGTCGGTTATCTTTTGATGTCTATTTTTAAACGGGTGCCTGCTCATGAGTGAATTCTTTATCCGGATATACGACTATTTCTCCCGTCATCGGATGGTGTTCTATCTGACGCTGGGCGGAATGCTCCTTTTGTTGGGAGGGGTGGCTTCTCAGATCCGCTTCAATGAGGATGTGACCACCTTTTTTCCGGATGATGAGTCGGGACGTCGCTACTCACTGGTGTTTGAAAACTTGCGGCTGAAGGATAAAATTGTCATACTGTTCTCCGGGACGGATACTCTTTCGGAGGGGGATCCTGATCGGTTGATTGCTGCTTCGCAACGTTTCGAGGAGTTGTTGAATACGGGAACAGACAGTTCCTGTATCCGGTCGGTCGTTTCGGAGGTGGATATGGGCAATATATCGGCCGTGACGGAACGGATTTATGACCGTCTGCCGATCTATCTCACTGCGGAGGATTTTGTCCGGTTGGACTCTTTGATGGCCGGCGAAGGGGTCGAGGAGACCATTGAGGAGGATTTTGCCCGGATCATATCACCCATGGGCAGTGTGTTGAGCGGAATACTTACCCGGGATCCCTTTTCACTGGGAGGGAGAACCTTGGCGGCGCTTCAGAATTTTGGCCGGGGAGGGGATTATGAACTTTACGGCAATCGAATCTTCTCTCGTGGCTTGAATACGTTGTTGATTTTTATCGATCCGGCCTACGGATCGGGTAGTACGGGACGCAACGATGCCCTGGTAGAGGCTATTGAAACGGCTGCCGCTCAAACCGCCCGGGAGTATGACCATGAAATCAGGGTGGATTATTATGGCGGGCCATGTGTGGCTGTTTATAACGCTCGCCAGATCAAGCGGGACACCATGATTACGCTGAATATCGCTCTGCTGTTGGTCGTGATTGTCATTACGTTTGCTTTCAGTAATCGGTGGGCCGTACCCCTGATTGTAATGCCGGTGGTGTTTGGCGGAATATTCGCTCTGGCGGCCGTGTGGCTGTTTCAGGGCGAGATCTCCTCTATCGCTCTGGGGGCAGGGGCCGCCGTGTTCGGAATAGCCTTGAGCTATTCGATCCATGTGCTTTCCCACAGCAATCATACGCCCGATATGCGACAGGTGATCCGAGAACTAACCTATCCGTTGACAATAGGGAGTTTTACCACGATAGGAGCCTTTCTCGGCTTGCTTTTCACCAGTTCTTCGCTGTTGCGCGATTTCGGACTCTTTTCGGCGTTCGTGCTGATCGGGACCACGATCTTCTGCCTGGTGTTTCTGCCCCATTTCATCCGTTCGCCTCGGGGCGGAAGGCCGAATCGTCTGTATCGTCTGATCGAACGGGCCAACGGTTATCCTTATGATCGCAATCGTTGGCTGGTGGGTGGTTTGGTCGCCTTGACGCTGGTGTGTCTGTTCTTCTATAACGACGTGGGATTCGATAGCGATATGATGCGGCTCAATTACGAGCCCCGTCATCTTCGGGAAGCGGAACAACGATTGACCGGTCTGACCGGCCGGCCGGATACGCGGACCGTGCTTTTTATCTCGACCGGCGAAGATTCCGAGACGGCCGCTCTGGCCTATGAACAGTTGAATGGACGGCTTCAAATGCTTGAAAAGCAGGGGCAGGTCGAACACATTGTTTCGGTAGGGGAGTTTATTGTACCGGAATCATTGCAGCGGGAGCGCATCGATCGATGGAATGCCTATTGGACTCCGGAGAGGAGGGAGGCACTGTTCGCGCGGATAGAGACGACCGCTCTTCGGTGTGGTTTCCGTCCGGGCGCTTTCGATGCTTTCCGAGAGGTGGTGGAGCGGAATTATCAGGTGGAGGATCCGTTGGCGTCGATTCCGGAAGGAGTGCTCGACGATTGGGTCACCCGAACCGATTCGATGACGCTGCTCATCACTCAGGTTGCCCTGTTCGATCGGTATCGTGAAGCGGTGTATGGAGAGTTTATGGACGATCCGACTACGGTGATTACAGATCGGGCCTATTTCGCCGGGAAGCTGGCCGAGCAGGTCAATGATGATTTCTATCTGATTCTGTATATCTCCTCGTTGTTGATTTTCGGGGCACTGCTGCTCTCCTACGGACGAATCGAATTGGCTTTGATGGCGTTTCTGCCCATGAGTGTGAGTTGGGTGATCATTTTGGGATTGATGGCCTTGTTCGGGATCGAGTTCAATATTGTCAATATTATTCTTTCGACTTTTATTTTCGGTATCGGCGACGATTTCAGCATTTTCATCATGGATGGACTGCTGAGCGAATACCGTACGGGAAAACGACTGCTCCCGGCCCATAAGACGGCTATTTTCTTTTCGGCCTTTACGACCGTGGCGGGCATGGGGGCGATGGTCTTTGCACGTCATCCCGCTCTGCACTCCATTTCGTGGATCTCTATTCTGGGAATGGTGGCTGTGGTGCTCGTTGCCTTTACGATCCAGCCGATTCTGTTCCGGCTGTTCATCTCTTCGCAGACTGCCAAGGGGGGATTCCCCTATACGCTGATGAGTTTTCTTAATACGCTCTATGCCTTTCTTTATTTCGTCACGGGATGTTTTACCCTGCAGGGAATCCTGATCCCGATGTTGTTGATCCCGGTGAGTGCCAGCCGTAAACGGCTTTGGTTCCACTGTATGGTGAGATGGTCGACCCATGCGATCCTGCGGACGATGATTACGACCAAGGCTATTTGGCTGAACGAACCTCGAGAAACCTTTTCCAGACCTGGTGTGGTGATCGCCAATCATCAATCGTTTATTGATATTTTGATGATTCTGTCGCTCTATCCCAAACTGGTGATGGTGACAAACAGTTGGGTGTGGAGGTCGCCCTTCTTCGGGCGAATCGTCCGTTATGGCGGCTGCTATCATGCGGCAGATGGCTATGAGTCATTGGTCGATACGTTGCGGGAGAAAGTGGCCGAGGGCTATTCCGTGGTAGTCTTCCCCGAGGGGACTCGTTCTCCGGATGGCAAGATCGGGCGTTTCCACAAGGGGGCTTTCTATCTGGCCGAGAAACTTCAGCTCGATATTATTCCGATTCTGCTCTATGGCAATGGATTGATCTCATCGAAGAGACAGCCCTTCTATATTAAGAAAGGGTATGTGGTGTCGAGTATTCTGCCTCGGATAGCATGGGACGATCCTGTTTTCGGCGAGGGGTATAGGGAACGGACCAAACGGATTGCCCGATGGTTCAAGAGTGAGTATGACAAGCTTTACGAACGGTACAATGCTCCGGATAACGCCTATTTTTACGATGCGTTGATCAAGAGTTATACTTACAAGGGACCTGTACTCGAGTGGTACATGCGGGTGAAGGTGCATATGGAACGCAATTACGCTCTGTTCCATCGATTGATCCCCCGGGAGGCATCGGTGGTGGATGTGGGATGTGGCTATGGTCCGCTTGCCTATATGCTGGTGATGCTGTCGGACAGACGACGAGTACTCGGAGTCGATTACGATGCAGAGAAAATAACCGTGGCGAAACATAGTTTCTTGAGGAATGAACGGATCCGATTCGTATGTGCGGATGCGGCGGAGTATGATTTCCCGGAGGCTGATGTCTTTGTTTTGAACGATATGCTTCATTATCTGGATTATCAGGCGCAGGAACGGTTGTTGGAGCGGTGTATTGCACGGTTGAGCGCCAAGGGGTTGTTGATCGTGCGTGACGGTGATTCCTCGAAGACCGATCGCCAACGGGTGACCGAATTGACCGAGCAGCTCTCCACCCGTATTGTCGGATTCAACAAGACTCAGGGAGAACTCTGTTTCACCTCCACCGAACGGCTGTTGGAGTTGGCCCGAAGACATGGACTCTTTGTGAGAACGATTGAAAACGATCGTCTTACCTCCAATACGATCTATCTTTTCACCCGATATGACCCTGCTTATGGAACGGTATGATGTGGTGATAATCGGGAGTGGTCTCGGAGGATTGGAGTGTGCTACGATGCTCAGCCGCGAGGGGTTCGGCGTGTGTGTGCTGGAAAAAAATCCCGTGGCAGGGGGATGTCTCCAGTCGTTTACGTGTCGGGGAAGATTGCTCGATACGGGTATCCACTATATCGGAAGCATGGATCCGGGTCAGACGTTGCATCAATATTTCCGTTATTTCGGCGTGTTGGATAAGCTGAAGATGCGGAGGCTCGATGCGGAGGCTTTCGATGTGATTCGGATCGGAGACCGGGAGTTCTCGTACGCCATGGGTTACGAACAGTTTCTGCGGGTATTGTGTAAGGAGTTTCCCCACGAGAGCGATAATATCCGACATTATTGCGACGGGATTCGGAAAGTGGGTCGGATGATTGATCCCGAGTATTTGCGTCAGGGAAAGATATCGGCCGGAGGAATGGAATATCTCGAAGTGTCGGGGTCGGAGTATATCGATCGGATGGTCGGTGATCCTCTGTTGCGTGATGTGTTGGGGGGAAATAATGTGCTTTATGGTGGAATCCGGGGAAGAACGTCGTTGTACCATCTGGCGATGGTCAACCACTCCAATATTGAAGGAGCCTATCGGTTTGTGGATGGATCTCAGCAGTTGGCCGATGCTCTGGTAGGGCAGATCCTGTGTCAGGGGGGCGTCGTACGGACCGGATGTGAGGTAGTATCCATGAAGGAGGAGCGGGGAAAGATCGCACGGATCGGACTCCGTGGCGGCGAACAGTTGGAGGCCGATTGGGTGATTTCCGACTTGCATCCGGCATGTACGTTCGATCTGTTGGAAAAGACTCCGCTGGTTCGGCAGGCATTGCTTTCGCGTCTGCACGCATTGCCGAATTCTTACGGAATGTTTTCGCTGTATCTGCTGATGGAACCGAATCGGTTTCCGTATTTCAATCGAAATTATTATATTCACCGTACGAAAGATGTGTGGAGTGGGCCGCAAGGATCCTCTTATGCGCCGATACTGGTCGGTGCCCAACTCTCGGGAGATAATCCTGCCTATGCCGATGTGGTGACATTGCTTTGTCCGATGTTGGCTTCGGAGGTGGCCGCCTGGCAGGGGACCCGTCCCGGAAGACGGGGGCTGGAGTATGAGAGGTTCAAGGAGAAAAAAGCCGGGGAAATGTTGGATGTCGTTTCGCCATTATTCCCGGGATTGGAAGAGTCTGTGCAGTCTATGTTTGCCACGACACCTCTCTCCTATGCGGATTATACGGGAACCCCTGAAGGTTCTGCTTATGGTATCGTAAAAGATTGTCGCAATCCCTTCGTGACGCTCGTGTCGGTACGTACGCGGATTCCGAATTTGTTGCTCACGGGGCAGAACCCCAATGCTCACGGGGTTTTGGGGGTGACGCTCACGGCGGCGCTTACCTGTAGCGAGTTGTTAGGAATGGAATATTTGGCTAAAAAGATCGGAAATGCGTAGAACGACCAAGGTTATACTTCATCTGTTGTGGATCATTCCACTACTGGTGTTACTCTTGCCGGTGGGAATAGGCGTGGGACTCTATCTCTCGGCTGATATGGGTGAACCGGAGGTGGTGGTCGACACGGCCGATTATCCATTGGTCCGCCAGGACGGTTATCTCTCCTGTGAAGGTTCGTTTTTGCGGCAGAGTCAGAGTGGATTGTGGGAGCAAATGCTGTCGGGAGATGCCTTGCAGCGTGGAGTGGCTTCCGGTCGGCTGTGTCATGAATTGCTCTGTTTTCAGGAGAAAACTTTCGTCGATCAGATTCGTCGATTTGTTCCTTCGGACAGTTATCTTCGTTTTTTACGTTTTCTTACCATCGTATTCAATCGGAATCTGGGCGAGTATGTCCCCGAGGAGTATCGCCGGGAGATATACGGGATTTCGCTTTCGGCCACTCACGAGTACGATGCAATCGGTACGCCTTATGAACGTCAATTGAACTATCATGCCGCTCATGACATCGGCCATACCATGCAGGAATACATGTTGGTCGGATGTACATCGTTTGCCGTGTGGGGAGAGGAGAGTGCCGACACTGCATTGGTGGTGGGGCGTAATTTCGATTTTTATGTGGGGAATGATTTCGCTCGCAATAAAATCGTGACCTTTTGTTCGCCGGAGCAGGGGTATCGGTTCGCTTCGGTTGGTTGGGCCGGTATGATCGGCGTTCTCTCGGGAATGAACGAGAGGGGATTGACCGTTACGATCAATGCAGCCAAAGGGTCGATTCCTCTCTCGGCAGCCATGCCGATTTCGTTGTTGGCCCGGGAGATTTTGCAGTATGCGTCGACTATCGAGGAGGCTTACCGAATTGCTTCGCAACGTCGGACCTTCGTGTCGGAGTCCTTGTTGATTGCCTCGGCCTGTGACGGACGTGCCGCGGTGATCGAGAAGACTCCCCGTCAGACGGCTCTCTTTGAGGGAGAAGGTACACGGGTAGTGTGTACGAATCATTACCAATCCTCCCTGCTCGGCAAGACGGAACAGAATCTGGAAAATATCGCTACGACCGACAGCCGTTATCGTCAGGAGCGGGTGGAGGAATTACTCGATGAGTCGGGCCCGTTGACCGCAGAAGGGGCGGTTGCCATCCTGCGTGATCGTTACGGGAAGGGTGGCGCCGATATCGGATTGGGAAATGAAAAGAGCATCAATCAGTCGATTGCCCACCATTCGGTGGTATTTCGTCCTGAGGCGAGACTGATGTGGGTCTCCACGGGACCCTGGCAATCGGGACAGTTTGTTTGTTACGATTTGAATCGAATCTTCTCTGCGCCCGATTTCTCCCGGGAATTGGCCGACGAGAGACTGGCCGTAGCGGCTGATTCATCGTTTTTGCTGGAGGACTATCCGGTTTTGATGCGTTATCGGACTCTGACTCAAGAGCTGAAGCAGACGATCGGACAGGCGGATGGATTGCCGTATTTCCCTCAGATGGAGGAGTATCTGACTACGAACCCTAATCTTTATTATACCTATCAGTTGGCCGGAGAGTATTATGCTCGACGGGGAGAGAACGATCGGGCTCGCGATTGTTTCCGTGAAGCGCTTGCGAGAGAGATCCCCCGGCTTTCTGAACGGCAACAGATAGAGAACGAATTAAAATCATTGGAACCATGACAAGAAATCCGGAGGTACAGTTTCTTTCCCGAGAACAGATTCGGGAGTATCAGCAACGGCGTTTGATGGAGGAGTTGCAATACATCGGTCGGAATTCGAAATTTTATCGGGAGATGCTCAGCCGGGAAGGAGTGGACATTACTCGTATCCGTACACTTGAAGAATTGCGGTGGCTGCCCGTAACTACCAAACAGGATTTACAGCTTCATTATGAGGATTTTATTTGTGTGCCTCGCAGTGAGGTGATCGATTATGTGACCACTTCCGGAACACTGGGCGATCCGGTGACGGTGGCACTTACCTCGGGCGATTTGGATCGTTTGGCCTATAACGAGGCGCTTTCGTTCACGACTGTCGGTCTGACCCGGGACGATGTGATGCAGTTGATGGTGACGCTCGACCGTCGATTCATGGCCGGGTTAGCCTATTTTATGGGGGCACGGGAATTGGGCTGTGGTGTGGTACGTGTCGGAAACGGTATCCCCGAATTGCAATGGGATACGATTCAAAGGATTCATCCGACTTGTTGTATGGTGATTCCCTCGTTTCTGGTCAAATTGTATGAGTATGCCATCCGTAACGGAATCGATCCTCACAAGAGTCCGCTGCGTCGGGCGATTTGTATCGGAGAGGCGTTGCGTAATCCCGATTTTTCACTCAATGCGCTGGGCATACAACTCGATGCTTGCTGGCCGGAACTCGAATTGTTTTCCACGTATGCTTCGACCGAGATGCAGACCTCGTTTACGGAGTGTCCGCAACACGCTGGAGGACATTTGCCGCCCGATCTGATTATCGTAGAGTTTCTGGATGCGGACAATCGTCCTGTTGCGGAGGGAGAACCGGGTGAAGTGACGATCACTACGCTCGGCGTGAGGGGAATGCCTCTTTTACGATTCAAAACGGGAGATGTTTGTTATCATTTCGATGAACCGTGTGCCTGCGGACGCAATACGGTACGATTGAGTTCGGTGTTGGGCCGCAAGGGGCAGATGATCAAGTTCAAGGGTACGACGCTCTATCCGCCTGCACTGTTCGATGTGCTGAACAATGTGCCTCAGGTTGCCAATTATATCGTGGAGGTGTATACCAACCGTCTGGGAACCGATCAGGTGCGGGTACGGATCGGTTGTGACGACCATAGCGAGCAGTTTGTCAAACAGCTCAAGGATATTTTCCGATCGAAGGTGCGGGTGGCTCCCGACATTGTTTTTGAGCCTGTGGAATACATCGAAAAATTGCAGTTTCCCGAATTGAGTCGGAAACCGGTGAAATTTGTGGATTTACGAGAAAATAAATTTTAAGCGGGAAAGTATGAAAAAAATGGTGTTTAGTGCAGTCCTTATGCTGGGAGTGTTCGGGGCGGTCGCTCAACCCCGGAAGATCCAAGAGGCTTCCTCTTTGAACTATTACGGAATCGACTTTTCTTCAGTCAGGGTGATTGCTGCCGGTGAAAGTGCCTATGATTTTATCGATGTATTCGGGAAGATCAATCAGTTGGTGATCATGGAGCCGGAAAAATATAATCTGAGAAAGGCCTTTCGTAAGGAGATCGGGAAGATTGATCTGTCAACCGTGGGTGCTCTTAATGAAAAGACAGATCCCGAGACATTGAAAATGTACAGCGGATCCCATCGGCTTTCGGAGAAGACGATTGCTCAAAAAGTAACAGAATACCAGATCCCGGACAAAGAGGGAATCGGTGTGGTGTTGATTGCCGAACAGCTCGATAAACCGGGCGGCGCGGCCACTTATCATGTGGTTTTCTTTGATTTGGCCACCCGGGAAATCGTCTTGTCGAAATGGGTTGCAGGAAAAGCCGGTGGTTTCGGTCTGAGAAACTATTGGGCCCGTTCCGTTTATCGGGTCTTGTCGAAATGGAGTTATCCGAAAGTGGGAAAGAATTGATGGGCAGGGTTTATGCCGTGGTCAGATCGGGTTTTTCGTAGTGTCTATGGAACAGTCGTAGCAGGATGAATCCGATCAGGGTGAGAGGGGCGCCGACTAAAGCCGTGTATTGGTAGCCGAGTCCGGCATCGATCGGGATTCCTCCGAGGTAGGCGCCCAGTGCATTACCGAGATTGAAGGCCACTTGTACACTGGCGGCACCCAACATTTCGCCTCCTTTCGAATAGCGGATCAGAAGTACCTGCTGGGGACTGGATAAGGCGAATAGTCCTGCCGTACAGAGACACATGAGCAGAACGGAGAGCCAGGATACGGAGGCCAGGAAGAAGATGGATAACAGTAGCAGACAGACAATACCTTGTACCGTGGCAGCTACCCGTCCGGGCATGAAGCGGTCGGAGAGACGCCCGCTGGCTAAATTACCCACTACCATGCCGAATCCTGCCAGAACCATGAGAAATGTGATGCTATGGGCCGGGAATCCGGATACGTTCACCAGCAGCGGATTGATGTAGCTGTACCAGCAGAAAATGCCTCCGTTTCCTAACATCGTGGCGCCGATCAGCAGCCAGGGGGCAGGCGAACGAAGAAAGCGGAACTGTCCTTTAAGTCCCGTATCGGGAAGACTTTCCACTTTGGGGACCCAACGCCAGATGTAGTAGAGTATGATGACGCCCCAACAGCCTACCAGCAGGAAGGTGAGACGCCACGAGAGTGTCGATGCCAGCGAAGTGCCGAGTGGTACTCCGAACAGATTGGCGATGGTCATTCCGGCCACCATGATCGAAACGGCTTGAGATCCGTGGCCCTTGTCGGCCAGTTTCTCGGCAACGATCGATCCTACACCGAAATAGGCTCCATGAGGTAGGCCCGAGATGAATCGGGCGATGAGCAGTACCCAATAGTTGGGGGCCACTGCGGCGCAAATATTTCCTGCCATGATGATGCCCACCAATACGAGCAGTATTTTTTTGAGTGGATATTTACGTGCCAGAATCAGCATGGGTGCCCCTACACATACCCCCAGTGCATAGGCTGAAATCAGATGGCCTGCGGTGACGATGCTGATTCTCAGATCTTCTGCCACGTAAGGCAGAATTCCCATCATCACGAATTCGGCGATTCCGAGTCCGAGCGTGCCGAACGCTAATGCAATAAGACTTTTTTTCATCGTCCAGTCGTTTTTACGGCGCAAAAATACGACTTCCCGACAAAAAAGACACTGGATTAATAAAATTTTTTAATTATTCTTTTCCTGCAATTTTCGGATGGTACAGTTCCCCTTGCCAGACATTGCGCTCCTCCAGTCTTTTTTCGAGTAGGGCGAGCAGCTGGTCGTTGCGGATCAGACCCCAGGTCGGGCCTGCATGATAACGGGGTGGAGCCTCTCCCGCGAATCGCTCTACGACCAGATCCGGACGAAGTCGACGCAGGATTTCCACGAACAGATCGAGATATTCCGTCAGTTCCCAAAAACGGAATTCTTCTGGGTGTGCGGCGTAACGGGAGGCCATTGTCGTGCCACGGAAGATTTGCAGTTGATGGAATTTTACCGTGGTCAAAGGCAGAGCATTGATTCGGTCCGTTTGGTCGAGCAGCATCTGATCTGTTTCACCCGGCAGGCCCAAAATGAAATGTCCTCCCACGTGGAGTCCTCGTCGGGCAGCGGCCTCTACGGCTCGTCGGGCACAGGCGAAGTCGTGACCTCGGTTGACGGCCCGCAGGGTTTGGTCGTAACACGATTCAATCCCGAATTCGATTGCCACGTAGTGATCCCGGGCCAATGAGGCGAAATAGTCCAATTTTTCGTCATCCACACAGTCGGGGCGTGTCCCCACCACGATGCCTGCCACACGAGGATCGCATAGTGCCTCGTCGTAGATCTCTCGCAGACGTGACAGTGGAGCATGGGTGTTGGAAAACGACTGGAAATAGGCCAGGAAACGATCGGCATGTCGATAACGGTTGGCATGGAATTCGATTCCTTCGGCGATTTGAGTGGCGATACTTTTCGTGGGGGTACAGTAGGAGGGAGTGAATGCTTCGTTGTTGCAGAAGGTGCATCCGCCCTCGGCGACCGTACCGTCCCGGTTGGGGCAGGTGAATCCTGCATTGATGGTTACTTTTTGCACACGACTCCCGAACAGCTTGCGGAAATAGCCGGCATAGCTGTTGAAACGTCTCTCGTCTCCCCAAGGATACATGGTTTGCTATGCTTTCAACGCTTCGATAAAACCAGGGAAAAGTGTCCAAAGGTGTTCGGTCTTGAGCCACAATTCCCGCGCCAAGGCCTCTCGTGTGGGGCGTGGGCTCTCCACGTCTTTCAGATACTCTTCGGAAACGGGATGCTCGTCTGCGATGAATTCCCGGTAGTATACGGCAAAATTGCGTCGGAAGTGGAACAACTCTCCTTCGGGCAGATGTCCGTTGCGACGGAATTCGGCCCAGAGCTTGAGCACCTCTTTGTCGGCATATTTGTCACTGATATCGTTGATTACCTCATCGAACAGTTCGTATTCGCCCAACGCCACGTAGGAATAAGCCAATAGTTTGGTCGCTTCCAGATGGTCTTCAGGGTCGAGTTCCAACAGCATTTCCAACATGGCGGCACACATCTCGAAATCTCCGATCAGAAAGTGGTCGATTGCCGAACTGTTGAGGATGAACATGGCGTTTTGATTGTGTTCATCTTCCCATTCCAATTCGGTTTCTCCCTCTTCGGGGATCAGGTCTGCCAATTTCTGAAATGCTTCGTAACGTGTGTTGCAGGCTGCTTCAATATCTCCTGCGGCCTCCTGTTCCTGAGAACGTAGCCATGCTTTTTCGAATGTGAATCCTTTCTCTCCGGCGGGGTAGTCGATCCGGTAACAATCCTGCGGGGTGGGCTTAAGCTCCAATTCTTTCATTCTTTTTGAACAGTACGATAAAATAGGCGAGAATCACAAGTGTTGTAATGGCGGCCAGGATCATGCCCAGCATTCGCGAAAGTCCGATCATCTGGGGTGAGGTGAACAGATAACCCGAACAGATGAAGGTCATGAAAACGGCCGGGATAAGACTGATATAGATATTCTTTTTGCGGCGGAACAGATAGACCGTGACAGCCCACAGCGTGGCTACGGCCAAGGTCTGATTGGCCCATGCGAAGTAGCGCCATACCACATCGAACTCCAATTGGGTGATAATGAATCCTATGATGAAAAGAGGTATGCAGATATAGAGCCGTTTGAGGAACGAACGCTGTTCGATGTGCAGGAAATCGGCCACGATCAGTCGGGCGCTACGGAAAGCCGTATCTCCGGTAGAAATCGGGGCTGCTACGACTCCCAGCAGAGCCAATATGCCTCCGATTCTGCCTAACGTGGTTTTGGAAATGATGTCTACGGCCCATCCTGCGTCATTGCCATGGGCGGCCAACTCTTTATTGAGAGCATCTACGCCACCGAAGAAAGCCATCGCGATGGCTGCCCAGATCATGGCGATGATACTTTCCGAGATCATGGCTCCGAAGAATACTCCGCGGCCTTGCATCTCGTTGGTGATACACCGTGCCATCAGGGGCGACTGTGTGGCATGGAATCCGGAGATGGCTCCACAGGCGATTGTGATGAACAGGGTGGGGAATATCGGAAATGCAGCCGTATCAGACTGCATGTTAACCAAATTCTTGCCGGTTAATTCGGGCACGGAATACTCGCCGGAACAGATCACGAAGAAGAGTCCGACTGCCATGATAAGCAGGGCAGCTCCGAAGAGCGGGTAGATCTTGCCGATGATTTTGTCGATTGGCAACAGTGTGGCGACCACATAGTAGGCTAAAATGATCCATACCCAAGTGGTTTTCGAAATACCCGGGGTCAATCCGTCGAGAATACCGGCCGGGCCAACCAGGAATACGGCACCCACCAATACCATCAGAATGATGGTGAAGACGCGGAGAATCTGTTTGAAGTTGTTGCCGAGAAATTTGCCGACGATTTCAGGGTAACTCAGTCCCTTGTTTTCTACGGAGATCATGCCCGAGAGATAGTCGTGTGCGGCTCCAAAGAAGATTCCTCCCAATGTGATCCAGATAAAAGCGACCGGACCATAGGCTGCACCCAATACCGCTCCGAAAATAGGACCCAATCCGGCGATGTTAAGCAATTGGATCAGAAAAGTTTTCCATTTGGGCATGGGGACATAGTCCACTCCGTCGAAAAGCGTTTTTGAGGGGACTTCACGATTTTTGTCGGCACCGAACGTGCGTTCCAGATACTTTCCGTAGGTGAAATATGCAACGATCAGTAGCGTAATGCAAATTAGAAAAGTGATCATACGGCGACAGATTTTGCGCGAAGATAATAATTCCCGCTCAAAAATCGGTCGAATTTATGTGATGATTTCGGTCTCGCCTCCAGATTTATGCACTTTTTATCCCGATATTGCTCTGAAAACAGGTAGCCATGTGGATTTGACGGATCTTTATTTGTGTTTGTGGGGAGAGAACATGGCGACGATCCACAATAGAACAATGGATCCGATGACGGCTGTAAAGAGACTGCCGATGGTGCCGACAGCCAGTACTCCGAACAGACTCAGCAACCATCCGCCCAGGATTCCACCGATGATACCCACAACCATATTTACCAGCAGCCCCGATCCGCTGCCTTTCACCAATACACTGGCTACGTAGCCAGCCACCAAACCGATTAAAATATACCAGAGAAAATACATGGCGATCATCTTTAAAATGGACATGATCGTTGGAATCCAATTCTTATGCCATTTTATTCTCTGGATCTTGGTATTATTTGGCTTCCAGGTAGAAATCTACATTTTCGGGAATGATGATATCGATCGGGGTATAGTTTGCCACCTCGCCCTGTTTGTTGTAGAGAAGGTATTCGAGTAGGGTTTTTACTCCCATGTATCCCTGATATTCCGGCCTTTCCGCTATCAGACAGGAGATGTATCCCTCTTTGAGCAAGGTGACGTTGGGCTCGATCGTACCGCATCCGATTAAACGGATGTTCCGAATATTGCGATCGCGCAGATAACTGCCTACGATATAGGCTCGGGAGTTGAAAACGACGGCGCCGCCTATATTGCGATTCTCCGCAAAAAAACGATCCATTTTTTCATAGCTGGCCGGGATGTCCGAGTTGTAATATTGTCCGAACAGAATTTTTGTCTCGGGCGAATGTTCTTTGATGTAAGACATGAAACCATATTTGCGAGAGATGGTTTGCGTAGAACTTTCGTTCCCGATGCGGCATGCTTGGAATATGGCTATGTCGCGGCCCGGTTCGATGATATGCAGCAACAGTTTTGCTTCCACGTAGCCACTCAGGTAGGAATGGGGCCCGAAAAATGCGATCGGTCTCGTATTGTTTACGTAGGTATCCACGAAGACGTATGGAATTCCCCGGTTGGAGAATTGACTGGTGAAGTGCATCGCCTCATCGTGGAAGGTGGCTCCGATCAGTACTCCGTCACATTTCAGCGAGGAGGCTTTGTTGAAGGCCTGGCGACAGGAGAACAGGTCGAATTGGTCGTAATAGAATGAGCGGACTTTCAATCGGGTGTTCGAAAATTCGAATACGGCTCGTTGGATTCCCATTTCGACTTGTTCCCAATACTCTCCTTTGGTGAATTGAGGCAGTATGGCGACTAACGTGTATCGTTTTTTGATACCGATCGATGAGAGAGATAGATTGGGACGGTAATCGATTTTGCGAAGAGTATCTTCTACTTTTTGTCGACTTTCGGGCGAGACATCCCCTCGGTTATGGATGACACGATCCACGGTGCCTGCCGAGACGCCTGCCATTTGAGCTATGTCTTTTATTCTGTATCGTTTAGTCACGGTAGTCGTTTTTTTTACAAAGGTATATTTTTATATATTAATTTGAAAAATGGTGTCCGGATATATTTCATCCGGACACCAAAATCGTAAGTTTAGTTCACGCCGGTAAAGGGTTCGAGAGGAATGACGAATGCTTGAGGTGTGCCCGTGCAGCGGTCGGATGTGAATGCGGCGTAACGACCCGAAGCACTGATCGAAGGATGGACGTGGAAATATTGCGAGGAGGTGGTTTGACTCGAATTGGGCCAGCAGATGATCTGCGTTTTACCTGTCTCCAGATTGATCAGGAAAAGAGGATTGTTATGCGGATCCTGAGAGTCGGCAATAAACCACTTTTGGTCGCGAGAGGCGATTCCATGACCCAGCTTGATAGAGTCGTTTGTGTAATAGATTTTCAAATCTTTGCCGTTTTTATCTACCGAGCAAATCGAAACGGGTTTGAAATATTTGCCGTCCTTGCGTACGGTTTTGCGGAAGAAGTAGAAGCGTTCGCCGTCGGCCGACCAGGTTTCGTGGGTGGCACGGAAACCGGTAGGCATCATCAAAAACGGATGGGCATCGACTTGAAGGGCTCCCTGGCCGTCGTTCGAGAGACGGATGATCCATGTCCGGGCCCGTTCCTCGAGACTGAGCGAGAAGTCGTTCTGACGATCGGGATAGGGCACGAACGTGATGAGGTTCGGATCCTCCGGGTTCAATAGCGGATGAGAGCAACGGGTCGGTACCGTATAGATTTTCTCGATGCGTCCTTCGGGGATATAGGCCCGGTATATTTCGGTTCCGATGCCTTTGGTGTTGGTCGAGAGCAACGTGTAATTGCCGTCGTTCGTGAAAGAGGATGAGAAACGGATATCATCGCTTTCGATAGCTCCATGAATGTCGAGCAGAGAACGTTCGGCCAATGTTTCCACGTCGATGGCCCAGATAATGCCGCTGTCCAGGAAGCAGACTTCCCGTCCATTGGGGTGGATGGTGTAGGATCCGTCGACGGTTCGATTGCTGAGGGGAGTAATGGTCCCGTCGGCCATGGTAGAGCGGAAAAGTTTCCAGCGACCGTCACCGCGGCGACTTTTAAATACCACATATTTGTCGTCTGCTGTAAAACTTTGGGCCTCGAAGTAGCTCATGTTGCTCATCGAATCGTTTGAGGTGATTTGCCACACTTCACTCCCCGTTAACGAATCGGTATAGATGATTCGTTCGGACGTGGTTTTCTGGGCGTCAGTACAGGCAATGGCGGACAGGCAGATTAGAGTTGTGACTGTGCCTCGAAAAAATTTTCGTGTCATATCGGGTTGTTTTAGTTGTTATTATTTTCGTTTCTGAGCATCAACTCCACTTCGGCTGCGGCGGTCAGGACGGCACCCATTCCGCGTGGATCGCTGGGCGGGGTTTTGCGGGTTTTGTAGAATTGGGGATCGGGTCCGATAGCCGTGCTTTGACAGATGCCCGATACGACACCGATTTTGGGGTCGATGCGCCCTTCAATGGCACGCCATCCGCGCAGGACGTTTTCCCGGAATGACTTGTCGATCCATCCCTGGCGAATACCTCTTGCCATGGACATGACGAAAATGGCACTGGCCGAAGTCTCCTGATAGGAGGTCGTGTCGTCGAGTATCTGGTGCCACAGTCCGCTTTGTGACTGATATTCGCATACTTTGGCCAGATGGCGGCGATGGAGTTCCCGAATAGTGTCGAAAGCCGGATGGTTTTCCGGAAGAGCCGACAGTGTCTCCGATACGGCCCAGGCAACCCATCCATTGGCACGCCCCCAATGTACTCCGCGAGGTTCGTTGAGGGTGGCGTTCCATCCGTGATGATAGAGTCCGCTGTTGGGATCGTACAGGTAACGATCGTAGGCGAGAACCTGCCGAACCACCTCTTCCATATAGGTGGTATCTCCTTTCAGACGAGCCCAGCGCAGCAAAAACGGAGTACTCATAAAGAGGTCATCCGCCCAGATTGTCCATTTAGGTTCGGGACGCACGAACGTTCCGTCTGGCAAACGGGGTTGCTCATTCATGACGAAATGAAAGATTCTTTCCAGCAGTGTATCACATTCGTTCGGTTGCAATACTCCCCGCAGACGTTCTTCGAGCAGCGGCAGTGCCGGAGCGCTCGAATCGTCGAGCATCGAGAGGCGGAACATACGGAAATTTTGAGTTCTGAGCGAATTTTGTCCGTAATATTGCCGGGCATAGAGGGGTGTGTTGTCCAGCGTGAAGCGGCAGAAGCGTTCCACCAGATCGTAATATGTGGAATCACCCGTTACATCGGCCAGGGCCAGCATGCCGAACATGGTGGTTCCGTTGGCATAGTGCCATTCGGTGTAGGGGTGTTTTTGGAACGGAGCGTTTTCAGCGACCGGAATACGATATTCTTCTTGAGGCATGGGGGTGTGAATCGAGCCTTGCGGATCGGTGTAACTCGTGATTGAGCACTGTATGCCGGCCGCCGGAAATCCCTCTTTGTCCAGAATTCCGATAGAGGCTTTCCCTGCCGTCAGAATTTCCAATGTGTTTTCTCCTTTTTTTAAAGGTACAGAGGCTGTGAGTGGAAATTCGTAGATTCCGTAAGCTATTTCATGGGGAAAGGCATTACCTGGGACCGTGTTATTGAATACGACACGGTCATTGATGCGTACCGTGGCGTTGCGGGTAGCTGTGAAACCGATCAGATAGGTGCTGTCGGTTGTCGCTGTGATTGAACCCCGAGCCGTGGATGGAAGCGCGGCCGAAGCGGGATTTGAACCGATTCTCGCTGTGTCTCCGTATGTTACACAATCGGCAATGGTCGGGCAGTCGAAACCTTTCATGGGCATTCTTTCTACTTCGAACACGGCGTCCTGGGCAATGCGTTCTGCTGCGAGCCGGGCATATTTCAGTGGATCTGCTTCTGAATTAGAGCAAGAATAGACGAGGCTTATTCCCGAGAGAAGGGCGGCTTGGACAACTGTTGCAACAAGATACTTTTTTTGGTTAATTGTTTGTTTCATAGTGCTTTAGGTTTCTTGTAAAGTAGCGATTGATGAAAAAAATCGGAACTTTTTGCAAATATAATAAAAAATAAATTATATTTGTGTTCGAACACGGTGATGTTTTTTAGTTCTTTTTGGTTTTATATTTCTGTCTGTTAGATTGTTGCAATTTTTTGCTGATTGATATATTAATATTTTTAAATAAATTACTGAAATAAAGCACGGCCTTACACGGTCGATACTTGAATTTAAGAACCAGACTTTATGAGCCAGTTTTTGAAGAAAACCGCAGCGTTTTGGGCCACGATTGCCCCCGGAATCTTTCTGATCGGTTATAATATAGGTACGGGAAGTATTACCACGATGGCTTCTGCCGGTGCTGCTTATAACATGACGATGACGTGGGCCTTGTTGCTCTCGTGTATATTTACTTATGTGTTGATTATCGCTTTCAGTCGCTATACGATGGTGACCGGGCGGACCGCTATGTGGGGCTTCCGGAATAATTTCGGTCGGCCGGTCACGATCTTCATCATGCTCTCGATGCTTTTCGGAGAGCTGGTCTCCTGTATGGGAGTGATGGGTGTGGTGACGCAAGTGTTGCAGGAGTGGTCGAGGCCGCTTACCTCTGACGGTGAGGGATTCAGCATGTTTTGGATGGCGCTCTTTTTCTGTGCCCTGCTTTACTACATTTTCTGGCAGGGGAAACAGAGTTTCTTCGAGAAGATACTCAGTATTTTCGTCTTTATCATGGGGGCGGCCTTCCTGCTGACCATGTTTATGGTGATCCCTCATCCGATGGACATTATCGAGGGGCTTGTGCCGCGTATCCCGGATGATTCGAATGCCTTTATGATTGTGGCTGGCATGGTCGGTACTACTATGGGAGGTATCCTGTATGTGGTGCGTTCGATTTTGGTGAGCGAAAAGGGATGGAAGATCGAGGATATGAAACTTCAGAAACGGGATGCCCGAATCTCTGTCTCTCTGATGTTCTTTCTGAGTTTTGCCGTGATGGCTTGTGCGGCCGGAACGATGTATCCTTTGGGTTTGAAAGTGGATAATGCAATCGATATGGTGAAGTTGATGGAGCCGTTGGCAGGGCGACTGGCTGTGTCGGCATTCGTGGCCGGTATTGTGGCGGCGGGGCTTTCGTCTCTTTTCCCGATTATTATCTTGGCTCCGTGGCTTTTCTCGGATTATATGGGTATCAAACGCGATTTGACTCGGCCGTGGGTCCGGATCACGGTGTTGATTTGTACTCTGTGCGGACTGGTTGTGCCGGTATTCGGGGGTAGTCCGGTGGGAGTCATGATCTTTTCGCAAACGCTGGCTATTATCGCGACTCCGTTGGTTGTGGCGCTGATGATGATTCTGCTCAACAAACGGTCGGAGATGGGCGAGTATACGGCCACGTTGCGTGATAATATCATGTATTGGATTGTGCTGATCTTCTCGGTGGTGATTGCCGTGGTCGGCATTATGGGAATATTCGATTTGTAATAGTATATATATAGTATAAAGTCATGAACGGTTCGCTCAATTCGGGAAAAAATGTTGCCGTACAGCCGGTAGGGGAGGAGTTTAATCCCCATATCACCTGTGCGTTCCTCTATTCCATCACCCGTTACGGGTATCCGCCCGCAGCCGAAGGAATGGTGCGCTATGTGAATGAAATGGCCGATTTGGGATTTCGTTCCATTGAGTTGGAGGGAATCGGTGCCGACCATTTGGCTCGAGTGTATGCCGATCGAAAAGTAATTCGCGAGGCAATTGAATCGCGAGGGCTTTCGCTTCCGGTGTTTTGTACGGTGTTGCCTGGATTAGGGTCGACGAATGCGGCGGTTCGGCGTGCAAATTTGGAAACATTCGAAATGGGATGTGAAACGGCAGTGGCTCTGGGTGCGGGGGCTGTGCTCGATAACGGTCCATTGGTGCCGTATGCTTTCCCGGCGAACATGCCGATTCATCGACACTATTCACAGGAGGTGCTGCGGAATGTGGGACTACCCGCAACGCTGGTGTGGAGTGAGTATTGGAAAGCTTTGGCTGAAGTATTACGGGCAGCTTGCGATATAGCTGCCGGATATGGACTCTCCTATTATCTGCATCCTTGCACGGGATCCTTGACTGAAACAACCGATGGTTTCTTGCGATTGAAAGAGACCGTGGGACGCGATAATCTGAAGTTTAATTTCGATACGGCCAATCAGTTCTTCGTCCGGGAGAATCTGTCGTTGGGTCTGCTCAAGTTGGGTAGTGAGTTGGACTATATTCATATTTCGGATAATCACGGACAACGTGTAGAGCATCTGGCGACGGGTGATGGAGCCATTGATTGGGATATGTTCTTTACGACATTGAAGCGGGTCGGATTCAAGGGACAGTTGTCTATCGATGTGGGAGGAGACGAGAGTGGAATAGAGGATATAGACGAAGCTTATTTGAGAACCGCTCGTTGGATCGAGCAGAAAAATCGGGAGTATGGCATTTTTTAGAAAAGCGATCGCTTGTCTGTCTCTGATGGGAGTCTCCGCGGGAGTGTATGCCGTTGATTACGACGTGCGCGACTTCGGAGCCAAAGGCGATGGCGTTTCTATTGATACAAAAGCTATTCAGGCGGCGGTGGATCGGTGTACGAAAACCGGTGGCCGGGTGGTGCTCTCCGGAGGGGATTTTCTCTCGGGGACGATCTATATGAAGGATCATGTGACATTGGTCGTGGAACGGGGCGCCAAGTTGCTGGGATCGACCAATGTGGCCGATTATCCGCACAACCGGCTCGATTTCCGTTTCTACGGCGATACATGGGTCTATCAGTCGCTCATCTTTGCACACAATGTGAAGCATATCGGTATTGAGGGTGGCGGTGTGATAGACGGACAGGGTGGTGCGCCTGCCTTTGCCAAAAGTACTACAAAAAAACCGGATCGTTATCGTGATCGACCCTATCTGTTCTGGATGGCCGGATGCGAGGATGTGGTGGTGCGTGATGTGCATTTGCAGAATTCTGCCATGTGGATGCAATCTTATATTCGCTGCGATCGTCTGCGTATTGAGAATATTACGATTTTCAACCACTCCAACAAGAATAATGATATGATCGACATTGACGGATGTCGCGATGTGGTGATTCGCGGAGTGATCGGCGATACGGATGACGACGGGATTACGTTCAAGAGCACCTGCGATCGTATCAGTGAGAATATTACCGTTTCGGACTGTATTCTGAGCAGCCATTGCAATGCTCTGAAGTTCGGAACCGAGACGACGGCCGGATTCCGTAATGTGACGATTACCAATTGTGTGATTCGTGAGTCGGCCCGGAAGAGTACGATTTACGGATTTGCCGAAGGGACAGCCGGATTGGCGTTGGAGATTGTGGATGGGGGAGTGTTGGAGAATGTGATCATATCGAACGTGGTGATCGACGGTCCGCGTGTACCGCTCTTTATCCGGTTGGGTAATCGGGCCCGCAAGCACTATGACGGGGCTCCTGAACTGGGTGTGGGGACATTGCGGAATGTGCATATTTCGAATCTTGTGACGCGGTCTTCGAGTCCGATCAGTTGTTCGGTACAGGGGATCCCCGGCGCGGCGGTCGAGGGGATTACGCTTTCGGATTGCCGTTTTGTCTGCACCGGAGGTGGAACGAAAAAGGATGCGGAAACACCTGTCGAGGAGTTGGAAACATTGTATCCCGAATCGACCATGTTCGGGAATCTTCCTTCGTGGGGGCTGTATCTCCGTCATGCGAAAAATATTGGTTTACGCAATATCGTTTTTGAATTGAAGAGTGAGGATGTTCGGCCGACAATCGTGTTGGATGATGTGCAGGGTGCGGTGCTGGCCGGATTGCGTGCGGAAGGAGCAACTGGCAGCGTGTCGGTGGTGGAGAAAAATTGTTCAGGAATAGAGAAATAGATATTTATATGTTTGGAAAGAGGGTTTATTTAATAGTTGGACTGATTCTTTTGGCATCGAATCTTTCGGGCCAAACCACTGCTTCGGTTCGGTTTCCGCTGTTGCCTCACCCGCAGACGGTGACGGTGGAGACCGAATCGGGCAAGTCGGTATATTATGGCCAGATCGAGATCAGGAAAGAGGGTGTGGTCGATTCGTTGACCGCTGCGGTGGAGGAAGAGTTGAGAGCATTGGCTTTGCCGGGAACGGAAGGTGTGTTCGTGGTGGAGTGTCGGGTGGTCGAGAAGCCTGCCGCACTCCGTCGGGTGATGAAAAATGCAGGAGAGTCGTCCCTCGTTTCCTATGCAGATAGTATCGGGATGCAGGGTTATCTGCTCGATATGGTGCCGGGGCGGGCATCGCTCGTGGCACGTACTACCCGTGGCATCTATTATGGATTGCAGTCGGTAAAACAGTTGTTGCGGGCCGGATGGAGTGGAAGCGCGAAGGTGGCCGATTGGCCGGATATGCCGGTTCGGGTCTTTTTCGACGACATCAGTCGGGGACCTATTTCGAATCTGGAGGAGGTGAAACGGCAGATACGTCAGTTGGCCGAGTGGAAATATACGGATTTGACCTTTTATATTGAGCATATTGTGAAGGTGGCTTGTTATCCCGACTTTGCGCCGGTGAACGGTCATTTCACGATGGATGAGGTGCGTGAGATATGTCGTTATGCTGCCCGATATAATATGGAGGTGATCGGCGGATTCCAAAGTTTCGGCCACTTCGAGAACATTCTCTCCTTGCCGCGTTATGCACCGATGGGAGAGACTTCGTCGTTGATCTCTCCGGTGGATCCCGAGGCTCAGAAGTTCCTGAAGGCAGTTATCGAGGAGTTGTGCGACAACTTTTCGTCGAAATATTTCAATGTCAATTGCGACGAAACCTGGGATTTGGCCAAGGGCCGTTCGCGTGAATACGTGGCCCGGATCGGTGCCGATCAATTCTATGCCGACCATATCCGTTTCTTGCACGAGGTAATTAAGGCCAAAGGAAAGACCATGATGCTCTGGGGTGATATCGTGATGAAATATCCGCATCTGATCAAACAGTTGCCTCGCGATCTGGTTTATCTGCCGTGGAATTACAGTGCTTTGCCCGATTTCAAGGCGTGGATCGAGCCATTTGCACAAAACAAGTCCCATTTTATGGTGTGTCCGGGTATTGTGACGGCGCTTCGGACGATCCCCGAGATGCAGGAAGTGCGGGGTAATATGCAGTTTATCCGTGAAGGATATGCTGCCGGGGCCGAAGGTGCGATTCTCACTTCCTGGGACGACGGCGCTTTGCACAATTTCGAATCCATGGTCTATGGAATCGCCCTGGGCGGTGAAACCATGTGGAACGTGGGTGAGACGGCGCCCAAAGAGGATTTCGATGCCAGGTTCGAGCTGAACCGTTATGGCCGGGCCGATGCCGGTTTCGTGCGGGCTATGGATAAGCTGTTGGAGTTGACCCGTATAGGGATTACCTATCAGATGAATAATAAGATATTCGACGACCGGTTTGTGCCGGAGGCCGGAGGAGAGATCTCGGTCAATTTAGGTCAGTGGGCACGGGTGGATTCGGTGTTGCGAGATGTCGAAACGTTGGCCGCTCAGATTCGGGTGGAACGTGACTCATTCGATATCGAGACTTTTGGATACACTTTGGCGCAATATCGTTTTCTGGTGGATAGTCGGCAGGGAGTGGCCCGTATTGCCGGGGCGTACGACAAAGCCGTGAAACGGGCAGCATCCGATCCGGAAGGGGCTCGGCATGAATTGTTGGCTTTGTTGCCTCAGATCGCACAAATCGCACGGCAGACTGCCCAACTGGAGGATCTTTATACCCGGTTGTGGCTCACGGAGAATCAATCCTATTTCTTGGATCGGGGATTGTCCGGATATGCCGACAAACGTCAACAGGTGGAGCGTTTGCGTCAATGTGTCATCGAGGCAGTGAATGCCCTGGACAGTGACCGGCAACCTGCGTCGGCTCAGGAGTGCGGGCTGGTGGTAAGAGATATTAACAGCGATTATTTCGGGACATGGCTCTTCTGCGGAACCTTTACGGAAGATATCGACGAGGATCCTCTGGCATCGGTCGGCGGTGAGTTGAAGGCTGATCCGATCCCGGGTGAACGTTTCCAGATCGGAGACAAAGGGTATATCTGGACACGGACCATTTCGCCCAATGGTTTCATTATGGATTTCGGTCAGCGCTACGATTCGGAGAATAATGCTCTGGCCTATGCTACGGCGGTTATCATTTCGCCGGAGGCGCAGGAGGTGACCGCATTGTTCGGATGTAGCGGTGAGGCAGAGTTGATCCTTAATGGAGAGAAGGTGTTCCGTAGCGGACGGGAACTCGAATTTGCAGCGGATAAGTATGCTGTGCCGCTGAAATTGAAAGAGGGCAACAACCGCCTGATCGTTAAATCGAAACAGAGAGTTAATGCCTGGAAATTCTCATTCCGGATCGACGGACGTGAGATTCAGGCTCACAAACAGAAATATAGAATCCAATAAACAAACTGAGAGCGAAGAGAGATGAAAAGAGGTTTGATATGTTGCCTGTGTTTGTTGTTCGGAGGGACGGTTTTCGGACAGAATCCTTCGAAAGAGGAGGTGCTGACGGCATTGAACGGCTGTGCGACCTATGCAACGGATGTGCTGTTGGATGAGGAGGGGAAATCGCGTTGCGATTACAACATGATCCTCGGTGAGTGGTTCCCCTACGAGGAGCCGTGGCATACGGGACAGATTATTTTAGGATTGCTGGACAGTTACAAGGTGACGGGTAATCAGAAGTATCTCGATGCGGCAAAACGGGCCGGTGAATGGTGGATCGGTCTGGAGATCAAAGACAATCCGGTACTTAAAGGAATGGTGGCTGCTACGCATGGCGATTCGCGGGGTAACGACCATATCGTTTTTTCGACGGTTACCGATGGATCGCATGGTCTGTTCGAATTGAGCAAGGCGACGGGCGATGATAAGTATGCCCGGGTAGCAACCAGTGCCATTACGTGGATGTTGGAAAACATGTATGCTCCCGAGATGGGCGTATGCTATGATATCGTGGACCTGAAGACCGGAGAAGTGCTGAAGACCGACCGGGATGGATTGGGACTCGATTTGCGTCCCAATACCGAGGGCTCTCCTTTCTTCGATGTCTATCAGTGGACGGGCGAGGAGCGTTTCAAGGATGCTCACATTCTGCTATCCAATTCGTTGATTGAAAAACAGGCTCCCGAAGGTGCCTGGATGGATTATCATCCCAATGATAAGGAGGCCGGTTCGTTCCATCCGCGTTTCAATCTGTGGTATGCCGAGTCGTTGCTGGATACATATGAGCTGACAAAAGACCGCAAATATCTGGAAGCGGCGGCCAAAACGGCTCGTCTGTATGCCAAGGCTCAACGGAAAGACGGTACGATCTATTATGACAACTATCTGGACGGAAGTTTCGACAAGGGTTCGATTTGCGGTTCGGCCGTGGCTTTCGCAGGGATTGTATGGATGCGGCTGGCCGGATACGGTTATGACGAGTTCGTGCCCAATTACGAAAAGAGCGCACAATGGTTGATTACCAATCGTTATGCCCAGGATCATCCCGATCCCAATGTGCGTGGTGCTGTCGTTAATACGCGTTATCGCGTCAAGAAAGGACGGGTATGGCTCACTCAGCGCGATGTGGGTACCTCATTCGGAATGCGTTTCCTGGCTCAGTATTATCAGCTCAAGTTTAAAAAATAGATAGTTAAATTTTTAATTAAGACAATAATGAAAAAGTGGATGATGTGGGTTTGTTCCCTGGGTGTAGTGGCATCGTTCGTGGGGTGTAACGCCTCGGCGAAGGATGGTCAGCAGGAGCAGGTGTTGCAGGCCCTGAACGAATGTGCCGTCTATGCGAGCGATGTGCTGCTCGATTCGGCGGGCAAGTCGCGTTGCGATTACAACATGATTCTCGGTAAATGGTATCCTTACGAGGAGCCATGGCATACGGGTCAGATCATTCTGGGTCTGGTGGATGCTTATCGGGTGACGGGTAATCAGAAGTATCTCGATGCGGCAAAACGGGCCGGTGAATGGTGGATCGGTCTGGAGATCAAAGACAATCCGGTACTTAAAGGAATGGTGGCTGCTACGCATGGCGATTCGCGGGGTAACGACCATATCGTTTTTTCGACGGTTACCGATGGATCGCATGGTCTGTTCGAATTGAGCAAGGCGACGGGCGATGATAAGTATGCCCGGGTAGCAACCAGTGCCATTACGTGGATGTTGGAAAACATGTATGCTCCCGAGATGGGCGTATGCTATGATATCGTGGACCTGAAGACCGGAGAAGTGCTGAAGACCGACCGGGATGGATTGGGACTCGATTTGCGTCCCAATACCGAGGGCTCTCCTTTCTTCGATGTCTATCAGTGGACGGGCGAGGAGCGTTTCAAGGATGCTCACATTCTGCTATCCAATTCGTTGATTGAAAAACAGGCTCCCGAAGGTGCCTGGATGGATTATCATCCCAATGATAAGGAGGCCGGTTCGTTCCATCCGCGTTTCAATCTGTGGTATGCCGAGTCGTTGCTGGATACATATGAGCTGACAAAAGACCGCAAATATCTGGAAGCGGCGGCCAAAACGGCTCGTCTGTATGCCAAGGCTCAACGGAAAGACGGTACGATCTATTATGACAACTATCTGGACGGAAGTTTCGACAAGGGTTCGATTTGCGGTTCGGCCGTGGCTTTCGCAGGGATTGTATGGATGCGGCTGGCCGGATACGGTTATGACGAGTTCGTGCCCAATTACGAAAAGAGCGCACAATGGTTGATTACCAATCGTTATGCCCAGGATCATCCCGATCCCAATGTGCGTGGTGCTGTCGTTAATACGCGTTATCGCGTCAAGAAAGGACGGGTATGGATGACCCAACGCGATGTGGGTACTTCATTTGCACTTCGCTTTTTGGCACAATATTATACATTGAAATTCGAGAAATAGTTTTTTTATTTTTTCAATCTCTATGTATTCACCGATTAAACAGTTTCAGGTAGATAAACTGAATGTGTTGATTTTTGCTGATCGCAAACAGATGGGCCAAGCCGCTTATGAATTTTATCGCGATCGAGTTCAGTCAATGTTGGCTGCACAGGATCGTGTAAGGGCTATTTTTGCGGCAGCACACTCTCAAAGCGATTTTCTGGATGCATTGGCTGCCGACCACCAGATTGATTTCAATCGTATCGACGCCTTCCATATGGACGAATATATGGGTCTGGGAGCCGATGCACCCCAGAATTTCAGCAACTTTTTGAAAAAAGCGATTTTTAACCGTCAACCTTTCGGCTCGGTCAACTGTGTGAATCCGGCTGCTACAGATAAAGAGGCTGAGTGTCGCCGGTATGAAGCCTTGTTGAAAGAGGCTCCGATGGATATCGTAAGTTTGGGTATCGGAGAGAACGGCCACATCGCTTTTAACGATCCTCACGAAGCGAATTTTAATGATCCTCGTTGGGTGCGTTTGACGACACTTGATACGGTTTGCCGTCAGCAACAGGTTAACGATGGCGAATTCGCTTCGATCGACCAGGTGCCGACTTCGGCGTTGACGCTGACCATCCCTGCCTTGTTCTCTTGTCGTACGATAGTGGGGGTAGTCCCCGGCGAACGTAAGGCAGAGGCGGTGCGGAAGACGATCGAAGGCCCTGTGGCTGAATCATGTCCTGCTTCCATTTTGCGTCGTCATGACGATGCGACCCTCTTCCTGGATGCCGACGCCGCTCGGTTTCTATTGTGATTTTTAGCCTAAAATATTTTAGTTATTAACCTAATCGTTAAAATTATGAAACACACAGCCAAGAATCTCTTGTTACTGGTGGTTTTGTTGAGCGCTACAGCTACGGCATGGGCTCAATCTCGAGGTAACCTGACCGGTCGGGTGACCGATGAATCGGGTAGTCCGCTGCCAGGTGCAACAGTATTGATCAAGGGAACTACGCTCGGTACGGCTACCGAGTTGGATGGGTACTATACGCTGCGGGGAATCACTCCGGGTGACAGCGTAACGGTTACTGTTGATTATCTGGGGTATACTCCGATTAGCAGAAAAGTAAAAATCGAAGCTGGTAAGACCACTACGGAAAACTTCGTGATGAAGCAGCTTTCCACCAAGATTGAAGGCGTTGTGGTTTCGGCCGTTGTGGATGGGCAACAACGGGCTTTGAACCAACAACGTGCTGCCGACAACATGATGCAGGTGCTTTCGGCCGATCAGATGGGACGTTTCCCCGACCTGAACGTAACCGATGCACTTCGCCGTTTGAGCGGTGTTACTTCGGACGGAGAGCAGGTACAGATGCGTGGTACTCCGGGTAACTTTACTAACATCAATATCAACGGTGAGCAGTTGATGGGATCGGCCGAAGGAGGTCGTCGTAACCCGAATCTGGATATCATTCCTTCCGATGTGCTCGCTTCGATGGAGGTGCAGAAAACATTGTTGCCTTCGAATGATGGTGATGCTATCGCCGGTGTGATCAACCTGCGTACGGCTACGGCTCGTTCGACGCAACCTTCGTTTAAAGTAGATCTGGGAACCGGTTACAACTTCTTGCGGGATAAGATGGCTTGGAACGGTAAATTCAATTATTCGCAACGTTTCTTCGCCAATAACAAAAATCCTAATGGACGTTTCGGTATCTCCGCCAATTACAGTTATTTTAACACCGCCGATGGCTATGACCGTCTGGAGGCACAGGATTGGCAGGAACAGACCATTACGAACAATGAGACAGGCGAAGAGACTACGGGATATGTGCCGACCGATTTCCGTTATCGCTACCAGAATACCAAAAACATTCGTCAGGGTGCTACTTTGACGTTGGATTATGCTCCCAACCAGAACACGCAGATCGTCTTCAGTACGATTTTCAACCAGTTTACGAAAGACGGTACGCGGTATCGTAACCGGAGCCGTTTCCGCGGTAACTACTATGATATGGGCAACGGCGTATTGGGTGCCGACCGTATCCGTAATGTCGCTCAGGTGACCGATTCCTATGAGACCAACAACAACTTGAGTTTCAATCTGGATGGTGAAACGACGCTCGGTAGCTGGAAAATCGATGCAGGTTTGTTCTACAGTCAGTCCCGTACGTTCTATAAGAGCCAGATGAATGGATTCCAGACTCCTGACTGGCGTGCCGGTAAAACGGTAGCAGGTATCGAGATCCCCAAAGGAACGGTTATTGCTACCATGCCTTCGATTACTACCAAGTATCTGACCATGGATTATTACAATACGGATGCCTGGATGCCGGAAGGCGAGACGGCTCCTAATGCATTAGAGCGTTATAACCTCTATATCAGCGAAAACTGGAACTATAACAACTATGCACACAACTTTACGGCCAGAGGTAATGCTTCGTACAACTATTTCATTGCCGATAAGTTTGCGTCGACTCTTTCATTCGGTGCCAAAGGTAAATTCATGTACAGCACGGGATATGTGCCCGATTACTGCAATATTTACGATGTAGCTGCTAGCAGCGAGAATACGTTGGCCAATATGCTCTACAAAACCCAACTCGATAGCAAATGGCTCGATGGACACATTCCGTTCGGCGTTGCTCCCGATCTGGGCAAAGTACAGTCTTACCTGTCAAGCAATCCTTCGGAGGTTACCATCAACGAAATTACCTCGAATGGTGCTCGGGATGGATATTACTATGACGGCCGGGAAAATATCGGTGCCTTCTACATAATGAACAAAATGCAGTTCAATAAGTTGATGGTATTGGTGGGTGCTCGTATCGAAAATACCAAGGTGTCTTATAAAGCAAACAAGATTACCCGTATTTATGATGCAGATGAAGAAGATTTTGTGGACTATACGAAGGAACCTGCCGATTCTACGCTGAGCTATACCAAATTCCTGCCCAATGTACAGTTCAAATGGGATGTGAATAAGAATACCATTTTCCGTTTGGCATGGACAACCGGTTATTCGCGTCCTAATCTGGATGAATTGGTTCCTAAACAGGATATGTCTATCGATCCGGAACAGGTGACCCTGGGTAACCCCAATTTGAAACCTGCTTATGCTCACAACCTCGATTTCTTGTTCGAACGTTATCTGTCGAACGTGGGTCTTATCTCCGGAGGTGTATTCTACAAACATATCAGTGGATTCCACTATTTGAGCGAGGGTGTTGCTCGTGACGGACAGTTCGGCGATTTCTTCAACGGATGGCGCGTTACGCAGACTCAGAATGGTGAGGCAGCCAATGTTTTCGGTGCTGAAATTACGTTGAACTCCAGCTTGACTTTCTTGCCGGGATTCCTGAAGAATTTGGTGTTCACCAGCAACTATACCTATGTACACTCCAGAGCTCAGACCGATGTGGCTCGTGGTAAGACCCGTCTGCCGGGACAAGCCGACCATACCGCCAATATCGCATTGGCTTACTCTTCGAAACGTTTGACCCTGCAGGCTGCATTCAACTACAATGGTTCGTATATCGTGGCCTTCGGTTCGAATCCCGAAGAGGATCAATGGTTGGATGGCCGTTGGCAGATGGATGTGAACGGTTCGTTCGAAATCTGCAAAGGTCTGACTTTCTGGGCAGAGGCTGTCAATGTGCTCAATGCCGAGAAATATACCTATATCGGGAACAAATCGCGTGTGTACGAACTGCAATACAACGGAGCTTACGGCCGTCTGGGCTTTACCTATCGGTTCTAACAGCTCCGAAATATGTCGAAAAGGACGTCCGGTTTTGCCGGACGTCTTTTTTATGGCGATATATGGTGACGGGATTGGCAATTACCTTGACAGAAAAGAGAAATTTCTGTGCAGATTCTATATGCGGACTCCGGCCGGAACTGATGGATGGAATCCGTTGTAGACAAGGATCAGGGACCTATGTGCCGACGTTGAAAGAGGCCCGAAGCGGGTCGTGAAATTCTTCGCTAATTCTTTGTAATAGGTATTCCGACGGGGCATTTTCGCTTTTTTTAGGTATTGGGCGGGAGGCGGACTCTCCCTATTTTTGTGAAAAATCGGAAACGACATGAAAAAGTACGGAATATTTTATGGCAGTACCACCGGAACGACGGAAGAATTGGCGGCACGTGTGGCCGATGCTTTGGGCGTGACGGCGGATGATGTGTATGATGTGTCGAATACCCCTGTCGAGAAAACGGCAGAGTATGAGGTGCTTGTGTTGGGATCTTCTACCTGGGGGTGCGGAGAATTGCAGGATGATTGGTATGATTTTCTGAAGGCTCTCTCTGCGGAGAATCTTTCGGGAAAGAGTGTCGCTTTGTTCGGTTGTGGCGATGCGGAATCCTATCCGGATACTTTTTGTGATGCGCTGGCGTTGATCTATGACGCACTCTCCTCGAGTGGTTGTCGTTTTGTGGGTGCTTATTCGCCGGAAGGTTATGCCGAGACGGGATCTGCACTCTGCAAGGAGGGTAAATTCGTGGGATTGGCCGTGGATGAAGTGAATGAAGCCGATAGGACGGAGGCTCGTCTTGCCTCTTGGGCTAATCTGGTAAAGCAACAGACAGCATGAGTGTGCAGGATTACCTCCGGTTCGGACAGATGAAGATGTTTCTTCATCACATCTATGAGTATCAAAAGGGTATCCGTAGTTTGGTGCTCTGTACCATGTGTCCTACGTGTGCTCAGTTGCTCTCCGAACGGCTCGAGCGTCAGGGAATCGACTATTTGATTCAGCCCGTGGGTGAAGAGAAGGTCAATCTGTTTTTCGGTAAGAGGATCTGTCTGGAGACCGTGCGGGCCTTTGTGGATAAACCGCTTAACAAACTGACGCCCGAAGAGGATTTTATGCTCGGAACCATGCTTGGATACGATGTGTCGATACAATGCGAACGGTTCTGTCGTCGTCGAGCCGCTCTTTAAAACAATTTTTCATAGCTTAAGCTGATTCCCATCTGTTTAAGATTGCGGAGGACGGTCCAGTACGGGGATCGTCCTCCTTGTGTGGTAACGTGATGTAGGTAGGCGGAGTGGGGCGGAATACCTATTTGTGTGGATTGCAGATGAAATGTCTGTCGGTTACTTTTGCGGTGGAATGTGAAAAAAGTTATCTTTGTGACAGAGGAGCCATTTTCATATCACGAGGTTATGCATAAACTGGGAAAATACGACGGATCGGAACGAATGAGCGATCTGGTAGGGGACAACTATCCGATGCTATTGGTTATGAGTCGATTCGGAATTGTACTCGGTTTCGGAGATAAGACGATTGCCGAAGTATGTGCCGATTCGGGAGTGGACGTGCGGGTGTTCCTGGCAATCGTCAATCTGTTGCTCGACGAGGAGGATCCTGTAGAGGTGGATGTTTCACTCGATGCAGGCGCTATTGTCGATTACCTTCAGCGTTCGCATGCCTATTTCCTCGATTTCCGGTTACCCGCCATCCGACGCGCATTGATCGAAGCGATTGATTGTGGGCAGAGCGATCTTTCGTTCGTTATTCTTCGGTTCTTCGATCAGTATGTGGCTGAAGTGCGTCGCCATATGAACTATGAGGATCAAACGGTCTTTCCCTATATTTGTTCGTTGGTGAATGGTCATCCGGATGGGTATAACATTGATATTTTCCGTAGGCAGCATGACCATGTGGAAGAACGGCTGACGGAGTTGAAAAATATTCTGATAAAATACTATCCGGCCCGTAGTAGTAACGAACTCAACGGAGTGTTGTTTGATATTTTTACCTGCGCGGATGAACTGGCTTCTCATAACAGAATAGAGGATTGTCTGCTGGTGCCTTTGGTGTCTCGTCTGGAACAGGAAAGGGGTGAAAAACGATGAATACTTCCTTGAAAATAGCTGTGGCAGAACCTTCGTTGATTATTCGGAGCGGATTGCTTTCTGTACTGGGACGGCTTAACGGGTTGAATATTCAGATCGTGGAGATTGCTCAGGTCGAGCAACTTGCCAAATCGCTTTGTTGGCAACAACCCGATGTGTTGATTATCAATCCTTCTCTGTTGGGGCTTTTCTCGTTGAAACAGATCAGAAATGAGGCCGGATGTCCTTCGTTGCGTTGTGTGGCATTGCAGTATTCGTTGACCGATCATGCTGCCCTGAAGGCTTATGATGAGGTTATTACGGTATATGATACGGCTGAACAGATTCGAGAGAAATTGTTTCGTTTAAACGGAAAAGAACCTAAAAACGGTCCACGCCAGGAGACGCTCAGTGTTCGGGAGAAGGAGATCGTTGTCGGTGTAGTTAAAGGGTTGACAAACAAGCAAATTGCAGCCCAATTGTGTCTCTCTACCCATACGGTTATTACACATCGGAGGAATATCGCTGCCAAACTTCAGATTCATAGTCCGGCCGGTTTGACGATTTATGCAATCGTTAATAAACTGGTGGAAATCAATGATATAAAAGATTCTGTCGCCGAATGATAGAGGTCTCTTGTTTTCTTTGAGACTGGTAATTTATTGCGTGTTATTTGATACCATTTGACTTTAAAACGATACAAAAAGGGAACAGGGCGATGCTGGTAATGTTAGATATTATATTTTTACATTACAATTATAGAGATCGGGATGTTTTATTTGTTACATACAGTCTGCCCAAATGATCTAAAAGGTCATTCTGTTCCTTTCGATTGTGAATTGAGTCGAAAATATCAGGTTTTCTCTTCTTTAGACTCGGTGTGGAGAGTTATTATCGCACCGTATAATTAATCTGTGAAAATATATCCGGTCATTCCGGAGGTGGAGTTGTGCTATATTATATGGTACGGCTTCCCGCTTATGTATGACAATCCTAAGAAGCTGTTTTGATTTCATTCGATAAATCTGTTAAGCATGATTTGGATGAATGCAATCTGTACCATAGCTTC
>CALVFY010000002.1 GCA_944326945.1 uncultured Rikenellaceae bacterium
AAAATAATGTACTGATGGGACTTCTGAAATTCGAAAATTTGCCGGTCAATACACTTGTCGGCGCCGACAGAAAGACATTTGAAACCGTGATCCGCGGAGCGGAGATCGACAAAGATCGTCACCGCAAATTCGTCACGACGAAATGTGTACGACGTCTGCTCGACCCGTTCTACGCGATCAACGAAAAACGTTATGCCGCACTGTCCGAAACCGCAGGTACGGAAGCTCCGGTGTTCATACTCGGCCATTGGCGCAGCGGCACGACTTTCGTTCATAACGTCCTTTCGTGCGATGATAGTTTCGGTTGCTGCTCGACCTATCAGACGGTGTTTCCTCACCTGATGCTTTGGGGCCGCTCTTTCTTCAAGCGCTGCATGTCTTTGGTCATGCCCTCCGAACGGCCGACCGATTCGATGGCGCTGGGTGTGGATCTTCCGCAGGAGGAAGAGTTCGCCTTGAGCAACATGACCGCTTGCGCGTACTACCATTTCTGGATGTTCCCCCGCCGCATGGCCGAATACCGGGATAAGTATCTCACTTTCACGACTGCGACCGAAGCGGAGCGGCAGGAGTTCAGGCAGGCACTCGACAAACTGATTCGCATCGCATTGCACGTCACGGGAAAAAAGCGGTTTCTCAGCAAGAATCCGCCTCATACGGGTCGGATCAGGATGTTGCTCGAAATGTATCCCGACGCGAAATTCATCTACCTGGTCCGCAATCCCTATGTCGTATTCGAATCTACACGCAGTTTCTTCCGTAATACGCTCGCTTCAATCCAGTTGCAAACGATCTCCGACGAGGAGCTGGAGCGCGAGATCCTGCTCAATTACCGGGCGCTGTACGAGCGCTACGAGGCGGAGAAGGGGCTGATTCCCGAGGGACATCTCGCCGAGGTGCGTTTCGAGGAGTTCGAGGCACATCCGCTCGAAACGGCGGAAGCCCTTTACCGTAAGCTGTCACTCGGAGATTTCGAGCGTGTGCGGTCTGCTATGGAACGTTATCTCGAGGGGCAGCGGGGATTCCGTAAAAAAAACTACCGTTTCGATCCTCAGACCCTGTTGACGGTCGAGCGCCACTGGGGCGAAGCGTTGTACCAATGGAATTACCGACCATGACCGGCTTTCGGTTCAGCCTTGTTCTGGCGATGGTCCTTTGCTTGGCGACGGCTCGGGCCCGGGATGCCGTTTCTGCCGGGGGGTGGTGCGAGATGACGGCGAAGGATTCCGTCGTACAATCGAAGTCGGAGCTGCGGCAGATGCGCCGCGATTCGATTCGTCGCCGCAAGAATGTCTGGATTTCCGTGCTTGGAGGTCCTTCCTATACTCCCGAAGCGTCGTTCGGTATTGGCGGAGCGATGTTAACTTCGTTTCGGATGAACAGGGCCGATACGATATCGCAACGTTCGTTCCTGCCGATCGGATTCAATCTTTCGCTCAACGGTACGATCGTCGTTAGCGGAACCGGAGCCTTGTTCATGAAACAGAATCGATTCCGCATCTATCTCAAATACTCTTACCGTGATGAACCGAGTAACTATTACGGAGTCGGTTATAAAACGATCGAGCACACCGAGAAGGGGAAAGAAACGACCGAATTTCACAAGCAGGCCTTTCAATTCCACCCTCGTTTCGTATGGGAGATTCGGCCGTCGCTTTATCTGGGGGCTTTGGCCGATGTGAACCATACTTCTTCGACAGACATAAATCCAGTGATGGCCGTTGATCCTTATTTTACGCAATACAAGTCTCGTTATACCAGTGTCGGAGTTGGGGGGATCATTCAGTATGATACGCGAGATGACGTTGCTACTCCGTCACGGGGACTTCTACTCGGGGCTACGGGAACTTTTTATCTCAGGCCCTTGGGTAGTACCTACAATTATCAGCGGCTCGATCTTGAGTACCGCCAGTTTGTATCCCTTTTCAACCGCCGCAGTGTATTGGCCTGGACGGCCCGGTCACAGATGGGATTCGGGGATATCCCTTTTACGGAGTTGCCGATGTTTGGTTCTCCGTTCGATCTGCGCGGATACTATTGGGGCAAATACCGCGACAAATCGATGGCTTACGGAATCGTGGAGTATCGTCATATGTTTGGATCCGAGGAGTCGTATCGTCGGGGCAACATCTGGTCGAAACTGGGGTTCGTCGTCTGGGGCGGAACAGGTACTATCGGACGAACGCCTGCGGGTTGGAACAACTGGAAATGGAATTATGGAGCCGGACTTCGTGTGCAGGTACAACCGAAGAAGAATTTCCGGTTCGACGTGGGGCGTGAACCGGGGCAAAAAGGTGTGCTCTTCTACATGAATATGACCGAGGCATTTTGAACCTTGTCTGTTTGTTCGGATATTCGTCTTTCCAGATTCGGACGTTTATTTTCGGAATCCGATTCCCGGCATTTAGCAAGTAGATCCGAACCGACATGATATATCCGACTATTTTTACCGTTGAATAAAAAGTTTGTACCACAATGAGTCAAGAAATCACCTCTTTACTGCTCGTATTTCTGTTTGCGACTTCCTGTGCCGACCGGCAGGAGTTGCTGGCTGTCGAGGTAGATCGCAATGAAGCCGAATACCGTTGTTTGCAGGCTCGAAGCGATTACGAAGTTGGATTGATGGCACTCAACTCGTTTGTCGACTTGCCGTTTGACATCGAAATACGGATCGGAGGGGCCGTTTTACCTGTGGAAAATGTTGCGGAAACCATCTCTGATGCCTCGCCGCGTAACTCCGTTTTGCAGATCTGATCAAAGCCGCGAACGGATACAACCGACCGTAATTTTGTATACCTTTACGTCATGACCGATTCACAAAAAAACAGATTGCTGCGTACGGTGCTCTTCTCCGGGCTGGGTATTTTCGCCTGCCTGCTGCTGGGAAACTATACCAATCTGCCTCCGGAGGCGGTGGCGCGTCTGGGGACATGGTGGGTCTACCTCTTTTTCATCGTTATCTTCAATCTGCTGGGTGAGGTGGTCGTTCGGATGAGCATTTGGCTGAACAACCAGTACTTGCTTGGCGGCCGAAGATGGTTGCGGCTCGTGATTTCTTATGCGATCGCCATATTGCTGATGTTTGGAATTAACTATGCGCTGCTGGTTTTGGTTAACTTACTCGTCGGCGCCGCATCGCCTTTCACTTTTTCCAACGAAAAGGTGCGAATTCTGATTTTGGTATGGCTGGTCGAACTGGCCGTATTGGGGTTGCTTTCGGCCAATTACTCGATGCGCGAAGCGCTCCGGTTGCAACGCCTTTCGGCAGCCCTGCAGGAAGAGACCGATATGGCCCGCTACACGGCGCTGCAACAGCAACTCGATCCGCATTTTCTCTTCAACAGTCTCAATACGCTGATCGCCGAAATCGAATACGATCCGACACGGGCCGTAACCTTTACCCGTAACCTTTCGGATGTCTATCGATATGTGTTGCAAAGTCAGCACAAGCGATTTGTGACGCTTGCCGACGAGTTGCATTTCGCCGGGGCCTACCTTTTCCTGCACCGGGTCCGGTTGGGCGACTGCATTCGTTTCGAGATGCATGTCGCCGAGGAGTATATGGAAGCGCAACTGCCACCGCTGACATTGCAACTTCTGCTGGAAAACGTCGTCAAACATAACGTCGTTTCCGCAACATATCCCATGCTGATCTCGCTGTCTGTGGCCGATGGCATCCTTTCGGTCGTCAATACGCTTCACCCCCGCCATAAAGAAAATTCGACTGGGGTTGGATTACAGAATCTCCACAACCGATGTCTTATGGCACTCGGCAGAGGAATTGAAATCCAGCGGAGCGAGACTCGGTTTATCGTTAAAATTCCGCTTTGCAATGAATAGATTCCGTGTTGCCATTATCGAAGACGAAGTGCCTGCAGCCCGTCTGCTCCGTTCCCTTGTGGCCAGCCTGCGTCCGCAATGGGAGATCGAGGTATTGCCCGGTAGCGTAGAGGAGGCCGCTGCGTGGTTTGCTGCGAACGATCATCCCGATCTGCTGTTCCTCGATATCCGCCTTTCGGACGGAACGTCGTTCGACCTGCTTTCCAAGGTGCGGTTCGCTTCCGCTGTCATCTTTACGACCGCCTACGACGAATACGCCATTCGGGCATTTAGCGTGAACAGCATCGATTATCTGCTTAAGCCCGTGGACAAGGAGCGGCTGGCCGATGCAATTACAAAATACGAAAATCTGACTCGGATACAACGACCGGATGACTATTTGTCGATGTTGCTCGACGCCTTGCAGAGCCGCGAGAAAAAGTACCGCACGCGTTTCCTGATTGCGGGCGTCGATCGTTTCCACACCTTGCAGATCGATGATGTGGCCTATTTTTACTCCGAAAACAAGGTGACGACCGCGGTCTCGTGCGATGGGGTTTCGCATGTTATTGATTTTTCGTTGAGCCGCCTTGAAGAGCAACTCGATCCTGACCGTTTTTTCCGGGCAAACAGGCAGGTATTGCTCTCGGTCGGTGCCATCGACCGCATTGAGCCTTATTTCAACGGGAAGGTGTCGGTGACAGTGCGCCCGCCGCATAAGGAGAAGATTACCGTCAGTGAAGAGAAGGTATCGGCTTTCAAAGCGTGGCTGAATTACTGATCCGCAATTCGTTTTTTATCAATAAGCGTAACTGCCCATGAACTCATTCTACGATTCATGGAAAATGAAATATACCGTCGTTTCGTCGATAATCAGAATGAAGGTAAGTTCAGCGGAACGGCAGAAGCTCAAATTGCAAAAGTTAGATTTATGCGCCACAATCAAGCGTGACCGATCGGAAACTCTGAAACAGATTGACAGGAAGTATGTTTATGACTCAAGTCGGAATAAAAACAATGCATTTATTGATAACAACCCTTGCTTTTATTGCATCGGGCCATGTTATCGCTCAGACCTATTATGGCAAATCCGAAGTCATTGTTCGAGATACGGTTAAATACGTTTGTATAAATGAAGGCGGAGCAATTTCGCTGTACAATCAGGATGCAGTTTTTGTAAATGTTCCCCAAACGCTTAAAAACGGAGAACCTATGAATACTGCAATCAGTTATGAAGATATGTTGTCAAAACCATGCTATGATTTACCAGAGGGATTGGTAAATGCTATGAGTAAATTATTGCATGCAGCATTTGCACCTTATGAACAGTATTTACCACCTAAGAATAACCGAATCCTAATTTTTCTTTATGTAGCCCCGAATGAATCTGGAAAGGTCAAAGATGTTGTTTTCGAGATGGTAGAGTCGTATGATAATTATATCCATGTACCTCCCGAAGTATTTATGATGCTGGAAAAGAAACTGAAAAATATGAAGATTCCTGTTACAGCGTTTGGGCGTCAGTTTAACTATTTAACAGTGCCTATTAATTACAGATATATCAAATAAATACGGTGACTTTTACTCCAAGACATACATTTCATTGAGGGAAGGGGCCGGACCATTATTCCGGCCCCACCTAAAAGATTGTGTATAAGTTTTGTCTATTGATGGCTTGTATCCCTTTTTGCAGATCATATCGTCGTCCAGACATATTAAGAAAAATCCAAAGTTATTGTCAGAAATGAGTTAAATTTCCCGACGAGATGAAAGGACTAATGTGCGGATTGTCGCTTTTTACAAGCACATATGTCGGAGCGAAAGATCATAATATCGACGTGGATTTCAGAGGTCGTACGGTCGTCTCCCGGGAGAGGGGGGAAGGCGTGTCGGGGAATCGGATTTTCAGGCGGTTTCGGCCGCCTTTTTTGCTGGATACCTACTTTTGTGGATAGAGCGATTCAGGAAATACCTATTTGTGAGGATTGATTCCGATGGTGTTTTCTCCGGAAATTTGTACCGAATTTCCGAAAAATGTCGTTGAGTCAGATACATATATTCAGGAGTGTTCGTTTCGTGTGTGGCATATTGCTGGTAATCAGTGTGTTGTCTGCCACGGTCGCTGTGGCCTCCCCGGCGGATCCGCTCCGGCGTATCGCGGGAAAGGTGAGGGACGCCGAGTCGGGAGAAGCGATAGGGGGTGCGTCCGTCGTGCTGGAGGGCACTTATCTCTGGGCCACGTCCGGACGCGACGGGCGGTTCGTCATCGAAGGGATTCCTGAAGGCGATTATGTGCTGGAGGTCTCTTTCTTAGGGTATGCCAAAGTCGCCCGTCCTCTCGATATCCGCAGGGATACAGACAGTCTCGATATACGGATGCGGGCGATGTCGCTGGAGATCGGCGACGTGGTGGTGACCGCCCAGGCACGTCCACAGAGCCTGAACACGACTTTGGTGATCGGGAGAAACGCCCTCGACCACCTGCAGATGTCCAATGTCTCGGACATCGCTGCCCTGCTGCCCGGCGGCAAGACCGTCAATCCCGACCTGACCACGGCACGTGCCTTCTCCCTGCGGGGAGGAGGTTCCGATGCGGGCAATGCTCCGTTTGGTACCGTCGTGGAGGTGGACGGTGTGCGTATGGGCAACAACGCCTCTTTCGGAGCGCCGGGCGGGGTGGATACCCGGAACATTCCCGTGTCGAACATCGAATCGGTGGAGGTGATCACCGGTGTGCCGTCGGCGGAATACGGCGACCTGAACAGCGGGATCGTCCGAATCCATACCCGGAGGGGCCATACGCCGTGGAACGTCTCCACGGCCGTGAATCCGAGGACTTACCAGTTTGCCTTCTCGAAAGGGTTCGACCTGGGAGGAAACCGTGGTGCGCTCAATATCGACGGTGAGTGGACTCGGGCCACAAAGAAACTCTCCTCGCCTTATGCCTCTTATACCCGCCGCGGATTTTCGGTGGGATACAGCAACACGTTCCGCAAGGTGCTGAAACTCCGGGCCGGCGTGTCGGGCAACGTGGGCGGAATGAATACGGAGGACGATCCGGACGCCTTTACCGGCTCCTGGACCAGAGAACGGGACAATGTCGTGCGGGCCGACGTCGCGCTCGTGTGGCTGCTGAACCGGCCGTGGATCACCAATCTCAAGTTCGACGCCTCGCTGTTCTATAACGACCGGCGTACCCGCGACCATGCCTACTGTTCCGAGGCTTCGGAACAACCGGCCGCCCATGCCGCTTCGGAAGGCTATTTTCTGGCGGACAAGCTGCCCTATATCTATTTTTCGGACCAGGTGGTGGATTCCCGGGAACTGGACTATACGGCCTCGCTGAAGTACGAACTCAACGGCCGTGTCGGCCCTCTGTTCAGCCGGCTCAAGGCCGGGGTGCAGTGGAAGGCCACAGGCAACGCGGGAGAGGGGGAGTATTACCTCGATCCCCGACTGGCGCCGCACGGCTATCGTCCTCGACCCTATTCCTCCTATCCCTACATGCACAACCTTTCGGCGTATGCCGAAGAGAATCTGACACTTCCTGTGGGACGGACCTCGCTGGAACTGATGGCCGGCGTACGGATGGAGAACGTGTTCGTCCGGGGATCGCATTACGACCATTTGAACACCTTTTCGCCGCGTTTCAATGTCCGGTGGAGGATGGGCCGCGGTGTGACCGTACGTGGAGGATGGGGCGTCACCGAAAAATTGCCTTCCTACTGGGTGCTCTATCCGGCGCAGGAGTACCGGGACATTCAGACTTTCGGATTTTCCTATGACAACAACCGTTCTTCATACGTGTATTACACCCAGCCCTATACCCTGCTGCACAACGGGAATCTGCGCTGGCAGCGCAACCACAACGCGGAGATCGGCGTGGAGGCGGAGGCCGGAAGAGTGCGGATCTCGCTGGTGGGCTATCATAACCGCACGAGGCTTCCCTATAAATATGCGAGGAGTTACACTCCGTTTTCATACAACGTACTGCAACTGCCCGACGGGTTCTCCATGCCCTCGGATCCGGAGGTGAAGGTAGACAGCCAGACCGGGGCGGTGTACGTGCGCGGCGGACGGGAGGATTCCTGGACGGAGATGGCGCTGAAGGTGACCGACCGGACCTTCGTGGCCTCGACTTCGCCCGACAACGGGACCGACATCACCCGTCGGGGGGCGGAACTGATCGTGGATTTTCCGGAGATTGTGCCTGTCCGCACGCAGGTGCGGGTGGACGCAGCCTTCACTCAGACGGAATACGTGGACGACCAGCTTACATATTACTACAATACCGGGTGGTCGCACACGTCGATCGCAAACCGCTCTTATCAGTATGTGGGTATCTATGCGGGAGCGGACTCCTACAACGGGGAGCGGACCTGTCGGCTGGACGCCAACGTGACGGCGATCACTCATATCCCCGGAGCACGCCTCGTGGTCTCCTGCCGGTTGGAGATGGCGCTGCTGAGGCGTTCGCAGCGGCTGTCCGAGTACGGCGGACGTCCCTATGCCTTTACCGTGACGGAGGACAGCAACGTCCCTACGGACGGGGACATTTACGGGGGAGACTCCTACACGGCCATCCGGCCCGTGGCCTACATGGATACGGACGGCAATATCCATCCTTTCACGCAGGCCGAGGCCGACGATCCCGCCTTCGCGCATCTGATCCGCAAATCGAGCAACGTCTATACGTTTGCCCGGGACGGGTACGATCCCTATTTCTCGGCCAACCTGAGTATTACGAAAGAGATCGGCGACCATGTGTCGCTCTCGTTTTATGCCAATAATTTTACCAATTCGCGGCGTTACGTCACCTCGTATGCGACGGGTGTGGGTGCCATATTCACCCCCGATTTCTACTACGGGCTGACCTGCCGGCTGAAATTCTGACCGAAGATGAGACGACTGTTTTTCATACCGCTGTTTGCCGCCACACTGTGGGCGGCCGGCTGTTCCGAACCGGGGAAGGAGCTCTATTCCGGGGAGGTGCACACACTGACGGTGCGGGCCGTATATCCCGATGGCTATGCGGAGATGGTCCGCGAGGGTGTCACCGTGACGGCGGAGGACATCGACAGGGGCAATTCCTACAAGGCTTCGACCGATGACGAGGGGACTGCGCGGCTGCAGCTCACCAACGGATTGTACCGCGTCATGGTAAAGGACCGCAACGGAAAGGACATTTTCAACGGGACGGCCGACATGGTCCGTGTCGTGGACCAGGATGCGGAGATCGGTCTGCCGCTGGTCCACTCGAGGGCCGGAAGCATCGTCATCAAGGAGATCTACTGCGGGGGATGCATGAAGTACCCGCAGGAGGGCAAGTACCAGTCGGACAAGTATATCATCCTGCACAACAACGACTCCGAGGTGCAGTATCTGGACAGCCTCTGCTTCGCCACGTTCGATCCCTATAATTCGCAGGGTACCAACGTGTGGGTGACGCAGGATCCGGAGACGGGGGCGAGCGTGTACCCCGATTTCGTGCCGGTGGTGCAGGCGATCTGGCAGTTCGGCGGGAACGGAAGGTCGTTTCCGCTGGAGCCCGGCGAGGATGCGGTGCTGGTGGTCTGCGGGGCGATCGACCATGCGGCACAGTATCCGCTGTCGGTGAATCTGAACCGGGAGGGTTATTTCGTATGCTATAACAACGTCTATTTCTGGAATACGCTCTACCATCCTGCTCCGGGCGACCGGATTGCTCCGGATCATTATCTGGACGTGGTGATCAAGGTGGGACAGGCCAATGCCTTCACTTTCTCCGTGTTCTCGCCCGCCGTGGCGATATTCAGGGCTCAGGGTGTCACGGTGCAGGAGTTCGTGGCCGGAGCGGAGAATGTGATACAGAAACCCGGCAGTACGGTGGACCGTATCGTCAAGATTCCACTGGAATGGGTATTGGACGGCGTGGAAGTGTTCTACGGAGGATCGTCGAACAACAAGAAACGCATCCCGCCTTCGATAGATGCCGGCTATGTGACCCAGAGCGCCCTCTATACCGGGCGGACGCTCCACCGCCGTACGGACGAGGAGGCCACCCGGGAGGCCGGCTACGAGATACTCATGGATACGAACAACTCTTCGACGGATTTTTACGAACGGGAACAACAGTCGCTGCATGATTGAACGGAGAAAAATAGCCTTGTTGTGCGCCCTGCTGCCGTTGGCGGCGGTCCTTTCGGCGCAGCCCTACGAGCGGATCGAGCGGCGCAATTTCTGGAATGCAGGGGTGAATGCCGCGGGGCTGCGGATGGACAGTGTGACCGTGTCCTATGCCGAACTGTACGGACGGGGCATGCAGGGGGAGTTCCGCGACACCTACCAGGCCCGCGAGGCGTGGAGTGCGGGGGCCGTGGCGAAGACCATTGCTCATCGTGAGCGGTACTCCATGGCGGGGTCGTTTTCGTTCGACCATACCTCCGGACGGGAAATGTGTGGTTCGATGTTCATCCGCCCGGGCTTCTATCCGGTGGATGTGTTGGAGTTTACCCCCGGGCGCAAGGACCTTCAGACCTATTCGTTCACGGGGGGAATCGCCGTAGATGCGGCTCCCCGTTGGAGACTGGGCGGAAAGATGGAGTTCCTGGCGGCCAACTGCGCCAAGCGTAAGGACCTGCGTCACACCAACTACCGGCTGGAGATGAAGGTGGCGCCCGGCGTGATGTACCACAAGGGGCGGACGGCCCTCGGACTGGCATATGTGTTCGTAAAGAACAGCGAATCGATTCGGGCCGAGGAGGTGGGGTCGACGGTGGGCACCTACTACGCTTTTCTGGACAAGGGGCTGATGTACGGTGCATACGAAGACTGGGAGGGCAGCGGCGTCCATCTCAAGGAGTCCGGGGTAGACGGGTTTCCCGTGAAGGAGACGATGCACGGGATTTCCGTGCAGGTGCAACAGGACGGCCTGTATGTCGATGCGGAGTATCTCCGTTCGGTGGGTTCGGCGGGGGAGAAACAGACGGTGTGGTTCGAATTTCCGGCCCATCGTGTCTCCTCGCATGTTGGTTACCGTTTCCGGCGGGGAGAGGTGTGGCATTATCTGCGTGCGGAGTTCTCGTGGAGCCGGCAGGTCAACGACGAGAACGTGCTGGGCCGGGAGACGGCAGGCGGCGTCACCGTGACCCGCGTGTACGGGTCGAACCGGATATTCCAACGCCGCCTGCTGCGCGTGAATCCCGAATACGAGGCGGTCTTTCCGAAAGGGGAGGTCCGGTTGGGAGCAGAGGTCTCGTCGCTGCGGCGGCTGGCCACACAGATGTTCCCCTACGGGACGTTGCAGACGATGACCCTGTATCGGGGATATGTTTGCGGGGAACGCCGCGTCGGGCGGTTCGATCTGAAGGGGTACGCGGCCTTCGCCTCGAGCAGCCGGACGGAGCGGAAACTGGAGGCCGCCACGGAGACGGAACCCGGCGATCCGCCCTACCGGCTCACGGAGTATCTCGACTGGCAGGACGAATACCTGTCTGCGTCCCGAGTGTCGATAGGGGTCGGGGTGCGGTATCGCTTTCTCCAGGGGGTCTACGCAGAGTTGGGGACGGCTTTCGTCCACGGGTTCGGTCTTCGGTTCATCGGGGGGGCGAACCGCTGGGCGGAGATGCTGAAGGTGGGATATGTATTCTGACGGATGACAAGAATAATTTCAATGTTTTATAAATCATTAACCAATCGAACGATGAAAAAAAGTTTACTTTTCCTGTTGGCGGCGAGCGCGGTGATGGCCTCCTGCAACAAAGACGGAAACGAGGCGGGCGGACCCGCAGCAGACCCGGTGCTCATCAATCCCGTGTTGAATTTCTCCCGGGCTTCGGAGACGAATTTCGACGAAGGGGACCAAATCGGGCTCACGGTCCTCAAAACGGACGGAACCAAATATGCGGAGAATCAGTTGATGACTTTCCGGGACGGCGTGTTCTCCGGAAACCTGCAATGGTATGCCGAGGCGAACGACAAGTCTACGCTGACGGCCTACTATCCGTACGACGAGGCGGGTGCCCCGACTGAATTTTCCGTGGCGACCGACCAGACCGACCAGACGACGGGATACGGGGCTTCGGACCTGATCGCCGGAAGCAAGGCCGAGGTGCTGCCCACGGCGCAGGCCGTAGTGGTGCCGTTCAAGCACCTGTTGACCAAACTGTTGGTGAATGTGACCAACGAGTCGGGTTCGGATATCCGTTCCATAGTCCTCGGGGGATCGATTCCCAAGGCGACCGTGGATCTGGCTGCCCTGACCGCTACGGTGGACGGCAGCGCTTCGGCTGCCGAGATCACCGCGCAGCAGGTGACGGCGAACAGACAGTACCGTGCCATCGTGGTGCCGCAGGAGGTGGCCTTTACGCTGACGGTCAGCACCACGGACGACAGGACGATGAGCCAGAACCTCGCTTCTGCGAACCTGAAGGCCGGAGGTCAGTATACGGTGGACGTGCGTGTCCTTCCGGACGACATTCAAGTGACGCTCAGCGGCGAGATCTCCGGCTGGACGGACGAAGGGGCGATCGGCCCGTCGGAAGAGGTGGCCTTCGAGGAGCATCTGGACGAGAACTATTTCCTCTATGACGGCGAACGATATACCACGGTGAAACTCTCCAACGGACAGTACTGGATGGCCGAACCGATGCGTTACATTCCCCAGGGGATCACGCCTTCGACCGATCCTGTCGCCGACAGTCACATGTGGTACCCCTACAAGCTCAACAACGCGGACGGTTCGGAGAATACGATCAACGCCGCCAGCGCTACGGCCTTGACCGATGCGGACGATATCAGGAAGAACGGTTATTTCTACGACATGTATGCCGCACTGGGCGGTGTGGAGGTCACCGAGGAGAACTGCAACGACTTCGAGGGCGTGCAGGGTATCTGTCCGAAGGGATGGCATATCCCGACCCGCACAGACCTATGGAACCTCTGCGGGCTGTCGAACAAGGCAGCATCCGGCGAAAGCGGCAACCAGATCAACGAGGATGCCCTGTTTTACGATCAGGAGTACGGCGGCGGCAATATGGCAAAGTTCAACGAGGCCGGCTGGAATTACGTGGTTTCGGGCGTGCGGATGATGACCAATTTTTCGGCCGAACCCAGGTATCAGCTGACCCAGTTCTATTCGGGCAACACCTCGAAAAGCGAACTGTTCGGTACGCCGGCGATGACCTATATCATGTCGTCGACCTGCTACACTCCGCTTTACCAGGATAAGGAAGATCCCTCGAAACTGACCAATATCCAGTTCTTCTCCATGATGACGACGTTTACCACCAAGTATCCGGAGGGAAGGATCAATGTGGCCTATATCTGTACCAAGTCCGGGCAACAGCTCCGCTGCGTGAGGGATTCGCAGTAGGGAAAGATTCTGCAAACGGGACGGAACCGTATGGCCGGATGCATCCGGCCATACGACCGTTCGGAAACACAGGAAAGGGACATCTCATGGAGAGACCGTCTCTTCCGTACATGAACAAGACACTATGAATCCAGTTATCCAATGTGACAACATAACGCACAGCTACGGGAAAAAACTGATCTACGAGAACCTCTGCTTTTCTGTGGAGGAAGGGAGCGTCGTGGGGCTGCTGGGACGGAACGGGACCGGGAAAACCACGATCATCAATATCCTGAACGGCTATCTCAGGCCCCGCAGCGGGGTATGCCGTCTGTTCGGGGAGCCGATGGACCGTCTCTCTCCTGCCACGAAAGCCCGTGTGGGGCTGCTGCTGGAGGGGCATATCCAGCACACTTATTTCAATGTGAGGCAGATCGAGCGGTTCTACGGGCGGTTCTTTCCGAAATGGAAGAGGGATGCCTACTACGAGCTGCTGGAGAAACTCCAGGTGACACCGACGCAACGGATCAGCACCATGTCCTGCGGGCAGCGGTCGCAGGTGGCCCTCGGGCTTCTGTTTGCGCAGGACCCCGATCTTCTGATCCTCGACGACTTCTCCATGGGACTCGACCCGGGTTACCGGAGGCTTTTCGTGGAGTACCTGCGCGAATATGCGCGGGCGGGAAAGAAGACCGTGTTCCTCACCTCGCACATCATACAGGATATGGAGATGCTGATCGACGACTGTATCGTCATGGATTACGGGCGTATCCTGCTCCATCGGCCCACGAAGGAGATCTTGGAGGGTTTCCGTCGTTACCGTTTCACGGCGCCGGGTCCGGTGCCGGAGAAATTGGAGGGTCTGTGGAACACCTCTGCGATCGGAAACCGATGGGAGACCTATTCCTTTCTGGACGGGGAGCACGTGGCCGGGTTGCTGGCGCCTTTCGGTGCGGAGAACCTGAGGGCGGAGAGGCTCTCCCTGGAGGATGCCTTCATCGGGTTGACCGGAAAATACTGAAACTTTCTGCAACATGGTAAAAGCTATATTATACAAGGAATGGATCAAGACCCGGCGCAGCGTGTGGCTGGCGGCGGCGGTCATGGCCGGCTGCACGGCCTATGCTTTCGTGGAGTCGGGGCAAGAGTTCCGCCTCTCGGGGGCCGTGCAGGTGTGGTACGGTGCGATTGTGAAGGATGCGCCGCTCCTGCCGGCCGTCATGCAGTGGGTCCCTGCGTTCGTCGGGGTGCTGCTTTCTCTCTCTCAGTTCGTGCCGGAGATGACGGACAGGCGTCTGAAACTCACCCTGCACCTGCCGGCCGGGGAGGATGCCCTGTTGGCCTCGCTGCTGGCCTATGGTGCGGTGGTGCTGGTCTTGCTATATGCACTGACCTGCGCCGTGCTGGCGGTCGGGTTCTCCGCAATCTATCCCCCGGAGATCGTGGGGAACATGGTTCTGGACTCCCTGCCGTGGTTTTTGGCCGGAATATGTGCCTATCTGCTGACGGCCTGGATCTGCATGGAACCCGTGTGGCGCTTCCGCATCGCCTACGGACTGGTCGGAGCGTGTCTGTGCGCCTTCTTTTTTGTGGATGGTCCTGCCGGGGCCTGTCTGCCAGCGATACCTTATCTGACACTGTTTACCCTGCTGTGTTTCTTCTTCCCGTTCCATTCGGCGGGACGTTTCAAGGAGGGAGCCCGGTAACGATACGAGACGAATTATGAAACATCAAAATATCCTTTATGCGGTGATCCTCGTGTGCACTACGGTTGTGTGCATGTGGGTGCTGCCCGCACTGGTGAAGATGGCGACGCGCGAGCCGCAGGAGTATCCGTTCGTGTATTACGGTTCGGTGCTGAAGGGGTTCGGGCTGGTCGACTACAAGAACAAGGAGATGCCGTTGACCGACCTGGCTGGAAATCGGTACACGGCCGAACAGTTCGATTCGCTGATGCCGTTGCTCAATTACCGGCAACTCATGTCCGACGGAAGGTTGCCGGACAGCATCGGGGGGCGTGAGGTGACTCCTCCGTTGCTCCGGATGTCCACCGTGATTTTCCGCTACAAGCCCGAAGAGGTGTCGGCCCCGGAGTCCGGGCTGTATATCCTGCAGGAGTCCATGCCCCGTCGGGGTGGCCTCTCTATTCCGCCGGACGTGTTCCGGTTGCGTGGGGGAATCGAGTTTGTCGATGCCGCGACCAATCGGGTGGACGAGAAGAAAAGTGCCCGTTTCCGGAAGGCGATGGAAAAAGCCGGTTTCGCCTTTCCGGCCCGGTGGGCGGCGGGGAATCCCACGACTCTCAAATCGTATGATGAGGGATACTTCTGCCTTGATGCACGGGGGCGGTTGTTCCATCTCAAGATGGTGAACGGGCGGCCCTATGTGCGCGATACGCATGCAGGGGATTCGATCGACATCCGTTCTTTCTCCATGTACGAGGCGCCCGACCGCCGGTTCTACGGTTTTATGTTCGACCGGAAAGGCTCCCTGTACATTCTGGAGAGCGATCTGGCGGGAGGCTACGAACCGAGGAAGCTGGGTATGGGACCGGTGGACCCGGAGACGGACCGGGTCACGGTCATGGGAAACCTGCTGTACTGGACCGTGACGGTGGAGACGCCCGGAGGCCGCCGCTATTATGCGCTGGATACGCCGACGCTGGGGCCGGTAGCTGAGTATCATATAGATGCGGAACCCGACCGGTGGGAGAGGGTGTCGCGCCGACTCTTCCCGGTTTACCTGACCATGGGACGCGAAAACTCCTCTTATGTGGCTCCGCATCTGACTTTTACCGGTGTTGCGGCGCTGGCGGCCAATGTCGTTGTGGCGCTTCTCGCGTTGCTTGCCACGGGCGGCGGGCGGAAAAGAAAGGTATGGACGGTATGCTATCTCCTGCTGACCGGGATCGCCGGGCTGGCGGCGATGGCACTGTTGCCCCGCTTGCGCCGGGAATAAATAGAAATGAAGAACGTATATCTTAACACAAAAACGCTATGAAAAGATTATTTATGATCGCCGCCCTGTGCGGCCTGATGGCAGCCTGCGGCGGAAACGACAACCGGAAGAGTGGCGGAGAGGGTTCGGAGACGGCCCGCAGCGCCGCAGCCGTCGCGGAGACGGAGACTTACGGGTTGGATGATCTGCTGGCCGAGGCGGATAAGCTGATCGGCAAGAAAGTGACCGTGCGCGGTTATGTGACGCATACGTGCACGCATTCGGGCAAACGCTGTTTTATCGTGGGCGAGAGTCAGAAAACCTCCATGCGTGTGGAGGCGAAGGGCAACATCGGCGGATTCAACCGTGAACTGATCGGCTCGCAGCTGGCCATCACGGGCACGATGCACGAAAACCGTCTCAGCCAGGAGTATCTGGCCCAGATGGAGAAGGAGATCAACGAGAAGAACGTGAAGGAACCCGAGTCGGGCGAGGCGTGTGCCGCGGAGCTGGCCAATATCGAGGAGATGAGGGCGTGGATGAAGGAGAACGGCAAGGATTACTACGCTCTGTATTACATGGACGGAGAGGATTATGAAGTCGTGGAGGAATAGTGTCGTCCGCTGGTTGAGGATCGTCCACCGCGACCTGGGCTACCTGATGGTGGGAATCTGTCTGGTGTACGGCATTTCGGGCATCCTGTTGAACCACATGAACGGGAAGGACCCTGCCTACCGGAGCAGTTATTACACGCTGGATTTTCCTGCGGGACTGGACCGTGACGGGGTGAGCGCGGCATGGAACGGAAAGTCGGGTCTTCCCCGGCTCAAAAAAGCCTTGCCCCTCGACGACCAGCATACGAGGCTCATGCTGGAAGGCGGCATGGGAGTGTACAACAGCGCGACCGGTACGCTGGACTACGAACTTCACGAGAAACGGGCTCTGGTGTATTGGATCAACAAACTGCACTATAATCGGGTGGACGGATGGAGCATCATGGCCGACCTGTTCGCCGTGTCACTGATCTTTTTCGCCCTCTCCGGACTGTTCATGATCCCGGGGCGGAAGGGGCTGCCCGGCCGTGGAAAATGGTTCCTGCTGGCGGGCGTGCTGATTCCCGTGTGTTATGTGATTTTTACCTGACGGGAATGGTATAGTTCAGTCAATTTATTTGGGCTGACTATCTTCATGTTGAGGTAGAGCCTGAATATTTTTCCGATATTGAATACACAGTAAGAAAAAATAATTAATTTTAGCAAAATTTATAGCCATGAATAAGATTGTATTGTCATGTTTGGCCGTAAGCGCAGTGCTTTTTATCTCAGCCGTAAGCGCCGACAATAAAAAAGGAGAGACTGTAAATTTGCCGGAGTGTTGCTGTGGGGATTGTGACTGTCGCGACTGCCGGTGCGATGTGGGTTGCTTCGAGTGTAGGGGATGCCGCAATATGTACGACTGTCACCAGGATTGTCGTGTGAATGACAGCATTACATTCTACAGACACGGTTACTGCTGCGATTACCATTATCGTGCCGATAAACGGCGGTATTACCGCAACCATCGCAGCCATCATTACGCCCGTCACTATTATGGGCGTTGTTGCGACGTATATCCCAGCGATTACAAGGATCGCGGGCGATATATTCAAGACGATACGTCACCATATCGTTACGGCCGTCGGGGCGGATGCTGCGGACGATGAAATCCTCTCCGAGAAAGGATCAATCATCTTCCAAAATGATAAAACCGTGAAAAGACTTTTTTGGCAGTCTTGATGGATTAAAGTGGCGTTCGACAAAAATGGAAGGTGGACAAAAGTTCAATCTGCTCGATATCGACGACTGACATGCCTTATTGCTGATATGGGGAAGTGCGGCAAAACTATTTTGCCGCACTTCCATTATTGTCCAAAAAAAGAAAAAACCTTGACAATCGTTTGATTATCAAGGTTCCATTCTGGTGATTGCTGGTGGATCGTCAGGGGCTCGAACCCTGGACCCCAACATTAAGAGTGTCGTGCTCTACCAGCTGAGCTAACGATCCATCCTTTGTGGCTGCAAAAAGATCATGTGATCTTCGATAGCGGTTGCAAAGGTAGCTATTTTCGGACTATTTCCAAATTTTTCAAAGGAAAAATTCACCGAAAAAAACGGACTATTCGTATTCGCCCGATTTGAGCATGGCCACCTCTCGCGGTGTCAGGAAACGCCAGGCTCCACGTTTCAGACTTTTTTTGGTGAGTCCTGCGAAATACACCCGATCGAGTTTCTGTACCTTATAGCCGAAATGTTCGAAAATACGACGTACGATACGGTTGCGTCCCGAGTGGATTTCTATGCCGATCTCCTTATGATTTTCTTTGACATAACTGATCTCGTCGGCATAGATATGCCCGTCTTCCAGATCAATGCCTTCGGCGATTTGTTCCATGTCGGCTTTGGTGAGAGGTTTGTCGAGCGATACCTGGTAGATTTTCTTTTTGGAATAGGAGGGGTGGGTGAGCCGTTTGGTCAGATCGCCGTCGTTGGTGATCAGAAGCACGCCTACGCTGTTCTTGTCCAGGCGTCCCACGGGATAGACTCTCTCCGTACAAGCTCCTTTAACCAGATCCATCACGGTTTTATCGGCATGAGGATCGTCCAATGTGGTGACGAATCCTTTGGGTTTGTTCATCAGAATGTACACTTTTTTCTCTCCGTGCACGATGCTGTCGTTGAAACGAACCTCGTCATTGGGAGATACCTTGCTGCCGAGTTCGGTGACTACGACTCCATTCACGGTGACCACTCCGGCAAGGATGAAGTTGTCGGCTTCCCGTCGCGAACACAGGCCCGACATGGCTAGAAATCGGTTCAGACGGATAGGCTTATCCTGTTGAGGTGCGGCGAATTTAGGATACTCCTTGGTGCGTTTTTCGGAACGGTTTCCTTCGTTTCTTTTTCTCCACCCGTTGTTCTTGGACCGGTTACCATACGGTTTGGCCGGGTGTTCGGAGTCGCCGTTTTCTCGGTAGGACTCTTTTCTGGTGTCTTTGCGGAAATCGAAGTTTCTCGAGAAGTCTCTCTCCCGATTCTGATCTCGGGTGGGTTTATGAGGGTTGCTTCCCCGGGAGGAGGAGGGGGTGTTGTCCCGGAGACGATTGTCTTTCGTGAAATTAGGATTGAATGAATGACGAGTACTCTCGGACGATGTTTGCCCAGAACGAGCCGGACGAGTGTCTCTCGAGATGCGTTCGACGCGTTTGACACCGGTACGAGTCCGCTTTCCTTTCGCAAAAGCGGTGGTACTTGTCTGGAGACGGTCTGAATCTTCCCGACGGAGGCCGTCCTGATTCCGTTCCCCGTGATTGGAGGTGCGGGGATTTTCTTTCGGATTAAATGTTTTCATGATAAACGGTTGTTTATTAAAAGTTGTCAAAGGTAAGGTTTATTTTGGTATATTTGCCTACGTTTCGTTTTAATTCTCAATTTACGTGCCTGTTATGAAGTATGATTTCGATCGAAAGGTTGTTCGGGAGGGAAGTCGTTGTGAAAAATATGACAGTAGGAAGGAGATTTTCGGCCGGGCCGATGTGATTCCTCTGTGGGTGGCCGACATGGATTTCGAGGTGGCTCCGTTTATTACGGAGGCCATTTTGCGTCGGGCGTCGCATCCTGTGTACGGATATGAATTCCGGGGAAAGTCGTTTTATGAATCGGCAGTGGAATGGATGGCCCGTCGTCATGGATGGACCACGCAGCCCGAATGGATGAGTTTTACGCCGGGTGTCGTGTCGGGACTGGTGTGTGCGATGCGTGCCGTGACCGCAGAAGGAGATGGGGTGGTGATTCAACCTCCCGTGTACCCTCCGTTTGCGCGGGTTACCAGATCCAACGGACGGCAGTTGGTCGAGAATCCGCTGCGGGAGACGCCCAATGGATATGAGATGGATTTTGAGGATCTGGACCGTAAGTTGGCAGGGGCGAAGGCACTGCTTTTCTGTAATCCTCAGAATCCGACGGGACGGGTATTTACCCGTGAAGAACTGGAACGGGTGGGTGAATTGTGTGTCAAACACGATGTGATTCTGATCTCCGACGAGATTCATTGCGATTTGATACAGTCTCCGCATAGACATGTTCATATTGCCTCTCTGTCCGAGGAGGTGGCCCGTCGGACGATCACTTTGGTGGCCCCCAGCAAGACATTCAATACGGCCGGTTTGTCGACATCGCTGGCGGTGATACCCGACGATTCGTTGCGTTGTCGTTTCCGGGCCGAGTTCGACAAGATACACATTGACCAGGGGAATGCTTTCGGGACGGCTGCTCTCGAGGCTGCATACACTTATGGCGATGAGTGGTTGGATCAGCTGTTGGACTATGTGCGGGGCAACATGGAATATGTAGTGGAATTTCTCGGACGGAATTTGCCTTCGGTGAAGACCCGATTGAGCGAAGGAACCTATATGATGTGGCTCGATTTCCGGAGCTGGGGGCTTACGGCCGATGATTTATGGCATTTTTTGGTTTTCGATGCGGGATTGGGATTGAACGACGGAGCCCGCTTTGGTACCGGAGGCGAATGTTTCATGCGGATCAATCTGGCCACACGTCATGCCGTGGTAGAGCAGGCTCTGTCACAGTTGCTGGCGGCTTGTGAGAAACGGGGGATCGGATTGGAATAGAATAGAATCCTTTGACAGGATAAACAGATAAAGGGAAGACGAACAGGTCTATTTTTCGGCAATGAAATAGAGATCGAAGCAGTGGTCGTCGGCCGGGGCGAAGAAATAGTCGTCCATGGCTATGGTGGAGGTAAGTTTCCGGTTGTCGACCAACAGTCTGCGGCGATTCATGCGATTGAGGATGTCGTACGGGATTTTCAGCATCCAACGCGGAAGAATGTATTGGAGTCTCAATACGTCGAATCGGGTGATGTTTTCCACCGATTTCTTGTTTTTTGCATAGTACTCCATCACCTTGTCGCTGCCGAACACTCCTTGGGCATCTATTTGATTGAAGTGGCTGCCGATCAGATTCTTGAATTCATCCACGGTGTATTCTCTCACGTGCCAGGGATTGCGCGTAAGAGACATTTTTTTGTTCGGAGTCGAGACGATCAGTTTTCCTCCCGGTTTCAATACACGGTAGATTTCGCGCACGAAACAGAAATCGTCTTTGATGTGCTCGATCACCTGGAAAGTGATGACGAAGTCGAAACTGTTGGATGCGATTCCTTTCAGAGGCGGGACAACCATTTTATGGAATTCGACATTGCTGTATCCCGACAGGTCCACTCTCGGTTCGAATTTGTCGAGGGTGAAGAAACTTTTTGCATGGGGAGATATGATCGAGATTCCGTAGCCGCTGCCCGTACCGATTTCCAGTACATTGCCCCCGACCAGTTCAGCAGCCCGATGGTAGGCCAATAGCGATCGTTGGAATACGTAATTGTCCGAAATGTCCTGTTGCGACACACGTTCTGCGCTCTGGATGGTTCTCATTGTCTATTTTTTGTTCGTTAATCGAGTCGAGGTTCCGTCGGTTTCCACTTCTCCCCGTTTGAGCAGATAACCCAGAGATCGTTTGAATACTTTCTTGCTCATCCGAATTGCTGCGGCGATCATTTCCGGAGAGCTGTCGTCGCCCAGGGGAATATTTCCTCCGGCATGACGGATGATCTCCAGCAGCCGCTCGGCCGAGTGACGTACTTCGTCGAATCCCTCCTGTTGGAGGCTGAGGTCCACGCGGTGGTCCGGGGTGATTTTACGCACGTAAGCCGTTGTTTTTTCGCCGATGGCGACCGGGCGGAATAATTGGTTGCGATAGAGCATTCCCCAATGGCGGTTGTCGATCACTGCACGATAGCCCAGCGGAGTCTCTGTCGCGATGAGAATCGAAACCTGTTGACGGGGGTTCAGATTCAATGATTCATTGGATATGAATCCGTTGAGGCGGGCGGAGGCTACGGTTCGACCCGTGACGTTGTCCCGGTAGAGAAATACCACGTAACTCTTGCCGGCCTGCATTGGGGTATTCTGGTTGCGATTGGGAACAAAAAGATCTTTGCCTTGCAGTCCCCACTCCAGAAAGGCCCCGTGAATGGTTTTGTCCACCACTTTCAGATAAGCTGTCTCGCCGACAACGGCCAGCGGATGTTCGGTGGTAGCCACCAGACGGTCTTCCGAATCGTGATAGAGAAACACCTCTTTCGCGTCACCCGGTTTATCGGCCAGGGAGACATGCCGATTGGGCAGAAGTACCTCGGCTCCTTCCTCGTCGGCGAGATAGAGGCCGTGATCCGATATGCGACTGACGGTAAGTGTTTGGTAACTGCCTGCCTGTAACATTTTGTTCCGCGTAATTTTTTGCAAAGGTACTTAATTTATCAGGAGAAACCGCTATCTTTACCCGAAATAATTCGATCGTGTCACTCAGAACACTCGTTCAGACCGATATCATGTGGGGAAGATGCCTCCGAAAACAGAAAACCTCTGACGGAAACATTGTCAGGGGAGAGGAGTGATCCCTGGGTGCTCTGCTATGCAGGGGATTCAGCGGTTGTGGATTTCATGGGGAAGGTCATGGTGGCGGCGCAGGAAGAGATTCCGGCGATCGTTACCGCCGTACTCGAGAAAGAGCCTTTGATTCATTTTCGGGAGAAGTTTCCGGCCTATCTGGATGCGGACGATTTTATGCCGCAATGGTGATCTGTTTTTTTGTTGGTATTCAATGGGTAATGAATTTCGCTTGTTGAAATATAGGTGAGATATGCAGAATAATTCGTATCTTTACGCGCTTATTTTATAAGGCGAGTTATGAAATATTGTTTTTGCTTATTGATATCGCTATTCCTCTCGGCAGGATGGTTGCCGGCTCAGAATCTGTTTCCCCAGGCCATGGTTCCCGTGTTGCCCGAAACATTGGAATTTGCCGGCGAAGAGGTGCCGCTCGATCGTTTCGATACCCGGGAGAGTCTTCAGAGGGAACTCTCCGTGACGATGTATATGCATTCGCGGACGATCTATGCGTTGATGCGTACCACTCGTTATTTCCCGATTATCGAGCCTATTCTGAAGAAGAACGGGGTTCCGGTCGATTTTAAATATCTCTGTATGGCAGAAAGCGGACTTAATCCCGAGGTGCGTTCTCCGGCCGGGGCGGCCGGTTTGTGGCAGCTCATGCCGGCTGTGGGGCGGAGTTATGGCATGGAAGTGGGCCGGGGCGTGGACGAACGATATCATATCGAAATGGCTACGGAAGCGGCCTGCCGTCATTTGAAGGAGTCCTACGAGCGGTTCGGATCGTGGACATTGGCTGCGGCGGCCTATAATCTGGGCCTTACGGGGGTGGCGACACGACTCGAAAAACAGGGTGTAACCAGCTATTACGATGCGTTTTTCCCGGAGGAGACCCTGCGTTACGTGTTTCGGATTCTGTCATTGAAGCTGATTGCGGAACATCCTCTTCGTTATGGTTTTCTGATCGAGGAGGAGGATTATCTGGCTCCGTTCGATCAGTATCGGGAGACCACGGCTCGGGGTCATAAAATAGACTGGGCGGCCTTTGCCCGTGCCCAGGGGACCAATTATAAGATGTTGCGGGCATACAATCCCTGGATACGGGATTATGAGAGTCAGAATCCGTCCGGGCGTGTTTATACGGTGCGTATTCCGCTCGAGGGGACAGAAAAACAAGAGGGGACGAAGTGAAAGAGGAGAAGATAAAAATATTGGGCGCACGCGTCCACAATCTGAAGAATATCGATCTGGAGATTCCTCGCGACAAATTGGTCGTCATTACGGGTCTTTCCGGATCGGGCAAGTCGTCGCTGGCTTTCGACACGATCTATGCCGAAGGACAACGCCGGTATATGGAGACTCTGTCGACCTATGCACGCCAATTTGTGGGGTCGATGGAGCGTCCCGATGTGGACAAGATCACGGGGCTGAGTCCGGTGGTGGCGATCGAGCAGAAGACGACCAACAAGAATCCCCGTTCGACGGTGGGAACCGTTACGGAGATCAACGATTTCCTGCGTCTGCTCTATGCGCGGGCATCTAAGGCCTATTCTCCGGTGACGGGCGAGGAGATGGTGCATTATACCGACGATCAGATCGTGGAGTTGATCCTGAAGAATTTCCCGGGACGGAAACTGGCTCTGCTCGCACCCGTAGTGAAAGGGCGTAAGGGACATTATCGGGAACTTTTCGAGTCGTTTCTGAAAAAAGGGTATCTCTATGCCCGGATCGACGATGAGATTCGGGAAATAGCCTCGGGTATGCGGCTCGATCGTTACAAAATACACCATATCGATCTGGTGGTGGATCGGTTGATCGTGAGCGAGGATTCGCGCGACCGTCTGGTCAAGAGTCTCCAGGAGACGATGCGGCAGGGGAAAGGCACAATGATCGTGTATGACTACGACACGAAGGCTTCCCGTTTTTACAGTCGTCACCTGATGTGTCCCACCACGGGCATTGCCTTCAACGAGCCTGCCCCCCATACCTTTTCGTTCAACTCTCCGCAGGGAGCCTGTCCTCATTGCAACGGTCTGGGCGAGGAGGTGGTTTTCGATCGAGGAAAGATCATTCCCGATCCGAAAAAGAGTATCCGTGAGGGAGCCATCGAGCCGATCGGCAGGTATCGCAACAATCGACTCTTCGCGCTGCTGGAAACATTGGGCAAACGATATGATTTTACACTGGACGATCCCGTAGAGACTCTTTCCGAAGAGGCCCTGGGAGCCATTATCAACGGTGATTCGGAGCCGCTTACGATCGATACCCGGGAGTTTGCTCTGGCCGGAGGCAACAATATGGCTTCGTGGGACGGAGTGGCCGATTACATCGGACAGTTGGAAGAGGACAGTTCCAGTGGCAGGGGAGACAAGTGGAAAGAGCAATTCGTGGCACGCCGTACTTGTAGTGTGTGCGGGGGGACACGTTTGAAGAAAGAGGCGCTTCAGTTTCGGATCGACGGCAAGAATATTGCCGAGGTGTGTGCCATGAGTATCGACGGATTTTCGGAGTGGATAGTCGATCTTGAGGATCGGCTTACGGATCGGGAACGTCGTATCGGCCATGAAATCATTAAGGAGATTCGGGAACGGCTCCATTTTCTGGTGGATGTGGGGTTGGGATATCTCTCCCTGAGCCGGGCTTCGCGAACGCTTTCGGGCGGCGAAAGCCAACGCATTCGGCTCGCCACACAGATCGGTTCGAAACTCGTGAACGTATTGTATATCCTGGACGAACCCAGTATCGGATTGCATCAGCGGGACAATCAGAAGTTGATCCGCAGTCTGCAGGATTTGCGTGATGCGGGTAATTCGGTGATTGTGGTCGAACATGACGAGGAGATGATCCGCAGTGCCGATTACATTGTGGATGTAGGTCCGAAGGCAGGTCGCAAGGGAGGTTATGTGGTAGCGGCGGGCCGACTCGACGATATTCTGAAGTCCGATTCCATTACGGCCGATTATCTTTGTGGCCGTCGTCGGATCGAGGTGCCGGCCGGGCGTCGTGCAGGCAACGGGAACAAATTGACCGTACGAGGTGCCAGAGGAAACAATCTGAAGAATGTGACGGTCGATTTCCCGTTGGGATGTATGATTTGTGTGACGGGGGTGAGTGGCAGCGGTAAATCGACTCTGGTGAATGCCACATTGAGGCCCTATTTGAGCCAACATCTCTATCGTTCGTTCGAATCGCCTTTGGCGTGTGACGGGGTGGATGGAATCGAACATGTCGATAAACTGGTTGTGGTGGATCAGTCGCCGATCGGTCGTACGCCTCGTAGTAACCCGGTCACCTACTCAGGGGTGTTTTCGGATATTCGCAAGCTGTTCGAGTCTACGCCCGATGCCAAGACGCGCGGATTCAAGGCAGGCCGATTCTCTTTCAATGTGAAGGGCGGACGATGCGAAGAGTGTCGGGGGGCAGGTGTGCAGACGCTGGAGATGAATTTTCTGCCGGATGTATATGTTCGCTGTAAGGCTTGCGGCGGCAAACGTTACAACCGGGAGACGCTCGAGGTGAAATATAAGGGCAAGAGCATCAATGATGTGCTGGATATGACGGTCAACATGGCCGTAGAGTTTTTCGAGAACATTCCTGCGATCTACACCAAACTCAAAGCCATACAGGATGTGGGACTGGGGTATCTGACGCTCGGACAACCCTGTACGACTCTGTCGGGAGGGGAGAGTCAGCGGATCAAACTCTCTTCGGAACTGGCCAAACGCGATACGGGGAGCACGCTTTATATCCTGGACGAGCCCACAACGGGGCTTCATTTCGAGGATATCCGGCTGTTGTTGGGGGTACTCGATAAATTGGTGGAGCGGGGCAATACGGTGATTGTGATCGAGCATAATCTGGACGTGGTGAAGGTTGCCGACTATTTGATTGATATCGGGCCCGAGGGGGGGGCCGGCGGAGGGCGTATAGTCGCAACCGGTACGCCCGAAGAGGTCGCCGAAGTCAGGGAAAGTTACACGGGACATTACCTGAAACCGCTTTTGATTCAGAAATAATAGGCTGATAATTTGTTTATTAGTATTTTAAAGTTTATATTTGCATCATACCCTCAAACTGAACCTGGATATGATGAAAAAATTATTATTGATACCCGTCCTTATCATCTTTGCATTTTCTGGATGCATTACTGAATACGTATATTTATCAACTTATGTGTATAAAAATCAAACATCTTACTCCATTACGGTTAAAGCTCACTCCTGTTTTTTAGAAAAAGATTCTGTTTTTATCATTCCTCCTTCAGAAAGTCATATGCTGGAATTTATGGTAGATGGAAGTCATTATTCACCTCCTTTTTGGGGGGACTATATTTCTATAAGTGATTACATCGTTGTTTCGAATGGAGAGAAACAATTCATTCATAAGTTTTACCCACCAGACCCAGAAACAAACAATTTATATCAAGAGGAAACGTATAAACTTGTGAAAGAACGGAAACGACACAGAACATACGAATACATTTTCACGGATGACGATTTTGTCAATGCAGAACCGATAGAACCTTCTGACGGTTCAGTATCTGAATAGATTATGCCATGAAAAAACTATTATTGATACCCGTCCTTATCATCTTTGCATTTTCTGGATGCAATAAGGATTATATGAATACTTCTGTTTATATGTATAAAAATCAAACATCTTCCTCTATTACGATTAAAGCTCACTCCTATTTTTTAAAAAAAGATTCTGTTCTTATTATTTCACCTGGAGGAATGCTTGAGTTAATATTTGGAATAGAGCACGAAGTGTTATTTCCTCCTCCATTTTCATGGGACGAATGTCCCCCTTATACTGATGATTATATCGTAGTTTCGAATGGGGAGAAACAACTCATTCATAAGTTTTACCCACCAGCCCCAGAAACAAACAATTTATATCAAGAGGAAACGTATAATCTTGTACAGGAACGGGAACACCACAGAACATACGAATACATCTTCACGGATGCCGATTTTGTCAATGCAGAACCGATAGAACCTTCTGAAAGCCCTGAATAGGGGAGAAAGTTCTGCCGGACGTAAATTGTTGGTAATTAGTTGGGTATGGGGTGCGGGGGAATTGTTCGAATGGATCGAGATAATATAATTTGTTTACCCTTCTATTTCGCTCAATTCCAGCCATCGCATCGACTTTTCGTCGATCAGGGTAATCAGTTCTCCGATCCGGGTGGAATCGGCGTTCAGTTCCTCGATGCTTAGTGTACCCGAACTGATTCTCTCCTCCAAAGTCCTCTTTTCTTCCTCCAGTTGGGGAATCTCCCGATCGAGGGCCTCGAATTCCCGTTTCTCCTTGAAGGTCATTTTGCGTCGACCCTCGGTCGGAGTCGGATTGCGTCGAACGGATGTGGCTGGTTTATTGGCCGTCTGTCGTTCTGTCTCGCGAGCCCGTTCTTCAGCCTCCTGAGCCTTTTTCCATTCAAGATAACGGGAGTAGTTGCCCGGGAACTCCTTGATCTGTCCACCGCCCTGAAAGACTAACAGATGGTCGGCTACCTTATCCATGAAATAACGGTCGTGCGATACGACCATCACACATCCGTCGAACTCCTGCAGATACTCTTCCAGAATGTTCAGCGTCATGATATCCAGGTCGTTGGTCGGTTCGTCGAGAATCAGAAAATTCGGATTGCCGATCAACACCGTACACAGGTAAAGTCTCCGTCGTTCGCCGCCGCTGAGTTTGGCCACGTAGTTGTATTGTACTTCGGGCGGGAACAGAAAGTGTTGCAGAAACTGCGAGGCACTCAATCGGCGTCCTCCGCTCAAGGTGATCTCCTCCGCAATACGGGTCACCACGTCGATTACCTTCATCGAATCATCGAAAGCCAGTCCCTCCTGGCTGTAATAACCGAACCGCACGGTGGTACCGATATCGATTGTGCCGCTGTCGGGAGATTCAAGTCCCATCAGCATCTTGATGAAGGTCGATTTTCCGGTTCCGTTTTCGCCGATGATTCCCAATTTTTCGTATCGGGCGAAAGCGTAGCTGAAATGATCCAGTATGCAGAGCTCTCCGAAACGTTTGCAGAGATCCTTTATTTCGAATATTTTTTTGCCTATGTAGGAAGATTTGACCTCGATCCGGACATTCCCTTCACTACGGCCGCCCTGTACGCGTTCTTTCAATTCATGGAATGCGTCGATCCGGTATTGGGCCTTTCCGGCACGTGCCTGCGGTTGACGCCGCATCCATTCCAGTTCCCTACGGTAGATGTTGCGATCTTTGTCCAGTTGGGCAGCGGCGGCGTCGATCCTCTCCTGACGTTTTGCGAGGTAGTAGCTGTAATTACCCTTGTAGGTATAGACCTTCCCATCGTCGATTTCGAGAATGTCACTGCATACCCGGTCGAGGAAATAGCGATCATGAGTTACCATCAGCAAGCTCATTTTAGATCGGGAGAGATACTCTTCCAGCCAACCGGTCATCTCCAGGTCGAGGTGGTTGGTCGGCTCGTCCAACAGTAGCAGATCGGGTTCTCCGATCAGTACTCCGGCCAGCGCTACACGCTTGATCTGTCCGCCGGAGAGCTGTTCCACGGGTTGGCTGAAATCCTCGATACGAAGCCGGGAGAGAATCTGTTTGCATCGCTGTTCGTAGTCCCAGGCCTTGAGCCGGTCCATCTCCGAGATGGCCTCCTGCATTGTCTGAGGATCGTTTTCGGCGAGGGAGCGTTCATAGCGGGCGATGGCGCGAACTGTTTCATTCTCTTCCCGGAAACAGGCCTCCAGTACGGTCTGCCCCGGCCGAAACCCCGGATTTTGTTCCAGATAGCCCACCTTCAGGTCGCGTTTGAACACCACCTCTCCCGCATCGCTCTGCTGACGTCCGGCGATGATCTCCATCAGTGTACTTTTCCCTGTTCCATTGCGGGCGATCAGACCCACACGTTGGTTCTCCGCCACCGAGAACGAAATGTCGCGGAACAACTCCCTCTCTCCGAAACTCTTGGCCAGCGATTCGACCTGTAAATACGTTACCATACTGTTCCTTGTTCTGTTATTTGAAGGGAGAATCGGGTTCTTTGGCCATGTGCTTGTAGAAGAGCCGGTCGAGTAATCCCGGGGCAAATTTCTTGATGAAGGTCGTGGCACGGCCGTCGAATTCCATCAGTACGGTCCGTTTCTTACGGGCAACACCGCGTATGATACGGCGGGCGACTTCTTCGGCCGACATCATTTTCCCTTCGTCGCGAGGTGATTCACCTTGGTTTTCTCCGTGTGCCGTCAGGGCCGAGAAGCGTACGTTCGAGGCGGTGAATCCCGGACAGGCGATCATGACGTGCAGCCCTTTCTTGAGGTTTTCGATGCGCAGGGTCTCCAGAAAACCGCACATGGCGAATTTCGATGCCGAATAACCCGTACGTCCCGGCAGGCCGTGGATGCCGGCCACCGACGAAACCCCCACGATTGATCCGTGGGATTCCAACAGATAGGGCAGGGCATATTTGGCACAGTTGACCGTACCCCAGAAGTTGACATCCATCAATCGGTGCAGTACGGAGAGATCGACCTCTTCGAAGATGGCACGCATGGAGATTCCCGCATTACAGATGAGAATATCCACACCGCCGAAACGCTCCGCGGCCGTTTCGATCAACTTTTTGCAATCACTCTCTTTCGTTACATCCGTCACGACCCATGCGGTTCGCTCACCCGAAGGGTCGAGTTCACGGGCCAATGTCTCGAGTTTCTCTCCGCTGCGGGCTCCCATGGCTACTTTTGCCCCCAAACGGGCGAACTCCCGGGCCAAGGCCAGTCCGATACCGGACGATGCCCCCGTAATGACTACTCTTTTCTCTTTGAAATTCATATGGTTGTGTGTTTATATCTGTAACAGGCCGAATCCTCGCAGAATGTCCCATTTTTTTGAATGATATAGGAATGAGAACGGTTCCTGGCTGTATTCGGCATATATTTCTCGTGCCTCGGCAAACGTGATTTTCCGATTCAGATCGCCGCACAGAGACATGATCCGTATGAGAAAATCAGCATCTTTGTCCGGCAGTTTGAGGCTTTTCTGACTCGAGGTACTATATACTTCGATTCCTTCCGATGTGCGACGAGGGGCTGGTCCGATCCAGATTAACCGGGCCTTTTCGTCGAATATCCGGCAGGCGTCGGGTCGGATCAGATGATCGGTGATCAGGGTAGGCTCCACGGTGGTCGGGGGCACTTTCCCTGCGAACCATTTGTGTACGGGACGTTCCAGTCCCTCTCCGGCCATATAGTTGGCCAATGCCTGGCGCAGGCCTTCGCCTACCAGATTGATATTGTATCCGCGGTTCTCGGCAAAATAGATCTCGTTGTTGGCAAAGGGGTTGAGTGCCGTTCCCTTGCGACGTACCCCGAACTTTTCCGGTTCCCGACCCGAGGGGCTGTGCAGGGTCATGGCGTAGCGGTGCCAGAAAGCCGAATCGATCAGTTGGGCACGGAACATCTGACGGACCACTTCCAGTGCATCGACGCTTTCCTGTAGGGTTTGGGTGGGTAGTCCGTACATCAGATAGGTGTGTACCATGATGCCTGCATAGAAGAAGTTTCGCATGGCCAACGTTGCCTGTTGGATGGTGATGCCCTTGTTGATCATGGCCAGCAGACGGTCCGAGGCAACTTCCAGACCTCCCGATACGGCGATGCATCCCGCGGCAGCCATCAGTTGGCACAGGTCTCCCGTATAGGCGGATTCGAACCGGATGTTGGTCCACCACGAGAATTTTACTCCCCGACGCAGCAGTTCCAAAGATAACTCTTTGAGCAGACGAGGAGGAGCCGCTTCGTCTACGAAATGGAAACCTCGCGATCCGGTTTGTGCGGCTACCTGTTCCATCCAGTCGGCGGTTTGCGAGGCGGAGACGGCATCGTAACGGCCGATATAGTCGAGCGACGTGTCGCAGAAGGCACATCGGGCCCAATAGCATCCGTGAGCCAGCATCATCTTGTTCCACCGTCCGTCGCTCCAGAGCCGGTGCATGGGATTGGCCACCTCACACAACGAAAAATAATGGTCGTGAGGCAGACCGCTGAAATCGGGGCATCCCCGTTCCAGGTGTGAAACCCGGCCTGAACCTTCGTAATATCCATTCCGGGTGAATGTATGGATCAGTTCGCCCCCCGAGACGATTCGTTCCAGCGCCAGTTCTCCGTCGTCGAGCGATACATAGTCGAAATAGTCGAACAGGACCTTTTCGGAGAGATTCCGCAACTCTGTGGAGGGATAACCACCCCCCAGGATGGTCCGGATTTTCGGGAAATATTGTTTGATGTATTGGGCACACCGCAGAGCCGAGAACAGATTGCCCGGAAACGGAACGGTAAAACTGACAAAATCAGGATATACCGCCTCGAGCTTCTTGCGCAGCAACTCGGTCATTCGCCCTTCGATACGGTTGAGCGGACGAGCCAACTCTTCGGCCAGCGGGGCGAATTCCGGGATCGAGAGGGCGATCCGCTCGGCATATTTTACGATTTCGAAATGTTCCGATACGGTAGCTCGCAGAAAATCGGCAATGTCCTGCAGGTAGAGCGTGCAGAGGTATTTCGCACAATCCGTTTGTCCCATCGATCCGAAAGCGCTCTCAAGATCGGTCAGCGATTCGAACCGTCCGGCCTGGGGCAGGAAATCCGCTCCGCAAATCAGATTGGCCAGTGTAGGGTCGGCTCCCCGCAGGAAGATGATGACCGATTCTACGGTGGCGATATAGCGTTCGCGCAAGGCGTAGATACGTGTAAGATTGGAATCCGTATCGAATTGAGTCGGATCGCATCCTTCGAAGACTTCGCGCAGGAAAGTCGCCGAAAAGATCTCTCCGATCAGTTCGATCCCCAGATCGTACTGATCGGCCGGAATCCCTTTTCTGACGAGGTATCCTTTCAGGTAAGCCGTAGCCGGATAGGGGGCATTGACCTGTACGAAAGGTGGGGTGATCAACAGAATCTTGTTCATCGTACTCTATTCGATTGATTCCACGACCAGTCCGTCGTAAGCGAAATGGGTGTTCGGAGGAAGTTCCCGTTCTATTTGGGCGAAACGCCCCATTTGATGGGATACGTGGGTGAGGTAGGTCTGTCCAGGCGATACCAGCCAACTGACGTGGAGTGCTTCGTCGAGGGTAAAATGCGATATATGGAGTTCTTTTCGCAGTGCATTGATCACCAGAATCTCCACTCCCTTTATTTTTTCGATCTCTTCGGGTTCGATGTGGTCGAAATCGGTCAGGTAGGCGATGCCTCCTATGCGGAAACCCAAAACGGGCAGTTTGAAGTGACGGCCGCGGATCGGAATGATGTCGGTCTCTTTGACACGGAACGGATGTTCGTCGATGGTGATGAGATTGATTTCGGGTACTCCCGGGTATTTGTGTTCGGCAAAGGCATAGTCGAAATCCTTCTTGACGGTCCGTTGCACCCGTTCCTCGGCATAGATGTCCACGGCTTGTCCGGATGTGTAGTTGAAAGCGCGAACGTCATCCAGCCCGCCGATGTGATCCTTGTGTTCGTGAGTGAGCAGGATTCCGTCGATCCGTTTGACATTTTCGCGGAGCATCTGTTGACGGAAATCGGGGCCCGAGTCGATCACCAGGGTTGTGTCGTTGTGTTCCACCAATGCCGATGTGCGGAGCCGCTTGTCACGACTGTCTTCGGAAGTGCATACCCAGCATCCGCACGATATGACGGGTACGCCCTGAGAGGTTCCCGTACCCAGAAAAGTCAGTTTTGTCATGCTCTATTTACTAACAAACATTCAAAGATAGTCTATTTTCCCCGAAGAGCCAAAGTACGTATGGCCGATAGAGAGAACTATTCTTTGAAACGGATTATACAATGGTCGAGGCTCTCGATCACGGCCAGCGATTCGACATGGACATTTTTCTGTTTCAATCGCTGGGAGCCGCCCTGGAAAGCCTTTTCGATGATGAAACCCATTCCTTCGAGGGTGGCTCCGGCTTGTTCGATCAGCTCCAGTGCGCCGAAAGCGGCATTGCCATGAGCCAGAAAGTCGTCGATGAAGAGAATGTGGTCGTCCGAAGTGAGAAAATCGTGACTGATACAGATTTCATAATCACGGTCTTTGGTGAAGGAGTGAACCGTGGTGGTCAGGGCATTGCGCATGGTTTTCGGTGATTTTTTCTTGGCGAAAACCACGGGCAGATCCAGCAGAAATCCCACCATGATGGCCGGCGCGATTCCGCTGGCTTCGATGGTCATTACCTTGTTGACGGGTGTTGAGGCGAATCGGCGTACGAATTCTACTGCCATAGCTTTCATCAGGCCGGGGTCCATCTGGTGGTTGATGAAACTGTCCACCTTGAGAATGCCGCCTTCGAAACAGCGTCCATCCTGTAAAATCCGTTTTTTGAGCAATTCCATGAGTCGTATGTTTTGAGCGGTAAAGGTAGTGAAAAAAACGGTATGCCAGACCGGCTTGAACCTCCGGATGTGAAATAAGAGATCGGACCGGGAGTCGGGTTTGAAGTGAAATTTGAAGTAAAAAGAGTATCTTTGGAAAATTTTTCGAAAGAAATAGTACGATTTACGATGAGATTCGACGAACTTGATTTCAATAGAGAGATTCTTCAGGGGCTCGAAGCCATGAATTTTCAGGAGATGACGCCCGTACAGGAGAATACGATTCCTGTGATTCTCGAGGGACGTGACCTGATCGGATGTGCCCAGACCGGAACCGGAAAAACGGCGGCTTATACGTTGCCTTTGCTCGATCGTCTGATGCGGGAGGGAAATCCCGATAACCATGTAAAGGCTTTGGTTGTGGTGCCGACCCGTGAATTGGCCCAGCAGATCGATATGCAGCTGGAGGGTTTTGCCTATTTTCTGCCGCTTTCTCATACGGTGGTCTACGGAGGAGGAGACGGCAAGGGGTGGGATCTGCAGAAGAAAGGAATGCTCTCGGGAGCGGAGATTGTGATCGCTACGCCCGGCCGTCTGATTGCACATATTCAGAACAGTGGGGTGGATCTTTCTCATGTGGGGTATCTGATTTTGGACGAGGCCGACCGGATGCTCGACATGGGTTTTTTCGACGATATCATGCAGATTGTCCGTCACTTGCCCGAAAAGCGTCAGACTCTGATGTTTTCGGCCACGCTGCCTCCGAAGATCCGGGAACTGGCCCGGCAGATACTGCACGCACCGGCCGAGATCAATATTGCCGTTTCGAAGCCCAACGAGGCGATTGCTCAGTCGGCCTATGTTTGTCACGAAAATCAGAAAATGGGGCTTATTCGGGAACTGTTTGCCAAACCTACGGGGACCAAGACCATTATTTTTTCCTCCTCGAAAGTGAAGGTCAAGGAGCTGGCTTTTGCGCTCAAACGGATGAAACTGAATGTGGCTCCGATGCACTCCGATCTGGAACAGGCGCAACGGGAGGCCGTGATGCTCGATTTCAAGAACGGCAAGACAGATATTCTGGTGGCTACGGATGTGGTGGCCCGCGGGATCGATATTACCGATATAGGATTGGTTATCAATTATGATGTACCTCACGATCCGGAAGACTATATTCATCGTATCGGACGTACGGCACGGGCCAGTGCTGCGGGTGCGGCCATTACCTTCGTGTGCGATGCCGAACAGGGTAAATTCCATCGGATCGAACGTTTTATCGAGCGGGAGGTTGAGAAGGTTCCTCTGCCGGAGTCGGTGGGTCCGGGGCCGGAGTATAATCCGGGTGCCGATGAGGGGAGACGTCGTGGACGGGGTGGACGGTCACGTTCCGCACGCTCTTCGTCTCGGGGAAACGGGCGCCGGGGAGAACGCCGCAATGATCTGCCGGAGGCATCCCCCGCGACAGGCTCTGCCGATACAGGACAACAAGCTGCCTTGAGGAAGGATTCCGTGGCTCCGGAATCGTCTGCAGCGACCGCGGAAACACCGAAAAAGAGACGTCGTCGTCCGTTCCGTCGCCACCGTAAACAGAAAACGTCGGGGAGTACAGGACAGCAATAAAAGATCCGATTCGAGGTTGATGATCCGACAACGGATACGGCCCGAAAATAAAAAACCCGACTGTGAATCAGTCGGGTTTTTTATTTTCGGGGTGAATAGTCTTATTTCGTAATCCGTTCCAACCATTTGAGCATGGCAAGCATGGTGAACATCGAGATCAGACAGGCTGCTACGAACACGGTCCAGGTTGCCCAAATCGGAATATGCTCGTAGAGAATCGTGCCGATGAAAAGCAACTGGTTACCTATTGCGGTAGCTCCCAGCCAGCATCCTTGCATGATACCCTGATATTGGGGGGGAGCCACTTTCGAGACGAACGAGAGGCCCAGCGGGCTGATGAACAGTTCGGCTACGGTGAGGATGAAATAGGTGACGATCAGCAGCAACGGGGTTACACGTGCTGCATCGGGCAGACCTCCCATTGCCTTTACTTCGGCCGAAGTAGGCAGACCGAACGAACCCAGCGTCATCACAATGAAGGCACACGCAGCGATTCCCATACCGATAGCGATCTTTTTGGGCGTGGAGGGTTCCTTGCCCCGGGCACGCAGCCATCCGAAGAAACCGATTACGACAGGTGTCAGGAAGACCACAAAGAAGGGGTTGATCGACTGGAATATTTCGGCACCCACGAGCCGGGTGAAGCCCAGGTTGATATCGATGGCGCTGAGGTTGGTGTAGTCGTTGGCGAAGAAGGTGAGTGTAATTCCGTTCTGGTGGAACGAGAACCAGAAGAAGATCACCACGGCGAACACCGAGAAGAGTGCATAGAGACGTTGTTTGATCTCTTTGCTATCCATCGGAGCGATTTCTGCGGCGGTAGAGGCACCGCCCTCTTTCCTGGGAGCGGCTTTCAGGGCCGGATCGGGGAATCGGCGTTTGTTGACCAGATAGATCGTCAGGGAGATCAACATGGCAACGATGGCGGCACCGAATGCGTAGTGGAATCCTGTGTTGAATACGTCGAGATAGTTGCTCACAAAGGCACCCATGTCGGCAGGGGCCGTTCCTCCGCTCACTTCGGTGGCCAGTGTTTGCAGACGCTCGGTCGCTTCGGGCGAAAGATCGCCTTTCAGAAATCCGTGGCAGAGAGCGGGCAGGTCGGAATTATAGGCCAGATTGTGCAGTTTCAACCACCAGTTGCGTACGCCGATAGCCACGAACGGAGCGAAAAATCCGCCCACGTTGATGAACATGTAGAATATCTGGAATCCGGTGTCGCGTTTGGAGGAGTACTCGTTGTTGTCGTACATCTGACCCACCAGGGCCTGCAGGTTTCCCTTGAACAGACCGTTACCCAGTGCGATGACCAGCAGTCCTCCGCAGGTCATGGTCAGGTAAAGTGCCAGATTGGGAACGGGAGTCGGGGTGGGGATCGCGATCAGAAAATAGCCGATCGTCATCAGAACCAATCCCCAGAGAATCGTGCCTTTATAATTCCGGGTTTTGTCGGCAATGACACCTCCGACCAGGGCCAACAGATAAATTAATGCATAGAATACGGAGTAGATCAAAGCTGCGGGGGTCTTCTCCAGTCCGAATTTCGCAGTGAGGAATAGCGACAGAATCGCCATCATGATGTAGAAACCGAACCGTTCGCCCATGTTGGCCAAAGCCGCGGCGATCAGTCCTTTAGGGTGTCCTTTAAACATACAGAAGCGGTGTTTTTGTTCAGGTTAATAAATAAGAATTTTTTACTTATGCCTACAAAAGTAGGATAATTTTTTACTTTTTTATTGATTGATGCTAAATTTTGATTAACTTTCATTGATTAATTCGATGATTGACCTGCCATGGAAAACAGTGTTACGGAGTTGCGTATGGTGAAAGAAGACCCCTGGTTGGAGCCTGTGGCCGGGGAGTTGGAGTATCGTCGCCGGCTGTATCTGGACCGGCTGGAGCAGATCGAACGGGGAGCGGGGTCGTTGGTTGATTTTGCCAATGGATACCGTTGGTTCGGTTTTCAAAGAGACGATATTGCCGGCGGCTGGTGGTTCAGGGAGTGGCTGCCCGGGGCGCAGGATGTCTATCTGTTCGGCGATTTCAACGGATGGCAACGGACCGAGGTGCCTTTGACGAGGGGCAACGATGGCGTGTGGTCGGTCTTTCTGTCCGATGAAATGTATGCGGAGAGACTGGTCCACGGGAGTTTGGTCAAAATGCTCGTCCACGGCGACAACGGTTGGCTGGAGCGTATTCCGTCGTATATCCGGCGAGTGGTACAGGATGAGCAGACGAAGGATTTCTGCGGGCAGTTCTGGAATCCGAAACCCTTCGACTGGAGCGGCGACGATTTCGATATTTCAAAAAATGGCAGTTTGCTGATCTATGAAGCCCATGTGGGAATGGCCCAGGAGGAGGAACGGGTAGGGACATATCGGGAATTTGCCCGGAATGTGTTGCCGCGCATCAAAAAATTGGGTTATAATACCGTGCAGTTGATGGCTGTGGCTGAACATCCCTACTACGGCAGTTTCGGCTATCATGTCTCCAATTTTTTTGCGGCTTCGTCCCGGTTCGGTACGCCGGAGGAGCTCAAGGCATTGATTAGGAAGGCCCACAAGATGGGACTTGCCGTGATTATGGATCTGGTGCATGCCCATTATGTGAAGAATATCAACGAGGGAATCAACGAACTGGACGGTACGGACCATCTCTACTCTCTGCCTGGCGAGGCGGGCAATCAACCCTATTGGGATTCGAAACTGTTCGACTATGGGAAAGGCCAGGTGCAACATTTTCTGCTTTCGAATGTCAAATACTGGCTGGATGAGTTCCATTTCGACGGGTTCCGTTTCGACGGGGTGACCTCCATGATCTATTATCACCACGGATACACGGAGTTCGATTGCCGGGAGAAATATTTCGATGATTCGGTCAATCGCGATGCGTTGACCTATTTGACACTGGCCAATCGGCTGGTGCACGATTTCCGTCCGCAGGCGGTGACCATCGCCGAGGATGTGAGCGGTATGCCCGGGATGTGCAATCCGATTCCCGACGGGGGAGTGGGATTTGACTATCGGTTGGGAATGGCCGTACCCGATTTCTGGATTCGATTGCTCAAGGAGGTCCCCGATCAGCAGTGGAACATTTGGGAGATATGGAATATCCTGACCGATCGTCTTCCTCAGGTGAAGACGGTGGCTTATGCCGAATCGCACGATCAGGCGCTGGTGGGCGACAAGACGATTGCCTTCCGGTTGATGGACAAGGAGATGTATACGGACATGAATCGTGCTTATCAGAATATCATTATCGACCGGGGAATCGCTCTGCACAAGATGATCCGCCTGGTGACGATCTCCCTGGGAGGCCAGGCCTATCTCAATTTTATGGGCAACGAGTTCGGTCATCCCGAATGGATCGATTTTCCGCGGGAGGGCAACGGCTGGAGTTATGCCCATGCCCGGCGGATGTGGAGTTTGTCGGAGAATCCATTTTTGCGTTACAGTTATTTGAATGAATTCGACCGGGCCATGATCCATCTGGTGAAGCGTTACGGGATATTGAGCGACGGGTATGCCTACAATCGGATGATGGACCAGGAGAATAAAACGATGGTGTTCAATCATCGCGACCTGTTGTTTGTGTTTAATTGGCACCCGGACCGGAGCTTGCCCGATTATGCGGTGCCGGTGCCGGAACCCGGTAAATATAAGGTGTTGCTCTCGACCGACTCGGAAAAATTCGGCGGTTTGGGTCGTCAGGATGAATCGGTGGTCCATTTTTCCTATCCCGTGACCGACAGGGAGGGAAACGTGAGTCATTACATGAAAATCTACAACATTTGCAGGACGGCGACGATATTTAAAAAGATGTAAAAAATCTTAATCGAATTGCGGTTTTTCGTTAAAGAATCGTTATATTTGTGGCCTCGAAATTTATGGAAAAGGTCGCAAAATATTATGTGTTAGCCGTTTTATTGCTGAGCTTGACAGTCTTGTTTTCGGGAGAAGCACAGCAAAAGAAGGTTTTTGTGTCTGGAGTAGAGCCAGAGATTCCGATTTCTGAGATTTTGAGAGAAAAAGCTATTGGAGAATGCGAGGCGATGGTTTCCCGGAGAGGAATGTCGTTTTGTGTCGCGATAGGAGAGTTGCTAACATAGTCGAGATAGATAGGTGGAGGCCGTTTCCGTTGTCGGGGGCGGCATTGTTTTATTATTGGAAGAGATAAGATAATCATTTAATAGTAATATGTTATGAATCTGACACTGTTTGTCGTCGTGCTGATTACGGCTATCGCATTGGTCGCGATTGCGTTGGGAATCGCCCGATTGATCTCGCCCCGGTCGTTCAATAAACAGAAGGGGGAGGCTTATGAGTGCGGTATTCCTACGCGGGGTCGTTCGTGGATGCAATTCAAGGTAGGATACTATCTGTTTGCCATTCTCTTCCTGATGTTCGATGTGGAAGCCGTGTTCCTGTTCCCCTGGGCGGTGATCGTACAGGAAGTGGGAGTCATGGGACTGGTGAATGTCATATTCTTTATTGTAATTCTGGCGTTGGGTCTGGCCTATGCCTGGAAGAAAGGAGCGTTGGAATGGAAATAGCGAAGCCCAAAATCAAGTCGATGAAGTATGAAGACTTCAACGACAACGAATACCTGGAAGAACTCCGCAAGGGGGGCGTTGATGTGATAGTCGGCAAGTTGGATGAACTCATCAATTGGGGACGTTCCAACTCTGTGTGGCCGCTGACATTCGCTACCAGTTGCTGTGGTATCGAATTCATGGCCGTAGGAGCGGCTCGTTACGACTTTGCCCGGTTCGGATTCGAAGTGACCAGGGCCAGTCCGCGTCAGGCCGATGTGATTGTGGTGGCGGGAACCATCGTGCACAAAATGGCACCGGTACTCAAACGTCTCTACGACCAGATGGCCGATCCGAAATATGTGATCGCCATGGGTGGATGTGCCATTTCGGGCGGACCGTTCAAGAAATCTTACCATGTGGTGCGCGGAGTGAATACGATTATTCCCGTGGATGTCTATGTGCCGGGCTGCCCGCCGCGGCCGGAGGCATTGCTCTACGGAATGATGCAGCTGCAACGTAAAATCAAAGTGGAACGTTTCTTCGGTGTGGTGAACCACAAACAGCCCAAGAGCGAAAACCCCGATAACGAGAAATAAAAAATGGAGAAAATCAAAAATAGAATTCTCGAGGTGGTTCCTGAGGCAGTAGTTGTTTCAGAGGCGCCTCTGACTGTCTCCGTTCCGCCTCTGCCATTCTACGATTTGGCGCGGCGACTGCGTGACGACGAGGATATGCGATTCGACTATCTGGTCTGCATGACGGGAGTCGATGAAGGCGAGTCATTGGGGGTGGTCTATCACTTGCGTTCTACGGTTTACGGACATGAACTTGTGTTACGGACGGCTGCCCTGGATCGGGAAAATCCCGAGTTGGCCAGTGTTGTGGATATATGGGCTACGGCCAATCTGAATGAACGCGAAGTGTTCGATTTTTTCGGTATCCGATTCATCAATCATCCAGATATGCGTCGGTTGTTCCTGCGCAACGATTGGGTGGGATATCCCTTGCGTAAGGATTACAATGCCGATGAGAAGATTAATCCCGTGCGGTTGGAGAGCGAAGAGACCATCGATGTGGCACCTGCTTACGAAGCCAGTCGGGACGGAGAGGTGGAAGAGATCGAACACGTGTTGTTCAAAGAGGGTGAATATGTGGTGAACATCGGTCCCCAGCACCCTGCGACACACGGTGTGCTGCGTTTCCGCGTGCAACTCGACGGAGAGATCGTTCGCAAGGTGGATGTGAACTGCGGATATATCCATCGCGGTATTGAAAAGATGTGCGAGAGTCTGACCTATCCTCAGATGCTGGCCCTGACAGACCGGTTGGATTATCTGTCTGCCCACCAGAACCGTCATGCCCTCTGCCTTTGCATTGAGGATGCTTTGCAGATCGAGGTGCCGGAGCGGGTCAAGTATATTCGTACCATCATGGACGAGTTGACCCGTCTGCAATCGCACCTGCTTTTCTGGTCTACGTTCTGTATGGACCTGGGTGCGTTGACGGCCTTCTTTTACGGATTCCGCGACCGGGAGAAAATCCTGGATATGTTCGAGGAGACTTGTGGCGGACGTCTGATCATGAACTACAACGTGGTTGGCGGTGTGATGCAGGACATTCACCCCAATCTGGTGCATCGGATCAAGGATTTTATCAAATATCTGCCACCGATGTTGAAAGAGTATCACGAGGTGTTTACGGGCAATATCATCGCACAGCAACGTATGAAGGGAATCGGCCTGTTGAGCAGGGAGGATGCCATCTCTTACGGAGTGACGGGTCCTTCGGGACGTGCTTCGGGATGGGCTTGCGATGTGCGGAAGATTCATCCTTACGGGGTCTATGACAAGGTCGATTTCAAGGAGATCGTACGGGAGGATGGCGATGTGTTCGGACGATATATGGTGCGCATGGAGGAGATTCTTCAGTCGCTGCACATCCTCGAACAGTTGGTGGACAACATCCCCGAGGGCGATTTTGCAGTGAAGACCAAACCGATTATCCGGTTGCCGGAAGGAAACTATTTCCGCAGTGTGGAGGCCAGCCGTGGTGAATTCGGGGTCTATATCGAGAGCCGCGGGGATAAATTCCCGTATCGGGTGAAATTCCGTTCGCCGGGTCTGCCACTCGTATCAGTGGTCGATCTGCTGGCTCGAGATGGCAAGATCGCCGACTTGATAGCAGTGGGAGGTTCGTTGGACTATGTTGTTCCCGATATCGACCGCTAAAAGAAAATGTAGACAGGTAGTCGGAAGGCTACGAAATATAAAAAATGGTTTTTTAGTTCCCTGATCGAATGATGCAGAGAACAGACCTTAACCAACAACGAAAAGTTTTATGTTTGATTTCGCAGTTGTAACAGAGTGGGTCGATGGATTGCTCCGATCGTGGCTGCCCGAATCGTGGGCGGTACTGGCCGAGTTTTTTCTGATCGGACTTTGCCTGCTGTTGGCCTATGCGGTGATCGCACTGGTGCTGATTCTGGCCGAACGTAAGGTGTGCGCCTATTTCCAGTGTCGTCTCGGTCCCAATCGGGTGGGTCCCTGGGGCTTGACACAGAGTGTGGCGGATATGTTCAAAATGCTGATCAAGGAGTTGATTCAGGTGCGTCATGTGGATAATTTCCTGTTTAATTTGGCTCCTTATATCGTTATCATCTCGTCGGTATTGGCATTCGGATGTATCCCCTACGCCAAGGGGCTGGAGATTATCGACTTCAATGTGGGAATATTCTTCCTGTTGGCAGTCTCCTCGATCGGTATAGTGGGAATTCTGTTGGCCGGATGGTCGAGTAACAATAAGTATTCGTTGATCGGAGCCATGCGAAGCGGCGCCCAGATGATCAGTTATGAACTTTCGATCGGATTGTCGATTCTTACGATGGTTGTCTTTTCGGGTAGCATGCAGTTGTCGACGATTGTGGAGAGTCAGGCCGACGGATGGTTCCTGTTTCGGGGACATATTCCGGCTTTCATCGCATTTATCGTCTATCTGATTGCGGGTACGGCCGAAACCAACCGAGGACCCTTCGACCTGCCCGAGGCCGATTCGGAGTTGACGGCCGGTTACCATACCGAATATTCCGGAATGCATTTCGGATTTTTCTATTTGGCAGAATTTCTTAATATGTTTATTGTGGCTTCGGTTGCTGCCACCCTATTCCTGGGCGGATGGATGCCGTTGCACATACCGGGATGGGAGGGATTTAATGCCGCTATGGACTGGATTCCCTCTATCTTCTGGTTCATCGGTAAAGTGGCCGTTATGATCTTTATCATCATGTGGTTCAAGTGGACTTTCCCTCGATTGAGAATCGACCAGCTGCTACGGCTGGAGTGGAAGTACCTGCTGCCGTTGAATCTGTGCAATCTGTTGCTGATGGTGATCGTAGTTGTGTTTAACCTGCATTTTTAAGGAGGAATGGCCATGAGTAATAGCTTTACACGTTATATATCTTCATTTTGGAAAGGATTGTGGTCGCTGCTCAAGGGTATGCGTCGTACAATCATCATTTTCTTCCGGAAAAAGACAACGGAATGTTATCCCGAAAATCGGGCGACACTGGTGATTTCCGATCGTTTCCGGGGCGAACTGGTCATGCCGCACGACGAGAATAACCAACACAAATGTGTGGCGTGTGGCATCTGTGAAATGAACTGTCCGAACGATTCGATTCACATCGAATCGGAAATGGTGGAGGACGAGAACGGAAAGAAAACAAAAGTGTTGCGTCGCTATAATTACGATCTGGGAAGTTGCCTGTTTTGTCAATTGTGTGTGCGGGGATGTCCGCACGGAGCGATTGAATTCCGCAATACGTTCGAACATGCCGTTTTTACCCGTGAAAAGTTGGTGAAACAACTCAATCGGGAGGGTTCAACCGTAGTTAAAAAGAGATAGTCATGGAAATATCACTTCAGGAAATCGTGTTTTTTATACTGGCGGCGGTCATCGTGGTTTGTTCCGTGCTGGCCGTGACAACCAAGCGGATTCTTCGCTCGGCGACCCATCTGCTGTTTGTGTTGTTCGCTACGGCGGGTATCTATTTTCAGCTTAATTACTCGTTTTTGGGTGCGGTTCAGCTCACGGTCTATGCCGGAGGTATCATCGTGTTGTATGTCTTTTCGATTCTGCTGACCAGTCCGGAAGGTGACCATGCCGAGAAGCTTATGCGAGGTAAATTCTTCGCCGGTTTGGTGGCCGCATTGGCGGGGGCTGCCGTGTGTATCTTTATTATGGTTACCCATTCGTTCGGGGCCTATCGAATCATTCCGGGCGAAATACCGATGAAGGAGATCGGTCACGCATTGATGGGAACCGAACGCTATCAGTATCTGTTGCCGTTTGAATTGATCAGTGTATTGTTGCTGGCCTGCATTGTCGGGGGAATCATGATCGCAAGAAAACGTTAGGAGTATGGAAGAGATAAGAATGGAATATTATCTGATAATCAGTACGCTGATGCTGTTTATCGGAATCTATGGATTCATTACGCGGCGTAATTTGCTAGCGGTGTTGATTTCAGTAGAGTTGATGCTCAATTCGGTGGATATCAATTTTGTGGTCTTCAACCGATACCTGTTTCCGGACCATCTGGAAGGATTGTTCTTCTCGTTGTTTGCTATCGGGGTTTCGGCGGCGGAAACAGCAGTGGCTATTGCCATCATTATCAATATATATCGTAATATCCGGAGCATTCAGACCCGGGAACTCAATACGATGAAACACTAACGGTCTTAAAAGAATAAATCTATGGAATATACGCTTTTGATACTGCTTTTGCCGTTGGTGAGCTTCTTCGTGTTGGGATTGCTCGGTACGCGGCTCAAGCCTTGTGTGGCGGGATGGATCGGGACTCTCGTATTGGCGGTCTTGACGTTGGTTGCCTATGTGACCGCTTGGGAATATTTTTCGATGCCGCGAGTGGAGGGCGTTTACGCTACGCTCGTGCCGCTGAATTTCGAGTGGCTGCATTTTACTCAGAACCTTCATCTGGATTTGGGCATTCTGCTCGATCCGATTTCGGTGATGATGCTGGTGGTCATTACGACCGTCTCTCTCATGGTCCATATTTATAGTATGGGGTATATGAACGGAGAACGCGGTTTCCAGCGTTACTACGCATTTTTGTCGCTCTTTTCGTTCTCGATGCTGGGGCTGGTTGTGGCGACCAATATTTTCCAGATGTATATCTTTTGGGAGCTGGTGGGTGTTTCGTCTTATCTGCTGATCGGTTTCTACTACACGAAACCCGAAGCGATTGCCGCCTCTAAAAAGGCATTTATCGTCACTCGTTTTGCCGATCTCGGATTCCTGATCGGTATTCTCGTGCTGTCGTTCTATACGAAAACCTTCAGTTTCGACCTGCTCACGTCGGGAGATTCGTCGATTTTTGCCGGAGCGGCCGGCAGTACTTTCCTCGGTGCTTCGGTCATCAGTTGGGCCATGGCATTGATCTTCATCGGAGGTGCCGGAAAATCGGCCATGTTCCCGCTGCATATCTGGTTGCCGGATGCTATGGAGGGTCCGACTCCCGTGTCGGCGTTGATCCATGCCGCTACGATGGTGGTGGCCGGAGTCTATCTGGTGGCGCGTCTTTTCCCGGTATACTATTTTGAGGCACCCGATGTGCTGGTTGCCATTGCTGTGATCGGGGCCTTTACTTCGCTTTATGCCGCTGTGGTGGCGTGTGTGCAGACCGATATCAAACGGGTACTGGCCTTCTCGACCATCTCCCAGATCGGTTTCATGATGGTGGCGCTCGGAGTATCGGGAATGGAGGGACATGAAGGCCTCGGTTATATGGCTTCGATGTTCCACCTCTTTACCCATGCCATGTTCAAGGCGCTGCTGTTCTTGGGTGCGGGGGCCATTATTCATGCGGTACACAGCAACGAAATGGATCGGATGGGAGGGTTGCGGAAGCAATTGCCGGTGACCCACCTTACGTTTCTGATCGCCTGTCTGGCTATCGCGGGTATTCCTCCCTTCTCGGGCTTCTTCAGCAAGGATGAAATTCTTTCGGCCGCATTCATGTTCAGTCCGTGGATCGGCTGGACGATGAGCGTGATCGCAGGGCTCACGGCATTCTATATGTTCCGCCTGTATTATAATATTTTCTGGGGCAAGCCGGCCGTTCACGAACATGAACCGCATGAGGCTCCGGTTAATATGACCTTGCCGCTGGTGGTACTGGCTGCGATTACCTGTGTGGCTGGCTTTATTCCTTTCGGACATTTCGTGACGGCCGACGGGCTGGTGTATGACATTCATCTGAACTGGACCGTGGCCGGAACAAGCATTGTGATCGCCTGTGTGGGCATTGCAATCGCTACGGTGCTCTACATGAAAGGGACGAATCCGGTGCCGACCCGCCTGGCAGAGCGTTTCAAGGGATTCTATACGGCTGCTTACCATCGTTTCTATTTGGATGAGTTGTGGTTGTTCGTGACCAAGCGCATTATTTTCGGATATATCTCCCGCCCGTTGGCCTGGTTCGATCGTCATGTGGTCGACGGAGCCATGAACGGTATGGCATTGGTGACGCAGAAAGTGTCGTGGGCGATCCGCGGATTGCAGTCGGGGCAGGTTCAACAATATGCCTTTATATTCCTGTTGGGTACGTTGATCATCGTGCTGCTGTTGTTGTATGTGTAAAAAATAATCGTATTCAGATATGAATTTTCTATCGTTGTTTGTGCTCATTCCGCTGCTGATGATGCTGGGACTGTGGGTGTCGGCGGATATGAAGCAGATCAGGGCCGTGATGGTGACCGGTGCGAGCATGTTGCTTGTACTGTCGTTGGGCCTGTTGGCCTCGTTTCTCTCGGAGAGAGCGGCTGGTAATACGGCCGAAATGCTCTATATGGCCGATGTGATGTGGTTCGCTCCGCTCAATATCCATTATGCAGTGGGCGTAGACGGTATTTCGGTGGCCATGTTGCTGCTTTCGTCGGTCATTGTCTTTACCGGGGTATTTGCTTCGTGGAACATGAATCCCATGCCGAAGGAGTTTTTCCTCTGGTTCTGCCTGTTGTCTGTGGGTGTGTTCGGGTTTTTCATTTCGATTGACCTTTTCACGATGTTCATGTTCTATGAGATCGCTCTGATCCCCATGTATCTGTTGATCGGCGTATGGGGGACGGGACGTAAGGAGTATTCGGCCATGAAACTGACCCTGATGCTGATGGGCGGTTCGGCCCTGTTGTTGGTGGGTATTCTCGGTATATATTTCAACTCGGCTCCCGAAGGCGGTAACTATACGATGAATATTCTGGAGATCGCCCAAAACCAGATGCCGATGAATGCTCAGCGCCTCTTTTTCCCGCTTACGTTTGTCGGATTCGGGGTGCTGGGGGCACTTTTCCCGTTCCATACATGGTCGCCCGACGGTCATGCTTCGGCCCCTACCTCGGTGTCGATGCTCCATGCCGGCGTGTTGATGAAACTGGGTGGTTACGGATGTTTCCGGGTGGCGATTTTCCTGATGCCCGAGGCTGCTCACGAACTTTCCTGGATATTTATCATTCTGACCGGTATCAGTGTCGTATATGGAGCCTTTTCGGCCTGCGTGCAGACCGACCTCAAGTATATCAACGCCTATTCCTCGGTGAGCCACTGCGGACTGGTGCTCTTCGCTATTCTGATGCTTAATCAGACGGCCATGACGGGAGCCGTGCTCCAGATGCTCTCGCACGGATTGATGACAGCACTCTTCTTTGCGTTGATCGGTATGATTTACGGGCGAACCCATACCAGGGATATTCGCGAGATGAGCGGTTTGATGAAGGTGATGCCTTTTCTGAGTGTTTGCTACGTGATTGCCGGTCTGGCTTCGCTGGGACTGCCGGGGTTGAGCGGTTTCGTGGCTGAAATGACCGTGTTTGTGGGTGCTTTCCAGAATGCGGATACGTTCCATCGGGTATTCACCATCATCGCTTGTACGTCGATCGTGATTACGGCGGTCTATATCCTGCGAGTGGTCGGTAAGTTGCTTTACGGTACGGTGGCCAATAAGGATCATCTGGCTCTGACCGACGCCGCATGGTACGAACGACTCTCGGTCATTACGCTGATTGTCTGCATAGCCGTGATCGGTATGGCCCCGCTGTGGATTTCCGATATGATTCACGGCAGTCTGGCTCCTGTCATTGAACAATTAACCAAATAAGAGGAGGAAGAGATATGGACTATTCGAATTTCTTATATATGCGAGAGGAACTTTCGCTGGTTGCCGTGATGGTGATTCTCCTCCTGTACGATTTGTTTGCTCCGGAACGCAGTCAACGGCGATTCCAGCTTGTGGCTTGTATCCTGTTCGGGGTACATACGGTGTTGAATCTTTTCCCGCACGAGGAGGCCACCGCTTTCGGGGGAATGTATGTCTATCGCCCCATGCTGACCGTTTTGAAGAGTATTCTCAATGTGGGTGTATTGATCGTATTCCTGCAGGCTCACGCTTGGCTCGAGAGTGAAAAGGCCGTTATTCGTCGAGGGGAGTTCTATTTCCTGACTCTCTCCACGTTACTGGGTATGTATTTCATGATGTCGGCCGGCGACTTCCTGCTCTTCTTTATTGGTCTGGAGACCGCATCGATTCCGATGGCTGCACTCGTGGCATTCGATAAATACAAACACAAATCGGCTGAGGCGGGTGCCAAATATATTCTTTCGGCTGTTTTCGCATCGGCCTTGTCTCTCTACGGTATTTCTCTGCTCTACGGAACGACCGGCAGCCTCTATTTCGACGAGGTGGCGGCCGGAATCACGGGAAGTCCTCTGCAGATCATGGCTTTCGTCTTCTTTATCGTGGGGATGTGTTTCAAGATCTCGCTCGTGCCATTCCATCTTTGGACGGCCGACGTATATGAAGGTGCTCCGACCAATGTGACCTCTTATCTGTCGGTCATTTCGAAAGGATCGGCCGTGTTCGTGTTGATGGTCATTCTGATGAAGGTGTTCGGAAATATCCTGACCGAATGGAGAGGAATGCTCTATGGAGTGATTGTGTTGACGATTACCGTAGCCAATGTGTTTGCTATCCGACAGAAGAATCTGAAACGTTTTCTGGCTTTCTCGTCCATTTCGCAGGCCGGCTATCTGATGCTGGGCGTTATCAGTGCCAATGCATTGGGTATGACATCGCTGGTATATTATGTATTGGTTTATATGGTGTCCAATCTGGGTGCTTTCGGCGTGATCTCCGTCATCGAACAAAAAACAGGAAAGGTTACGATGGATGATTACAACGGACTCTACAAGACTCATCCCTATCTGAGCTTGGTGATGACTCTGTCGCTTTTCTCTTTGGCGGGAATCCCTCCTTTTGCGGGCTTTTTCAGCAAGTTCTTTATCTTTGCCGCAGCAGCCAGTGAGGGGTATTACATTCTGGTATTGATCGCCTTGCTCAACACGATCATTTCGCTGTATTACTATCTCTTGGTGGTCAAGGCGATGTTTATCAATCCGTCGGAGAGTCCGATTGCTCCGTTTCGCTCGGACAATTATACGCGGGTGAGTCTGGTGGCCTGCTGTGCGGGGATCGTGTTGCTGGGAATATTGAGTGTGGTTTATCAGCAGATTTCGCTCTTCAGCTTCGGAATGTAGATCGTGAGATAGAAAAATGAAAAAGGGCTTCCCAAAGAAGCCCTTTTTCATTTTGGTGGATAAACGATTAGTATTGTTCTTTTTCGTTGGGAAAATCTCCGCTTTTCACGTCGGCAATATAGCGGGTAAAGGCATTCGACATGATTCCGTGCAGGTCCGCATAGCGGCGCAGGAATCGAGGCGAAAATTCATTGGTGATGCCCAACATGTCGTGTACTACCAATACTTGACCGTCCACGCCCGAACCGGCTCCGATACCGATGACGGGAATATGGAGTTCCGATGCCACACGGTGTCCCAGTTCGGCCGGAATCTTCTCCAATACGACGGCAAAACATCCCGCTTCTTCCAACAGATGTGCGTCGCGGATCAGTTTGTCGGCTTCGGCTTTCTCCTTGGCTCGGACCGAATAGGTCCCGTATTTGTGAATGGACTGAGGCGTGAGGCCCAGGTGCCCCATGATGGGAATACCTGCACTGAGAATACGCTGAACGGACTCGAGAATCTCTTCGCCACCTTCCATTTTCACGGCATCGGCTTCGGTCTCCTTCATGATGCGGATAGCTGAAGCGAGCGCCTCTTTCGAGTTACCCTGATAGGTCCCGAAGGGAAGGTCCACTACGATCAGTGCACGTGAAACGGCCCGGGTGACCGACCGTGCATGGTAGATCATCTGGTCGAGGGTGATGGGGACCGTAGTTTCATAGCCTGCCATGACATTGGCAGCGGAATCGCCGACCAGAATCACATCGATTCCGGCCTGGTCCAGAATACGGGCCATCGAATAGTCGTAGGCGGTGAGCATCGATATCTTTTCGCCGCGTTGTTTCATCTCCGAGAGACGGTAGGTCGTAACGGCCCGAACATTGCCTTCTGTTGACATAATGGTTTCGTTTGATAAGTTTGATCTGGCAAAGGTATAAGAGTTTTCGGATTAACCCAATTTTATTTTTCGATATTCAATCCGGCCTGCATCACCGGATCGGCGAAAAGATGCCAAAGCACTACGCCGGCCGAAACGGAAACGTTGAGAGAATGCTTCGTGCCTGCCTGAGGAATTTCCATCCCGAAATCACACTGGTCGACTACCTCTTGTGCTACGCCGAACACTTCGTTTCCGAAAATAAGGGCATATTTCACATCGGGTTCTGCCCGGAAGCGATCGAGCATGATCGCCCCTTCAACCTGTTCCACGGCTCCGATTCGATAGCCCTCTTCACGGAGTTTGTTTACGGCTCCGAGAGTGGAGGGGAAATAATTCCAAACCACGGTATTTTCTGCCCCGAGGGCTGTTTTGTGGATCTCTTTGGAGGGGGGAGTCGCCGTAATGCCACACAGGAAAATACGTTCTACGGCAAATGCATCGCACGTACGGAAAAACGAACCTACGTTGTTCAGACTCCGGACATTGTCCAGAACTACCGTGACGGGGAGTTTGGACATTCGGGCAAATTGTTCGGGAGTCGGACGGCCCAATGCTTCGTTGGATATCTTTTGCATGGAGATTGATGATCGTTTTGTTGATAAAATTTTGCGTAAATGTAGCGCAAAATTTAGATAAAATGGTAACTTTGATCAATTTCGTTTTTTGCGAAAACGGATGTTCCCATAGCAAAACCTGAAAGAACAGAATAAAATTTACTAACTAAAACAACTGAGTATGGGTCATATTCCTGCAATTTTCTGGCTGGTACCTGTCGCCTCTGTGATCGCTTTGGGATTCGCCCTGTACTTCTTCCTCCGGATGAAAAAGGAGAGCGAAGGTACGGAGCGGATGAAAGAGATCGCTGCCTATGTGCGGCGGGGTGCGATGGCCTACCTGAAACAACAGTACAAGGTAGTGTTTATCGTGTTTATTGTTCTTTGCCTTTTCTTCGCCTTCCTCGCTTATGGCCTGGGAGTGCAGAATCCGTGGGTGCCGTTTGCTTTCCTGACAGGCGGTTTCTTTTCAGCTTTGGCCGGGTTCTTCGGTATGAAAACCGCAACCTATGCCTCGGCGCGTACGGCTCATGCTGCAAGCAAGTCTCTGAACCAGGGTCTGAAGGTGGCATTCCGTAGTGGTGCTGTGATGGGGCTTGTGGTGGTTGGTCTCGGTCTGCTCGACATTTCGCTCTGGTATCTGGTGCTCGACCATTTTGTGGAGGCTACCGGTACCCAGAAGCTGGTGGTGGTCACGACAACCATGCTGACGTTTGGTATGGGAGCCTCGACACAGGCACTGTTTGCCCGCGTGGGAGGAGGTATCTATACGAAAGCAGCCGATGTGGGGGCCGATCTGGTGGGTAAGGTAGAGGCCGGAATCCCGGAAGACGATCCGCGTAACCCGGCTACTATTGCCGATAATGTGGGTGACAATGTGGGTGACGTGGCTGGTATGGGTGCCGACCTGTACGAGAGTTATTGCGGTTCGATTCTGGCAACCACTGCCTTGGGTGCCGCTGCATTTGTGACCGGCGATGGTTCTGTACAGATGAAAGCCGTGTTGGCTCCGATGCTGATCGCAGCCGTGGGTATTTTGCTTTCGATCATCGGTATCTTCCTCGTGAGAACCAAGGAAAACGCCACGATGAAGCAGTTGCTCGGGGCTCTCGGTACGGGGGTCAATACCAGTTCCGTGTTGATTGCAGTCGCAACGTTTATTATATTATATGCTTTGCAGATTCCAAACTGGGGATGGATCGCCTGCTCGGTGGTAGTGGGCTTGGTGGCCGGTATTATCATCGGGCAATCGACGGAGTACTACACTTCCCAATCCTATAAACCGACCAAAAAGGTGGCGGAGAGTTCGGAGACGGGTCCTGCTACCGTGATTATCTCCGGTATCGGTCTGGGTATGATCTCAACGGCGGTTCCGGTGATCACGATCGGTATCGCCATTATTCTTTCCTATCTGTGTGCCATCCGATTCGATGTGGCCAACATGCTTTCGGCAACCAATTTGGGCATGGGCCTTTATGGTGTGGGTATTGCTGCTGTGGGGATGCTCTCCACGTTGGGCATTACGCTGGCTACCGATGCCTATGGGCCGATCGCCGACAACGCCGGTGGAAACGCCGAGATGAGCGGTCTGGGCGAAGAGGTGCGTAAACGTACCGATGCCCTGGATGCCCTGGGAAATACGACGGCTGCTACGGGTAAGGGCTTTGCAATTGGTTCGGCTGCACTGACGGCTCTGGCTCTGTTGGCTTCCTATATCGAGGAGATCAAGATCGGTTTGTTGCACATCGGACAGGAGGTGCTCACCTTTGCGGATGGGGCGACGAAAGCCGTGGCCGATTGTAACATTATCGACTTTATGGAGTATTATCAAATATCGTTGATGAATCCCAAGGTATTGATCGGGGTGTTCGTGGGTTCGATGATGGCTTTCCTTTTCTGCGGTCTTACGATGAATGCCGTGGGGCGTGCTGCACAGAAGATGGTGGCTGAAGTGCGCCGTCAGTTCTACGAGATTAAAGGTATCCTCGAGGGTAAGGCTACTCCGGATTATGCCCGCTGTGTGGAGATTTCGACCAAGGGTGCTCAACACGAGATGTTGATGCCTTCGATCCTGGCTATTCTGGCCCCCGTCGTAATGGGACTCGTGTTTGGCGTGGCCGGTGTGATGGGATTGCTGGTGGGCGGTCTGGGTGCCGGTTTCGTGTTGGCCGTATTTATGGCTAATTCGGGAGGTGCCTGGGATAATGCCAAAAAGTATATCGAAGAGGGTAATCTCGGAGGTAAGGGTTCGGCAAATCACAAGGCTACCGTGGTAGGCGATACCGTGGGCGATCCGTTTAAGGATACGTCGGGACCTTCACTCAATATTCTGGTCAAACTGATGAGCATGGTGGCGATCGTGATGGCTGGATTGACCGTGGCTTATAGCCTGTTCTAAAAGAGTACGATTCCTTTTAAGGCGGAATAACCCGAGAGGTTGTTCCGCTTTTTTGTTTTATTACACGAATATATTTGTACCTTTGTCGGCAATATATTTCGTCGGTAAATTTGTGCGAGATGAAAACTATATCCAGACTCATTTTTTGTGTATTGTTCCTCGGTGTTTTTTCTGAGGTTTTTGCACAGCGGTTTTTGTGGAATGCCCGTTTCGACACCCGGTTCGATAACAGGGAGTACAAGAGCGAGGTGAATTGGCCGCAGACATTGTTCGGTGCCCGGCTTACCCCTGAAGTGGGTATCGGCTGGGGAAACGGAAACGGATTGATGATCGGGGTGGATCTGATGGCTGATTTCGGAGCCAAAACTTTCAATACCGATCCGGAATTGTTGTTCTATTATAACTATGATTCGAAAAAATTCAAGGCTTATGCCGGGATTTTCCCGCGTAATAAGTTGATCGGAGGGTATTCGAACGCCTTTTTCAGCGATTCGGTGCGTTTTTATGATGCCAATCTCGACGGTCTGTTGCTGCAATATGTCGGAGGACGAGGGTATGTCGAAGTGGCTTGTGACTGGAACAGTATGCTCTCCGAGACTACTCGGGAGAAATTCATGCTCTTCTCCTCTGGACGGGTCAATACTCCCGTGTTCTATGCCGGATATAATGTCTCGATGTATCATCATGCAGGGACGATCCATGAAGACGGCGTAGTGGATAATGTGCTGCTTAATCCTTATGTCGGAATCGATTTGAGTCGTAAATTGCCTCTCGATTCGCTCTACATTCAGGCGGGATGGTTGCAGGCTTTTCAGAACGACCGGAAATATGTGGGTGAATATGTCTCTCCGCATGGAGCACAGATCGAATTGCGGGTAGAGAAGTGGAAATTCGGTATTTTCAATACGCTCTATCTCGGTCAGAATCTGATGCCCTATTACGATTCGCCATACTTCGATTACGGACATGGACTCTATTTCGGAGAACCGTTCTATCGGACCGAATCCAATGTCTACGATCGGCTGGAACTCTATTGGCATCCGATCCGTACGGGAAATATGAATCTTCGGGTGGCTTCGATCCACCATTATGACGGTAAGAAGTGGGGCTGGCAACAGATGGTTACCTTCTGGGTTGATATCAATGGAAAGATGTCCCGGAAAAAGTAATTCTTCCGGGAAGGGGTCGGATAGAGGGGACCGGAGAGGGAAGATCGCCTGTTTGATTGATCGGAAAGTTTTCTCTGCCCGAAAATAAAAAGGCTGTCCGTACTCTGCGGACAGCCTTTTTTGGGGGGGAGGGGATCAATAACCCAGAATACGCATCATGGAACGATAGCTTTGTTCCTTGGCGAAAAGGCGGGTGTAATATTCATTGTCTCCCTTGTCACGGTCGATAATGATATGTTTCGGGGCGGGGGTCAGGCAGTGTTGGATGCCGCCGAAACCGCCGAGTGATTCTTGGTAGGCTCCCGTGTGGAAAAATCCTACGTAAAGCGGGTCGCCGTTGAGCTTGGGTAAGAAAATCGCGTTGGCATGCGACTCCCCACTGTAAAAATCTTCGCTGTCGCAGGTCAGACCACCGAGGAATACCCGTTGATATTCCTTGTCCCAATTGTTGATTGCCAGCATAATATAGCGCTGGTTGATACCCCATGTGTCGGGCAGGGTGGTCATGAAGGAACTGTCGATCATGTACCAGCACTCGCGGTCGTTCTGTTGTTTTTGATTGATGATCGAGAAGAGAGTCGCGCCGCTTTCGCCCACGGTGAACGATCCGAATTCGGTGAATATGTTCGGTTCGGGAATGTCCATCTGGTTGCAGAAAGTTTTGATTTGGGCTACTATCTCTTCGGTCATGTATTCGTAGTCGTAATCGAATGCGAGTGAATTCTTGATCGGGAAGCCTCCGCCGATGTTCAGCGAATCGAGTTGGGGGCAGATCTTTTTGAGTTCGCAGTAGACATTCAAGCACTTGATCAACTCGTTCCAATAGTATGCCGTGTCCTTGATGCCCGTATTGATGAAAAAGTGGAGCATCTTCAATTCGAACTGCGTGTTGTTCTTGATTTTGCTTTTGTAGAAATCAACGATGTCGTTGTATCGGATGCCGAGCCGGGAGGTATAGAAGTCGAATTTAGGTTCCTCTTCCGATGCGATCCGGATGCCGATTTTGCATTTGTGATTGAGAATATTGGAGAACAGATCGATCTCCTCCTTGTTGTCCAGAATGGGAATCGTATTCTCGAACCCGTTATTGATCAGACTGGCAATGTTTTCTACGTACTGGGGACGCTTGAAGCCGTTGCAGATGATATATCGGTCTTTGTCGATGACTCCTCCGTCGTAGAGTGCATTGATAATATGGATGTCATAGGCCGATGAGGTCTCCAGATGAATGTCGTTACGCAAGGCCTCTTCCAGAATGAATGAAAAATGGGAGCTTTTCGTGCAGTAACAGTAGTTGTAGCTGCCTTTATAGTCCACTTTGGCCATCGCCACATTGAACATTCGCTTGGCTCGATTGATCTGAGAGGATATCTTCGGAAGATAGGTGATCTTTAAGGGAGTTCCGTACTGTTTGATGATATCCATGAGTGGAACATCATTGAAGTTCAGTTCGTTGTCGACTACTGTGAACTCGTCTTGAGGAAACTCGAACGTCTGTTCGATCAGATCAATGTACTTGTTTTTCATGTAACTCGTCTGTTTTTTATCGATCCGTCTCGGCTACTTTGTTGAAATTTCGGGCAAGTAGCTCGATTACTTGTTTTTCAAAATGGTGGTGCAAGGTAGGTAAATATTTTCAATTTGGTAAGGTGTTTGTTCGAAAAATCTGTATTTTTGAGCAAAATAAACAAGTAAGGACGATGATTAACGAAATTATTGCCGCACACCTGCGGGAAAATAAAAGGTTGGTGGTTCCTGCCATGGGTGCTTTTATACGTAAGGATGATTCCGGAGAGGTGGTTTTTGTGGAGTTCCTGAAAAAAGACGACGGAGTACTGACTGAGTTGTTGGAAAGGCAGTATGGCTTGTCTCGTAATGAGGCTGTCGAGGCGATTGCCCAGTATGTGGAGCAGGTAAAGCAACATATTGCCCGTCATGGATTTTTTGTCGTAGGAGGTGTGGGTACTTTGCGTCCGGATGCCAATTCGCTTTTGGAATTGAGTTATGATCCCTCGGTGGATGAGAAAGCCGTTGTGACCTCTGGGGCCGAACAGAAACCGGTGGTGGAATCGGTAGAGAAGAAAAGTCCGGCGGAAGAAAAAACAACGGTGGCTAAACCTGCTCCGGTTCAGGAAAAAAGTGCTCAGCCGATTGTGGCGCAGCGCGCACATAATTCGGAAAATAGACGTCCGTCAGGTCCGAGTGTGACTGAACCCAGACGGGTGAAGGTCGAGGAACGAAAAACTCCGGTAGGACCTTCTGTCGTAGGAGCTCAGAAACAGAGTGAGAAAACAGTTGCCGGAGAGCCTCGCAAACCGAAAGGGCGTCCTGTCGGCAGACCGGCTCCACGTAATAAGAAAAAAAGGGCCGATCTGATTATGATCATCGCGATTTTGGCTGCGCTGATGGCTGTCGGTGTTATGGTGTATAGCATGTTCGCTCAGGCGAATCCTGTGGAGAATCTGCTGGAAGAGGTAGTGATGCCGGTCGTTCAGGATTCGGTTTCGGTGGAAGAATAGATGAAAAAGTGATCGTATCATAGGTCGGATATGGTCCGTGGTGGCAGAAATTTGTGTATCTTTAACCCGCTAAAAGAAGAAAAAGGAGACTAACCCAGCATGGATATTTTATCGGTAAAACAACGGTTTGGAATAATCGGTAATAATGAGGCGCTGAACAGAGCGCTGGAAGTGGCTGTAAGAGTGGCACAAACCGATTTGTCGGTGTTGGTGACCGGCGAAAGCGGTGTGGGAAAGGAGTACTTTCCGCAGGTGATTCATGCCTACAGTGCACGAAAACATAATAAGTATATTGCAGTCAATTGCGGGGCAATTCCCGAAGGAACGATCGATTCGGAGTTGTTCGGTCACGAAAAGGGCGCTTTTACCGGAGCTACTGAAGCTCGCAAGGGCTATTTCGAGGAGGCCGACGGAGGAACAATCTTTCTGGACGAAGTGGCCGAATTGCCTCACTCTACCCAAGTCCGTCTGTTGAGGGTTCTGCAGACAGGCGAATTTATTCGGGTAGGTTCGTCGAAAACTCAGAAAACCAATGTGAGAGTGGTGGCCGCCACCAATGTGAACCTGCAAGAGGCCATCAATTCCGGGCGTTTCAGGGAAGATCTCTATTACAGACTTAATACGGTGCCGATTTGGGTGCCGCCTCTGAGAGAGAGACGGGAGGATGTATTTCTCTTGTTCCGTAAGTTTGCCTCGGATGTGGCGATTCAGTATCGGATGCCGCCTATTTCGTTGGATGAGGGGGCTCGGCGTCTGCTGGAGGGATATTCCTGGCCGGGAAATATCCGACAACTCAAAAACGTGGCGGAACAGATCTCTGCCATTGAGGAGTCGAGAGTCATTACCGAAGCGATTCTGGCTAAATATTTGCCTCAGTCAACACCGGCTTCCACTATGCCGATCGTCGTAGGTAATGGTGCTTCGAAAGATCATAGCGATGAGCGGGAATTATTATATAAGGTGCTTTTCGATCTGAGAAGCGATATGAATGAGATGAAACGGATGTTGTCCGAGTTGCTTCATGAACATGGCGGGGGCGATTACAAGAAAGATATTGCAGGATATCTTGCTCCTTCGAACAATTATCCGGCTGTGTCGTCCCTTTCTTCTTCTGTAGGAGAACCGGTTTATGCCGATACGGAAGAGGTGACCGATGAACCGCAGGAGATGACCAAAGAACGTGTTCAGAGAGAGGCTATCCTGAAGGCTCTCAGACGTCATAACGGTCGTCGGAAAGAGGCTGCCAAGGAACTTTTCATATCGGAAAGAACCCTTTATCGTAAAATTAAGGAGTTAGGAATCAATGAGTATTAAGAGATTTTCTTCTGTATTGCTGTTGCTGTTGTCGACAGTGTTTCTGTTTTCGGGCTGCAAGATAAAATATTCTCTCTCGGGAGCCTCCATTCCTCCCGAAGCGAAAACGGTGAGTATCGCTTATTTCCCGAATAACGCTCCGATGGTCGCCCCGATCTTGAGTTCTACGCTTACGGATGCTTTGCAGGATCGTTTCTCCCGTCAGACACGATTGACCCTGGTGAGGGAAGGCGGCGATTTGAGTTTCGAGGGCGAGATCACCAATTATACTTCGACTCCGGCTTCGATCACCAGCTCGGGAGAAGATGCCGTGGCGGCCATGAACCGCTTGACAATTACCGTGCGTGTGCGTTTTGTCAATGCACTTGATCCGAAATTGAATTATGACCGTACGTTTTCCGCTTTTTCGGACTACCCCAGCAGCAGTTTGTTGCAGTCCGTGGAGTCTCAGTTGATTCCTGAAATCGTGGATATGTTGGTGGAGGATATTTTTAATGCCGCTGTTTCAAACTGGTAATGGAAGAGGAGTTTAAGAAGTATTTGAGTGGTGCAGCCTTGGGAGGGGCTGTCGAGCCTTGTTTGAAACAAGTGGTGGAGCAATGGCCGTGGTTTTCGACGGCCCGAATATTGCTGGCTGTGGCAGAAAAATCGAACGATTCGAGATTGGTCTTGTCGGAAATGGCTTATCCGCTTCCCTCTCCGTTTCTGAAAGAATTGGCCCCGGAGGAGTTCTTACGGCGAAGTACGGGCGAGATTATCGACGAGTTTCTCAAAAAGGGTGAGTATAAAATTGTCCCTCAGGAGGGAACCCCCGAAACAGGGCCTGGAGAGGAGGAAACGGTTACGGATGACGAATTGGTTACGGAGGAATTGGCGGAAATATACCTCGCTCAGGGTCTTTATGACCAGGCAGGCGCAATATATCGTAAATTAAGTTTGTTATATCCGGAAAAAAGTGTTTATTTTGCCGAAATTATCGATAAAATCGGTAGTATAAAGGAGCAGTCAAACAATTAAAAACTTAAATAGAGCGTATGTATATTTTTTGCATTGTATTGATTCTGATTGCAAGCGTCTTGATCATTCTGGCGGTGTTGGCACAGAGCCCCAAAAGCGGAATGGCCGCAAATTTCGGTGCGTCGAACCAGGTGATGGGCGTGCGTCAGACCTCTGATTTTCTTGAGAAATTTACTTGGACATTGGCTATTTCGATCGTTGTTCTGAGTCTGGTGGCTACGATGACGATGCCTGCTGCCAACATCGCAACCAGCAAGGGCGGTCTGGAAAAAGCTATCGAACAATCGGCCGAAGGAACGGAGAATTTTATGCCTAATCAGTTAGGTGTGCCCGAGCAACCGGCAGAAACCCCCGCTCCGGAATCGACTCCCGCAGAGAAATAGTCTTGTTTTACTTGATACAGGTCACAGGGTGTATGTTTTACATACTCCCTGTGTTTTTTTGTTTGAGACGAATGTGTAAGCACTTGTTTTAAGTTGTTTGGCGGGGGGCTGTTTGACTTTATATTATATACAATAAAGCAAATTTGGTTTGAATAGATGCGCTTTATAGTCTTTTTAATGTTGTGTCTGGTGGTGTCTAATGAGGCATTAGGCCAACCGATGACTTCGGATGGAGAGTATGGAGAGGCTTTCAATAGAGAGTATATGCCTCCCATTGAATTCGATCCGTCGTTGTTCGAGATGCCTCTGGAGGGTGCTTATGATATATTTTCCCGGACGGCTGCTTATGAATTTTCGGCGGTTCGGTATTTACGCAGAGGCTATGATTTTGCATCGGAAGCCTATGCTGTAAATGGGATGGATTTGTTCGAACCTCTGTCGGGTAGGGTGAATTATTCTGTTTTGAGTGCCCTGCGCAGAGTGAATCGTTCGGAACGTTACTCTTCGGGAATGGCGATAGGCGATGTGATGTTGGGCGGATTATGCGGTACGACTCACTATTCGTTGGCCCCTTCGCAGGTGAAAGCCGGAAATTCGGTCGCGTTGTTCTCTTCGGACAGGCGTTATCGGTGGGGGTTGAAGGCTTCCAGTGCAGGCGAATTTTCTCGGAAAGGATGGTATTACTCTCTCTCGGTGGGGCGTCGATGGGGCCGTGATGGCCATATCCGAGGGGTCTTTACCGACGAAACGACAGGAATGGTTGCTGTGGAAAGAAGATGGAATCCTCGTCATTCGTTGTCGATGGTGGGGTTGGTGGCTCCCGCTTCGCAGGGACTACGCTCGGCTGCCGTCCAGGAGTGTTTCGAATTGACGGGCGATCGCTTGTACAATCCTTCTTGGGGGTATTACGACGGGAAAGAGTTCAATTCGAGAGTGAGGAAAAATGTACAGCCGTTGGTTTTGCTTTTCTATCGCTGGGAACCATCCGACAGGACACAATTCGAGATGTCTATGTCGCTGTTGGCCGGACGAAGCAGTTACAGCGGGTTGAGCTGGTTCGAAGCGCAGAATCCTTATCCGGATTATTATCGGGTGATGCCGGGATTCTATACGGATCCCGAAATCGGAGCATTGGTCCGGGAACGCTGGTTGGTCGGTGACAGCCGTTATACCCAGATGAATTGGGAGGAGATGGTGTATCAGAATAAAGCGGCACGTGGGCCGGCTACTTATGTGTTGGAAGATCGGGTGGAACGAAAACGAAATTGGCAGTGGGGTGTGGAAATGGTACATCATTTCAACGATCGGCTTTCATTGGGCGCGACTCTTAGGTTGCGTCGGGACCATACCTTGAATTTCAAGGAGGCTGCCGATTTACTCGGAGGCGAGTGGTTCGAAGATGTGGACCAATATCTGATCGACGATGAGTTTTATGGCGACCGGCGAATGAATAATGTACGTACTCCCGGGCGGAGGGTGACGCAAGGGGAACGTTTCGGATACTGTTATGACATGTATCTTTCGAGGTATGATCTCTCGGCACAGCTTATCTGTCGTAACGATCGTTTCCGATATGGAATCGGGGTTGAGATGGCCTCCGAGCGGTTCTATCGTTCGGGCCATTACGAAAAAGAACTCTTCCCGGACGAAGCGTCGTTCGGCGATTCCCGGCGACTCGATTTCCCGGAGTACAGAGTGAAGTTCGCTGCGGGATATTCGTTCTCTCCGCGTCACGGGGTCGACCTGACAGTGATGGCTGCCGAACAGGCTCCTGCTGTCGATCGGGTTTTCCTTTCGCCCATGTATAACAACTACACGGTGAACGATCCGACAACGATGGGTGTGATGGGTGCCGAATTGTCGTATCGGCTCTCCTTGCCCAATCTGAGGTTGAAAATGACCGGATTTTATACCCGAACCCGACGGGAAACCGATGTGTACCGTTATTATGACGATCTGACTTCCCTGTTTTGTGATATGAGCTTGAGTGGAATGGACAAGCTGTTTTATGGTATCGAATTGGGTGCGGAGATCCGGCTGGCATCTCGATTATATCTGACGATGGCTGCTTCAGCGGGGGAGTATGTCTATGATTCCAATCCTTTGGTGCAGATAGTAACCGATGCCGAACACAGTGATGTGGTGACCGATGGGCGGAGTTTGCTTTCGGGCTATCGGATCGGAAATACGCCGCAACGGGTGGCATGTGCTCAACTTCAGTACGATGGGGCTCGCGGATGGTTGGCTACGCTGTCTCTGAGTTGGATGGGCGATCGTGCTGTTACGCCCAATCCTTTGCGCCGGATGCCGCGTGTGCTGACAATGTGCACCTCTCCGGAGATGTTCGCTGCTTTTGCCGATCAGGAGTCGCTACCCGATGCCTTTACGGTGGGACTGTTCGTGCTGAAGAGTTTCCGGATCGGAAGTCATTCGTTTACTTGTATGGCTTCACTCAGTAATTTGCTCGGTCGCAGCGATATCGTGTACAGTGCTTACGAACCAATGCGGATTTTGAAGACCGGAACCGTGACCAATCGTAGTTACCAGCCTTTTGTGTCGCGTTATCAGTATGCGTATGCAAGAACCTATTATGTTTCTGTTGGTTATAAATTTTAGGTGATGATGAGAGTGAGATATTATCTGATCTTGTTCCTTATGCTGTCGGGTGGCTGTGGGTATGATAAGTTGGAGATCGATCCCGGACCCAATGCGGGAGATCGTACGTTACCCAATATGCGGATGGCGGATTTGCGTGGTTACTATCGGGGAGAACCGTTGACATTGAACCGAAATATCGTGGTGGCCGGATATGTGACGGCTACCGATCGTTCCGGAAATTTTTACCGTACCTTTCTCCTCGAGGATGAATCGGGTGCCGTGGAGATTATGGCTGGACTTTATGATCTGCACAATATTTATCATCTGAATCAGCGAATTGTGGTTCGGGCCGAAGGTTTGACGCTCGGCTGTGAACGAGGGGTATTGCAGTTGGGACTTGCCGCATCGGAAAATTCTTCCTATGAGACGGATTACTTCGGACACAGGTTGGTGATGGAGCGTTATGTGTATAGAGACAGTATTTTCTGTGTATCCGATCCGAGGGTGGTCCCCATTTCGGAACTGACCGAAGACCTTTGCGGATCTCTGTTGAAAATAGAGAATCTCGTGGCTGATGAACCGGGCGAATATTGGGGCGGAGGTCATTCGCCGGATGGGACACCGCTGACCGGGTATCGTTGTTTCAGAGATTCAGCCGGTGATTCGATTTATGTCGAGACCAGTGGATATGCCAATTTTGCGGGACGTTTGATACCGGAAGACGTTCTCTCTTTGACCGGTATTCTTTTGCAGGGAAGTCGAGAGGGAAAAGTTTGTTATATGTTGAAATTGAGAGATGAAAAGGATGTGGAAAGTAATTAGTTGCTGGATGTTACTGATCTGTGGAATGGTGTCGTGTGCCGAAAAACCTCATTTGTCGTTTGAAGAGAACGGAGCGGACACTTCCGATGGATACGACACCGACGATGAATTTGAGGTGAAGATAGTTTCCGTTGATTATCTCAAATCCTTTTATGAAGGAGTTCCTCGATTGATCACGGAGGAAGTGGCTATCCGGGGAAGGGTGATAGAAAATGATTTTTCCGGGAATTTTCATGAAATGCTTGTCATTGGAGATGGTACGGCGAATATAGAGGTGAGGGCGGCCGGTTCGGAAATGTTTGCGGATTATCCTCGAGGATCGGTGGTGACGGCATATTGTCAAGGATTGATATTGGCTGCCGATGGAGGAATGGTCCGGTTGGGTGCAAAACCTCAGGATGTTAATTCTCAGTATGCAATGGAGGCAATAGCTGCCGGAGATGTGGCCTGGAGAATACGAAAGACGGAGGACCCCATACAGGAGGTGTTGCCGGACGATACATTGACTATTAGTGGACTTTCTCCCCATTGGTTAGGCCGTCTTGTGGGATTCGAGGAGGTTCAGTTCATCGGAGAGGAGCTCGGTTTGTGCTGGGCAGAGAAGGATACGGACACCAATCGTCATCTGGTGGATCGTCAGGGTGATACATTGATCGTGCGTACCAGCCGTTATGCCGATTTCGTTTCCGTTTTGCTCCCGACTGGTAGCGGATACATCGAAGGGGTAGTGGAATATTTCAACGGAACGTATCAGTTGAGAATGGGCAACGACGCCTATGCGGTGTTGTGTGCACCGCGGTTTCAGGTGGCGAATCCATGAAAATCTGCCGGTAAAAAACTACCGGTTTTCGTTTTGCAAGGCTTCCCACAACATGTCTTTCAGTTTGGGAATATTATAGCCGCTGACCGAAGAGATAAATAAGGCGGGAATCCCTTCCGGAAGATCGTGTTCCATCTCTTGGATCATTTGCTCGTCCAGCATATCGCTTTTGGTGATGGCTAACAGGCGTTGCTTGTCCAGCAATTCGGGATTGTATTGAGCCAGTTCGCCCAGCAGGATTTCGTAGTCCTTACGGATGTCGGCCGAGTCTGCCGCGATCATAAACAGCAGGATCGAATTGCGTTCGATGTGGCGCAGAAAACGGGTCCCGATTCCTTTGCCTTCGTGGGCGCCTTCGATGATTCCGGGAATGTCGGCCATCACGAACGATTTGAATCCTCTATACTCGACGATTCCCAGATTAGGTTCCAATGTTGTGAAGGCATAGTCGGCAATCTTGGGTTTGGCCGCCGAAACAACCGACAGAAGCGTGGATTTGCCTGCATTGGGGAAACCCACCAGTCCTACATCTGCCAGAATTTTCAGTTCGAGGATGAAGGCCCCTTCCTGACCTTCTTCGCCGGGTTGGGCGTAACGAGGAGCCTGATTGGTGGCGCTTTTGAAATGCCAGTTGCCCAATCCGCCGCGGCCGCCTTTGAGCAGAATTTCCTGTTCGCCGTCTTCGGTCACCTCGCAGACTACCTCTCCTGTCTCCGCATTCCGTGCCACGGTTCCCAGAGGTACATCCACAATGATGCTCTTTCCATCCTTGCCGCTGCTGCGAGCTCCGGATCCTCCCTCTCCGTTTTCGGCAAACAGGTGGCGTTGGTATTTGAGATGGATCAACGTCCAGTATTGTTTGTTCCCTCGGAGAATGATACTGCCTCCTGCTCCGCCATCGCCGCCGTCGGGTCCACCGAATGCGACGAATTTCTCGCGACGGAAATGGGCTGAACCGGCTCCTCCGTTGCCGGAGCGGCAGAAAATCTTCACATAGTCGACAAAGTTGGATGAGGCCATGATTTTCTCCTGTTAAGATTTTAAATTCGATACATACGGTGCGCAAAGGTAGTAAATTTTTTACCTTTGCCAATTTAATTCCCCCTTGTGATGAAAAAGAGAAGAATTTCCGGAAAGGATGCCTGGCGTATAGTCTTGCTGCTGGTATTGGTTATTTTGTTGTTGGGCTGGTTTTCCCGACAATATGCGGGGTCGGGTGGCATCCTGACAAAATATGGAAAACATTCTCCAACGGCGGAAACCTTCTCTTCCGTTTCTTGTGGCAGTTCCGCCAAAGGGGTGGCGAAGTCCTCCGTACAAAAAAACGCAATAAGCAGGCCAGGTCGAATGGAATTGCCACGGATGGATGATTCCACGTTTTTTCTGGAGGATTCGGATGGACATTACGCTTTGTGGTATGACACCATGTATCGGCAGGCGGCATGGGTAGCCTATCTGTTGACAAAAAAAGAGGTGGAGTACAAGGGGGCCGAACGTACGAATCGTTTCGTGCCGGATCCGAAGGTGCAGGATCGGGGATGGCCGACGGCCCTAACTTCCGACTATGCTCACAGCGGGTATGATCGGGGTCATTTGCTCCCCTCGGCCGACAGAGACGATAGCAGACGGGAAAATTCGACTACTTTTTACCTGTCGAATATCGCTCCGCAACGACCGGCTCTCAATCGTGGCGTGTGGAAGAGTTTGGAGGAGCAAGTGCGTCGTTGGGCTGCCGCGTATGATTCGGTGTATGTGGTTACGGGAGGAGTCCTTGACCCGGGGCTTGATCGGATCGAGGGTGGAGTAGGAGTTCCGGATCACTTTTTTAAAGTTGTGTTGATGCGATACGGTACGGAATATCGTTGTGTGGGATTCCTCGTTCCGAATAGTACCTCTCTCTCGAGAGAGTATGCCGATTATGTGGTTTCGGTCGATGAGGTGGAGAATCGTACAGGATACGATTTTTTCTCCCTGTTGCCGGACAGCCTTGAGGAGAGAATCGAATCGCGGGTGAAGCGAGGGTTTTTCAAATGATTGTTCCGTCGTGAGGGCAATCTTACATCTCTCTTTGGAGAGAAGAATCCTGTTGATTTCCCATATTATCCATTTTGTCGTCGTTGTTGATGCTTCGCGAAGCCTTTTTTACCCGGGTGTTCAATTTTCCGAAACGATAGTTCACTCCGAATCTCACACGTCTTGATTGCATGCTGAATTCACTGTATTGGCGGATAGAACTGTCTTCCGTATGGTTCTCGAATTTCCGGAATTTATTGAACGGCTCCTGGATAGAAAGCGAGATATCCAGTTTCTTTTTGAAAAGTTTCTGAATCAGACTGGCTCCCGTGAAGTAGAACGACGAATTGCGTCCTTGCAGAGAGACGGGCATCGAGAAGATACCTGCGTTGGCTCGGAAATTAGCGTCTTTCCAGAGTCCTACACCGATTCCCATGAAACCGCCCCAGTTGAATCCTTCATTGCTCAAGTCGCGGGTCTTGGATTCGATAATCGAATAGTTCAGGTTGGCGTTGATGAATACATTGAAACGGGTTTGAAAACGATAGGAATAGGAGCCGTTGATGCCGTACATCTGTCTACGTCCGATGTTTTCATAGGTAGTGGCTGTGACGCCCTCTTCCAGAACCTCCTTAATCTCGGAGATCGTATTGTTGGAGATCGAACTGTTTACACCGAGAAACAAATTCCACGAGGGACTGAAAATCGAATAATTGGCTGCAAAAGAGTGGGAAATGACGGCTTCGAGATTAGGATTTCCATAGCGGATATTCATCGGGTCGCTCTCGTTGACATAGGGATTCAACTGACGGATTCCCGGGCGTTGAAGACGTTGTGTATAGGAGATCCGTAAAGTTTGAGACGGCTTGATGGTGTAGGAGAAATTGACGTAGGGAATCACGTCGAATTGTTTGTTGTCGAATTCCAACGGTCCCTCGAAAGTCTTTACCAGACCGTCGTTGATGGTTCCCTCCAGCCGGAAGCCTGCTTTGGCACTGAAATTCTTTAGTTTATAGAGGTATCCTCCGTATAGCCCGAAGATATGTTGGGTATAGTCCAAATTATTGTATCCGTCATTGTAGGGCTGCCAACCTTCAGCCTGGTCGTACAGACGTTGGATGTCCGAATTATTGTCGTTCAGCCGGGCGATATATTTGATTCCGGTTTCTATCTGATGTTTTTCCGTGAGGGGGTTGTAGTAGTCGATCTGTACGGTATGTTCGTTCAGAGAGGCCCGGTCGCGAGAGGATTCCATATAAGTCTGGTAGTCTACGATTCCTTCAATGTCGTTGGTGTAATCGGTCTTGTTGGGATTGGTGTTCAGCAGATAGGAGACCGTCAGCGTATGCTCCGGTTTATGGAACGTGTGTTGGTAATCCAGACTGGCCGAGATACTTCCGAATCCGTTTTTCGAGCGGTTGTCGTTGGTGTATTGCCGGATGATCTCTTGACTTTCGTCCCAGTATTGGGTCTGGGAGAAGGAGTTGTTGCGATGGTTGCCGTCGTAGCCGGAGATGGAAAGCGTCAGCAGATTGAGCGAGTCTATTTCATAGCTGGCTTCCAGGCTGAGGTGTTGCATGAAGCGATAACCTTCGCCTTGGCCGGCTACCAGTGAGCGGCCCGGATTGGAACCGAAATATTCGGTCTCTATTCGGTTTGTGGTCTCCGGAGTGCCGTTTCGGCCGAGCATATAGCGGGTCGAGAAGTTCAACTTACCGATCTGTGCTGAGAAAAATGCGTTGCCGTTATAGCTGTTGAACGATGAAACACCGGCGCCTACGCTACCGCTGAATCCGTTGGTCGTTTTCTTCGAGGTGATGATATTGATGATGCCGGCAGCTCCTTCGGCTTCGTATTTGGTCGATGGATTGGTGATTACCTGAATGTCTTTGATTGTTCCGGCGGGCATACTGCTGATGACGTCGCTGAGATTGTTGGAGAACATCGGTGAGTTTTTACCGTTGACCAGTACCTTAAAATTGGTTTGTCCATTCAGACGGACATTGTTTTCGGCATCGACACTGATTTGGGGCACTTTCCGGAGAATGTCGGCCAGGGTACTGGTGGTGGCTTCCGGATCGGCCTCTACACTGTACGAGATTTTATCGGCATCGCTTTGGATGAGTGGTTTTTGGACGGCAACCGTGACTTCGTCGATTGACAGGCCTTGAACCAGCTTGAAGACACCTGCATTGACTTTGGATTTGTTGGCCGAGAGAGTGATGCTTCGGGATACGGGAGTGTATCCCAGGGATTGGGCTGTCAGACGAAATGTGCCGTTTTGTTTCACGGTCAGAGTAAACCGACCCGAGGCATCGGCAGCGGCGGCCGTTATGATACGGGAACTGTCGTTTGCCACGGCGATGGTGGCGTATTCTATTCCTTTTCCGGAGAGAGAATCCACGATTTGCCCGGTGACGGTATGCAAAGCGGTCTGAGCTGTTGCATTCAGTGTGTATGTGAAAGTGAAGACGACAAGGAAGAATCGGATGATGTAGTGCATAAAACAATCAGGGTTGTTGGATTCTTAAAAAACGCCCCAAGATAGGCATTATTCTTAAAAAACGGAATTATCTTTGTTAAAAGAATAAACTTTGAGCATGTTAGTCCATATTTTGCCTATATTTGTCGTTCAAATCGAAGATTTATGCATAAAGCCGGATTTGTCAATATCATAGGGAATCCCAATGTGGGAAAATCGACGCTGATGAATGCCCTGGTGGGGGAGAGACTTTCGATCATCACCTCGAAAGCGCAGACCACACGTCATCGAATTATGGGAATCGTCAACGGAGAGGATTTTCAGATTGTTTATTCCGATACTCCGGGGATTCTTAAACCTCATTATAAATTGCAGGAGTCGATGATGAAGTTCGTCACCGGGGCTTTGCGTGATGCCGACATCATTCTCTATGTGACCGATACCGTGGAACAGGGCGATGAGGCTTCGGACGAGATTGTTGCCAGGATCGGTCGCAGCGGGATAGAAACGATCGTCGTGATCAACAAGATAGATCTTACAACGCCGGAGGAATTGGAGAAAATGGTGGAGTTATGGCAGCATAAATTGCCCGGAGCGAAGGTTGTTCCGGTATCGGCACGCAATAATTTCAATATCGGAGGATTGTTCGATCTGATTGTAAAGGATCTGCCCGAAGGAGAACCCTATTACCCGAAAGATACGCTGACCGACAAGACTCTTCGTTTCTTTGCTTCGGAGATCATCCGTGAGAAGATATTTCTCAATTACGAAAAGGAGATTCCTTACAGTGTGGAGATTGCTATCGACGAATATAAGGAAGAGAAGATGATCGACCGGATTGCCGCCACGATTTATGTGGCCCGCGAGTCGCAAAAGGGAATTCTTATCGGGCACAAAGGTTCAATGCTAAAAAAGGTAGGGACGCAGGCTCGTGAGGAGTTGGAGAAATTCCTTGGAAAGAAGGTTTTTCTGCAATTGTTTGTAAAGGTGAACGACAACTGGCGTAATGACGAACGGCAGTTGCGCCGTTTTGGCTACGAGGAATAGTCGTACAGGATACGTAGCCGGTTGGTCATGATCCATTGGATTGTTCCCCGGGAGACCATGAAGAGAATGAAGGCGAACCATAGGGCATTGTTTCCCCATGCCCCAAGCAATCCGTAGTAGGCGCCGAAAAAGACGGCCAGTGACAGGAACATGGCGTTGCGCAGGATGCGTGTGCGTGTGGCTCCGAGCAGAATGCCGTCCATCAGGAAGGGGGCAAATCCGGTGAGAGGGACCAATACGACCCAAATAACGTAATGCTTGGCACTTTCGATCACTTCTTCCGAGTCGGTAAATAGCGACAGGATTCCTCTCCATCCTGCGATATAAATGGCTACATAGGCGATCGCCACCCCCAGGCTCCAGTAGAACAGATACCGGATACATTGGCGCAGAGCCGATGTGTTACGGGCCCCTACAAATTTCCCTACCAGTGATTCGGCCGCATAGGCCAGCCCGTCGGACATGTAACTGAACAGGGTGAAGAGTTGCATGAGCAACGTGTTGACAGCCAGTAACGTGTCACCCATTCCCGAAGAAGCCGAAGTGAAAAAGGTGTATACGACGACGATGCAGGCCGTGCGCAGGAAAATATCCTTGTTGATGTCGATAAATTTCAACAGAGGCTTGATTTTCAGACTTTGTTTCAGATCGAGATAATGGATGAATCGTCCGTAATAGACAGCCCAGAAAATCCACGAGAGTAAAAGCCCTCCGTATTGGGCGACGACCGTTCCCCATGCGATTCCGGCCACTCCCATATTGTATCCGTATACAAACCAGAGACTGAATACAACATTAATAATATTGGAGAAGATAGCCACTATCATGGGTAATTTCGAGTTTTGCATGCCGATGAACCATCCGTGAATGGCATAGAGTGACACGGTGGCAGGGGCGGCCCATATTCGGGCATAAAAGTATTCGGCAGCCATGGTTTGAACGGTATCGCTTCCGTTCATCAAGGAGAGAGCGAAGATGCCCACCCATCGTTGGCAGATCAGCAGAATGAGTCCCAAACCCAGCGCAAAAGTGGCCGATCGGGTCAGGATATGGGTGCATTCGTTCAACCGACGGGCTCCGAGCGCTTGGGCGGTCAATCCGCTGGTTCCCATTCGGATAAAGGCACAATTCCAATAGATGAAATTGAATATGGCCGTGCCGATGGCCAAGGCCCCGATAGCCGCACTGCTGCCCATACGCCCGGCGATAGCCAAGTCGATCATTCCCAACAACGGAATGGTGATGTTGGAGATGACATTGGGAATGGCCAGATTCAGAATGCGTTTGTTCATGATGTCGGATTACGGCCGTAAAGATAGGAAGAAACCCCAAGAATGTGCGTGATTTTGTGGAAAACTCTGCCGGAAAGGAGAGAAAAGATAAATTATCGACATGTTTTTCTCGGTGTATGAATGGAATTTCAAATAATTTGCCTATCTTTGCAGGCCCGTTATAGTACGGGTATTGGATCACAATAGTAACAAGTATTAATTTTTAAACGTAAAAACTGTGGAGTCATTAAGCTACAAGACAATCTCCGCCAACGCAGCGACCGTTACCAAAGAATGGGTGGTGATCGACGCCAATGGCGAGGTATTGGGACGTCTTGCCTCTCAGGTTGCTAAAATCCTGCGCGGTAAGAACAAGCCGAGTTTCACTCCCAATGTCGATTGCGGCGATAACGTGATCGTTATCAACGCCGAAAAGGTGAAACTGACTGGCAACAAGATGACCGATAAGGTCTATGTACGGCATACGGGCTATCCGGGAGGACAGCGCTTTGCCACCCCCGCGGACTATCTGAAAAGAAAGCCCGAATTCGTTATTGAGAAAGCCGTGAAAGGAATGCTTCCCAAAAACAGACTGGGTGCAGCCTTGTTGCGGAATCTGAAGGTTTATGCCGGCGCAGAGCATCCTCATGCCGCTCAAAGCCCGAAAACAATCAAATTAAACGAGATTAAGTAATGAGTATGGAAGTTGTAAATGCCGTTGGCCGTAGAAAAGCTGCTGTGGCACGTGTCTATGTAAAACCCGGAAAAGGTAGCATAACGATCAACCAGAAGCCTCTGGAAACCTACTTCCCGCTGGAGATTTTCCAGTATGTAGTGAAGCAACCGCTGTTGGTGCTGAACGCTACGGAAAATTATGACATCACCATCACGCTCGATGGCGGAGGTATCAAGGGACAGGCCGAAGCTGCTCGTCTGGGTATTGCACGCGCTCTCTGCGAAATCGATGCCGAGGTTCGTCCGGTGCTCAAGAAGAACGGGTTCATGACTCGTGACCCGCGCGAAGTTGAGCGTAAGAAACCCGGTCAGCCCGGAGCCCGCAGAAAGTTCCAGTTCAGCAAGCGTTAATACGCCCGACACTGCACGGAATCGGTGCAAATCGAGGGGACTGCCCCCGTGGGTACTACTTCACGATTGCCGTTCCGCGGAAAACCGAAGGGATTGTCAAGGACACTACCGCTTCGGTTGATGCAAAGAGAATTAAAAACAGAACAAAAGAAAACAACTCAAAATGCCGAGAACTGATTTTAATCAATTATTGGAGGCCGGTGTTCACTTCGGTCATCTGAAAAGAAAATGGAATCCCAAGATGGCTCCTTATATCTTTATGGAGAAGAACGGGATTCATATCATCGACCTGCACAAAACCGTAGTAAAGGTCGATGAGGCTGCCGCAGCCCTCAAGCAAATTGCCAAATCGGGTCGCCGCGTGCTTTTCGTGGCTACCAAAAAACAGGCTAAGGATGTGGTCGCCGAGACGGTTTCCGCTGTCAACATGCCGTATGTTACGGAACGTTGGCCGGGCGGTATGCTTACAAACTTCCCCACCATACGGAAGGCCGTTAAGAAAATGGCTACCATCGACAAGATGACCAATGACGGTACTTTCGACAATTTTTCGAAACGTGAAAAACTCCAGATTGCCCGTCAACGTGCAAAATTGGAGAAAAACCTCGGTTCTATCGCCGATCTGACCCGTCTGCCTGCCGCTCTGTTCGTTGTCGACGTACAGAAAGAGGCCAATGCAGTGAAAGAGGCTAAACGGTTGAATATTCCCGTCTTTGCAATGGTTGATACTTGTTGTGATCCAACCGACATCGATTATGTCATCCCCGCAAACGACGATGCAACCAAGTCTATTTCCGTGATTTTGGAGGCTGTTACCGGTGCTATTGCAGAAGGATTGGCTGAGCGTAAACTCGAGAAGGAAAAAGAGGCTGCCGAGGCTTCTTCCAAGGAAGAAAAAGAGGCTAAACCCCGTATTCGTAAGGCTGTCAAAGCTAATGTAGAGGCAGAGGTTGCCGAGGCACCCAAGACTGAAGAACCCAAAGCCGAGACTGAGCCCGCTGCAGAAACGGCAGCAGAATAGTCCAATAACTTTTAAGAAAGGAATAAAGATGGAAATTAAAGCTGCAGATGTTGCCAAGCTCCGCAAAATGACCGGAGCCGGTATGATGGATTGCAAAAAGGCGCTGATGGAAGCCAATGGCGATTATGAGCGTGCTCAGGAGATTATCCGTGAAAAAGGTAAACTGGTTGCCAGCAAACGTGCCGATCGTTCCGCTACGGAGGGTGTGGTCGTTGCCAAAGTGGTCGGTCAGAAAGCCTATATGCTTTGCCTGGCTTGCGAAACAGACTTCGTGGCTAAGAATGCTGAGTTCGGTGCTTCGGCTCAGGCTATGTTGGATGTGGCTGTGGCAAATGATGCTGCCGACATGGATGCTCTGTTGGCTCTGAAGTTGGGTGATGTGACCGTGGCTGATGCCGTGACCGAGAAATCGGGTCAGACCGGAGAGAAGGTGGAATTGCCTTTCTATGCAAAGATCGAGGCTCCCATGGTGGCTGCCTATGTTCACATGAATAAGAAATTGGGTGCTTTGGTTGGCTTCAATAAAGAGGTTCCCGAAGAGGTCGCCCATGATGTGGCTATGCAGGCTACCGCTATGGCTCCCGTGTCGATCAGCCGTGAGGATTGCCCCGCTGAAGTGATCGAGAAAGAGCGTCATATCGGTCGCGAACAGGCTCGTTTGGACGGTAAACCCGAAGCCATGCTGGATAAGATTGCCGAAGGTAAGTTGAACAAGTTCTTTGCAGAGTCTACTCTCTTGGAGCAGGCTTTTATTAAGAATCCCAAGCAGAACGTGGGCGCTTATATTAAGAGTGTCGTGCCGGATGCTACGGTTGTCGCTTACAAACGTTTCTCGTTGAACGACTAACGATATAGGTTTTATAATGAGGACCCCGGATGATGAGAATATCATCCGGGGTTGTTTTTTTGTGAAATTGAATATTATTCATACATTAGTAAAAGCTAAAATATACTTTAATGAAGAAAACAGGTTTTTTTATAGCGTTTTTTCTGCTTTCGGGACAAATACTTTGGTCTCAATCTCTAAAGTATATTGATATTCCGAATATCGGGGAGTACGTGACGTTGAAATGTGATTTCCATATCCATACGGTCTTCTCGGATGGCAATGTGTGGCCGACGGTACGGACCAAAGAGGCTCGTATGGAAGGGCTCGATGCCATAGCCATTACCGAACATGTGGAATTCCGCCGGTTGCATGATCAGGGGTATATCAATGGGGATCATAACACGGCTTATGAGATAGCAAAATCTGCCGGAAATAAGAACTTTTTCGTTATACATGGAAGTGAGATTACACGTCGGATGCCTCCCGGACATTGGAATGCGATTTTTATCGAGGATGGTAATAAGTTGGATACGAAGGAGTATATGGATGCCTTCAAGGAGGCAAAAGCCCAGAATGCGTTTATCTTTTGGAATCATCCGGGATGGTGGAGTCAGGCTCCTAATGAAACGGTCTGGTTGCCAGAACATACGAAACTCTACGAGGAGGGATATATGCATGGTATAGAGGTGGTGAATAGTTCGTGGTATTTCCCCGAGGCACATGCTTGGGCTCTGGAGAAGAATTTGACGATGCTCGGAAACAGTGATACTCATAGTCCAATGGCTTATAATGAGTATTATATTGCAAGTGGCCATCGTCCCATGACTCTTGTTTTCGCCAAGGAGAAAAGCGCTCAGGGTATTCGGAATGCGTTGGATGACCGGCGTACGGTGATCTATCACGAAGATAAGATTATCGGTGCGGAAAAATGGGTGCGTCCATTGTTCGATTCGTGTCTTCGGGTGACTCGGATTGCCCGTTCTAAGACGAGAAGAGAGATGACTGTCTATGTGAAAAATGTCTCCTGTTTGACTTTTAAACTGGTGAAGAAAGATCAGAATGAGCAGTTGAACTATTTGCGGGATAAGAACGTAAATCCTTACGAGGAGTTCTCGATGAGGGTCCGCTATCCGGAAGGGATGACCGGAAAATGGGAGTTGAATTTCGTAGTAACCAACTGGTTGGTTGGTCCCAATGAGGGGCTTAAATGGGTAATCCCTCTGGAAAAGTAGTTCCGGAGACGACTTCCCCCGGGAGGAAAAATGGATGATAGATCCCGTTGTCGATTACGTGATATGTTATGCGTGTTCGGAGATCTGCTCTACCTCATCCCGCGTGACGTACCAGATGTATCCTGTTACTTTTGTGTAGCCCATTTCTTTTAAAAGGCTCATGTATTGGGCGATTTGACGTCGGTGGGACGAGTTGTGCAATAGTCCGAATTTATAATCTACGACGACCGCTTCCTTACCGCGGATCATCACCCGGTCCGGCCTACGAGGGAATGGAGTGCCGGGTACGATGATCTCATTTTCATTACGAACAATCTCCCAGCTCGGGTCGAACCATTGGCGAATGGTCTCGTTACGGAAAGCATGGGCAATGGTAGATCTGAGTGTCGTTATTTCCGATGCCGTCAATAAGCCGTTGTCGAGCATGTTTTGCAGAGCTGTCTCGATTTCCTGTTCTGTTCCTGCTTTTTCAAAGATGCGGTGCATCAAGATGCCGTAATTGCGGGGCGAAAGGGTCGGTTGTTCCTCTCTCTCTTCGAAATAACGCTGCATGGGCATTCGTAAGCGGATTTTCGCTTCCGTGTCACGGGAAGGATATTGAACTGAAGTGTTTTGTTCGAGAGGTTTGGAGAAAACGTGAGAGACAGGTGCTCCGAATTCGATTCGAATGCCCTCATCAGAGTCGGATACCTTTCCTTTCATCTCTCCCAAAGTGGCTTCGTCTCCCGATATGGAGAGGGAATCCAGAATCAATGAGCTGATTTTTCCCGAACTTTTTTTCACTTCCGGCATCATGATATGAAGTTCCTCTTCGGCACGGGTTGTGGCCACGTAAAAGGTGTTGATGTTGTCTATGTGAGATAAAACCAGTTCATTGAAATAGTCTTCCGAAAAGAATGATTCTCCCATCTCTTTCTTGAATCCGACCGGAATCCGGCCGCTCATTTCGAACGGGGTATCTGTGCAATCGGCCCAAAGAATCGTACGACTTTTGGGATTCATCTCCCAGTTGCAATAGGGTATTAGTACCGCTTTGTATTGTAAACCTTTGGCTTTGTGGACGGTGATGATAGTGAGTGCCGAGTGGCTTTGGGGCATGTGGATGGATTGGACGGAACCCGTGTCGTCCCACCATTTGAGAAACAGAGGCAGGTCGGCAATCGTAGAGGTGCTGAAGGCGATGATCTGTTCGTGAAGTGCCTGAATATAGGCAATATTGTCCTTGTTTTCGGCCAGTCGGTAGCGGATCAGAATCTTTTCGAAGGCCTCCTGAGGCGACATGATTCGCAGGGAGCGAAGAAAGAGGGAATCTTCTTCCGGTAAAGTTCCCGAAAAGGGAAGGTGAAGCCAACGACGGTAGACGGCTTCGCGGATGGCATCGTCTGGATTGACAGCCAGACGCAGACATGCGATAATGAACCCCGAGACCGGAGCTGCTCCGATGGTCAAGGCTTCGGCTGTTACCACATTATAGCTATATGGTGACTCCGGATGCTGACTTTTGTAGTCGAGCAGCAGGTTGGCGATTTTCACCCCTTCGGCGTTGTAGCGTACGAGAATCGCGATGTCGCTGGGCGCGTAACCTCGGGCTTGTAACGCCTCGATTTGACGGATGACCGGAGGAACCGTTTCGTCGTTTTCATCCTTGCAACGGTACTGGATAATGGTAACATATCCTTTCCAAGTTTCATCCTTAGGCGTTTGGGCATGTCCTTCATAGGCCTTTATAAGCATCCCCGACAAGTGATCGTGGCATTTGGCTGAGATGTTTCCTTTGGCTTGAGCTTCGTCCAAAGCGGAATCGAGAAGCCGGTTGTCAAGCGTTACACATTGTTCGATGATGCGGTTGTTGAACTCCACAATTCCTCGCAGACTACGATGGTTGGTGGTCAGTTCATGGCGGGAAACAGCACGGAATTGGCGATCGATGTCTTGTGCCAGAATCTGCCAGTCGCCTCCTCGCCAACGATAGATGGATTGTTTGACATCGCCTACCAGCAACACGGGAGACGAATCGGATTGGGCAACGGCATTTTGGAGCAGGGGGATGAAATTCTCCCACTGCATGGCTGAGGTATCCTGAAACTCGTCGATCATGAAACGGGAAAAATGGTTGCCTGCTTTTTCGAAGATAAACGGTGTGTCGTTGCCTGCGATTAGTTTATGTAGAATGGTGTTGGTTTCCGAGATGGGCATGATGTTTTCCTGGCTGCACAACTCGTTGATCTTGTCAGAAAGGTCGGTCAGCAGAGCGAAGTTCCGGTAATTTTCTTTCAGCAGACCGACACTGGCAATGAATTGCGCATTCCTGTCCCATAGTTGGCATATCTTTTCGAGCAGTGGGCGCAGGTGTGGAATCAGGGCAATGATCTCCTGTTTGCGGGAAGATGTTTTGGCATACCATTTTTCGTCTGATTCGAGTGCATCTGACACTCGCTTGCCGTAGGGGCCACAGATTCCGTCGGCTGTTTTTACGAAGTAACTGGTGAATCCTGTCTTCCCGGAGGCAAAATCGGAAGGGGAGAGTCCTGCCTCCCGGATGATTTTGAGCGCTTGTCGGGCTGCCTGTTGCATGCGATCGGTGACCTCCTTCACCCGTGTTGAGGCCCGTCCGACGATCTCACCCAATTTCTCTTTCGATGTGTTTTCCTGGTTGTGCCGTGTCTGTGCCCGATAATTCTCCTTGAAGAGCTCTTTCCCTAACCGGACAAGTTCCGTCTTAATATCCCATTTTTTGTTATCCGCAATTTTTTCTTCAATAAAGTCGGCAATCCATTTTTTCAAAGCGTCGTTGATTGAGATGTCTTCGATCAGATTATCGGCAGCTTTCTCCAATAGATTGTCGGTCTGCAATTCCAGGTTGAAGTTCAGATCCACACCCAATTCCTTGATGAAGGCACGGATGATACGTTGAAAGAACTTGTCGATGGTGAGGATGGCAAAGTGACTGTAATCGTGCAGAATATAGGTTCTGGCCATGAGAGCCCTTTCCCGGATTTGAGCGGCCGTGAGTTTCAGATCATGTTGCAGGTTTTTCTGATAGGACGATGCGACGCCTTCTGCCAGCAGATTGATTTCGCTCAGAATGCGTTGTTTCATCTCCTCTGTGGCCTTGTTGGTAAAGGTTACGGCTAAAATGTGCCGATAGAGATGTGGCTCTTCGATGACACTGCGGACATACTCATAAGCAAGTCGATAGGTCTTGCCCGAACCTGCCGATGCCTTTACTATTTGAATACTTCCCATATTGTCGTGCGACGATTTATGTGATAAAGTTAGGGAAAATATGCGGATTTCGCCAAATATTTCGTATCTTCGGGGAGGATTAAACATTAGTGAGAGATGAAGAAGATTTTTTTGATGACAGTTGTCCTTTTTTGGTCTGCGTCAGCAGTGTGGGCTCAACAGACAATTCGGAGTGATAAGGTGTCGTGGTTCAATACGGTGAGTCTGACAGGGAAATTGGATGTGGAATTGATTCCTTCGGATACGAATAAGATCAACATCGAATTGAATGATACGGATATCACGAAATTAGAGTGGGGGGTCTCGGACAGTATGCTTGTCGTGAAATTACGTGCGGGAGGTGTGTCTCAAAAAGGCAGTGCTAAGGTGTCAATCCATTATAACGTTCTCGATAATCTGCAGGTGAATGGTGCTGAAGTGCGGTTCCGTGACACGCTTGACGGAGGAATGATTTTGTTCGATTTGTCGAACGGTGCAAAATTGACCAGCGCGGTGAAGTGTCAGGATCTGGAATTGAAACTCTCGGGAAATTCCATCGCCCAGATAGAGGGATATGCCAAATATTTTACTCTGAAGGCTGCTCTGCGAAGTAATGCCGATGCCCGGAAATTGGAGGCCCAAAGTGTGATGGTGCAGTCGAATTCCAATTCGGAGGTGTATGTCAACGCAATGGAACGTTTGGTGGCCGAGACCGGAACGGGCGGAACCATATTCTATATGGGAGGGCCGCAGATTGTCAAGCAATCAACGAAAATGGGCGGTAATATTCACAATATAGACGGAAAAAGATAAACGAAGCCGCCCGGAAGCGGAATATGGAAAGTTTTATCGCACAGGTAGCTGCGAGTTTATATGGTAAATACGGGGATGAATTGTCGTCCCTGTATCTGTTGTTCCCCAGTCGTAGAGCTCGACTTTTTTTTGCCGATGCCCTTTCTAAATTGTCACTTCGTCCTCTGTGGCAGCCTCACTATGTCTCGATCGACGAATTGATGGAGGCGATTTCCGGATTAAGAACAGGCGATCCGGTGCGACTGGTGACCGAATTGTACAAGATTTACAGCTCTTATCACGAAGAGACGTTCGATTCGTTCTATTTCTGGGGAGAGATGTTGCTGTCAGACTTCGATCAGGTCGATAAGTATCTGATCGATGCCGATATGCTGTTCAGTAATATTTCCGACCTGAAAGTGCTGGAGAGTGATTTTACCTACTTGTCCCAGGAACAGATAAGGATTATTTCTCGTTTCTGGAAAAGTTTCGGCATGGAAGGCGAATTTTCTCCCGAAAAACAGCAGTTTGTCCAGATATGGCGTACGCTTGCTCCGATTTATCATGCCTATCGGGAACGTCTCCGTTCTCTTTCGTTAGCCTATACGGGTATGATACATCGCCAGGCCGCCGAGTTGATCCGGTCGGGTAGGACAGCCCCGGCAAAGGAGGAAAGAAAATATGCCATTGTCGGATTCAATGCGTTGTCGGAGTGTGAGAAAATACTGTTCGATTATTTGAAAAATACGGCGACAGTCGATTTCTATTGGGATTATGACGACTATTATCTGAAAAATCCCGATCAGGAGGCGGGATTGTTTCAACGGGAGAATGTCTGTCGTTATCCTGTTGCCGATCCTGCGGTAAACGACGGCAATGCGTTTACGGAGCAGAAAGAAATTGTGGTCGTTTCGGCTCCTTCCGATAGCCTTCAATGCAAGTATGTCTATGATTTTCTTGAAGAGACGGCTCGTTTGGAGGGACAGACACCGGATAAGGAGACAGCGGTGGTGTTGACGGATGAGAATCTGTTGCTCCCGGTGCTTTATTCGATTCCGAAATCGGTGGAAAATGTCAATATCACGATGGGTTATCCGCTTCGTCAGACCTTGGTCTATTCGTTCGTGGAACGACTTGTGGAGTTGCAAGGCAGAATGAAACGGCGTGGAGGGCGGTGCCTGTTCTATCATGCCGACGTGACAGGACTGTTGACTCATCCGTTTATTGCGGGAGGAGACAGTGGAGCGTCGGCTCGTGAAATTGCCGCCGATGTCGTGCGGAAGCAACAGGTTTATGTGAGTCGGGAGAAATTTCCGGAAGAGGGTATTCTTGCAGAGATGTTTTCGCCTGCGGAAGGGTGGAGAGGTTTGCAGGAATATTTGTTGAAGGTGATCTCTTCAGTGGTTCGGTTGCCCTATGACGGAGAAGACGCGGCGTTACGGGTGGAGTATTTTTCGATCATCGCCGAGCAGTTGTATAAATTGCGCAACTCACTGGAAAATTGCGAAGTCGAGTTGTCGGTGCCGATTTTTGTCTCGTTGCTTCGGCGGATGTTGCAGAAAATGACCATCCCTTACGAAGGAGAACCCTTGCTGGGTGTGCAGATCATGGGAATTCTGGAGACCCGGAATCTGGATTTTGAACATGTGGTGATCCTCTCCGTTAACGACGATACGTTCCCCGGAAACCGGGCTGTTAGCTCGTCGTTTATCCCCTATAATTTGCGATTGGCCTATGGCCTGCCGACTCCGACCCATCATGAAGGAGTCTATGCCTACTATTTTTATCGCCTGCTTCAGCGGGCCAAACGAATCCATTTGGTCTATTGTTCCCGGAGTGATGATAAGCGAACCGGTGAACCCAGCCGATATATCTATCAGTTGAAATATGAATCGCCCCATCGAATCGAAGAGCGTAAGATTGCCATAGATGTGAATCTGGTTTCACAGAATCCGATCGTGGTGGAGAAAACAGGACAGGTGGCTCAGATTCTCGATGAATTCTTGACGGAAGGTGGACGAACCTTGTCGCCTACCTCTTTTTATGCCTATATAGAGTGTCCGCTTAGATTCTATTTCCATGCTTTGGCTCGTTTGCGCAAAGAAGATGAATTGACGGAGGAGATTGATGCTCCCATGTTCGGAACGATTCTTCACCGGGCGATGGAATTGCTTTACAGGCCTTTGTTGGGCAAGAAAGATCCCGGTCCGGAGATCCGACAGTTGATCCGATCCGCGAAAGTGGATGAAGTGGTGAATCGTGCTGTGAAAGAGAGATATCTGAAAGATGAGAGAATCGATCCCGAGGAGTTCGGAGGAGGGTTGCTTCTGGTTCGGGATATTGTTATCAAGTATATGAATACTTGTCTGTTGCCCTACGATGCGGCGCAGAATGGTTTCGAAATCGAACAGTTGGAGCGACAGATAGGTGCCTCTTTTGAATTCGAACGGGATGGAGGAATATGTAAGGCCTATTTCTCGGGACTTGCAGACCGGATTGACCGTACTTCAGATGGAATGATTCGGGTTGTGGATTATAAGACCGGTGTGCCGCATATCGAATTCCAAGGAGTAGAGGCTCTCTTTTCAGAACATAGGAAGGATCGTAGTCAGGCGGTTCTGCAGACATTGTTGTATGCCATGATGCTGAATCGAACGGAGGGGGTAGATGTTCAGCCGGCACTCTATTATATCCGAAATTTGAATGCCGAGAATTATTCCCCTCTGTTGCAGGATAAGTCCCGTGGAGCGGTCGAACGCTATTCCGATTATCGGGAAGAGTTCGAAAAGCGTTTAAGGGGTGTCTTGAGTGAGTTGTTCGACAGGAGAAAACCTTTTGTGCAATGTGCGGATTCCTCTTGTTGTGAATGGTGCGATTTCCGCGAAATATGTAGACGATAAAGAAAAAGCCGGAAGTTTTTAACTCCGGCTTTTCTGTGGTAAGGGAAATTGATTAGCTGATAGACATCAATTCCCTGTATTTGGGAAGTGGCCACAGCTGATCGTCGACGATCAATTCCAGTTTGTCGATATGATAGCGGATATTCTCGATGAACGGTCGGATCTCGGTTTCATATCCAATGGCTCGTTCGGCGATATTGTCCACGTTGTTCCACTTTTTGCGGGCTTCCACCATTTCGAAAGAGTGTTCCCGAATGTATTTTACATGTTCGGCGATTTGGCGAATGGTTTTGATCTCTTCGGCGGCCAGATTTTCGAACTCTTTCGGGAAGATCTCTTTGATTCCTTTTACATTTTCGATCAAGACGTTCTGGTATTTGATGGCAGTCGGAATGATATGGTTGGCTGCAAGATCGGCCAGTACGCGCGATTCGATCTGTACCTTTTTGACAAAGGTTTCGTTTTTGATTTCGTAGCGTGCCTGAAGTTCGGTTTTATTGAGTACCTTATGGCGTTCGAACAGTGCGATGCTTTCCGGAGCAAGATATTCTTTAAAGGCAAGAGGTACATTGTTGATTCCGCGCAATCCCCGTTTAGCTGCCTCTTCCAGCCATTCACGGCTATATCCATTTCCCTCGAAACGAATCTTCTTCGATTCGATGATGTATTTTCGGATTACTTGTAGAATGGCTTCGTCTTTCTTGACATTTTTGTCGATCAGAACATCCACCTCTTTTTTGAATCGGATCAACTGTTCGGTGACAGCCGTATTGATCACGATCAGCGGCAGTGCACAGTTCGAGGAGGATCCGGTGGCTCTGAACTCGAATCGGTTGCCGGTGAAAGCAAAAGGAGAGGTGCGGTTGCGATCGGTGTTGTCCACGAGAATCTCCGGAATCTTGCCGATATCGAGTTTGATTTCTGTCTTTTCGTCGGGCGAGAGTTTTTTGTCGCTGATACGGGCTTCGATCTGATCGAGAATGGCGTTCATGGTCGATCCTGCGAATACGGAAAGAATGGCCGGGGGAGCTTCGTGCCCTCCGAGCCGATGCGAGTTGGTTTCGCTGGCGATCGAGGCCATCATCAGAGTGCCGTAGTCATGAGCCGCCTTCATCGTATTGACGAAGAACGTGAGGAATTGAATGTTGGTTTTCGGGGTTTTGCCCGGCGAAAGCAGATTGACTCCCGTATTGGTTGCCAGCGACCAGTTACAGTGTTTTCCGGAACCATTGACACCCATAAATGGTTTTTCGTGGAAAAGAACCTTCAATTTATGTTTGGCAGCCGTCTTTCGCATGATGGTCATCAACAAGGTGTTGTGGTCCACGGCGATATTGGCCTCCTCGAACATCGGCGCACACTCGAACTGATTGGGGGCTACTTCGTTATGTCTTGTCTTGAGAGGAATTCCCAGCCGGTAGGCCTGCTCTTCGAAATCTTTCATGAAGTTGATGACCCGTTCCGGGATGGCCCCCCAATAGTGGTCGTCCAACTGTTGGTCCTTGGCGGCCGTATGGCCCATCAGGGTACGTCCGGTTTGAGCCAGGTCGGGTCGGGCATTGAACAGTGCTTCGTCTACGAGGAAATATTCTTGTTCCCAGCCTAATGTAGTGACCACTTTGGTGACATCCTTGTCGAAATATTGACATACATCCACAGCTGCCCGGTCGAGTGCCGCGAGTGATTTCAGCAGTGGGGTTTTGAAGTCGAGCGCTTCTCCCGTGTAGGCAACAAAAATGCTGGGGATACAAAGTGTTTTATCGACCAGAAATGCGGGGGAAGTGGGGTCCCAGGCACTGTATCCGCGAGCTTCGAACGTATTTCTCAAGCCTCCGTTGGGGAAACTGGATGCATCGGGTTCCTGTTGGACGAGTAATTCTCCACGGAATGTCTCGAACGATCCGCCTCCCCATAGAGGTTCGAAAAAGGCATCGTGTTTTTCGGCAGTGGAGTCGTTCAGCGGTTGGAACCAGTGGGTGTAGTGGGTAGCTCCCCGTTCCATGGCCCAAGCCTTCATGCCCACAGCCACTTGATTGGCAACTTTCCGATCGAGACGACGATTCTCTTCGATAGCCGTGTTGACGCTGTCGAATACATCCTTTGGAAGATACTGCCGCATTTTTTCGCGGTCGAATACGTCGATACCGAAATAGTCGGAAATTTTCTTGTCGGATAATTTTGTTTCGATCAACTCTCGTCGGGTTATTTCGTCGAGAGCTTTGAACCGGAGTGTTGCCATAAATTAAAAAAAGATGTGTTTTTGAAATGCGACCCAAAGATAAGGAAATTTTCAAGCCCCTCCCAAATAATTCGGGGTTATTTGAGAATAAAAATCATTTTGTCGTTTCTGCCCCCTGTTGAGGTGGGGTTAGTCGAATGACTGCATGCCGGATTGGGCGATTCGCATCATTTTTTGATATTGGGGGGGGGGCAGTTCCATGAAAAAGTAATGAATCGGATCGACCCTCATGCCGTTGTGGCGGATTTCGTAGTGGAGATGGGGAGCCAACGAAAGGCCCGTGTTCCCCGAAAGGGCGATGATGTCGCCTCGTCGGACGTTTTGTCCTTTGCGTACGTTGATTTTGCTCAGATGGCGATATTCTGTTTCATAACCGTTCCCGTGGTCCAGAATGACGGTCAGTCCGGAAGAACTTCGGCGCCGGATCACATCCTTGACCCGTCCGTCAGCAGTGGCGAATACACGGGATCCTTCCGGAATGGTATAGTCCACACCCTGATGGGAGGTCAGACTTTTGTAGAAAGGGTGGATACGCAGTCCGTAGGAGGCTGTCAGAAGGGTCAATTCCTTATTGATGACGGGTTGGATGGCCGGAATATGGTTGGTCCCGTCCCTGTTTTCGACTATTTTCCGTTCCAATGCTTCGTGGGAATTTTTTAGCAGGGTGACATTTTTCTCCAATTTCTGGCTTTTGGCAAAGAATTCATCCCCCAACTCTTTGTTGCTTTTTTCCAACAGGTTTTCGTAGTCCACCCAACGCCTCACTTCGTATTGTTCGTCGAGGTTGTAGGGTTCTGCCTCGAACAGTATTTTGAATACGTTGCGATCCCGTTCGATGACATTAGTTAATACTTTTTCTACCGAATCGTAACGTTGGTTAAGTGTTTCATACTCTGCTCTCAGCTGGCGGGTCGACTCTTTCATGCGGTATTCGACCGGAGTGTCGAAAAAGAAAGAGAAGCCTATATAGAAAAGTACGGCGATTCCGATCCAACCGAACAGATGGATCACCACGCGAATTACATTTTGACGGAAGTGGCGTCTGCGATCGAACCAGGGAGGACGTATGGTGTTTGTCTTTTGTTTCATACGGTTAATCTGCTTCGTAAGTAGTGGCTTTGGCCTCTTGGATGATCCGTTCGAAATCCTCTTCGCTCATGTCGCGGCGGAAGTAGTTGATCGGGTCTACATGGCGACCCATGTAGATTACCTCGTAGTGAAGGTGTGGACCGGTGGAACGACCCGTACTGCCCACCTCGCCGATTTTTTCTCCCCGGCGGACTTGTTGGCCCGGAACCACGTCTATTTTACTCAGATGGGCGTAACGGGTTTTGTAGCCGAATCCGTGGTCGATCAGAATCTGTTTGCCGTAGCCTCGGCCACCTCGATCTCCGGTGACAATCCCATTGCCCGTGGCATATACCGGGTCGCCCGTGCGGGCTCCGAGGTCGATACCCTCGTGCATGATGAACCGGCCCAAAATAGGGTGGTTGCGTCCCCCGAAAGCTCCGATATTGCCTCGCAGGTTGCGCCGATCGATGGGCCAGATGGCGGGGATGGCCACAGCCATTTTCTCTTTGTCTTTGGAGAGAATCTGAAGTTGGTCGAGCGACTTGGATTCCAGATATAACAGACGGGTCATGGCATCGAGGTCTTTCCAGGTATCGATCATCAACGGGGCAAAATGGTCATTGGCCATTGCTGCATATTTTTCATCCGGATAGGGGGTGTATATTCCGGGAATGGAGAGCGTATCGGCCGCAAATAGCGAACGATAGACGTTCTGATCCCGATGTTTGATCTCCTCTATTTTGCGGGTAGCCGCCTTGATCTTGTCGCGAAGAATGTCGTATTTGAGAATCAATTCGCTGTTTTCGCGGTTGATTCGGTACATTTTCGGCGTGTAGAAAAAGAACGAAAAGACAAAGTTGACTACCGATGCCAGGATGAATCCAATCAGGATTTTTCGCAACAGACGATAGAATCGGATGCGGAACGGCGCAGCGATCACTTCATAGGTGAGGGTTTGTGGATTGAATTTATACTCTTTTTTGGCCATTCTCAGAAAAACTCTCTGTCGGAAGAGGCAAAATTAGACTAATTTGTGTAATTTTACAACCTCATTTTGAAAACGAAAAAAATTCGGCATTATTTAGTGTAGAAAAATACAACTCATGGAATCGAATCAGATCAGAGAGGCTTTTCTGGAATTTTTCCGGTCAAAGGGTCACCAGATTGTGCCCTCGGCACCGATGGTGGTCAAGAACGACCCTACATTGATGTTTACCAATGCGGGCATGAATCAATTCAAAGATAAATTTTTGGGTAATTCGCCCATTACCAGCAAACGGGTGGCCGATACACAGAAGTGTCTGCGGGTGTCGGGTAAACACAACGATCTGGAAGAGGTAGGACATGACACCTATCATCACACCATGTTCGAGATGCTCGGGAACTGGTCTTTCGGCGATTATTTCAAGAAAGAGGCGATTTCATGGGCATGGGAACTGTTGACCGAGGTGTATAAGCTGCCCAAAGAGAGATTGTATGCCACGATTTTCGAAGGTAGTGAAGAGGATGGGGTGCCACGCGATCAGGAGGCTTATGAGTATTGGGCGCAATTCCTCCCTGCCGATCATATTATTCTCGGAAATAAACACGACAATTTCTGGGAGATGGGAGATACGGGTCCGTGCGGTCCTTGCAGCGAAATCCATTTCGACCTGCGTTCCGATGAGGAAAGGGCTCAGAAAGAGGGACGTGAGCTGGTCAATGCAGGGCATCATCTGGTGATCGAGATATGGAACCTGGTTTTCATGCAATTCAACCGCAAGGCAAATGGATCTTTGGAACCGCTGCCCGCTCATCATGTGGATACGGGTATGGGTTTCGAACGGCTTTGCATGATTCTTCAGGGCAAGCAGAGTAATTATGATACCGATATTTTCCAACCTACGATCCGGGAGATTTCGGAAATGTCGGGTAAAAAATATGGCGAAGATCCCAAGTCCGATGTGGCTATGCGGGTTGTTGCCGATCACTTGCGAGCCATTGCCTTCTCGATTGCCGACGGGCAGTTGCCTTCAAACGTGAAAGCGGGATATGTGATCCGCCGGATTCTGCGCCGGGCCGTACGATATGGTTATACCTATCTGGGATTTACGGAACCGTTTATCTGCCGTTTGGTAGATGGACTGGCTGATCGTATGGGACATCAGTTCCCGGAACTGGTGGCTCAGAAGGGGTTGATCAAAAGTGTTATGGAGGAGGAGGAGAGCGCTTTCCTGCGTACGCTTGCTACGGGAATCAACTTGCTCGACAACGTTATCCGCAAATCGAAAGCCGATGGTGGAAAAACTATCTGCGGAGCGGATGCCTTTCTCCTGTACGATACGTATGGATTTCCGATCGACCTGACCGAATTGATCGCCCGAGAACAGGGAATGGAGGTCGATCTGGAGGGATTCGACAAGGAACTGCAGGCTCAGAAAGCCCGTTCGCGTAATGCAGCTGCCGTGGATACGGACGATTGGGTGGAGGTTCGCCCCATAGAGGAGAGCCGGTTTGTGGGATATGATACGTTGGAGAATGAGGTACGGATTGCCCGTTATCGTCGTGTGACGACAAAAGGGAAGAGCTATTATCAACTGGTGTTCGATGTGACGCCGTTCTATGGGAATTCGGGCGGTCAGGCCGGAGATACCGGATATATCGAACATGGAGACGAGCGGATAGCTATTACGGATACTCAGAAAGAGAACAATCTGACGATACATATTGCGGAAAAATTGCCGGCTGATCTTTCGGCATTGTTCCATGCTGTTGTGGATCGTGAGCGCCGTGCCGCCTCGGCCAACAATCATACGGCTACCCACTTGATGCATGAAGCGTTGCGAGAAGTGCTTGGAACTCATGTGGAGCAGAAAGGCTCGCTTGTGACAGCCGATTATCTGCGGTTTGACTTCTCCCATTTTCAGAAAGTCACGGACGAACAGTTGCGCGAGGTGGAAAAACGGGTGAATGCCAAGATCCGCGCAAATTATCCGCTGGAAGAACAACGTGAATGCCCGATCGAAAAGGCTCGTGAATTGGGCGCCATGATGCTCTTCGGAGAAAAATACGGTGATAAGGTTCGTGTGGTGAAGTTCGGCTCGTCGATAGAGTTCTGTGGAGGTACACACGTTTCGTTTACGGGGAATATTGGTCTGTTCAAGATCCTTTCGGAAAGCGCTACTTCGGCCGGAGTACGGCGTATCGAGGCTGTTACGGGGGCCCGGGCAGAGGAATATGTGTATGGCTTGGAGAATACGTTGAAAGATATCCAACAGTTCGTTAATAACCCTTCGGTGGCCCAGGCCGTGAAAAAACTGCTGGAGGATAACACCGAATTGCATAAGGAACTGGATGAATTGCATCGGGAACGGGTTAATTCTTTGAGAGATAAGGTGGCTGCCGAGTTGAAAGAGGAGGATGGACTGGTGTTGTGTGCTCGGGAAATTAATCTGGCCCCTCCTTTTATTAAAGATATGGCATTTGCTTTGAAGCCTCAATTCCCAAGACTGGTAATGGTGATCGGATCGAATGCGGGAGGTAAGGCCACGCTGACCATTATGCTCGGTGATGAGATTGTGGCTCAGGGTGTGAATGCCTCGCAGGTGGTGCGTGAAGCTGCCAAAGAGATCAATGGCGGCGGCGGCGGTCAGCCGTTCTTCGCTACGGCCGGAGGCAAGAATCCGGAAGGGCTGGAGAAGGCGATTCTGAAGGCCGTGGATATGATAAAGGAAAAACTTAAGTAGGAGATAGAAAAGATATGAAACAGAAAGTATTGCTGATGATTCTCGACGGTTGGGGAATCGGTAATCACACTAAAGGTGATGTGGTCTATTCGGCTCATCCGGAGTACATCAATGGTTTGTCGGCAAAATACCCTCATGCACAACTGTTGACCGACGGAGAAAATGTGGGTTTGCCTGAGGGACAGATGGGTAATTCAGAGGTGGGTCACCTCAATATCGGTGCCGGTCGGGTGGTGTATCAGGATCTGGTGAAAATCAACCGTGCCTGCCGGGACAATTCGATTCTGAAGAATCCGGAGGTCGAAAAGGCATTTGCCTATGCAAAAGAGAATGGGAAACAGGTTCATTTCATGGGACTGGTTTCCGATGGCGGAGTTCACAGCTCGTTGGAACACCTCTTTAAATTATGTGATATTTCAAAAGAGTACGGTCTGGGCGACAAGACATTCGTGCATTGCTTCATGGACGGTCGGGATACGGATCCGCACAGTGGAAAAGGTTATATCGAGCAGTTGGAGGCACACATGGCTGTGTCGGCCGGACGTATTGCCTCGGTAATCGGCCGTTATTATGCGATGGACCGTGACAAACGGTGGGAACGGATCAAGGAGGCTTACGACCTGCTGGTGAACGGAGTCGGTAAAGCCGTTTCGAGTGCCGCACAGGGTGTGCAGGAGTCTTATGATGAGGGGGTAACCGATGAATTTATCAAACCGATTTCTGTGGTGGGCGCAGACGGCAAGCCTGTCGGTACCATTCAGGAGGGGGACCTGGTGATTTTCTTCAATTTCCGGAATGACCGGGCCAGAGAATTGACGATTGTGTTGACACAGGAGGATATGCCCGAGGCAGGAATGCATACTCTGCCGCTCTACTACTGCACGATGACCCCTTACGATGCGAAATTCCAAGGGTTGCACATTCTTTTCGATAAGGAAAACGTACATAACACGATCGGAGAATATGTGTCGAAACAGGGTCTGAAACAGTTGCGTATTGCCGAGACCGAGAAGTACGCCCATGTTACCTTCTTCTTGAACGGAGGCCGAGAGGAGAAGTTTGATGGCGAAGACCGTATTTTGATCGCTTCGCCAAAGGTGGCTACGTATGATTTGAAGCCTGAAATGAGTGCTTACGAGGTGAAGGATGCGCTCGTGGAGGCATTGGGAACTCAGAAATTCGATTTCATTGCGTTGAATTTTGCTAATGGCGATATGGTCGGTCATACGGGTGTGTATGAGGCGATTATGAAGGCTGTGAAGGCCGTGGATGCTTGTGTGAAAGAGGTCGTTGAGGCCGCTAAGGCAAATGGTTATGAAGTGGTCATTATTGCCGATCACGGAAATGCTGATAATGCAATTAATCCTGACGGTACGCCTAATACGGCCCATTCGCTTAATCCTGTGCCCATTATTGTGGTTTCGGACCGGGTGAAGAGCGTGGAGAACGGTGTGCTGGCCGATGTGGCACCTACGGTGTTGAAATTGATGGGATTATCGCAGCCGGCAGAAATGACTGGTCATGCGTTAGTGGAACTGAAATAGATAAAGTTACGTATACGGAGAGAGGCCTTGGAGGTTTGTTCCAGGGCCTTTCCTTTTTTATAAAGAAACCAAAGAAATTTCTTTATTTGTTTTTGCATGAAATTGTTTGTGATTTTACGGACAATAAAATAATGCGGGTATGGAGGAATACCGTAGATCAAGAATCTCTGGCTAAAGCAATGCCAAAGAGACTTGTAGCTTGGTTGCATGCAAATGTATGGAGGACCATCTGTTAACAGCCGATCGGAATATTTTTCGGTACAGTGGCATCCTTTATTATCTTATCCGGATATCTGTTCAGTTTACAGTCGATAGATGTTACCCGGGTGAAAAAATAATTCCGGAATCTTAAAACAGTAGATAAATAGCATCCGGACATTGCATTTTTTATAATTTTGCATTCCCGTTTAGAAAACAGAATAATTTTCACGTAAAAGAAAACATGAAATCACTAAGCAGAAATGCCATTATCGGTTACCCTGCAGGCATAATTACCGGTGTAACATACGGATTGAATCCCTTGTTCGCTCTTCCTTTAATGAAGAATGGAGCTGCTGTAGAATCAATTCTTTTTTTCCGTTATATCATTTCTGTCTTGCTTCTGGGTGTGTTTCTTTTGGTGGGCAAACAATGTTTTAGAGTGTCGTGGAAGCAGGTCGGAGTATTGCTTGTTTTGGGGCTGCTTTATACTTCAAGCAGCATATTATTGTTTGATGCGTTTAAATATATTGCGTCGGGGCTTGCTACAGCATTGGTTTTTCTCTATCCAGTTCTTGTGGCCATTATTATGGTTTTCCTTCGGGTTGTACCGTCTTGGCCGGTGTGGCTCTCTATTCTCCTTACATTCGTGGGCGTTGTTGTCATGACACAAAGCGATGCTAATCAGACGATTAATCCAGAGGGTGTTTTTCTGTCGTTAGGATCGGCGTTGGTTTATGCCTTGTTTATCATCATTATTAATCGGAGTAAAATTATCAGCAATATTTCCAATTCTCTGTTGACGTTTTATGCACTTGGGGTCGGTGCAATAGTCTTTTTTGTGAAGATCGTGTTGTCTGATGTATCGCTATTTACGGGTCTTGAAGATAAGATGGTTTGGTTGAATCTTGTAGGTTTGGCTATTTTTCCCACCATTATTTCCACGGCTTCTTTGGCGATCGCTACCCGTAATATTGGTGCAACCAAAGCGTCCGTCCTCGGAGTATTCGAACCCATTACGGCTATTCTTATCGGGACTGTGGTTTTTGGCGAACCCATCACAATGAATATTATTGTCGGGATTTTGCTTTCTATAGCCGCTGTGACGTTTATGATCGCCAAAACCAAACGGTAGAGTAATTTGGGTCAGTCGTGAGTTGTGTTGGCAAGGAATTGGCGGATATTTTCGGCGACTTTGTCGATGAGATTGATCAATGCCTCTTTCGACGACCAGGCAGAGTGGGGGGTGAGGACCAATTTGTTCGGATATTGGATATGTAGCAGAGGATTGTCGGCAGGAAGCGGTTCAATGGCATAGACATCAATGCCTGCTCCTGCAATCGTACCCGCATCGAGGGCTTCAGCCAAAGCTGTTTCGTCTACGATTCCCCCTCGGGCCATATTGATAATGAATGCGGTAGGTTTCATTAGCTCCAGTTGTGCCTTGCCGATCAGATGATGGGTCCTGGGTGTGAGAGGCGCATGAATCGATACAATATCCGATGAACGGAGCAGGTCGTCCAATGTTTTCTGAGGGTAGGATTCGGCACGCTTTACACCCGATACCGAGTGATAAACCACATGGCAGCCGAATGCTGTAGCCAGCGAAGCGACTTGTCTTCCGATATTGCCCAGACCAATGATGCCCCAGTTCTTGCCGTGCAGTTCGTGGGTGGGGCATCCGAAGTCGAACAGCCTTTCCGAATGGGAGTAGGCGCCGCTTTTGATAAAATGGTCGTAGTAGAGTGTCTGTTTCATTAGGGCCAATACGTCACAGAGGGTCTGCTCGGCTACGGAATAGGTCGAATAACCGATGGCATTGCGTACGCAAATCCCCAGTTGGGCTGCCGTCTCGAGGTCTACATTATTCATGCCTGTTGCGGCGACACAGATCAGTTTCAGTCGGGGCAGAGCCCGGAGAGTATCACCCATGAGCGGCGTTTTGTTGGCGATCACGACATCTGCCTCATGGCAACGTTCGACGATCAATTCCGCAGGTGTGATGTCGTAACCGGTGTAGTGGCCGAGAACTTCGATGGGAGTAAGGTCTGTGTGATTGACGGTGTATTGATCTAAGAATACAATATTTACAGCGTTGTTCATAACATATTGATTTAGTTCATCTCTCCGATCAGGCCGCGAATCACGACCGATGCGCATCCGCATCCGAATACGGCAGGAAGATAGGATATGGTGCCTACGTTCGATTTTTTATTGGTCTCCTCACATAGAATCATGGAGCCCGGGCGAACAGGCTCGGCCGAGAATACAGCTTGGAAACCGCTGTGAATACCTATTTTATGTAGTCTTTTGCGCAGCATGTGGGCTAACGGACAGTGGTGAGTGCGGGAGATATCGCAAATCTCCATTCGGGTAGGATCGGTTTTGGCTCCGGCACCCATTGAACTGACCACCGGATACCCCCGTTCGAGACATCCTGCTATCAGATTGACTTTGGGGGCCAGGGTGTCGATGGCGTCCACGACATAATCATACGGACCTTCGTCGAGCAACTGGTCCGTAGTTTCATCGCGGATGTAGTCGCAGACTGTCCGAAGGGTCATCTCCGGATTGATCTCTTTTAATCTTTGGGCCAGTACTTTGGCTTTGGGTTGTCCGATGGTAGAGTGAAGAGCGATCAGTTGTCGGTTGAGATTGCTTTCGGCCACGATATCCGCGTCGGCAATGGTCATACGGCCCACACCGCTGCGGCAGATCATCTCGGCTGCGTATGCCCCTACGCCGCCTAATCCCACAACCAATACATGGGACTGACGAAGGGTCTCCAGTTTTTCGTGGCCCAGTAACAATTCGGTTCTTTCCTGCCAGGCGGGGGTCATGCTATCCATCTTTTGTAGTTTTTATATAAGGTGTGTCGTAGAGAGTCGATCGGGACCTCGAGCAGATTGGCAACTGTTGTGTATAGGTCCCGGATCGAATCGGAAGAATCGTCCGTCTCCAGGAAGAGTTGTCCGAGAGGGATTGTTCGTAACGCGTCGATGGTTTTCGGCGAGTGAAGAGAGCGTGTTCCAAACGAAAGATAGTATCCTTTTCGAAGAATTTGTTCGGCTTGTTGTCGATTTCCAGTGAATCCGTGAAACAAAACACCCGTCAGACGATAAGGTTCGAGGGTGGAGAGTGTATCGTCCCAGGCTCGTACCGAGTGGAGTATGACCGGTAATCGGCGGTTTGAGGCAATAGTGAGTTGCCGCTTGAATATCGATAGTTGGCGAAGAGGATCGATCGGACGGAAATGGTCGAGACCGATCTCTCCGATGGCAGACAGTCCGGGAAGCGTTTCGAGGTCTGCGAGAAGATGCTCGATGGTGTGTTCCTCGAGACGCTCCAGGCTCCAGGGGTGTATGCCTGCCGCGCAGGGAGGAAGACAGGTTTGTCCCGGTTCGCCCAACATACAGGTCGTCACCGAAACGATCTGAGGATCGTACACGGGCCGGTGGGTGTGGATATTTATGTATGGATCGGATGTCACCGTTTGTTGTACTTTGGAATTTGTTAATTTTGTCCCTGGCTGACAAAAATACAAAAACATTCGTGAATATGGCAGATTTCTCCGTGGCCGAAATACGGGAGATGCTCCAATGTGAGGGACAGGCTCAACAAGAGTTATTCGACCGGGCTCTGCGTCTGAAAAAGGAGACGGTGGGCGAGGGGATTTACCTGAGAGGGTTGATCGAATTTTCCAATGTGTGTCGGAAAAATTGTCTCTACTGTGGAATACGCCGGGAAAACTTGGCGATCGAACGTTACACGCTTACCGATGAGCAGATTCTGGACACAGTCCGGTTTGCTTGGAGGCAGGGCTATGGTTCGGTGGTGCTTCAGGCGGGAGAACGTGTCTCGAAAGAGTATGAGGTTCGAATAGAACGTCTTGTGGAACAGATCACTACTCTTTCCGGAGGAGCGTTGGGCATTACGCTTTCGTTGGGAGAGCAGACAGCAGAGACTTATCGTCGTTGGCGGGAGGCTGGGGCACATCGTTATTTGTTGCGGATAGAAAGTTCGTCGCCGGAATTGTATCGCAGGATTCATCCCGACGATTCGCTGCACCGTTATGAGGATCGTCGGCGCGCTTTGGATGCACTTGCCGAGTGTGGTTACCAGGTGGGAACAGGCGTCATGATCGGATTACCCGGACAGACGACTGACGATTTGGCTCGTGATATTCTCTTTATGAAAGGACTCGATATAGATATGTGCGGTATGGGACCTTATGTGGAGTGCGCAGGTACGCCTTTATCCGAGCGTTCGTTGGCGCAGGGTGGGGGAACACAAGAGGAATTGCAGGAACGATTGTCACTGACTTTGAAAATGATCGCTGCATTGCGGATTGTGATGCCGGATATCAATATCGCAGCGGCCACGGCCTTGCAGGCGATCGATCCGATGGGCCGGTTGCGAGCTGTGGAGTGTGGTGCTAATGTGGTGATGCCCAACCTATCTCCTCGGGAGGTTCGGGCGAATTATGCATTGTATGACAACAAGCCACTTGCGTTTGACAGCCGGATTTTGGAACGATGTGTTCGGTATGGTGAAAGAGGGGATTCTCTACATTTTAAAAAAAAGAAAAAATAGGACAGAATGGATAAAAATATCGGAAATAAAAATTAAATTTGCATCGCTGAGTATGTTTTTAAATTCTTTAAGAAATAAAAACTAAAATCTATACTTCGTAGTATGTCTAAAATTATAAAGTTGAAGAGGGGCCTTGATATCAATCTTTTCGGAGAGGCTGCTCGGAAGGTCGTCAATTTGCCTCAAGCAGCATCTTATGCGCTTAGACCCGACGATTTCGTGGGAATTGTACCTAAGCTGCTGGTTCGGGAAGGCGATCGAGTAAAGGCCGGCAATGCATTGTTCTTCGACAAGAACAATCCGCAGGTACTCTTTCCTTCGCCCGTGAGCGGTGTGGTATCGGCCGTCCGGCGGGGTGAAAAACGGAAAATCCTGGAAGTCGTGGTGACGCCCGATGCGGAACAGGAATATGAAACTTTCACTGTGCCCGATCTGAGTAAAGCTTCGCGGGAGGATGTGGCCGGAGCATTGCTCGCAGCCGGTCTTTGGCCTTGTATGGTGCAGCGTCCTTATGGAATTATTGCTGATCCGGGACAAACCCCCAAGGCTATTTTTGTGTCGGGATTCGATTCGGCGCCGCTGGCTCCGGATATGAATTTTGTGCTGGCTGAAGAGTTCGATAATCTGCGTATGGGTATCGACGTCCTGAAGAAACTTACCTCTGGGAAGGTGCATCTGGGATTGAAAGCCGGATCGGAAGGCGTGTTGAATCGACTCGATAATGCCGAACAACATCTGTTTAGCGGTCCGCATCCTGCAGGAAACGTAGGAGTGCAGATTCACCACATAGACCCGGTTAATAAGGGTGAGGTGGTATGGACGGTTGAAATCCAGAATCTGGCTATTATCGGGCGTCTGTTCCGGACAGGAAAGGTCGATATGCGGAAAATGATCGCTTTGACCGGATCTGAAATCGTCGATCCGTGTTATTGCTCGGTTGTGGCAGGTGCTCAGATTGCATCTGTCGTGAAAGAGAGCGATGTGAAAGGAACTTCGACGGTGCGTTATATCAGTGGAAATGTGCTGACCGGAACCAAGGTGGATCGGGATGGTTATCTGGGCTTCTATCACAACCAGTTGACGGTGATTCCGGAAGGTGACAAGTATGAATTTTTAGGATGGGCGATGCCTCGGTTCAACAAATTCTCGGTGTCGCATTCCTATTTTTCGTGGTTGATGCCTCACAAGCGTTATGTGTTGGATACCAATCTGAATGGAGGAGTACGTCCTTTTGTGGTGACGGGGTTGTATGACAAATACCTTCCGATGGATATCTATCCGCTGTATCTGCTCAAGGCGATTCTGGCCGGAGATATTGATAAAATGGAAAATCTGGGCATATATGAAGTCGTGGAGGAAGATTTCGCTCTTTGTGAATTTGTCGATCCATCGAAAACTGATATGCAGCAGATTATCCGCGATGGGATCAATCTGATGATTAAAGAGCTTAACTAAATACAGATGAAAGCATTAAGGAATTTTGTAGACAAGATAAAGCCGGCCTTTGAGAAGGACGGGAAGCTCCATATGCTTCATTCAACGTTCGACGCATTCGAGACTTTTCTGTTCGTGCCGAATCATGTAACGAAGAAGGGAACTCATATTCGCGATTGCAACGATATGAAGCGAGTGATGATCGTGGTGGTGATTGCATTGTTGCCGGCACTGCTTTTCGGAATGTTCAACGTGGGACTGCAACACTTCCGTGCAATCGGGTTACCTGATACCGGTATTTGGGAGTGCTTTTGGTTCGGTTTTCTGAAAGTATTGCCGATTATTTTGGTCTCTTATATCGTGGGCCTGGGAATCGAGTTCGCTTTTGCCCAAATGCGAGGACATGAGGTGAATGAAGGTTTTCTGGTGACGGGTATGTTGATTCCGCTGGTTATGCCGGTGGATATTCCGTTGTGGATGGTCGCTGTGGCAACCGCTTTCTCTGTGATTATTGGCAAAGAGGTCTTCGGCGGAACCGGTATGAATGTATTCAATCCGGCACTGTTGGCCCGAGCCTTTATATTCTTTGCCTATACGCCTTTTATCTCGGGCGAGAAGGTCTGGGTGGCCGGCCTGACGAAGGGCGAAGGAATTGTGGATGGTTTTTCGGGTGCGACTCCGCTTTCGGATGTGGCCAATGCTTTGGCCGAAGGTGCCAAGACGGTGAACTGGTCGAATGCATCGACTCCGTGGGACTGGTTCGTGGGTACGATCCCCGGAAGTATCGGTGAAACCTCGACGATCGCCATTCTGATTGGGGCTGCGATTTTGCTCTATACGGGGGTTGCCAGCTGGCGTGTTATGCTGAGCGTGTTTGCCGGAGGTTATCTGATGGGATTGGTATTTAATCTGATCGGCGCCAATGTGGCAATGGATTTCCCCGCATGGCAACATCTGATTGTGGGTGGATTCGCTTTCGGTGCCGTTTTCATGGCAACCGATCCGGTGACTGCTCCTCAAACCAATGTTGGCAAGGTGATCGGAGGTTTTCTGATCGGTGTGATCGCCGTAATGATTCGGGTGGTCAACCCGGGGTATCCCGAGGGAATGATGCTTGCGATTCTGTTCATGAATGCTCTTTCACCGTTGATCGATTACTATGTCGTGCAGGCGAATATTTCGCGGCGTAACCGTCGGCTTAAATTGGCTGGCAAATAAAGGAGGTTGGAACGATGAACAAGAATAGTAATACATATATCATAGGCTATTCAGCGGTCATGGTGATCGTTGTTGCCGCAGTACTCTCGTTTGCATCACTTTCGTTACAGAGTCGTCAGAACGATAATGTTCGGATCGAGAAGATGAACGACATTCTGCGTTCGATCGGAGAAGGTGAGGGAGCCGATAGCGCTCCTGATAAGGCTAAGTATGTGAAAGAGGAGTACGACAAGTATATTGTGGAGAGTTATGCCGTGAATACGAAAGGCGAAAAGGTAGAGGGTGTGGATGCATTTAATCTGCTGATTAACCTGAAGGCCGAATATGATAAACCTGAGGCTGACCGGGTATTGCCTGTATTCGTGAGTCGTAGTGATGAGGGTGTGATTCATTACATTCTGCCCGTGTGGGGTGCCGGACTTTGGGGCCCTATCTGGGGATATATCGCCCTCGATGTCGATTGGAATACAATTTATGGTGTTGTTTTCGATCACAAGAGTGAGACTCCGGGATTGGGAGCCGAGATTACTATGGCTGAATTCCGCGATCAGTTTAAAGAGAAGAAAATCTATGAGGAGTCGAGTATGGTCGCTATCTCAGTGTTGAAAGGTGTTGGTGCTTCTGCCGGGAATATCCATGCTGTGGATGCCATTTCGGGCGGAACGATCACTAGCCGAGGCGTTGAAACGATGCTGAAAGATTGTTTGACCGATTATTCGGCTTATATGAATAAAGAGCGGGCCGCTCTATCTGCTCCAGTGGCTGCACAGACGGATGAGAGCGAGATTCCTGCCGATTCGTTAACCATTAATAAGTAAGGTGTTACCATGAGTGAGAAAGAAAAAGAACCGATGTTTTCGGCAAAGATATGGAAGCTCCTGACTTCCCCGTTTAACCAGAACAACCCGATTACGGTACAAATTCTGGGAATCTGCTCGGCTTTGGCTGTGACGGCTAAACTGAAACCAGCTTTCGTGATGGCTCTCTCGGTGACTATTGTGACGGCTTGTTCGAGTTTCATTATCTCATTGATCCGCAAGTCGATACCTTCTCGTATTCGAATCATTGTCCAGTTGGTCGTGGTTGCCGCTCTGGTGATTCTGGTTGACCAGGTGCTTAAAGCTTTCGTCTATGATGTGAGCAAACAACTCTCGGTCTTCGTGGGGTTGATTATTACGAACTGTATCATCATGGGACGTATCGAGGCGTTTGCATTGGGTAATAAACCGTGGGCCTCGTTCGTGGACGGAGCCGGGAACGGATTGGGCTATGGAATGATCCTGATCATTTTGGGATTTTTCCGTGAGTTGTTGGGCGCCGGTACCTTGTGGGGCTATCAGGTGATTCCCGATTCATGGTATGTGGCCAATGGCGGATTCTATTCCAATAACGGTTTGATGCTGTTGCCTCCGATGGCCTTGATTTGTGTGGGTATCATTATCTGGATACAGCGTAGCCGGAATAAGAGTCTGATCGAAAAATAGTGAAAGGATAGCCTTATGGAAAATATATTGAACATATTCATCCGGTCGATTTTTATCGACAATATGGTGTTCGCGTTCTTCTTCGGTATGTGCTCGTTCATAGCCGTAAGCAAGAGTGTGAAAACTGCTATGGGCCTGGGGATCGCGGTTACGTTTGTGATGCTGGTTACGGTGCCCTTGAACTGGTTGCTCAATGAGTATGTATTGAGTGGCGGTGCGTTGAGTTGGATCAGTCCAGAATTGAAGAGTGTCGACCTTAGCTTTTTGAGTTTCATTATTTTCATCGCAGTGATTGCTTCGTTGGTACAGTTGGTCGAGATGGTGGTAGAGAAATTCGCCCCTGCTCTTTATAATCAGTTGGGTATATTTTTGCCGCTGATAGCTGTGAACTGTGCTATCTTGGGTGGCTCACTCTTCATGCAGGAGAGAGGCTATGCCAATATCGGTGAAGCAACGGCTTTCGGGCTGGGTTCTGGCATCGGTTGGTGGTTGGCAATCATTATGATGGCTGCAATTCGTGAGAAAATCGCCTACTCGAATGTTCCGCCCGCATTGAAGGGGGCTGGTATCACCTTTATTCTGACGGGACTGATGGGTATCGCTTTTATGACATTCCTGGGAATTCAACTCTAATTTAAAAGGATAGAAGAGATGGGATTATCAATCATTATAGCCATTGTGGCTTTTATGGTGGTCACGTTGGTGCTGGTGGGTCTGTTACTGTATGCTAAAAACAAACTGACTCCTTCGGGAGAGGTGCAGATCGACATCAATAATTCGGAGAAGGTGTTGACAGTGGAGCCGGGCAATTCGCTGCTCTCCACGTTGAGTAATAATGGCATTTTCCTTCCTTCGGCATGTGGGGGAGGCGGTTCGTGTGGTATGTGCCGTGTACAAGTGCTCGAAGGAGGAGGGGATATTTTGCCTACCGAGGTGAATTTCTTTACTCGTCGTCTGCAACAGGAAAAATGGCGTTTGGGTTGCCAGGTGAAGGTTAAGGAAAATCTGAAGATCCATGTGCCTGAAGCTGTTTTGGGCGTGAAAAAATGGGAGTGTGAGGTGATCTCGAATCACAATGTGGCTACCTTTATTAAGGAATTTGTCGTGAAGTTGCCCGAAGGTGAGCGACTCAATTTCCGTTCCGGTGGCTATATTCAGATCGACGTGCCTAAATATGATGAGATCAAATTTAGTGATTTCGATATTGATCCTCAGTATCGCGAAGATTGGGATAAGATGAAAATGTGGGGTTTGGTAACCAAGAATCCCGAACCTACTTTCCGGGCGTATTCTATGGCGAACCATCCTGCTGAAGGAAATATCATCATGCTGAATATCCGTATTGCCACTCCGCCTTGGAATCGGGCTGCAGGAACGTTCGAAAATGTCAATCCGGGTATCTGCTCTTCCTATATTTATTCGTTGAAACCGGGCGACAAGATTACAATTTCGGGTCCCTATGGAGAGTTCTTCGTGAAGGATACTCCTAACGAAAAGATGTTTATCGGAGGAGGAGCCGGTATGGCACCCATGCGTTCGCATATCTTCCATTTGTTTAAGACCGAAAAGATCAAAACTCCGGTTACTTTCTGGTATGGAGCCCGGAGTCGTCGCGAAATCTTCTATGAGGAACAGTTCGAGGAGATCGAAAGGCAATTCCCGAACTTTAAATTCCATATTGCTCTCTCGGAACCGAAACCCGAGGATAATTGGACGGGATATGTCGGATTCATTCATCAAGTGATATACGACAATTACCTCAAGAATCATGAGGCTCCGGAAGATATCGAATATTACTTGTGCGGTCCTCCGATGATGACGGCAGCTGCTTGCAAGATGCTGGATAGTCTTGGAGTGCCTCCGGAAAATATTATGTTCGACAATTTCGGTGCATAGTCGACCGATGGAAAAAGACGAAGAGACACTTGTGTCTCTTCGTCTTTTTTAAGAAATGATATTATGAAAATATTGACAGGAAAACAGATTCGTGAGGCGGATCGTTTTACGATTGAACATGAACCGGTCAGCTCTCAGGATTTAATGGAACGAGCTTCTGAAGTCATTGCTCAATGGATTTGCAACCATATCGGACAGGAAAAGCCTCTCTATTTCTTTGTAGGAAAGGGCAATAATGGTGGCGATGGATTGGCTGTGGCCCGTATGCTTTATCATGCAGGGTATAGTTGTTATGTTTATCTGGTTTTTGGAAAGGAGCAATTATCTGCTGAATGTCGTTTCAATCTGGACAGATTGCCCGATGGTGTATGCCGGCAGGAGGGAAGAATCGTTCAAGAACTCGACATTCCGGAAGATGCCGTTATAGTGGATGCCATGCTGGGGACTGGAGTGACGGGGCCGTTGAAAGAACCGGTGTTGCCGGTGGTGGAGATGATCAATCTGTTGCCGAATCGGGTTATTGCGATTGATCTGCCCTCAGGCTTGGGTACAGAGTTCGGAAATGGGGGCAAAACGGTAGTGATGGCGGAAACCACCCTTACTTTGGAGTTCCCGAAGTTGGCGATGTTGTTGCCCGAAGCAGGTGATGCTTGTGGCCGGATTGAAGTGTTGCCGATTGATTTGGACACGAGGTATTTGGATGCTGCGCCTTCTCCTTATTATTATGTGACGGAACAGGTGGCTCGAACTCAATTATTGCCTCGTCGGAAATTCGGTCATAAAGGTACATTCGGTCATGCTCTGCTCGTATGCGGTTCGGAAGGGATGATGGGAGCCGGTATTTTGGCAACGGGGGCAGCTTTACGTTCGGGGTGTGGATTGGTGACTTTACATTTGCCTGCTAATGAACGTGTCGCAGTACAGGCTAATTATCCTTCGGCCTTGCTGAGTCTTGATCCGGAGCGGTGTTTTTCGATTCTTCCCGTGGGATTGAATCGCTATGCAGCGATTGGCGTAGGGTGTGGAATGGGACACTCTGAAAAGACTGTGGCTGCATTCGAATTGTTGTTACGAAAATATGACCGTCCTATGGTATTGGATGCCGATGCCTTGAATATATTGTCGGCCGATCCGAAATTACGGGCGTTTGTGCCTGAGGGTTCGATATTGACACCTCATTTGGGTGAATTGAAACGTTTGGTGGGAGAGTGGGGAGACGAACAGCAGAAATTGGATAAGGTGAAAAAGTTGGCTGCAGAACTTCGTTCGGTGATTGTGGTGAAAGGTGCCCATACGATGATCTGTTCGCCGGAGGGGATCTGTTGGTTCAATTCGACAGGATGTGCCGGTATGGCCAAAGGCGGAAGTGGTGATGTGTTGGCCGGATTTCTGACAGGATTGCTTGCCCGAGGATATGATCCGATGTCAGCAGCCGTATTGGGTGTCTATGTACATGGTCTGGCGGGAGAGAAAAGTGCCGCGTATTACGGAGAAGAGGGAATGAATAGCGGTGATCTCCCTGACTTTTTGGCCGAAGCACTCATGGAGATTCAATAATTTCCTTATATTTGTATCACTAACTTTAAAATTGTTCTGATATGGCAAGTATTCGATTGATAAAAAAGGATATAGATTATCTTGTGAGCGAAGTTGTTTCGGATTGTTATTTGACGATCTATTTCCATCCGGAGAAGAAGCAGGAGATTGTTTCGGTAATGGAAGAGGCTGTGGAGTTGCGTAATTCGTTGTTCGCTCAGATAAAACCTAAAGAAAAACACAATCCGAGTCTGGTAAAGAAACATTATGCCCAAATACGTCGCGATTTAATGACGAAAGTCGATGGGCTTTTTGTTAAGCTGAGCGGAATTTCGTCGAAAAAATAGATAGATTCTGAAAAATAAAAGAGAGGGAAAATTTTCCCTCTCTTTTATTTTTCATCGTGTTTTTTGAGTACCGTATGCGGAACCTCTCCGTGGCAGATCAACTGAATGGGGCAGTTGTAGTTTTGGAGTTGCTCTTCCGTGATTTCATTCGAGTCGTGGCGATGAACTCGGCGGTTGACACATACGATTGTTTTTACAATACTCGTAATGGTCCCGATATCGTGAGAAACCATCACAATAGCTATTTGCTCGTTTAATTTTCGGAGAATATCGTACAATTCCTTTTCGAACTGGTTGTCTACGAAATTGGCCGGTTCGTCCAGAATCAGCAACTTCGGACCTGAAATCAATGCACGGCAGAGTAGGGCGCGTTGCATTTGTCCTCCCGATATTTCTCCAATAGGGTGGTCTCCGATGGATTGTATGCCGGTCATTTCCATGAGTGATTCTGCTCGTTGCCTGTCTTTGGAGGTATAACGTCTTAAGAATCGTTTGCCGGATTGTAAGCCCGATAGGATTACTTCACGGACAGAGATAGGAAACGAATGGTCGAATTCGTTTTGTTGGGGTAAATATCCGATCGCATGACCCGAAACCCTATTGATTTCATCTCCGTAAGAAATATTGCCCGTGTAGGAAATCGTTCCCATGATGGCTTTGACCAACGAGGTTTTGCCTCCTCCGTTGGGGCCTATGATCCCTATGAAATCGTGGTCGAAGATGTCAAGATCGACATTTTCAAGCGCTGTATAATTTCCATATTTGACCGAAAGATTGCGGATTGATACAAGAGTCATGTTATTCCGTAATTAATTTCGTTATATGAAAAAGATTTTCTATTACGTTTTCCTCCAACGGGTCGATTTCGACGGTTTCTGCACCTATTTCGGCTGCAATAGTAGCTACGGTTGCTTGATTGAATTGACTTTGATAGAATAATTTTTTGATCTCATCTTTTCGAGCACGATCGACAATTTTACGAAGGCGATCTGCAGAAAGCTCCTTGCCATCATCTTCCAGCGAAACTTGTTCAATGGCATAGTCTCGAGCCATATAGGTAAACGCAGGGTGGTAGATTAAAAAATATTTCCTGCCCGACGATGTGATGCGGTTGCGCATTAGATGGTCTAATGAATCTATTTTTTTGTCAAAATCCTTATAATTAGATAAATAACGGACTGAATCGGGGTAGAGTAGGGCGATTTTCTGATATGCCGTTGCCGCCATTTGTTTCAGAGTTTGAGGCGATGTCCATATATGGGGATCGACTCCATGATGATGAGAATGGGCATCGTTTCCTGTGATAAGAGTGATGCCAGAGGACAGATCAACGATTCTATTTTCGGAGGTGATTTCCGATAGACGCTGAGATAACTGTTGTTCGAAATCGAGTAGCCCGGTTGTGAAAATAAGTTGGGACTGGGATAGCGAAATCATTTGAGCCGGAGTCGGTTCATACGTCTCCGGAGTCGCTCCCGGGGGAAGTAATACTTCTATGGGGAAATCCTTTCCTGTAATATTTTCTACGATATATTTTAAAGGAGGGATACTAACACACCATCCGTTTTCATCGTTTGTTGCGGTTGGACCTACGCATGAATAGAACGATAAGAGGGGGAAAATAATAGTATAGAAGATGCGTTTTCTATTCATTTAATTGTTGATTACCAGATATTTTATTGGTTTTTTCCCTGCTTTTCTGATGCCATGAAGGACTCCTCCCGGACAGTAGATGCATGTAGAGGGTTTTACTCGTATTTCTTTGTCTCCGATAGTTACGATAGCAGTACCTTCAAGGATGAAAAAACATTCATCATTAGGATGTTGATGAGGTGGGTGGGTCGCAGAAGAAGTTTTGTCTACATAAGAGAGTTTGACATTGAGCCCACTTTTAGAAAATTCTTTAGTTAGAAACCAGAACGCATATCCGGATTTGGTAGGTTTGATTTTGTTTTTATTGAATGGTACAACACAGTTGTCAATTGTGTATTCGATGTTTTTGGATTGAGCATTTTGAGCCCAACTTTTTTCGGATGAGATTATACATCCGAGACACAAAAATGAACATACTAATAGTAGAGAAGTCTTATTCATAAGAGTATAAAAATTTAATAATTCAAAAATACGAAATTTTATTGGATTTTTAATTAGGAGAGACCTGTATCGGATGGATCTAATATTTTCATTTTATCTATTTAACATAATATAAATTATAATTCATTTTTCTCTTTCTCTTGAATTTTCTGTGTTGGTTGTTTTTGTGTGCGTTTTTTATGCGGAGAATTTTACTTAATTATGTTAAATTATTTTTGGGCTATTTTCGGGGTGTATAAGAGACAAATGTACGATCTTCAAAACAAATAATTAATTGCTCGATTTTTTGTTCGCGAGATTGTAAAGAATTATTATTTGATAATGGATTTGTAGGTTCCTTATCAAGTAGTATTTTTTCTTTTGCAGAGAAGATATTATCTGGAACTCTTTGATCTTCACTAAATAGATCAGGCATTATTGGTTCAATATTAGACTGAGTAAGCGATGGACTGTAGTCTTCGGTACGATAGATCTTGCCTTTACCTAATAGTAACCAATCTGGATTCACTTTCGGAAATCGTTGCAAAAATTTCACTATAAAATCGAATCCAGGTTTATTACGTCCTGCCAATAAGTGGGATATACTTGATGGTTGCACATTGAGTATTTCCGCAAGTTTACTAGGAGTCAAGTTTTCTGTTTTGATAAATTCTGCTAAACGTTCTCTCATAGTATTTTTTACAAATATAAAATAAATATTATAAACAAGCAATTTTACATTTGTAATACAACAGTAAGAACTTCGGATGAATGATGTATTTTACAGAATTATTTTCTAATATTTTTATATAGATAATAATATAGTGATAGCTTATATTATATATGTTAATTTATTGATATAAAGTAGTTTAACGTTTGTGTGTTTGGCTGTTTGTGTATATTGGACGGTTGATTCGGGCAGTTTTCTTTGCAAAGTCATGATTTTTTAATAGATATAATAAAATGTAAATAATTGATATATAATATTTTATGTGTAAATAATCCAATATATTAACATGCTTGTTGTTTGTGATATCATGATAGGTTGTCTTTACAAATGTAAAGCATAACTACAAAAAAAGTAGGGTTATCCCCTACTCTATTGTTTGAATTATTGGTAGATTAGAATTTCAATTCATTTTGAATTTCAATAAATTCTTCTTGGGACAATTGTAATTTTGCTTTATGAAAATCTACATCAGACTCGCTATTAATAGGAATTAGATGAATGTGCGCGTGAGGAACTTCCATGCCTAATATGACTACTGCAACTCGTTTACAATCTATTTTTTCTTTAATTTTTCGGGCGATTTTCTTGGCAAATACCATCATTCCTGCCAATGTGTCATCGCTTAGATCGAAAATATAATCTGTTTCTTGTTTGGGAATTACCAATGTATGACCTTTGGTTAACGGGTTGATATCCAGAAAGGCATAATATTTATCATCTTCATGGATTTTGTAGCTGGGAATTTCTCCGTTGATGATTTTCGTGAATAATGTAGCCATAACTAAATGATTTAGTATTCTTTATATTTTGGTGAGAGTATTTCGGAATAAATGATTGCTGTCCGGATGTCGAATTTGTCGATTATCTCTTCTGCTGCTCTGCTGGGCTTTGGGGATGCCTCTTCTTGTCTCTTTGTCGGTTTTGGTGGAATTTTTTGTTGCGGAGAGGGGGCCGACTGTGTAGGTGTTAGGTTTTGTTTTCTCGTGTTTTGAGAAGGTGGTGCAGGGATGTATTCTTCCATCGGCCGGTACTCTTTTTTTCGTCTATTGACAGAACTTATGACCGATGCTGCAATAACAAGTAGTAAAACTATTATATTCAGTATATTTTCCATTTGTAACAATTTTTATTCTTTGTGATTTTTTATTCTTTTCACTTTTTCTATTCCTTTGATTTTCTTTATCTTATTCATTATCATGTTAAGATCTTCTATGCTTCGGACATATAAACTGAAAGTTCCTTCGAAGATGCCGTCATGACTTTGAATGTGAAGTTCTCGGATATTGATGTTGAGTTCTCCTGTGATGACTTGTATCATTTCCATTAATATACCCATCCGATCAATGCCTCTTACTTCAATTATTGATAGATATGACATTGCCTTATGGCTTGACCATTTGACAGATGTGATATTTTCTCCGTGTTGAGATGCTAAGCGGGTCAATTCATCACAAGAGGTTTTATGGACATATATTTTACCACTTTCCGGATCTTTATATCCTGTTACAATGTCTCCCGGAATAGGATTGCAGCATTCTGCCATTACAAATTGAGGCTCATTTCCTTCTACTTCTGTCGATTCTTTGACTACGTATTGGTCGTTTTTCTTATTGTCGCCTCCTCCTAAGAACTTAAAGGGATTTGTTAATTGTAATGTCCAGAATTTTAATATTTTACTTGCTGCGTTTTGTTTGAGTATCTTTTCCAAATTATCCAAATTCAGAATTTCTGCACCCAGTTTACTGTAAAACTCATCCTTATTGGAGCATTCGTATGCAGGGAGAACTTTTCTGAATACGCGAGCGCTTGGTGTGATTCCGAATTCTTTTAATTTGCTTTCAAACAGTTCGATACCTCGTTCAATATTGTTCTGTTTATCTTTTTTCAGGTAATTTTTTATGGATTGTTTGGCTTTAGCCGTAGTGACATGCTCCAGCCAATCTACTTGAGGATGGGCGGAGCCGGAAGTGAGGATCTCGACCTGGTCTCCGCTGGTTATCGGAGTAAAGATCGATTCGATTTTATGATTGATTTTGGCTCCGATAGCCCGATTACCTATTTTGGTGTGTATATCGTACGCAAAATCCAAGGCGGTTGCTCCTTGGGGCAGTTTGCGAGACTCTCCTTTTGGGGTAAATACCACAATTTCTGTGGTATAGAGTGTCATCTTGAAATTATCGAGAAAGTCTACTGCATTTTCCGTAGGGCTGTTCAGCGCTTCGCGTACTTTTTTGAGCCACTTGTCGAATTCATCTTCGTCATTGGAGATGGTGGCGTGTTTGTACTTCCAATGAGCGGCGAAACCTCTTTCCGCAATCTCCTCCATTCGTTGCGAGCGGATCTGCACTTCAGCCCATACTCCGTCGGGCCCCATGACCGTAGCGTGTAGAGCTTCGTAGCCATTGGCCTTCGGAATGGTTACCCAATCTCTTATCCGATCGGGTTTTGGCTTGTATATATCTGTGATTAAGGAGTATATGTGCCAACATTGAGACTTTTCGGGAATGAGAGGCGAAGGCTGGAAAACGATTCTTATTGCGAATAGATCGTAAATTTCTTCGAAAGGGATTTGTTTACGTTGCATCTTAGACCAAATAGAGTAAATGCTTTTTACTCTTCCCGATATTTCGAATTCGATGCCACTCTCCTTGAGGCGTTCTATGATTGGGGCGTTAAATTTTTCGATAAAACGGGTTCGGTCGGCTTCCGTTTCGTTTAATTTACGTTCAATTTCAAGGTATTGCTCAGGAAATCTGTATTTTAAACTGAGATCCTCTAATTCGGTTTTAATTGAATAGAGGCCGAGTCGATAAGCCAATGGCGCGAAAAGATAGATGGTTTCGCTGGTGATTTTGATCTGTTTGTTGGGAGGCATCGAACCGAGCGTACGCATATTGTGTAGTCGGTCGGCGATTTTTATTAGGATCACACGGACATCGTCAGACAGTGTCAGTAGGACTTTGCGGAAATATTCCGCTTGTTGAGAGGTTTCCGTATTGAACACGCCAGCCATTTTGGTAAGTCCGTCCACCATGGTTGCGATTTTCGGTCCAAACATAAGGCCGATCTCTTCCACCGTATAGGCTGTATCCTCCACTACGTCATGGAGTAAGGATGCTACAACCGATTTGACACCGAGGCCGATCTCCTCGATCACGATCTTTGCGACAGCGATCGGGTGAATGATATAAGGTTCGCCCGATTTGCGTCGCACACCTTTATGAGCCTCTTTGGCCAGAAAAAAGGCTTTTTTGATGATATTCCAATCCTTTTCGCTTTTGCATATTTTTTCGCAACTATGCAAAAGGTCGTTGAATTTATCCTCGATCAGGATTTCATCTTCAGCCGAGTATTCCGCCATATCACCTCAATAAAAACATTAATAAATGCCTGTTATTTGGCTGTTAATGCTTCTCTTACCTTGGATTCGATTTCTGCAGCCAAAGTCTCGTCCTTTTTCAGTAGTTCTTTTACGGCATCGCGTCCTTGGCCCAATTTTTGGTCATTGTAGGAGAACCAGGAACCGCTCTTTTTGATGATTCCGAAATCGACTCCGAGGTCGATGATCTCACCTATTTTCGAGATGCCTTCTCCGTACATGATGTCGAATTCCGCACGACGGAATGGAGGTGCTACTTTATTTTTCACGACTTTTACCTTGGCGCGTGCTCCGAGCTGTTCTTCGCCGTCTTTGATGCTGCTCGATTTGCGAATGTCGATTCGGACACTGGCATAGAATTTCAGAGCATTACCTCCGGTTGTTGTTTCCGGATTACCGTATGCGATACCGATCTTGTCGCGTAATTGATTGATAAAGATACATACAGTCTTCGTTTTGCTGATAGTGGCCGTTAATTTTCGGAGGGCTTGTGACATCAATCGGGCCTGCAATCCCATTTTGGACTCTCCCATTTCGCCTTCAATTTCGGCTTTGGGGGTCAAGGCCGCCACAGAGTCAATGACAACAATATCTACGGCGCTTGACCGAATCAGATGGTCGGCGATTTCCAGCGCTTGTTCTCCGTTATCCGGCTGAGAAATCAGCAGATTGTCGACATCGACGCCCAACTTCTGTGCATAAAAACTGTCAAAAGCGTGTTCCGCATCGATGAATGCTGCGATTCCTCCTGCTTTTTGGGCCTCGGCGATGGCGTGGATGGCGAGAGTGGTCTTACCCGAAGATTCGGGGCCAAATATCTCTATGACACGACCTTTGGGGTAGCCTCCCACTCCGAGAGCGATGTCGAGGGTGATGGATCCCGTAGGAATAACCGCAACTTCTTCTATTTTGTCGCTGTTCATGCGCATAATGGCTCCCTTACCGAAATCTTTTTCGATTTTATCCATTACCGCATTGAGAACTTTCAATTTGTCGGGATTGATTTGTGCTTTTTCTGCCATATTTTATCAAGTCTGAGTACGTGATTTATTTGTATGAATCAACGATTTGTTCGAAATGTTTCTTCGTGTCGACTTTGTCGAAAATTTTTTCGATTTTTCCTTCGCCGTCAATGATAAAGGTCGTGCGAAGAATACCCATGTGGGTTTTTCCCATGAATTTTTTTTCGCCCCATACGCCATATGCAATGGCAATTGCTTTGTCCGGATCGGACAACAAGGTGAAATTCAGGTTATGTTTATTGGTGAATCCTTGGTGGGATTTTTCGGAATCGGGACTTACACCGATAATGGTGAATCCCATTTGTTCCAATTCTTGTCTTCCGTCTCGCAAACTGCAAGCCTCGGCAGTACACCCCGGAGTGTTGTCTTTGGGGTAAAAATAGAGGATGATATGTTTGCCCTTGAGGGATTCGAGCGATATGGTGTTGCCGTATTGGTCTTTAGCGCTGAATGCGGGAGCTGGATCACCTGTTTTTAGTTTTTCCATAAAATTGGTCGGTTTGAAACTTCTGGTAAAGATACATTAATTTGAGTAAAAATAAAAAGCCTTCCGGTACAAATATCGCACCGGAAGGCTTTTTATGAATTGCTTATTTGTGGAGGAGTTTTACTTCGCCAAAACTCGTTTTTCGATCTCTTCGATTTGAGCACGGAACGCTTTGTCTGTTTCAATCAGGTTGGAGATAGCCTTGCAGGCATGGAGTACGGTAGCATGATTCTTGCCTCCGATAGCTGCCCCGATTGTGGTAAGCGGAGCCTTGGTGTGTTGCTTGCTCAGGTACATGGCGATCTGGCGTGCTTGTGCAATTTCTCGCGTTCGTTTCGGTGAACGGAACTTTTCCTCGTCCAGATTGAGATATTGGCAAACCACTTTTTGGATGTGGTCTATTGTTATCTCTTTCTGATTGAATTGAACATATACCTTAAGTATTTCTTTAGTTAATGCTACGGTTATTTTCTTGTTCAGGAAAGAGGCGTTGGCTACCAGTGACGAAAGAGCACCTTCGATCTCTCGGACGTTGGCATTGATGTTGTTTGCGAGAAAATCTATCACATCATCCGATACTTCTGTTCCCAGACGAGCAACTTTATTCCGGATAATTTTAATTTTTGTTTCGTAGTCCGGTTGCTGGAGTTGAGCGGATAGTCCCCACTTGAAACGAGTGAGCAGCCTTTGTTCGATATCTTTCAATTCAACAGGCGGCTTATCGGAGGTGATGACCAGTTGTTTTCCTGCAAGTTGCAGGTGATTGAAGATATTGAAAAATGCGTTTTGCGTTTTTTCTTTGCCGGCTAATTCCTGAATATCGTCGATGATCAACACGTCGATCATCTGGTAGAAATGAATAAAGTCGTTCAGCTCTCCCTTGATGGCGGCATTTTGGAATTGAGACTGGAATTTGTTCATCGACACATAGAGTACTTGCAACTCCGGATGGCGTTGTCTCACTTCCATGCCGACGGCTTGTATGATATGAGTCTTCCCTAACCCGGAATCACCGTATATATATAAAGGATTGAATGGTGTTTTGCCGGGGTTGACGGCAACTGCTAAGCCGGCAGATCGCGCCAGTCGATTGCATTCTCCTTCGATGAAACTGTCGAAAGTGTAATTCGGGTTAAGCTGGGGATCGATAACGATTTTTTTGATCCCCGGAATGATAAACGGATTCTTTATATTTGTGGTGTCCGTTTGGGCGATGAATTTATGAATGGTTGCATTCTCTTTTTCGGAGGCGACTACAGATGTTTGCGGTTCTGTCTTGGGAACGGCATACCGCAGTTTGGTCTTCAGACCGAACAGTTGGTGAATGATGGGTTTGAGGAAAGGGATGTAGTTCTTTTCGATGTGATATACATAACTTTCGTTGGGAACCCTTAAACGCAGGGTGGTTCCGTCAAAGTCCAGAGGTACGATGGGTTTGAACCATTTTACAAACTCCTCTTCGGAGGTCTGCTCTTTGATACGGGACAAGCAATTCTGCCATATATCGCTATATGTCTGAGTAGTAACAACCATTTTTTGGGATTTGCTATTATTGCACTACAAAAGTGTAGATAAAATTATTAAAAAAATAGCGTACTCACCTTGTTTATTCAATATTAATTTATATAGAAAAATAAGGGTTTGAGAAGGGTCGATATTTAATCAACTGATTGTGAGAAATCATATTTTTTTCCTTATATTTGTATATAGATTTTTTTAGTTCCGGTCAAATTTATTATAAGTAAAATTGATACTGCTATGAGTACAGAACTGGATGCATTGATTATGGAAAAAGCCCGTAAATGGTTGGACGGGGATTATGATGAGGCAACAAAAGCGCGGGTTAAGTATTTGATTGAAAACGATAAAAAGGAACTTACCGAAAGTTTTTATAAAGATCTGGAGTTCGGTACGGGGGGGCTTCGAGGCATTATGGGAGTCGGAACCAATCGGATGAATATCTATACGGTAGGTATGGCGACCCAAGGATTGGCAAACTATCTGAAAAAGGCCTTTAAAGGCGAGGAGATTCGCGTAGCGATCAGCCATGACAGTCGGAATAATAGTCGGCAATTTGCCGAACATGTGGCCGATATTTTTGCATCGAATGGTTTTTCTGTCTTTCTGTTCGATGCGTTACGCCCCACTCCGGAGTTGAGTTTTGCGATCCGAGAGTTGAATTGTCAGAGCGGCGTGATGGTGACCGCATCCCATAATCCGAAAGAGTATAATGGATATAAAGCTTACTGGTCGGATGGCTCGCAGGTAACACCTCCTCATGATAAGAATATTATCGACGAGGTGGCCAAGATTACTTCGATCGATCAGATTTTGACCGGAAAGAACAAGGATAATATTACGATTCTGGATGAACGGTTCGATCAGATTTATCTGGACAAGATTCATTCACTGTCGCTCTCTCCGGAGGCTGTGGCCAAGTTCCACGATATGAAGATTGTCTATACTCCGCTACATGGAGCAGGAGTTATTTTGGTTCCTTCGTCGCTCAAACGGTTCGGTTTCACGAACGTGAAGACCGTGAAAGAACAGAATATTCTGGATGGGAACTTCCCCACGGTGGCTTCGCCCAATCCCGAGGAGCGTACGACAATGAAGATGGCGATCGAATTGGGTGAAAAGGAGAAGGCGGATATAGTGTTGGCTACGGATCCCGATTCGGACCGGATTGGCATTGCTCTGCCGGATGAGGATGGAAACTATGTCTTGCTTAACGGCAATCAGACTTGTGTTCTGTTAACGTACTATTTATTACGTCGCTGGAGCGAGTTGGGCCGGTTGAATGGACATCAGTATATTGTTAAAACCATTGTGACTTCGGAGATGATGGCTAAAGTGGCCGAATCATTTGGGGTGAAATGCTATAATTGTTTGACCGGTTTCAAATATATCGCCAAAATTATTCGGGGTAATGAAGGGACAGGAGAACAGTATATCGGAGGCGGAGAAGAGAGCTTCGGATATTTGGTCGGCGATTTCGTGCGTGATAAGGACGGGGTCAGTGCATGCTCCATGGCGGCGGAGGCTGCTGCGTGGGCCAGAAGTCAGGGCACAACGCTTTATGCCATGTTGAAAGAGCTCTATGTACAGTATGGATTCTATAAGGAGGGTCTTGTGTCGGTGATCCGTAAGGGGAAAGAGGGGCAGGAGGAGATTCGAAAAATGATGGAAGATTATCGTGCGAATCCTCCCAAGACGATTTGTGGCTCGCCGGTAGTGACGGTTAAGGACTATTCTGTGCCCGACAGTCTTGATGTGGCCACTGGAGAAAAAACAGCTATCGATATTGATAAGTCGAATGTGCTGCAATTCTTGACGGCCGACGGTACGATTATCTCCGTGCGCCCGTCGGGAACGGAACCCAAGATCAAATATTATTTCGGGGTATGCGAGCCTTTGTGTTGCGTGGCGAAGTTCGACGAGGTCAATGCTCAACTCGATACGAAGATTGAACAGATGAAAAAAGAGTTGAAACTGGAATGATCTGATATATATTGATTAAAAAAAGCCATACTCCGATTGAGGGTATGGCTTTTTTAGTTGGGGAAAGTCTCTAACCTATTTTACCCGGATGATATTCAGTCCGTCACGGATCGGCAGAATGACGTTTTCCACCCGATCGTCCTCCCTTACCATATGATTGAATTCTGCAATAGCCTGAGTATGCCGGTCGTTGTGTGCAATGGGTTCTACGATTTTACCGTACCAGAGAATGTTGTCCGCCAGAATGATACTTCCGCTGTGGACCAGGGCCTGGCTGAACAGCATGTTGTAATAGGCCGGGTATTCGCGTTTGTCCCCGTCGACAAAAACCAGATCATATCTTTCCCCGAGCGATGGAGCCAGTTCGAGGACCGACCCTATGTGAAGTCTGATCTTTTTGCCATGTTCGCTTCGATCGAAGAATGATTGGGCTAACTCTTGTAGTTCGTCGTCTGTTTCGAAGGTGTCTATGTGCCCCATTTCATCCAACCCTGAAGCCATGCAGAGTGCTGAATAGCCTGTAAATGTACCTATTTCCAGGATGTTTTGGGGCCTGAGCATGGTGACGATCATCTTCAGAAACAGTCCTTGTATGTGTCCCGAGATCATGCGCGGCTGAATCATCCTCAGGTGGGTTTGCCGGTCGAGTTCCTGTAATAATGCCTCTTCTGGTGAGGAGTGAGTTTCTATGTATCGTTCCAGAGCGTCCATAGTGTTATTTGTAAAGAAGGGCGGATGTGTCGGAGAAAAGATCGTTTGCTACGTTGAGAATCTCCTCCGGAGTGATGGCCATTATTTTTCTGTATATAGCATTCATGTCGTCGACATGGTTATATACGAGATAGCTTTTGGCAGCACCGAGCATGTATCCTTCATTGCTTTCCAGGGCGATGGCCAGTTGTCCCAGGTATTGTTTTTTTGCCATCGAGAGGCGTCGGGCGGAGAGAGGGGTTGATTTCAATAAGTTGATTTGATTGTTGATGATTTCCAGGCAGCGATCGGTTTTGTCCTTGTCTGTGCCGAAATAGATGGTGAAGATTCCTGAGTCATTGAGAGGTGAATAGCCTGCCTCCACGCTGTATGACAGCCCATTCTTCTCTCTCAGCGCTACGTTGAGCAGGGAGTTGGCCGATGGCCCGCCCAACAGATTGGTCAACAGGGAGAGTGTGATTCGTCGCGGGTCGTTGATGCTGTATGCGCGACTTCCTACGATACAATGGGCTTGATGGGTGTTTCGATTGACGGTTTTCTGGAAAGCGACGTAGGGGCCTGGAGCTTCTCTTGAGAATTGCCGGGGACGACTCTCTACTCCGCCGAAATATTTTTCCACCGTGCGGATAAATGTTTTTTCGGAGATATTGCCGATCGAAGAGAAGATCATTCGATCCGTATTGTAGGTTCGTGTTGTGAACCGAAGGATGTCATCTTTGGTGTAACGTAATACGGCTGCTTTCGAACCGAGAATGTTGTGTCCTAAAGAGGAGCCTGCGAATAACAGATCTTCGAAGTCGTCGAAAATGCGTTCCGAGGGTGAATCTTTATAAGAGTTTATTTCATCGACGATCACCTCTTTTTCTTTTTCCAATTCATGAGGTGGAAAAACGGAATGGAACATGATGTCGGCAATCAACTCGGCAGCTTTGGGGAAATCGCCGCGGAGTGTGGTGGCGTGTACCACGGTCTCTTCTTTGGTAGTGAAGGCATTGAGTTCACCTCCCAGATTCTCCAACCGACAATTGATATGATAGGCTTTTCGGTGTTCGGTGCCTTTGAACAGGGTGTGTTCCGTGAGGTGGGCGATGCCTTGTTCTCCCGGAAGTTCGTCCCGGCTGCCGGCGCCTACGGTCAAAGCACAATAGGCTACGGCCGATTTAACCCGTTTGTGAATGCAGCGGATTCCGTTCGATAGAGTATGTGTATAGAATTCCATGTTCGGGTATTGGATGTTTGCGAGATTTGAAGGTCATTCGACTTTAGAGAGTTGTTCGTGTAGGGCGAGGAATTGTCCCGTGTAGCTCTCCTTGCATTTGGCCAAATCTCGAGGAGTCCCTTCAAAGACGATATTTCCTCCCTTGTCACCTGCTTCCGGACCCAGGTCGATCACCCAGTCGGAGCATTTGATAACCTCCATATTGTGTTCTACGATGACTATTGTATGACCTTTGGCCATTAGTGCGTTGAACGAAGCCAAGAGTTTGTTGATGTCGTGGAAATGCAAGCCGGTCGTAGGTTCGTCGAAAATGAACATGATCGGACCTGCTGCGTTTTCTTTCAGCAGGAAGTAGGCCAGTTTAACACGCTGACTTTCGCCTCCAGATAGTGTGGAGGACGATTGTCCCAATTTGATATAGCCTAATCCGACGTCTTGCAGAGTTTTGAGTTTTTCGACGATCTTTTTGTTGATAGCGTCTTTTTCCTGATATTTTCTAAAAAATTCGATAGCGTCGTCTACGGTCATTTCCAGTACGTCATAGATCGAGAGATCGTGATATTTGACCTCCAGAATCTCATCCTTGAACCGTTTGCCGCCACAACTTTCGCATTTGAGCTCCACGTCGGCCATGAATTGCATCCCGACCTTGATGAAGCCTTCGCCCTGACACTCCTCACAGCGTCCGCCGGCGATGTTGAATGAAAAATGGGAGGGATTCAGTGCGTTGTGTTTTGCATAGGGTTGATCTGCAAACAGTTTTCGAATGTCATCGTAAGCCTTGATATAGGTGACCGGATTGGATCGGGAGGACTTTCCTATCGGATTTTGATCCACCATTTCGATCGACTTGAGCAGGGAGACGTCGCCTTTCAGTTGTTCGAAACTACCCGGTTTAAGTCCTGTTTCGTACAGTTCCCGACGGATAGCCGGATAGAGAATTCCCTTGACTAACGAGGATTTTCCGCTGCCACTCACACCTGTCACACACGTAATCACCCCTAATGGTATCTTCACGTCTATTCCTTTCAGATTGTTTTCCCGAGCCCCGACGATTTCTATGTAGTTGTTCCAACGACGAAAGTGTGCGGGTGCTTTGATGGTTTTGCGTCCGGTGAGGTAATCGGCCGTCAGGCTGTTTTTGGCTTTTATCAATTGATCGATCGGACCGCTGAACACCACTTGTCCTCCGTTGTAACCTGCTTCGGGACCGATGTCTATGATTTGGTCTGCAGCCCGTATGATCTCTTCTTCGTGTTCTACTACGATAACCGTATTTCCCAGATCGCGCAGTTGTTTGAGTACACCGATCAGACGGTGAGTGTCTCTGGGGTGCAGTCCTATACTGGGTTCATCCAGGATATAAAGCGACCCGGTCAGGTTACTCCCGAGCGAGGTGGACAGGTTGATTCGTTGACTTTCCCCGCCCGACAGTGTCGAGGAGAGCCGGTCGAGGGTCAGGTAACCTAATCCTACGTCCAACAGATATTGCAGGCGGTTTCGTATCTCGATGAGAATCCGATTGGCTGCTTTTGAATCGTGTTCGTCCAATTGGAGATTTGCAAAAAACGGAACCAGTTCCTCGACGGGCATTCGAACCAGATCTGGAATGGTTTTACCTCCTATTTTTACATACAGAGCCTCTTTTCTCAATCGTCCTCCGCCGCAGTCGGGGCAAGTCGTTTTTCCGGTATATCGAGAGAGCATCACTCGGAATTGGATTTTATAGCGCTCTCCTTCCAGAAATTTGAAAAATTCATCCAGTCCATGAAAATATTGATTTCCACGCCACAGGAGTGTTTTCTGTTCTCGAGTCAGCTCGAAATAGGGGACATGGATCGGGAATCCGAACTTGGAGGCGTTATTGACCAGTTGCTCGTTCCACCACTTCATGGTTTCACCTCTCCAGCAGGCGATTGCCCCTTCGTAGATTGTTTTAGTTTTGTCCGGGACCACCAGGTCTTCGTCGATACCCACTACTTTGCCATAGCCTTCGCAACGGGGACAGGCTCCGATCGGGTTATTGAAGCTGAAAAGATATTCCGTGGGTTGTTCGAATTCGATACCGTCGGCCTCGAATCGGGAGGAGAATTCTTCGCAGTGGCCGTCTTCCGAAAAGATTCGACACAAGCCTTCTCCATAACTGAATGCACGGGCAACGGAATCGCCGAATCGGCTGAGCGATTCTTCGTCAGCAGCGGCTCTTCCTCGATCAATTACTATATTAATGGTTTGGGGATCAGTGTTTTCTTGAATTCCGGGCAGAAAATCTTCGATCAATTCCGTTTGACCGTTGCAGATCACTCGTTGCAGACCGTCTTTGAGCAGCAGGGTGAGTTTTTCGATGATCCCCTGCCCTTCCGACAGTTTCAGTGGAGCGGCAATCATCATGCGGCTACCCGGCGGTAGAGAGGTAATATAGGATACTACATCGCTGACATAGTGTATTTTGACCTCTTTCCCCGATATCGGAGAGTAGGTTTTTCCGATACGTGCATAGAGTAATTTCAGATAGTCGTATATTTCGGTGGACGTTCCTACCGTAGAACGAGGGTTGCGTGTATTGACTTTCTGTTCGATGGCGATGGCGGGAGCGATACCCGTGATGGAGTCCACATCCGGTTTGTCGATTCTGCCCAGGAATTGGCGTGCATAGGCCGAAAGACTTTCCACGTAGCGCCGTTGTCCTTCGGCGAAGATCGTATCGAACGCCAAAGTCGATTTCCCGGAGCCGGACAACCCCGTGATGACTACCAGTCGATTGTGGGGAATGTCCACCTCTATGTTTTTGAGGTTATGTACTCTGGCACCTTTTATGTGAATGGATTGTATCTCCTTTTTACTGCTCATGTAAGCTGGAATTAGCGGGTAAAGATAGTGAAAAACGAGCAATAAAAAGTGTGAAGGATAGAAATTTCGTTGTTTGCCCTATGAGGAAGAGTGTATGAAAAATTCCGGATATGAGACTCGTCGATTTTAAAAGAGCCTTATATCCGGAATCGATATTTTACAGGTGGGGAGATTATTTGATAAGTTCCATCTGTTTTTGGTAGGTGATTTTTTCGCAATAATGGCATTTGAGGGCGATCTCATCACTGTTAATTACGTCGAAAGAGGTGGTCATCGGCTCATTGTTGGTGATGCACTTGGGGTTTGAGCAGCGGACAAATCCTTCGATGTGTTCGGGTACGGTGATTTTGCGTTTTTCGACCACCTCATAGTTCTTGATGATATTGACCACGGCCATCGGAGCGATCAAAGCCAGTCGATTGATCTCTTCCTGTTGGCAATAACGGTCGTTGATTTTGATAATCGCTTTGCTTCCCATGCGTTTACTTTCGAGATTGGTGCCGAAGGTCATACGATGGGTATCGGTATCGAGTTTCAGGATTTTAATGATCTTGAACAGGCTGTCCGAGGGAATATGGTCGATAACCGTACCGTTCTCGATGGCTCGTACCTCCATTCTTTTGTCTGTGGTTGTCATATTGCGTCTATTTTTTTACTCCTAACAGGTAACTGATGATGGCCATACGGGTATAGACTCCGTTTTCGGTCTGATTGAAATAGTAGGCTTTGGGATTGGAATCCACGTCCGTAGCGATTTCGTTCACTCTGGGCAGTGGATGCAGAATGCGCATATTGGGCTTTGTTCCCTCAAGCATGCTGTTGCGCAGCACATAGACATTTTTGACCCGTTCATATTCCATGGGGTCTGTGAAACGTTCGCGCTGCACCCGGGTCATGTAGACGATGTCGGCCTGGTTGATAGCTTCGTCTATTTCGCGTTTCTCCTCGAAAGGCAGTCCTTTTTCTTTGAGGAACAATTTGTATTCGTCGGGTAGTTGCAGTTCGGGAGGGGCTACGAAAGTGAATTTCGTGTTGAAATGCGACAGGGCTTGGAGCAGGGAGTGTACCGTACGACCATATTTCAGGTCGCCGATCATCATGATGTTGATTCCGTCCAGTCCGCCCTGGGTTTTTTTGATGGAATAGAGGTCGAGCAGTGTTTGTGATGGATGCTGGTTGGCTCCATCGCCGGCATTCACTACGGGGACTTTCGATATTTCGCTGGCATATCGGGGGGCGCCTTCCAGGCTGTGACGCATCACGATCATGTCGCAGTAGTTGGAGATTGTGGTGATTGTGTCGTGAAAGGTCTCACCTTTTGATACACTGGTGTTGGCTGTATCCGAGAAGCCGATCACGCGGGCTCCGAGTCGATTGATGGCGCTCTCGAAGCTGAGACGCGTGCGGGTCGAGGGTTCGAAAAAGAGTGAGGCGATCACTCGGCCCTCCAATAAGGGTTGATAGGGATTGGCTTCGAATTCTGCCGCCAGTTCCGTGATGTGGATAATCTCTTCCTTTGAGAAATCCGTAATGGAAATAAGGTTTTTCTTTCCCATGTCCTTTTTTTCGTATCTTGAGTGAATTTATTTGTATCCGAGGTGTTCGATCGAGACGTCTTCGCATTTTTCCAGACGGGCGAGTAGTTCGGCTTCACGTCCTCGTCGGATAGCCAGCCGGATGGTGCAGAGATTGTCGAAAGACTGATTGATTATTTTGGGTTGCATCTCTTTTATCACTTTCATTACTTCATTCATGGCCAGATAAGAGAAGTTTACCTCCAGCCGGGCATCTACGGTTCTCTGTTCGATTTGAGCCGCATCCAATACGGCTGCCGTAGATTCCCGATAGGCCCCGATCAATCCCGGTACACCCAACTTTGTTCCTCCGAAATAACGTACCACAACCACCAGCAGATTGGTCACCTCTTTCGAGAGCATCTGTCCCAGTATTGGTTTGCCGGCCGTTCCCGAAGGTTCTCCGTCGTCATTGGCTCTGAACAGTTCTCCTTTCGGACCCAGCCTCCAGGCGTAACAATGATGAGTAGCATCGTAGTATCGTTTTCGTAGTGCCTCCAGCAGAGGTTTTATCTCCTCTTCTTCCTCGACAGGGTAAGCGTAAGCCAAAAAACGGCTGCCTCTTTCTCGGAGAGTGGCCTCGGCAGGTGCGGCGATCGTACGGTAACTATCCTCCTCCAACGTGAAATGAACTTAAGGTTTATTTAATCTTTCTGAACATTCTGCTCCACCGTATCTTCGAGGGAAAACTCTTGTCTTTGTCCAGCGAAAGCCATACGAACGAAGCCTTGCCTACAATATGGTCTTCGGGAACAAATCCCCAGAATCGCGAGTCGGCTGAATTGTGCCGATTATCTCCCATCATGAAGTAATAATCCATCTTGAAGGTATAGCTGTCGGCCGGTTGATCGTTGATATAGATCACTCCCTCTTTCACTTCCAGTTTATTTCTTTCGTAAGTTTCGATGATTGTACGGTAGAAAGGCAGTGTCGAGGCATCGAGTTTTGCCGTGGTGCCTTTGCGTGGTATCCATAACGGCCCGAAATTGTCTTCGTTCCAGCGATAGAGGGTATCATGCGGGAAGATTGAAGGATTGGCCCCTTGGGCAACGTATTGTTGTACATCGACCACATTGCGCATTTTCTTGATCCGTTCCAGATTCTCGGCTGTCAAAGGAATCGTATATGTCTGATTGTATTGATTGTACATGATGTCGTCGACAGCCACGCCCATCTCCTCGAAAGTGGTCTTGTTGATTGGAGTGCCGTTGGTCTGGATGAAATACATATATTGCATTTTGGGAATATTGGTCAGTGGTTTGCCGTTGACGGTCAGATGCGATTCCTCGATGCGGATTGTGTCGCCGGGAATTCCCACGCAGCGTTTGATATAATTTTCGCGTTTGTCGACCGGACGGGCAATGACGGTGAAATCTTTATTCAACATCTCCCTACCCTCTTTGTCTCCGTAGGTGGCTTGGTATTCGCGCAACACGTCGTAATAGGTAGCGGCCTGATTTTCCAACAACACCGTATCTCCGGCCGGAAAATTAAATACCACCACATCGCCTCTTTTCACATTTCCGAAGCCTTTCAATCGATGATACGGCCACTGGATCAGCGTTGAAAATGATTTTTTTGTTTGAGAGAAGGGCATCGTGTGGTGGACGAACGGGAATGACAGCGGCGTATTGGGAACTTTAGGCCCATAGGCTACTTTGCTGACACAGAGATAGTCTCCTACCAGCAATGTCTTTTCCATAGACGAGGTGGGGATCACATACATTTCAAAGAAAAAGATGCGGATCAGCGTGGCTACCACCGTGGCGAAGATAATGGCCTCTACCCACTCCATTGATTTTTTGTATGTACGGCTTTGGGCCTTCTTTGCCTTGTGTTTGCTCCACACCAGCCGATACATGATCTTCGATATATAGATGTCGTAGATGATCGGCAGGCCGAGCAGCAGCCAAAGGTTCCCGGTCCACACGACGAACCATAATATATAAAGCAGGGAAACCACGCTGAATTTGACCCAGCGGTTTCCCCAACATTTTTTCACTCCGTTCCAGAAATCTTTCATCATAATTCCAATAAATCTTTCATTGAGAATACTCCCCTTTTATTTTGGATGAATTCGGCTGCAAGAACGGCTCCCAGGGCAAATCCCCGACGGCTTTTGGCATTGTGCGACAGGGTGATTACGTCGGCTTCCGATTCGTAGGTGACGGTGTGAATGCCCGGAACCACACTCCGTCGGATGGCCTGTACTTCGAGCTCTGCTGGATTGGTGGTCATGCCGTTTACCCATCTCTTTTTACGGTCCAGGTTCGAGACGATCCCGTCGGCCAGTGTGATGGCTGTTCCGCTCGGAGCATCCTTTTTCTGGGTGTGATGTACCTCCTCCAGCGTTACGTCGTATTCCGGAAAACGGTTCATCATTCGGGCGAGCATTTCATTCAGACGGAACGTAAGATTGACCCCGATGCTGTAATTCGAGGCGTAGAAAAATGTACCCTTTTTTGATTCGCACAATTGTTTTACTTCGTCATACCGATCGAGCCATGCCGTTGTGCCGCACACGACTGGCGTATTGTACTCCAGGCATTTCACGATATTGGAATAGGCGGTTTGTGGAGTTGAGAATTCGATGGCCACATCCACCTCTTTCAAATGAGCGGCGTCGAGATCTGCCGTATTGTCCTGATCGATGATCAAGGTCACCTTATGGCCTCGTTCGATCAGAATTTTTTCGATCTCTTTGCCCATTTTGCCGTATCCTATGATAGCTGCATTCATCTGTTTTCACTCTATTTAACGGCAAATATAGTGCTTTGCCCGCTCTTTTTAAAGAATTATGCGGTAAATTACTTTTTTTAAATAATTTTAATATTTTTGTGGTATGTGAAACCTGAAACTTTTTATGCGTTATTTTCTGGAACTCTCCTATAAAGGTACTTCTTACAATGGATGGCAGCGTCAGCCCGACGCTCCTTCGGTGCAACAGACTATTGAAATGGCACTGTCTACTCTGTTGCGAAGTGCAGTAGAGATTGTGGGGGCCGGCCGGACCGATACGGGGGTACATGCGGCTTATTATGTGGCACATTTCGATACGGAGAGGGAGATAGCCGACGGAAAGAAGTTTTCCTATCACTTGAATGCTCTGTTGCCGCCGGATATTGCCGTGCGGAATGTGAAGCGTGTTCCGGATCAGGCTCATGCGCGGTTCGATGCTCGGGAACGGGAATATACCTATCATATTTTGCCCTACAAGGAGCCGTTTCGTACGGAGACAACGTGGCAATATTACGTGCCGTTGGACATGGAGCGGATGAATGAGGCCGCGGCATTATTGATGCGGTATGATGATTTCACTACGTTTAGCAAATTGCACTCGAATAATCGGACGTCGATTTGTAAAATATATGCTGCCGAATGGCGTCGGAGCGGCGATGAGCTTCTTTTTACGGTTCGGGCCGATCGCTTCCTGCGTAATATGGTCCGTTCGATTGTGGGAACGTTGGTCGATGTGGGACGAGGCAAAATGAGCGTAGAGGCGTTCAGGGGGGCGATTGAAAGTCTCGATCGTTCGCGGGCTTCGAGTTCTGCTCCGGCACAGGGACTTTTTCTTTCGGATATACGCTATCCGGAAGAGGTGTTCCGCAAGACATGGAAATGATACTAACCAAACATAAATGTAATGAACAATATGATTTCAATCATTCAGGAAGAATTTAAGAAACGGTTCGGCGAAGGAGCTACCTGTTATGCCTCTCCGGGTCGGGTGAATCTGATCGGCGATCATACGGACTATAATTTGGGTTTTGTGTTGCCGGGGGCGATCGACAAGGCGATTTATGTAGCAATTCGGCCGACGGAGGGTCCGGTTAGCCGACTCTATTCGGTGGATTACAAAGAGTTGCTCGAGATTGATATGAACGGAGCGTTGCCGGATAAGCTCTGGGCGCGTTTTATATATGGTGTGGTGCAGGAGATGAAAAAGCGCGGGGCTACGGTCGGTGCTTTCGAATGCGTATTCGGAGGCGACGTGCCTTTGGGGGCCGGACTCTCCTCCTCGGCGGCTTTGGAGAGTGTTTTCGGATATGCACTTAACGATCTGTTCGGACTTGGTTTTTCGCGGGCTGATCTGGCACGGATCGGGCAGATGACCGAGCATAACTATGTGGGGGTCAAATGCGGTATTATGGATGAGTTTGCCTCGCTGTTCGGACAGAAAGGAAAAGTGATTCGACTGGATTGTCGGTCGTTGGAATATGAATTGGTGTCTTTTGAACCTGTGGGGTGCCGGGTGATGCTGATCGATTCGATGGTAAAACATTCGTTGGCTTCTTCGGAATATAATGTGAGAAGAGAGCAATGTGAAGCGGGGGTGGCTGTTGTGGCTAAGCATGTGCAGGGAGTGGAAAGTCTGCGAGATGTGACGATGGATATGCTGGATACGTATAAAAGCGAGATGGAGCCGATCGTGTATCGTCGGTGTGCTTATGTTATTCACGAGAACCAGCGGCTGTTGGAGGGGTGTGAATTTCTGAAGAAGGGAGATTATAAGGCCTTCGGTCAGAAGATGTTCGGTTCTCACGAAGGACTTAGCCGGGAGTATGAGGTGAGCTGTGAGGAACTTGATTTTATTGAGGAGATTGCCCGGGAAACGCCGGGAATGCTCGGTGCGCGGATGATGGGAGGCGGATTTGGCGGTTGTGTGATCCATCTGGTCGAGGAGAAGGTTCACGATGCCTATCTGGAGGAGGTGAAATCTCGTTTTCAAGCCCGTTTCGGGCAGACTCCGCGTGTGATCGATGTGGTGATTGGCGACGGTGCTCGAAAATTGATATAGTTCAGAATATGAGAAATCGAAAGAAATCGCCCGAAACAATTCGGGCGATTTCTTTGTAGAAACGAATTATTGATTTCGGAAATGAAAGGCCATGGATATGGTCGTTGCGGTCGGTTCTCCGTTCTCCAGCCCCGGCCTCCAGCGGGGACTCAATTTGATGACGCGACACACCTCTTGAGTCAGCAGTTTATGCGGACTCCGCAATGGAGTGATTTCCCCTATCGAACCGTCTTTTTCCACGACAAAAGAGATGAGCACTGTCCCGGCAATATTCCGGGAGGCACAAGCTGTCGGATACTGAATACGATCCATTACCCAAGTGCGGAATGTTTCGACATCCCCCTTTTTGAAGGAAGGAGGTGTTTGGGCATAAGGATGTAGTGTGTATTTTTTCTTATCGGGACGGAACACTCCTTTTAGACGTACTGTGTAGTCGTGGCTCTTTTGATTGATCAATGCCGGCGACCAGGCCGGAGAGTGCTCGATGGTTTGTTTCAATTCGGCAGCTAAGATCGGATTGTTGCATTCGGATACCTTCACGTCGGCTATGGAACCGTTTTCACGTACGACGAAAAAGATCTGACAGGGATAACTATTTTTGTCTTTCTCCGGTCGAATGGGCCGGATGTGTTGATTGATCCACTGGATGAAATGGGGAATGGATTGGTCGGCTAAGGAAAGTGTCGTTTGCGTATCGGATTGAAATAGCGGTTCGGCCAAAGTCGTGACAACAGTCATGTTTTGACGTTGTTGCGGGTCGAGTTTTTCTGTCAGATCGAAGGTGAATTTTTCGGAACTTGTCGTAGGGCTTCCATTTTTTGTGGCCGGAGACCAAACCGGAGCACTCTTAATGGTATTTAATAAAGCATCCCGGATGGCTGTGTGAGGAAATTGTACTGCTCGGAGATTTTCGATCTTTCCCTGAGGGGAGATCCGTAAGGAAATGACAGTGGGACCGGTCATTCGATCGGCCAATGCTTCGGCCGGAAATTCGGTATGGGTCAATACCCATTGGACAAAATCGCCTTCAGGGAAAGAGGGGCGGTTGTTCGAGGTCGATCTGTTTTCGGCTCTAAGTCCTGTGAAAATGAAAATTGTGCTTAAAAGAAGTAGACCGAACTGTTTTTTCATGGCAAAGAGGTTGATATTTCTCTCGAAATTAAGAAAAATATCAACCTCTTCAAAATTTTCAGGCCAGGGAATTAGATGTGAATTGCTTCGTTGTGAGCTGCTTCAGCTGCTTCCAAGACAGCTTCGCTCATGGTCGGATGCGGATGAATGGTCTGTATCAGATCATGGGCTGTGACTCCCAACGCACGTACCAGAGTGGGTTCAGCGATCATTTCCGTTACGTTATGCCCGACCAGATGGGCCCCCAGCAGACGGTCGGTCTCTTCTTCGAAGATCAGTTTGACGAATCCATCCCGTTCGCCGGCGGCTGTGGCCTTGCCTGAAGCCGTATAGGGGAACTTCCCGATCCGCAGGGTATAGCCTTGTTCTCGGGCCTGTTTCTCGGTCAATCCCACCGATGCTACTTCGGGGGTCGTATAGACACACGATGGAATAGTTGTCGGATCGATCGGTTGAGGATTCAGTCCGCAGATTTTCTCCACACAGCGGATTGCCTCGGCCGAAGCCACATGGGCAAGCGCCGGGGTAGCTGTCAGATCGCCGATTGCATAGATTCCCGCTACGTTGGTGCAACCGAAGGCATCTACCGGAATTTTATCCCGTTCTACCTCTACCCCCGCCTCTTCCAGACCCAGGTTCTCGATGTTGGTCTTGATCCCTACGGCACTGAGTACCATCTCCGCTTCCAGCGTTTCGGTGCCTTTTTTGCCCTCGATATCGATGAGGCATTTCCCGTTACCCTGGTCGATACGGACTGCTTTGACAGTCGTATTGGTCAGTACGCTTGCCCGCATCTTGCGGAAGGATCGTTCCATCTGTTTGGAAACCTCTTCGTCCTCCAGAGGCATCAGATTGGGAAGATATTCGATGATGGTAACCCTGCTGCCGAGAGTGGCGTATAGTGAGGCAAATTCGCTTCCGATAGCACCGGAACCGACCACCACAATACTTTCGGGAATGTGGTTGAGCAGTAATGCCTGTCGGGAATTGATAATCCGTTTGCCGTCTACGGGCATGAAAGGCATCTCTCGAGGACGGGCTCCTGTTGCCAGAATAATATGATCGGCTTCCAGTTCGGAGGTTGATCCGTCGGCATTGAGTGTGACCTTTACCTTCCTATTGCCAGCCAGACGTCCCTCGCCGGCGATCACTTCTATCTTATGTTTATTCAGCAGAAAAGCCACTCCGCGGCTCATGGTCTCGGCAACGCTACGGCTGCGAGCCACCATTTTGGCCAAGTCCGGCTTGGGCATTCCTTCGATTTCCACGCCGAAGGAAGCTGCATTACGAATATCTGCAAATACTTGTGCACTACGCAATAGTGCTTTTGTCGGAATACAACCCCAGTTCAGGCATACTCCGCCCAATTCGGCCTTCTCGACGATGGCTACCTTTTTACCCAGTTGGGCGGCCCGAATGGCGGCTACATAGCCTCCTGGACCACTGCCGATAACGATGATGTCGTATCTCATAGTTTGTTATTTTTCGATTTCGATCTCTTTCAGACGGTCACCCGTACTGCCTGCCACTGCTTTTTTCCACTCGTCGTTATAGCCGGGGAAGTCGGGCGATGCCGGAATATTACGGCCATAACCGTTGTCCAGGAAACCTCCGTTTCGCTCTTTCTTGACATTGCCATCCATGTATTTGACCAGCAGATAACGGTCGAGTTCAACCCAACGATCGAACATATCCTGTGCCGTTTTCAGCGAATAGTCGGTCAGCAGCTGGATTGCGGAGGTCGGATTTTTCTTATAGAGAGCCATGGCCTGAGTATCGATTTCCTGAATTTTTTTGAGCTGGCCGTTTTCGCGTTCGTTTACCACTTTGAGAATATCGGCACTCATCATGTCATAGCGCAGGTAAGCGAAGTTGGTGACCCGATTGAAGAGCCAAAAAGCGGAGGTGGGTGAATATTCGGTCATGTGGCCATTACCCTCACGGAAACATTCCGGAATGGCCGTTACCGAGCAGTAGATCGGTGTCAGACACGAAGTCCCTGCATCGTCTACTCCGAACCAATAGACTCCTCCGATGGGATCGGGCAGATAGTTGCGGGCCTGGGCCACGAACCAAAAACCGGTTTGCTGAGTAGCCGTAGCCCGTTCGTTCAGGTATTTCACGCCGTTCACTTCGAAGCCCATGGGACGCCAGCGATATGGCAGGTTATGACCTCCGGCGCCGATGTCGTAGCGCATATCCATCGGGGTATCCTCATAGTGGTCGCGCATGAAATCCATCACCTGTTTCGGGGAGATGCGTTTCGAGGGTTTTACCCACAGAGGCATCCGGTTGTCGGGGTTTTTGCCCATTGCATAGTCCAGGTATTTGTCCATGCCCGGGGTAATGCGGCGGAACATGCTCCATACGCGAGACTCACAACCGCGCAAGGCACTGAAATTGAGCGGAGCATAGGTGTCGCAGAAACTGAAATCTTCGTCACTGCCTTCGTAAAGTCCGGCTTGACGGGCAAACGAGATTACATCGGGTGCATAGAGGCAGTTTTCCGGGTCATTTTTCGGAAACTGTGTGATACGTGCCTGGTTGGCGTGAGCACAAACATAGCCGTCGGGAATCCGCCGGGCCACCCATACGATACCTTTATTAATATTTTTACCGTTTTCGATCTTGCAACCTTTGCCGATCATTTCGAAAATCCATGCTTCGTTCGGGTCTGCGATCGAAAGCGATTCTCCGCTGGAGGCATATCCATAGGTGTTGGCCAGATCTACAAGCACCTTGATGGCTTCACGGGCGGTTTTTGCCCGTTGAAGCGTAATATAGATCAAAGAACCGTAGTCCATGATTCCTGTACTGTCTTCCAGTTCGGGCCGTCCTCCGTAGGTGGTTTCGCCAATGATGAGCTGATGTTCGTTCATATTACCCACGGTCTGATAGGTGTGAGCTACCTGAGGAATTTCTCCCAAATAGCGGCCCGTGTCCCATTCGTAGATTTTCAGCATTTCGCCGGGTTTGTAATCCCGGGCGGGATGGTAGTATAACGCGCCGTAGAGTTGATGGGAGTCGGCAGCATAGGTAACCATGACAGAACTGTCGGTCGATGCTCCTCGCGTGATGATGAAATTGGTACATGCTTCAGTGTGCGAGAAGGTCACCGAGGCCAGAACGGTCGTGGCGATCAAGAGTTTTTTCATCGGTTAAATAGGTTTATTTTCGGTTAAACTGTCTATAACTTAACAAAAATAGGAAAATAATGTCTATTTTTACCTGCATAAATTCAATAAAATGTCTGTTCGTGAACAAATAGCTGATTTACAGAAAGAATTGCCTGAAGGAGTGAATTTGGTGGCGGTCTCCAAGATGCATCCGGCTTCGGATATCGAAGAGGCCTATGCTGCCGGGCAACGGGTTTTCGGGGAGAGTCGGCCCCAGGAGTTGTGTGCCAAATATGAAGCGTTGCCGAAAGATATCGAGTGGCACATGATCGGTCATTTACAGACCAATAAGGTGCGTAGTATTGTGCCTTTTGTGTCGATGATTCAATCGGTGGATTCGGCTCATTTATTGGCATACATAGATAAGGAGGCTGCGCGAATCGACCGGGTGGTGGATGTATTGCTGGAGATTTTTGTAGCGCAGGAGGAGACCAAACACGGGTGGGAAGAAGAAGAACTTCTGACCTATCTTCGTGAGGGATCGTGGAGGTCATTCGAGCATGTGAGATTTCGGGGGGTGATGGGAATTGCTTCTCTGACGGAGAATCAGATGCAAATTCGGAGTGAATTTGTGCGGTTGCGCTCTCTGTTCGATCGTTTGCGCGGAGAGTTTTTCGGTGTTGATTTCGATACGGTTTCCATGGGCATGACCTCCGATTGGAAATTGGCCGTAGAGTGTGGCAGCAACATGGTGAGGATCGGAAGTTTGATTTTTGGCGCTCGGAATTATGGAGCCTCTTCCCTACCCGATATGAAGTAGGTGTGCAAGATGTTTTTTGTATTTTGGAAAAATCATTGTATATTTATAAATAAGCAACCAATTTAATGTCTGTTATGATAACACTGGAAACCGATTATTTAGGATTGAAATTACGCAATCCGCTGATCGTAAGCAGTTGTAGTCTTACCTCTACGCTGCCGAAACTGAAAAGCCTGGAAGAGCATGGAGCCGGTGCCGTAGTGCTCAAATCCATTTTCGAGGAGCAAATTATGGGAGAAACGGCTATGCTGGAGCGTTACAGCGACTATCCCGAAGCATCCGACTATTTGCATAACTATCTGAGCGATGATTATTTGCGCACTCATCTCGAATTGATATCGAAAGCTAAGGCCGAATTGACTATTCCCGTCATTGCCAGTATCAATTGCGCTCATGCGGGCGAATGGGTGGATTATGCTCGCCGGATGGAAAAAGCCGGAGCTGATGCCATTGAATTGAATATCTTTATGTTGCCGCTCGATATGACTCGTAGTTCCGACGAGATCGAGCAGGCCTATCTGGAGATTGTCAATAAAGTCGTGGCAGCCGTGTCGATTCCTGTGTCGGTGAAACTGGGTATTCGTTTTACGAATATCCTTTCGATTGCTCAACATATCTATTACCGCCGGGGCAAGGGCGTGGTGATGTATAATCGCTTTTTCGAACCCGATATAGACGTAGATAATATTTCTGTCGTTTCGTCCGATCCGATGAGTACTTCGGCTGAATTGCGGAACAGTTTGCGAACCGTAGCTTTGTGCTCGTCGCAGTTGCCTATGCTGGATATTGCTGTTTCGACCGGAGTCCACTCAGGTGAAGATGCCGTGAAGGCACTGTTGGTAGGTGCTAAAGGAGTGCAGATTTGTAGTACGCTTTACACGAATGGTCTGGAAGTGATCCGTTCGATGAGCGATTATATCGAATCTTGGATGGAACGTCATACTTTCTCCAAAATTGAAGATTTTCGGGGGATGCTCAGTTATAAAGGTACTGCCGATACGGAAGATTTCCAACGGGTGCAGTACATGAAATTTTTCCCGAAAGATCGGTAAGATCGGGATCGGGCAATAGAACAATAAAAAAGAGGAGTTTTTCAGCTCCTCTTTTTTATTGGGATATATGTGGAGTGTTTTGTTTATAGTGCGTTTTTGATTTAAGTGTTTGGTAATTAGTCTATTTGTTGTAAGGTAGATTTGTCTGTTTTTTATGTTTCGAGACGTATTATGTGGTTTTGCTAAATTGTTTTTTTTACAAAAAACAACCTTTTATTAAAAAAATATCAATAGGAATTTATTTTAACCTGTGTTAGGATATATATTCCATAATGTAGTCTATAATAGATTATTGTGAGATTATGTCATTTTTTTATAACTGTATAGTTGAGGTAAATTATGGATGGTGTATAAATTTATTGATAAAGGGCATTTGTTTCAGGGTTATAGGAGCCTTTTATTAGATTCGACTTTATGGCTCTTTGTATGGGAAATTTTTATGCGTATAATTGATTTGTAATTATTGTGTTAACGTTTTTTAGAAGGCTATTTTGAGTTTGATCGGTTGAATTTTAATTTCTTTATTTGTTTGTTAAAACGATTTTGCTATATTTGTGGTGTTCTATAATTGTATAAATGAAATATTAATCCATTTATATAGACAAAATATGAGGCGAATAGAATTTTTTTTAATTGCGGTATTTTTGCTTTTTGTGTGTGGTGGGTATATTTCAATTCCTATTTATCTGGATGATACGCGAGGGATTGAAGAACGTGTGGAGGATGCGTTGAATCGAATGACGTTGCAAGAGAAAATAGCAATGGTTCATGCTCAGTCGTCATTTAGTTCTCCAGGAGTGAAAAGGTTAGGTATTCCAGAGATATGGACTACGGATGGCCCTCATGGTATTCGTGCAGAGTTGTTTTGGGGTAATTTTAAAGAGGCTGGTTGGGGTAATGATTCTTGTGTCGCCTTTCCTGCTTTGACAGCTTTAGCTGCTACGTGGAATCGTGAAATGGCGTATATTTATGGAAAGAGTATTGGTGAAGAGGCGCGTTATCGCAATAAAACAATTTTGCTTGGTCCCGGGGTGAATATTTATCGTACTCCGTTGAATGGGCGTAATTTTGAGTATATGGGTGAAGATCCTTTTTTGGCATCAGAGTTAGTGGTGCCATATGTGCGAGGGGTACAACAAAATGGAGTTGCTGCTTGTGTGAAGCATTATGCTTTGAATAATAATGAGAAAAATAGGCATACAACAAATGTTATTGTTGATGATCGTGCCTTGAATGAAATTTATCTGCCTGCTTTTAAGGCGGCGGTAACTAAGGGAAAAGTGTGGTCAATTATGGGGGCTTACAATTTGTTTCAAGGGCAACATTGTAGTCATCATCATCGATTGTTGAATCAAATTTTGAAACAAGACTGGGGATTTGATGGTGTAGTTGTGTCGGATTGGGGGGCAACTCATGATTCAGATGAGGCAATTCGTAATGGATTGGATTTGGAGTTTGATACGAAAGATTCGAAAATGCCCAAATTGAGTGCAGTTAAGTATGATAATTATTTTCTTGCGCATGACTATTTAAATAAAATTCAGCAAGGGAAGTATGGGACAGAAGAGTTGGATGACAAAGTTCGCAGAATTTTACGATTATCATTCAGGACAAATATGAATAGAGCGCGTCCTTATGGAAGTATGCTTTCGAAAGAACATTATGATGCTGCTCAGCAAATTGCAGAGGAGGGTTTTGTTTTATTGAAAAATGAGGGGATATTGCCTATTTCTCGAGAGAATGTAAAAAGGATTCTTGTTGTAGGAGAGAATGCTGTCCGAATGATGACGGCGGGAGGTGGCAGTTCTGCATTGAAAGCACAGATAGAGGTTACTCCATTACAGGGTATTATGGAATTGGTGGATGAAAGTATTGATGTTTGTTTCGCACGAGGTTATAAAACAGAAGATTATGAAGGGGCTAAAGTGATGGCAGGATATTCATTGGAAGAGACTCGGAGTGATGAGGAATTGGCGCGTGAGGCTGTTGATTTAGCTAAAAATGCTGATTATGTTCTCTTTTTTGGAGGATTGAATAAGGCTAAAAAACAGGACTGTGAGGGGCATGATCGTCTTACGATGTCATTGCCAGCTAATCAAGACGCTTTGATTGATTCATTATTGCAAGTTAATAAGCATTTAATATTTGTAAATATTTCCGGTAATGCTGTTGCAATGCCGTGGGTTGGTCGAGTCCCAGCTATTTGTCAAGCATGGTATTTGGGCTCGAAAGCAGGAACTGCTATTGCTCGGATTTTATTTGGTGAAGTAAATCCTTCAGGAAAACTTCCTTTTTCATTTCCTGTCTCATTAGATAGGAGTCCTGCTCATGTGAAAGGGGATTATCCTGGAACAAAAAAAGGAAATGTTTGGGATATGGTTTATAGAGAGGGAATTTTTGTGGGATATAGGTGGTTCGATACGTTTGATAAAAATGGAGTTTTATTTCCCTTTGGTCATGGGTTGAGTTATACGAAGTTTATGTATGAAAAACCGAGTATTGACAGACAAAAAATGGGGGCAGAGGAATGTGTGAAAATTTCTGTTTTGGTGAAAAATATTGGGATGGTTGCAGGTAAGGAAGTTGTTCAATTGTATGTTGGAGATAAGAAATCTTCACTACCTCGTCCTGTTAAAGAATTAAAAGCTTTCCAGAAGGTGGATTTAGCTCCTGGAGAGAGTGAATTAGTCACTTTTGTATTAGATCGAAATGATCTCTCGTTTTTTAATGATCGGATTCAGAAGTGGGTAGCAGAACCTGGTGAATTTGAGTTGTTTATAGGTTCTTCTTCTGTGGACATTCGTGGTAAAGTGAAGATTGTCTATACGGGTAAGTAATCAAGATATTAAATTATTATTCATAGGTATGAAAAGAATAGATAGATTGATGCTGTTTTCTTGTGCATCCATTACCGGTGTGATGTTTAATGGGTATGCTCAAGAGAAACCTAATGTTCTCATATTTCTTGTGGATGATCTAGGTTGGAAAGATCTTGCATGTACGGGAAGTAATTATTATGAAACACCTAATATTGATCGAATAGCTTCTCAGGGAGTTATTTTTACAGAATCGTATTCGGCAAGTACTGTTTCAAGTCCTTCTCGTGCCAGTATTCAAACAGGAAAATTTACAGCACGTCATGGTGTGACAGATTGGATTGGGGATGCTTCAGGTGAAGCTTGGAGAACGTGGCGTAATAAAAAACGATACTCGAAAGTATTGCCTGCCCATTATAAACACGAATTAGATACTGCTGAAGTTACTATTGCTGAGGCATTTCATGAACAAGGTTATATAACCTATCATTTGGGTAAATGGCATTTAGGGGGAAAGGGATCATTGCCGGAAAATCATGGTTATGATGTCAATATCGGAGGATATGGACGAGGTCTCAATGGGTCTATGTATTTTTCACCTTATGGAAACCCCAAATTGAAAGATGGGCCTGCAGGGGAAAACTTAACTACTCGATTAGGAGAAGAGGCTGCGGCGATTATAAAAAAACACAAAAAACAAGATTCACCCTTTTTTTTGATGCTCAACTTTTTTGCGGTACATAGCCCGATTCAATGTTCAAAAGAAAAATGGGAATATTTTCGGGACAAGGCAGAAAAAATGGGGATTAAAGATGATTCTCAGGCTTTTGTTGTTGATCGAACGTTACCTGTTCGTCAATATCAAGATAATCCTGTCTATGCAGGTCTTATCAGTCATATGGACGATGCAGTTGGAATTGTAATGAGAGCTCTTGAAAAGACAGGTTTGGATAAAAATACAATTGTTGTATTTACTTCGGATAATGGTGGTGTCTCTGCCGGAGAACATTATCAGACATCAAATCTTCCTTTACGTGGTGGTAAAGGGTATCAATGGGATGGGGGGCTTCGTGTCCCGTTGATTATTCAAGCACCGGGGAGTATTAAAAATAGAGAAATAGCGCAACCTGCAATTAATACGGACCTCTACCCTACTTTGTTAGATCTTGCAGGTTTATCTCTTCGGCCGGAACAGCATATGGATGGTATTTCTTTGAAAGAGTATATCATTAATCCTGACGCAGTACCTGTTTCACGAAGAATGTATTGGCATTATCCTCATTATGGAAGTCATGGAGGAGAACCCAGTTCTATTATTCGAGATGGGGATTGGAAATTGATTTATTATCATGAAGATCTTCGGACCGAACTTTATAATAATACTATTGATAAAACAGAATCGGGACACCTTAATGCTCAATACCCAGAACAAGTGGAATATCTTAAGAGTCAGCTACTCTCTTGGTTGAAGGAAACGGGGGCTCTTATGCCTATTGGTGACATGGAATATCATCCAGTTAAGGAAGCCGCTTATAAGGCAAAACAGATTCAAACTCAAATGAAAAATGTACAAAAAACACGTAAAAAATTACTGGATCCTAATTTCAAACCTCTCGATAAATATTGTAAACCTGAAGATATTTGGTGGGGACAACGAGCCCCTCAAAAAACTGATAAGTAGATAGTCTTATGAAAATATTTTTTGTGATAACAGCCTGTTTTATAGGTTTATTGACCTATATCCATGATGGTTTTGCTATCCAACCTTCTCACGATGGTATAGTTATTCATCATATCCCTAAAAACGAAAAACGATATATTGGATCTCCGAGTATTTGCATTCTTCCCGATGGATCGTATCTCGCTTCTCACGATGAATTTGGCCCTAAATCTAACGAGCCTCGTTGTGGTACTACTCGTATTTATAAATCGGTCGATCAAGGTAAATCTTGGAAAAGAATAGCGACACTTAAAGGGCAATATATGTCAAATTTATTTGTGTTGCACGGTGATGTCTATATAATTGGGACCATTCGTACACACAGTAATTTTGTAATCCGGAGATCAACTGATGGGGGTAAAACGTGGACTATTCCATACAGTCCCGAAACTGGGTTGTTGCTTGAGGGGGAATATCATTCGGCACCAGTGCCTGTTATTGAGTATAAGGGGCGAATATGGCGTGCTTTGGAATACGCTACGGCCAAAACCTATAATTGGGGTGAGCGTTATAGCGCCATGGTTATTTCCGCGCCTGTTAACGCTGATTTATTAAATCGGGATAATTGGACAGTGTCAAATCATATAGGGCGGGAGGACGCTCGGTTAGGGGATAATTTTCAGGCATGGTTGGAAGGGAATATGGTTGTTTCGCCTTCAGGGAAGTTGGTGAATATATTACGGATAAATACTTTTCGTAGAAGTTCTGAAAAGGCTGCTGTTATTGAAGTCTCTAAATCGGGTAAAAAGATCTCGTTTGATGGAACTTTAATTTCGTTACCTGGAGCAGCTAAAAAGTTCACAATTCGTTATGATAAATCTACTTCTCGATATATATCTCTGGTGAATTATGATGATGGTTCCCATCCGGAGCTTAGTCCTTTTCGGATAAGAAACAATGTGGTTTTGATATCATCTTCGGATTTAAAAACATGGGAAATTCACAAACTTTTATTGTATAATCCAGATGTTGTTAATTATGCTTTTCAATACATTGATTGGGTTTTCGATGGGGATGATATTATTTTTGTAAGTCGTACTTCGGATGATGAAAAGGCGGGTCATGCATGCAGTTTTCATAATGCTAATTATTTGACGTTTCATCGATTAAAAAATTATAGAGAGGCACTTTCTCAGAGACTGGATAGCATTAATTGTAAGTAACTTATTCTAAATAAGACTGGACTGTATTTTTGTTTTTTTACAGTTCTGAGTTTGATAAGGAAGTTAAAAACATTTCATTTCAATAGTAAATAGTAACTAATCTAAATTAACCCAAATGAACAAACTATTACTCAAACGGATGTTAAGTCTATTGTTTGTCATTCTGTTTATAACAGGATGGGGTGATTCTCTAAAAGCCCAGTCGACAAAGAATAGTACGTATCGTGTGACCGGAATCGTGACTAATGCGGCCAAAGAGCCACTTGCTGGAGTGGCTGTTTTGATTAAAGGGAGTAATCGCGGAACGACAACTCTTTCTAATGGAACTTATTCTATTCGCGTAAAAACGGGGGATATTCTCGTCTTTTCGTTATTGGGTCATGCCGAAAAACATGTGCAAGTCAATGAAAGTACACGTATAAATGTTGTCCTTGAAGAAAAAAGTAGTGCAATTGATGAGGTTGTTATAGAAATAGGATATGGACAATTAGCAAAAAAAGACATTACCGGTACAGTAAGTAATGTGAAGGTAGATGATTTAATGAAAGCTCCTGTTGTCAATTTTGACCAGGCTCTTCAAGGACGTGTTGCTGGAGTTTCAGTATTTTCCAGTGATGGGCAGCCCGGTACAGATTATGACATTGTTATTCGTGGAGCCAATTCATTGACACAAAGTAATTCACCTTTATATGTTGTTGATGGATTTCCAATAGAGGATTTTTCCGCTGCAGCAATTAATACTTCTGATATTACATCTCTTACTGTTTTAAAGGATGCTTCTGCTACAGCGATTTATGGTGCACGTGGTGCTAATGGAGTTATTATTATTGAGACAAAACGAGGCGAGATAGGTAAACCTACCATCAGTTACAATGGCACATATGGTTTCCAAACTGTAACAAAAACAATGGAGATGATGAGTGCATATGAATATGTCGATTTCCAAATCGAACGTCTCGCATCAAATGCAGATAAGTATTTGAATTCCTTAGACCGTACTATGGAAGATTATAAAAATATGGGTGCAGGTATAGACTGGCAGGATAAACTTTTCCGTAATGCGCCAGTTCATATACATAATATCTCGTTATCTGGAGGAACCGCTCAGACTAAATATGCAGCATCTTTATCTTATTCAAATCAAGAAGGCGTAATTATTAATTCTGGATATGAGAAGTATCAAGGGCGTATTTCATTGACCCAAAAATTGAATAAACGTGCACAGTTGTTAATTAACGCTAGTTACACAAATGATAAAACACATGGGCAGACTACTTCAGCAGCCTTGACCAACGATGCGGCTTTTGCCTCTTATGTGATGTATCGTACATGGGCTTTCCGTCCGGTTATTACAACTAATTCGGCAATTGAAGAAGAATTATTTGATGATGAATTTGACGGACAATCCTCGGCAGTTATGAATCCGATTATTTCTACTTCAAATGAACAAAAACAGGTGCATAAGCAAACATTTCTTTCCAATGCGAGACTTGACTATGATCTCCATAAAAATTTAAAGTTGAGGATATCTGGAGGATATACCCGTTATACTCAGATATCTACTGAATTTAATAATTCGTTGACATATAAGGGTTATCCTAGATTGACGAATACGAAAGGAATTAATGCATCTTCATCATATAGAGATCGCTCTAATTGGATGAATGAAAATACCCTAACCTATACGAATAGTTGGAATAATAGACATCGTTTAAATGCTGTGGTTGGTTTTACAATGGAAGGACAACGAACCAGACAATTCGGTTATTCTTCGATGTATATACCAAATGAATCGTTGGGTATTAGTGGAATGGATGATGGTTTGCCCGATGAGATTAATTCTCTTATTTCAAAGAATTATCTTATGTCGTGGTTAGCGCGTGTTAATTATAGCTTAAAATCGCGTTATATGTTTACTGCATCGTTTCGAGCAGACGGATCTTCGAAGTTCTCTCCTTCCAATCGATGGGGATATTTTCCTTCAGGTGCATTTGCATGGCGTGTTAGCGAGGAAAAGTTTATGCGTAAATTACGTTTTATTGATGATGCTAAATTACGTGTAAGTTATGGGGTTACGGGCAATAATAGAGTTGGCGATTTCTCAAGATTTTCTTCACTTGTGATTTCTGACTATTATTCGTTTAATAATGGTCAACCATCTGAAGCTATTATTACAAAAAATTTAGGTAATGATGATCTGGCATGGGAAAGTACCGAGCAGGTAGATGTCGGTTTTGATTTGCGTTTGTTTAAAAATCGATTTAATGTGACAGTTGATTGGTATCAGAAAATTACTCGAGACTTATTGCTTAATGCCAATCTTCCATATATTTCCGGTTATACTTCTGTATATAAAAACATCGGTAAGGTTCGTAATAGAGGCTTGGAGATTACATTGAGTACAGTAAATATTAAAACTAAGAATTTTGAATGGGATTCTGATTTAAATATCAGTTTTAATCGCAATACTGTAATGGCGCTTTCCGAAGGTGCGGAAGTCTATCTTTCGAAAGTAAATTTCTGCCCACTTTTCAATGGATCTTATCTGTATATAGCCAAAGTGGGAGAACCTATGGCTCAGTTTTATGGATTAGAATGGGCGGGAGTGTATGGTTATGAGGATTTCGATCGAGATGCTTCAGGAAATTATATTCTGAAAAAAGGAGTTCCGTCTAATGGCCGTTCCCGAGAGCAGATTCAGCCGGGAGAGATTAAATATGTAGATCAAAATGGTGATAGTATTGTTAATGAACAGGACAATGTTGTGATTGGTCGCTGTGAACCAATTCATTCGGGTGGTTTTAATAATAATTTTACTTATAAAAATTTGAGCCTTAATGTTTTCTTTCAATGGCGATATGGAAGTGATATTATGAATGCCAATCGACTTGTTTTTGAGGGTAATGTTACAAATACAAACATTAATCAGTTCAAAAGTTATGTCGATCGTTGGTCCCCGGAAAATACAGATAGTAAAAATTTTCGAGTTGGCGGATGTGGTCCCCGAGGTGTTTATAGTTCACGTACCATTGAGGATGGCTCATTTCTTCGTTTGAAAACCGTTCAATTAAGTTATACTATTCCACGTAAATTCACACAAAAAATAAAAATGAATACCATTCAAATATATGTTTCGGGTCAAAATCTATGGACGTGGTCATCGTATTCGGGATTAGACCCAGAGGTGTCGACGCGCAATACGGCTTTAACTCCCGGTTTTGACTATTCGGCATATGCTCGCAATAGAATTTATACCGCCGGTGTAAAATTAGTTTTTTAATTAATTGACAATTCCTAAATTTATGAAAACGATAAAGAAAATATTTTTAGGTATTTGGGTGTTGTTTTCAGTATCATGTTCTTTGCTGGAAACAGAACCTTATGATTTTGTTTCGCCTGATATGTATTATAATACTGAAGAGGAATTGAATATAGCTCTTAACGGAGTTTATGCTACGCTGGCCAATTCATCTTTGTATGGTGATAATATGTTGGGACGTATGGGGTTATCTGCAGATATTGGTTATGAGAGTTATTCGTCAGACTTGAGTACGGTAGGTGATTATTCTGTATCACCTGCAGATCCTAAAATTCTTAATTATTGGCGTGATTTATATGCAGGTATTGGAAGAGCTAATATGCTACTTAAATATATTAATAAGCCTATTATGGATTCGGATACACGTGATAATATTTATGGTCAAGCACTTTTCTTAAGGGCTTTTTATCATTTTTTGTTAGTTGTTCGTTTTCATAATATTCCGTTAATTTTGACAGTTCCAGAGAATCATAATGTAGAACATATGCAGATTCCGCAGAGTAGCATGCGCGAGGTATATTTAAAAATTATTGAGGACATGGAAACCTCTGCAAAATTGGTCGCAGATGCTGCCGATATACGTTCTCCTGGACGTGTTTCTAAATCCACGGTTAATGGTATGTTATCTCGTGTGGCGTTAAATATGGCGGGATACCCTCTTTATGAACCCGGAATGTATGCAAAGGCTAAAAAGTATGCACAGGAAGTTATCAAGACAGGAACTCATGCATTGAATCCTTCTTACGAAGCACATTTTTTATCTTATCTTGAAGATCGTTATGATGTTTCAGAAAGCCTTTTTGAAGTGGAATTTTATGGCAATAATGAAGGTACCTATACAACGACTGCCGGTAGAGTAGGTCGTAATAATGGTATTTTGTGTACTGAAACAACAATGTTGCCAAGTGGTAAAACTTTGGTTGAGACATACGGCTATTCAATAGCCACTCATCGTGCAACACCATATTATTATGATTTGTTTGGAGATGGTGATTTACGTCGAGATTGGACCATTGCACCTTATACCTATAATTCTACTACAGGTGAGAAAACATATGCAAAATCGACAAATATTTGGATTCGTTGCTGCGGTAAATTCCGTCGTGAATATGAAGCTTCTTCTGATCGGTCAGGGAATTATACGCATATTAATTTCCCATTATTACGTTATTCGGATGTTTTGCTTATGTGGGCAGAAGGTGTTGCTGCAGATCCGGAAAATAATGATGCAGGAGAGTTGATGCAGGCTTATGAATATGTTAATCAGGTGCGTCGTCGTGGCTATGGTTTGGATATTAATACTGCGAATGCAGATGTTGATTTAGTAGTTATAGATAAGACAACTCTTTTGCAGCATATTAAAGAGGAACGTGCACGAGAATTGGGTTTTGAATTATTACGTAAAGACGATTTGGTACGTTGGGGAGATTTTGCAAAGCAGATGCAACTGGTGAAGTTACAAACAGATCAGATTAATCCTAGCTATAGTTCTTATTATTATACATCAGCAAGAAATTATTATGGGAATGCTTCTGCTCGTGATATTGTTTGGCCAATCCCGACTTACGAATTAGGCGTAAATCGAGAGTTAGTGCAAAATCAAGGATGGTAGAATTTTAAATGTAAGAAAATATGAAAATTACAAGAAAAATAATGCTTATTGTGACAATAATGTCATTGGGCAGTGTGAGTTGTCGCGAACAGTTTGAGGTAGTAGATGATGTGAATTTTGATGTTACTACGAAGGCTGTAACTTTCAAAGTAGGAGAACCTGTGCGTTTTACATTTTCTGGCAATACTGATTTTATTACTTTTTATTCTGGAGAAAAGGGACATGATTATGCCTTTAAAAATAAAGATCGTATTACGGAAGGTTCTATGGTATTCTCATTTCTTACTAATACAGGTGCCGGAACTTCGGGCTTTCCTAACCCATCCGTTGTGCCGATATCATACTCAACAGATTTCTCCGGAGAATATACAGAAGAAGCAGTGCGTGCAGCAACATGGATTGATATTACAGATCAATTCACACTCCCTCAAGATACTCCTATTCAGAACGTGAGTTCTGGAGATGTCCCCATATCATCTTATTTCCCGAATGACGAAACTCCTTTATGGTTCAGTTTCTATTATAAAGTTGCCAAGTATGATGCAACGGCAGCCAACGGCAAAGGGAATGGCCGTACGAAATGGATTTTTATTTCTCCATCTTTCAAAGGGGTCGTTGAGGGTATTTCAGAGGAAATTTATGATATTACAACATCTAATTGGCAGATAATAACAACCTCTTCGTATGATACAGAAAAACCGGCAGATCATCCTAATGTTGATTTGAGGGGCAAAAAAATCACAATGTTAGCAACATATAGGCCTTCTGGCGATCGAGAAGCGTGGGCTATCTGCGGGCCGATTTATCGTCAAGATGTTGAAGTGAACGAAGGGCCTGATTTAGGTGTTGGCATTAAAGCAATGGCCGATGCAATGTTATCCTCGTATGAATATACTTATGATACTCCAGGTGAATATACAGTGACATTTGTAGCTCGTAATGCTAATGTATATGCTCACAAAGAGTCTGTTAAGAGTATAAAGATTAGAATCCAAGAGTAGGATCTATAGAGAGGATCTTTTGCTATATGCTGACTTTACAAAGTATTTTTGTGAATGAGCAATGAAAATTTAGTCACGTAGAAATAACTTTATGATAACCATGAAAAACAATATTAATAGTATATTTTTACTTTTTGTAGTACTTTTATTTTTATCGTGTGAAAAAAATGAAGGTAGTGCGGAACTTCCTGTGCCGACAGGGACTATAGAAGTACGAGGACAACTGATCGATGTTCGAATGATCTCCGTTGGTGAAAATGTTTTTCCTCAGCATGAGGGTTTTGTTATTGATCAAACAATGGCTGATTTATTTGAATCATCGACCTCTTATGCTGTCAGTTTGCTGAAATCCAGAGGTGTCGAAGCTTTTCGTTGTGGTAATCCGGGACAAATTATATTGGCTATAGATGTTCCGAAACTCAATGTTGAAGGATGGCAGTCCGAGGCTCAAAGTTTTCAATTGGGGGAAATAACGTATTATCTATATTCGTATCATTATACACAGGTTAATCAATGGGTAGAAGTGCCTAATCCTGCAGAACGAAAGCATTCTACTTTACTTTTTGGTAATAATATACAAGTAGGTAACCTCCCTGTTTATGGGACCGTGATTGCACAAACTCCGGAATTGAGACAAGGAATGATTGACAATGTATGTATGACTATTCTCCCTAACGGTACTTATCTTGCTTCTTGTACGGGATGTTCTCAGGTTCCCGATAAGGGCGTTTCGCTTTTTCTTTCAGATGACAAAGGTAAAAGTTGGCGCATTCTTTCACATGACAATCTTGATGTTAACGGTATTGCGGGAGGACATAATCTCTTTGTCCATAAAGGAGTACTTTATATGTTAGGAGTTGGAGTTAATGGACAAAATATACTTATCTCCCGTTCAGAGGATAATGGGCGTACGTGGTCATATCCACAGGATGCTTTGAGCGGAGTATTAAAACAAGGCGTGTTCACTTCTTCTTCAATGCCTGTTGTGGTTGGTAATGGCCGTATTTGGCGATCAATGGAAAGCATTGATAATGGAGAAAAAAGTGTTTTTGTGATCTCTGCACCCGAAGATTCGAATCTTTTGGAGGCAAAGAATTGGACAGCTACGAATTCTGTTCAAGGAACAATTCCGGATGGTTCTGATTGGTTATTTAATGACAGGTTCCCCATTACCGAAATTAGTGAAGGAAATATGGTGGTCACTCCAGATGGAAAGTTGTACAACATTTTAAGTGCGCATAGCAACGAAACAAGTTTGGCTGCTGCACGAGCCAAGGTGGTTAATGAAACTACGATGACACTTTCATCTCAATATGATATGATTCAGTTTCCTGGTGGAGGGAAAAAATTTACAATTCGTTATGATGAGAAAAGTCAACGTTTTTGGGCTATCACTAATCCTGCATCGACAAACGAGGGAACGAAACATGATGGAATTTATAATAATAGAATGCCATATGATTTGATTCGGAATAGAATGGTACTTTGTTACTCAACAGATTTATCATTGTGGATTCAATATAAAGAAGTTGTGTCGGATAATGATCCATTTTTTCATGGATTTCAGTATGCAGATTGGATGATTGACGGGGATGATATTGTAATAGTTGCCCGGGTGGCGGCTCCTGAAAAGCGAGGATTACCTCAAACTCAGTCAACTACGAATTTTATGAGTTTTTTTCGATTGCGTAATTTTCGCACCCTATAAATATTATATATAACGAATTTATTTCAAAAAAGCCTTGCTTTTTGCAAGGCTTTTTTTTGAAATAATGAGATAGTGTTCTTTATTGTGCCGAACCGCTCATGATGTCGAGCAATTCGTTGGTAATAGCCTGTTGACGAGTCTTGTTGTATTGGACGGTAAGGTCTTGCAACAGTTCATCTGCATTATCCGTTGCCAATTGCATTGCCATCGTTCGGGCTGCATGTTCTGCGGCACTCGAATCGAGTAACATAGTAAAGATTTTCAGACTTAATACCATGGGAAGCATAGTGCGAACCAGTTCATCTCGTGGCGGTTCCAGAATATAATCCGGTTGGATATTCCATTTTCCATGTTCTTCTTTTGCTTCCGTTTTGATCTCTTCGATCGGAAGATAAGTCGAATGAGTCATGATTTGTACCGCTGTACTCTTGAAGTGGTTGTAAATCAGATCCACCTTGCTTACCTCTCCCGAAACGAATAGTTGCATCAGACGATGGGCCAGTTCGGCAGCTCCTTTGTAGTCGGGCTTGTCCGAAAGGTGTTGGAAATCTCCTTGCGGTTCGAATCCCTCTTTTTTGACTGCATCGTAGATTTTACGCCCTACCGGAAAGATCAGAATATCTTTACGATCCAATTTTCCGTAATCTTCATGTAGAACCGAATGTAATTTCCGGATGACATTGGCATTGAAGGCTCCGCAGAGCGACGAATTGGAGGAAACGGCCACGATGGCAATGCGTTTCACCTCGCGTCGTGCGATGTAGGGCGAGTCTATCGTATCGTCCGAAGAGAGCAGGCCGGCCAACATCGCATTCAGTTTACGTTCGTATGGCAACATGTTTTCGATAGCACCCTGGGCTTTATGTAACTTGGCTGATGCAATCATCCGCATAGCCGAAGTGATTTTCCAGATGCTGTTGACTGACGTGATCCTTCCTTTTATCTCCTTCAGTGACGACATAATATACTATTTTTTGAGTGCTTTAGTTACAGCCTCTGCCGTTTCTTCGATTTTGGCTGTTACTTTATCGTCCAGAACTCCACTACGTAGCAGTTCGTACTCTTCACACTGGGTAAAGGCATTCAGGAATTTGGCTTCGAATTCCTGTACCTGGTCCAATTCAACCTCTTTCAACAGACCGTGAGTACCGCAATACAATACGGCTATTTGTTGGGCGACCGGCATAGGTGAATATTGAGGTTGAATCAACAGTCGAGTATTTTTACGACCACGGTCGATAGTGAGGGCTGTTACGGGGTCCATATCTCCACCGAACTTGGTGAACGATTCCAATTCCCGGTATTGAGCCTGATCGATCTTCAACATACCGGCTACTTTTTTCATCGCCTTGATCTGGGCATTACCTCCCACACGAGATACGGAAATACCTACGTTGATTGCCGGACGATTACCTTGGTTGAACAAGTCGGTATCCAGGAATATCTGACCGTCCGTGATGGAGATCACATTGGTCGGGATATAGGCAGCCACGTCTCCTGCCTGGGTTTCGATGATAGGCAGTGCCGTGAGCGATCCACCTCCTCTGACTTTTCCTTTCAGGCTTTCCGGCAGATCGTTCATCTCCTGGGCCACCTCCTGTTGGTTGATGATCTTGGCGGCTCGTTCCAGCAGACGTGAGTGCAGATAGAAAATATCACCCGGATAGGCTTCTCGACCTGAGGGTCGTCTCAGAATCAGCGAAACCTCTCGATAGGCTACGGCTTGTTTCGAAAGGTCGTCATATACGACCAGCGCATGACGGCCTGTGTCGCGGAAATATTCACCGATTGCAGCTCCCGCAAAGGGTGCAAAATACTGCATGGCTGCAGGATCGGATGCTGTTGCGGCTACGACTACCGTATAATCCATCGCACCCTTTTCTTTAAGGGTATTGACGATTGTAGCAACGGTCGAACCCTTTTGTCCGATCGCTACATAGATACAATATACCGGATCACCCTCTTCAAAATTGGTGCGTTGGTTGAGTATGGTGTCGATGGCAATAGCGGTTTTTCCGGTTTGACGGTCGCCGATGATCAGTTCTCGTTGACCGCGTCCGATTGGGATCATGGCGTCTACGGCCTTCAGTCCTGTTTGCAGGGGCTGGTTGACCGGTTGACGGAAAATCACTCCGGGGGCTTTACGTTCCAAAGGCATCTCTGTGGTCTCGCCTCCGATTTGGCCCAAACCGTCGATCGGTTCGCCCAGTGGGTTGATTACCCGTCCGAGCATCCCTTCACTCACGTTGATAGACGCGATTCGTCCGGTACGTTTTACGATATCACCCTCTTTGATTGCATCGGTGGGACCCAGTAAAACCACGCCCACATTATCTTCTTCGAGGTTCATAACCACGGCTTTCTCTCCGTTCTCGAATTCCAGCAGTTCGTTGGCCTCGGCATTTTGCAATCCGTAGATACGCGCCACGCCGTCGCTCACCTGAAGCACGGTACCTACCTCTTCGAACTTGAGTTTGGTATTGATGCCCTCCAACTGCTTAAGCAGTACTTCAGATACCTCGCTTGCTTTTAAACTCTCAGACATACAATTCGCTCTTTACTATGGGATCATACGATCCGCTTGTTCTTTTCTATAAATTGCTTTCGGATATCGGCCAATTGCGATATGACCGAAGCATCCAATCGCCGGAAATCTATCTCGAAGATGAAGCCTCCTATGATTTTGGGATTGACCTTCGTCTTTAATTCCATGGTGCCGTGAGTACGCGAAGTGACAAGTTCCTTGATTCGGTTTACCACCTCTTGATCGACAGCAACGGCCGCTTCGAGACTTCCTACGCTGATATTGTTCGCCTTTCGGTAGAACTCCTGGTACATCAGGGCGATGGATTGCAGATACTCTTCGCGATGGTTCTCCAATACCAGATCGACAAAACGTTCGGTTTCCTTGCTTACTTTGGTCCCGATAGCACTATGGATCAACTTTTTCTTGTCCTCGACGGAAAGAATTGGATTGTTCAGTGTGGGACGCAGGGCCGGTTCAACGGAAAAACTGTGTGACAGATTTTCCATCTCCTCGCAGACCTGTTTTGCCGTCGATCGGATTTGGGCGAATTCCAGCAAAGCTTTGGCGTAGCGCGAAGGAATGATTCCTGCATTCATGGCTTATTAGGCTTTAGGTGCATGAATTTCATTCAGCATACGTTCGATCATTGCCATTTGGTCTTCCGGGTCTTTCAGTTGGGCCCGAATCACCTTTTCTGCAATGTCGACCGAAAGTACGACTATTTGACTACGCACTTCGGCAATAGCGGCTTCTTTCTCGATTTGGATCTGTTTTTTCGCTTCGTCCAGCTCTTTTTGAGCCTCTTTACGGGCCTCTTCTTTGGCTTCTGCGATCATCTTTTCCCGAGTTTGAGCTGCTTCATCGAGGATTTTCATCTGTTGTTCTCGTGCCTCGGTGAGCACCGCTTCGCCTTCAGCTTTGATATTCGCCAATTGCCGATTTGCTTCCTCTGCTACCTTCATGGATTGATCGATGTACTCTTTTCGCTCGTTCACCATCTTCACGATCACGGGAAAACCCCATTTCGCGAGGATGAAGAACACCACTCCGAAAGAGAGCACCATCCAAAACAGAAGGCCTGCATCCGGTAATAACAACGACATAAGGCGTTCCGATTATAGGGCAAGGAAACAAACCACAACGGCGAACAGAGCCACACCTTCGACCAGTGCCGCAGCTATGATCATAGACATTCGAATGTCTCCGCTTGCTTCAGGTTGACGTGCAATGGCGTCCATGGCCGATCCTCCGATTTTACCGATACCGATACCTGCGCCGATAGCGGCCAAACCTGCACCGATGGCGGCCAGAGAGTTGAGACTGATAGTCGATGCAGCTGCTTGCATTAACATTGTTAGTAGCATAATCTCTTGTTTTTTAAGTTTATAATTGTTTTATTTCTGTGTTTCAGTGTTGTTTGTGGGGTTCCACGCGCGACAGTCCGATAAATACGGCCGACAGCATCGTAAATACATAAGCCTGAATATATGCAACCAACAGTTCCAGGCAATTCATGAAAATGCTCAT
>CALVFY010000003.1 GCA_944326945.1 uncultured Rikenellaceae bacterium
TGTATCATACATTTGTAAACGTAAAACGTAATGTTATGGAAAGCAGAAATGTAGCAAGAAACACTTTCAAGATTCGGTTTTACACAAAAAATGCGAACCGAAATGGATTGTTGCCTCTCATGGTCAGAATCACCGTCAATGGTGAACGAGTTGAGTTCAGGTCAAATATCGAAATTCCGTCCGAATTATGGTTGCCCAAAGCCGGAATGGCTGCCGGTCGATCAACGTTGGCAAATGAAATCAATAACAACATTCGGAATATCACGGCCAACCTTACCAATATCTACAATCGGTTATTTCTGGCAGGAGAACAAATCACTGCCGAGAAAATCAGAAACGAACATCTCGGCCGCTCTCACTCCGCTCACACGTTATTGGCTATCTTCCGGGAACATAATGAGCGTGAACAGAAACTGTTCGATGTCGGTCGCCGTGCCAAATCGACGTTCAACCGCTACCTGCTCACTTATCGGCGTCTCGAAGAATATCTGAAAACCGAATATCACTTGTCCGATATAGCCATGAACGAGTTGAATTATGATTTTATATATGGCTTCTCCACCTTCTTATATTCTAAATACAAGGTCGAACGGAACACGGCAATTAAATTAATTCAGATTTTCAGAAAAATAGTCTTACTGGCCAAACGAAACGACATGATTCGAAAAGACCCTTTCGAAGGTTTTAGCCTTGCTCTTGATAAAGTCGATCCTAACTTTTTGGATGAACCTGAATTACAGGCACTGATGCAGCGAACATTCTATAATGCTCCTCACCTTGAACTGACACGGGATAAATTCATCTTCTGTTGCTTCACCGGATTGGCATTCTGCGATGTTGAGAAATTACTAAAGTCGGAAATAAAAGAGTTCTTCGATGGTCAATTGTGGATACTGACTGAAAGACAAAAAACTCATATCAAAGTAAAGGTTCCTCTATTGGATGCTGCCAATGCAATCTATCATAAGTATCTACACTCACGGGACGATGAATTGTTATTCCCATCTTCTAATCATCAGAACATTAACAGACATTTGAAAACGATTGCTTTGTACTGTAATATTCAAAAAAATCTGACTTTCCACATGGCCCGGCATACGTTCGGAACGACCGTTACCACTCTGCATGGAGTTGATTTGCGGGAGGTTTCTAAAATGATGGGACATACCAATACAAAAATGACGGAACATTATGCCCGTGTTTTGGATAAAAAATTAAGCAGTACGATGATCGAGTTGAATAAGCAGACATCCTCTTTACAAAAATCTTTCCAGATATAACAACCTATTTCTAACCTTACTTATATGGAACCAACCATCATCCAAAACAAGATTTACGAGATAAGGGGCCAGCGTGTAATGCTGGACTTTGACCTGGCTGCGTTATATCAGGTAGAAACCCGAACACTCAAACAGACCGTTCGTCGTAATATAGAGCGATTCCCTGAAGATTTTATGTTTGAACTCTCCGAAACAGAATTTAACATGCTGAAAAACAATTTGAGGTCACAATTTGTGACCTCAAACAAAGGAGGGATCAGATATATGCCTTTTGCATTCACAGAACAAGGCGTGTCGATGTTATCTGCCGTTTTGAAAAGTCCTATCGCCATTCAGACCAGTATCGCCATTATGCGAGCTTTCGTGGCCATGCGCCAACTTTTGACCTTTCCAGTCGACAGTAAGGTCGAACAACTAACCGATGAAATCAACAAGCTGAAAGAATATGTAGAGGAAGTTTTTGCCGATCAAAACGACATCAACGAGGATACCCGGATTCAGTTAGAGTTAATCAATCAAACGTTGGCCGAATTGCAGGTTAAACATAGATCAACTCCTGCGCGTCCGATCGGATTCAAAAAGCAATAACGCATCAATTACTTTGAGCTGGCATATAAAGAGGGGCTGTCTTAAATCGTGAGACAGCCCTCTTTATAAAGGGTAAACGCCCCTATGGATGTGCAACCCCGCAGCATTGCCCTCTTTTACCATTAGGCCCCGCAGCGCCCAAATTTATTGGTGGCATTTACCGAAAAAAGTTATCGTTTGATTTTCATCTTGCAATTCATAAACTGAACATGGTAACTGATGGTCCCTCCATCGAGCGTTTGTTTGACAAGTGCCCGAAATTCACTGATCGGCCCCATTTTCCAATGAACATAATTAAAATACGTAGTGTCACTGTAAGCCAGACACAGCCCCAGATTTACCGACGCATAGAAATCACTGCGAGAGGTTCGTTCGTCGGATAATTTCATCCTGTTGCGGCTTCCGCTAATCTTTAGTTTCGTATCGACTTTGATCCCTGAACCGATATTCTGAATCGGCAGCACGGTATATTGTGATGAATTTAGTGCCTGATAACGAATGTAGACAAACCTGCGCACGATCATCTCCAAATCATACGGCAGCTTTATCCATTCTCCGTAGTAAACTCCGGGAACAAGGGAACTGAGAGGTAATGGAACCAACATCTTCGGGGTCCATGTTATTCCTCCATCTTCTACGTTGAATACAGTCTTGCCTGGATATACCGCACTTGAACTGTAATCACGTTCATCGCCGACAATATGATAACTCTTTTGTTTCTGTGCCCACCCTGCGTTTCGGTTGCTATTTGAAGGTTTATAACGGCGTGTATTACAACGCGCAAAGGCAACCGACCAATTATCTTTATAGGTATTAAAGTATTCCAAAGAACACATAGGACGGAAGTACAGGTCTCCGTTAATGATCGGTTGGGTCTCGTTGTAGAAAATATTGCTTCGGGTTTGGTGCCGTAAGATCACTCTTAATTGTAATGGAGGCATTGCAGGGATTCCTAACGAACTTCCGCCACCAGTGGATGGTACAAACAATTTATTGGTATTGGGATCAATCTTAACCTCAACATTGTCAGAGGAGCTTTTAGGCGACGCCTTGATTCCTCCTAATCCCCCTTCAGAAGCCGCAGGTAAGGTATAACCGTTTTGTAAATCGTTGTAATCGCCGCTCGTGGCGACGGCAGCCAATTCTGGAGCTTCTGTCAGATCTGAATATTTTCCGCTGGTAGCAACCGGTGCCAATGTAGGAAGTACCGGATAGGACGGGACATAAAGTTTGTGGGTTTGAGGGTCAATTTTGGCCTCAATAGTATCTCTTGTTCCACGTGTCGCAGCGTTGATGCCTCCCAGCACTTCGACGGTGGCAGCAGGCAAAGTAAACTCCCGGTATGGCAAGTTGTTCCATGCCGTGCTTCCGTCACCGATTTTACATTTACCCGTATCGGTTTCATAACCTGGCTCTCCTGAAGCAAGAATTGGGTTAAGCGCACGCCATTTCATCGCTGTATCACGCCGAAATTGCAGCTTTGATATTATGGTGATCGTATTGTCCATTGATACCGTTCGTTATGCGTTACCACCGTCCAAAATGAACGTATTGTTTTCATCTTCCAGATAGGCTTTCACACGAGTTATCGTAAAATAGAGGTTGCTTCCCTCTTTCAGATCTGAAGTGCTTTTGGCAGCCAGGGCCGTATCGAAGCGGTTTTGCGTGAAATAGACATTTGTTGTTCCTTCGGCGATGTCATCCGTCGAAAGTACGACTACACCAACTTTCCCGTTTACCGAAAGAACGGCATTTGCAGGAACAGGGACACGTTTCCAATTCTCCAATACTTTCGGATCATCACCTGCCAGGATAAACATGCCCGGTGTACCATCACTCCGTAGACAGACATCGCCTTTTTGTGCATTGAGAGCTAACATTGTATCGTCGGATTCCGCCTCAAACGTATCTGTAATGACGAGCTGGGGCATGATCGACGTATCGAGTTTGCCATCGGCCCCGACCACGGGAATCTGCCCGGCGGCATTGCCAGCATTTTTAGAGGCGGCTGAACCTGCATCGGTGATCTTCGCCAAAGTCAAATCGGGAATATCCTCTGCGGTAACAGCTTCCGTTCCTGTAATGATACCTTTCGCATTGACAGTTACTTTCAGATAGGTCCCGGCCGTCACTCCGCTATTCTTCAACACAGCGGCGATAGACGCCGGAGCCGATCCATCGAACGTCGTGCTGCCTGTTACATCGCCCGATAAGGAGATCGCACGAGGTGTCGTCAGTTTGTCGGCTTTCAGGGCCTTATCTACATAACCGGTTTCTTTACCCGCACCTTCCTCTTTAGCATAATCTGATGCCTGCATCAGAGTACCGACATTCAAACCGTCAGTCGTGATCAGTTGCTGCCACGACTTTTGCTGTGAAGCATTCTGGACAAGCACAAATAATTGTGGAGGATTCACTGTATCGTAAATCCATATATCACCTATCTGTGCCTCCAGCTCCAAAATATCCATATTGCCGGGTTGATGATCTCCATGATAGACGCGCTTACGATTCACCGTAGGGAGCAACACCCATTCCGTCACACCATCCCCCACTTTAATTTCTCGGGTATCAGTAGCATAACCGAACTCTCCTTTTAACAATACAGGATTCTGGGAAGCCCAATTTGTGGCCGTGTCGTTGCGAACAATAATTTTCGCTTTTAATGTATTATCCATAATTTTAATTTGTTATGCGTTACCGCCGTCAATAATTTGTATTTGATTGTAGTCCGATCCCACGACGTAGTAGTGCAGGTCGGTTTGGTTCCATTTATAGAGTTTATTTGTTGTTTCATCCAAATAGAGCACGGCATCATTACCGATAGTCGGGAACTCCAGATAGGAAGAAAAGCGACGAATACCACCGGCAGGCACGCCCGTATCTTCTTCTCTTAACCACCAGTTCCCATTTTCTCCAATGTGAGGCGTGGCCCCATCAATTCCGATATGGGTCAGAAAGTCAAAACAAAGTCGGTGATCTTCTACCGCTAAACCTTCTTGTTTGAATGAACACAGTATTATCATTATTTCCTTATATCTCTTACCTTGACAAGCGGTATCGTTCGCCGCTCGCCTTTCATAATTACTCCAGTCTCTTTGTGTCGTAATTCGACGGTCAAAACAATTTCACCCTCCTGCATTCCTTCTGTCGCTGATGCAGGAATGTTGACAGCGAAATGTGAGGCGTCGATGCGGCGGATCGTAAGTTGTCCTGTTTCGGGTGCCGTCGATGCGACGACTGCCCGGCCCCGCACGGCGGTCGAGATTTTCGCCGAAAGTTCGTACCCCGACAGATCGTCCAGCCACTCGTCGGGTATCTCATCGGGCCATACCTCCGGGAGGTCTATACCGTCCCGGATCGCCGTGTATAGAACAGCGAAGTCTGTCCCGATTATGATTGCCCGTTTCCTGTCTTTCATCATTTAAGTCTCCTTTTCTCGATCCATAACAATACCAGGACACCGACAATGCCCCATGCCACTTTACCGGATATATTCCAAAACTTTTCCCACCACGAAAGAAGCATCCGCACAGGAACCTCAACCCGCTCTATGCGCACCCCTGCGGTGTCGATCTCCGTGCGGTGTTCCGTCTCCTTTACAGGGACGAATGCAGGAAGTTCCACCGGTTTGTTGGCGAGCGTATGAAAAAGCGATCCGTCCGCCCGGATCACGGCATCGGAAAGTGCGACCGTCGTTTCCAGGTGAGAGGAATCCTGCCGCACCGTCTCCCGGCTCTCCGCGGGTACAGGCACATAGATCGTCGTGTCGCGTACCCGTTCGACGATTTCCACCTGCCGCACGATCCGCACGCTGTCGGCCCGCTGGCTCTGTACGACTGCCCGGCAGATTCCGCAGGATGATAACAGCATGACCGCGGCCACGATAAGGATATGATATTCCACTTTCATATCGCGCCATAATATTTCGTGAAAGCATACCATTTGCGCGTCGGCAAATAGTCCGGGTCATCCTCATGGGCATAGGCTTCCATTTCGAAAGCAGAGGCGTGATAGGCGGCGTCGTTCCACTTTTCCCGTGCATCTCCTTTCAGAATGTGATAGAGGTACGATACGGCCCATTCCGCACCGTACATCAGATAATAAGTGAGAGGCACAGCACACAACCACCAGCAGGATACATGACCGCCACAAAGGGCAACAATACCCGCAATCAATATCCAAAGGACAAGACCGAGCAACAGGCATTCCCAATACTGTTTTATGTGTGTGCCTTCATGTCTTTTCGATATGTCCGTCAGGCTCTTGTTTTTGGTTATGACAGTCCCGAAAAACATCATGGTTCGGAATTTCCCAAACAGCAGGAGTTGAGCTAACCCCGATTGATAAAAGATCAGCATTTTTGTAAGGTTTTAGATATGGATAAAATAGATTGGGCGTAGACTTCGGGCCTGGCCGTGCAATATCCGGCCCGTGCTATCTCCAGCGCGAAACGGTACACATCTCCGGCCCACTCCCATGCCGCCCGGTAACGTGGCAGGGACAAGACTGCAAAATGATCTTTCAGGCATTCCTGCACGCTGGGATAATCTCTGAAATAGCGGGTGACGATATATTTGTAACGTCCGTCCGGCAGTCGTGTGATCGACTGTACGGACGGGAACCTTCCGGACTGTTTGTCGTCCTTAAAATATTCGGTCGTTGTTTTCAGCTGAACCGCACCGTGCCAGTCTTTCCCTGCGGTAATGCCAAAGAGGTTATTGCCGATGGCGGCCTTTCCCCAGCCGGTTTCCAGCGCAGCCTGAGCCGCGACAAACAACGGGTTCAACCCCGTTTCTTTCGAGACGGCCTCAATGTCGGGATAGTATTTTCCTTTAAACTCTTTCGGTGTCATGGTTTACAGATTTTTCGAGCAACTCTTTCAATGTATCTGCCTTTGCCTGTCTTTTGTCTGCACTCTCCTTGATCGAATTGTATTGTGACAACAGGCGTCCGATCTCTTTCGGGTCTCGCGTATCGGCCAGCAGCGCGAGTAGGTCGGTCATTTTCACGGCAGAGGATTTGATCGCGGCCAGATTCTCCCGCACGCTACGCAGCTCGGTATAGACCGTCGCCAACCCCGCCAGCGCAGAGCCATACGGCAGCGAATAGACCCCGAACAGGATGGCCAGCAGATCGACCAGCATCAACATACCTGTCACGCGGGCATAGTCGCCGAATTTGGAAAACGACCGTCTGATCCCGTGGCTGTCTTTGGGTATCTTCAGCTTTTTCGCTTTCCGAATCCCCGTCTGATAGTCGATGTAAACGGCTACGCCCATAACGAACCATACCACAACAACCAGCAGAATCGCTCTGCGAAGTACATGCGCTTCCATGCCGCTCAATTCGATTAAAAACTCCATCATCTTGTTTGTCATCATGCTTTTCCTCCGTCTAAATTGATACTTAACACCGAATGCCCGGGCCACGGTTCCACTTCATAGGAAGGGCGGGATTCCGGACGATAGAAGCGAAATAACAGTTCGGCCAGGACGCCGGCATCCGCCATTAATTTTTGAGAGTAGACCGCGACCCAGTCTGCCAGCCCCACCGAAACGTACCATTCCCGAAGTACGTAATCGCAGAGCATGGCCGCCGATGCCCGGTCTAACTCCTGCAAATCGTGATCGGAATAGAGACGATGCCCCTCTCTCGATAGCCTGGCCACGATAGTAATACTACATTGGGATTCCTTATCCGGGTGTTTTCCTCTATCAGGAATGATCCGGCGAAAACGTCGCTGTAATTCGGTAAAGGCGGCATACAACCGATCATCGAAAAACGGTCGTTCATCCTCGGTCATGGCATATTGATCGAACAGGCTCTCGCCCGTGTCACCTGTCATGGTTCGGGCATTGTACGCCGTTTGTCCGCATACGGCGGCAAACAGGTCGTCTTTCTCCCAAAACAGGCGTATGGTTCTATGTTCTGTCTCTGTCATCAGTATAATCTGTATGGCCGTAAAGCATAGCTGCCGGTTATCTTGCCATGTATGTCCGCGATGGTTTTGTCGTATTCCCGGGTGTAAAATTGAAACAGGGCTACATCGCGGGATTTGTACCACCATGCGAGCATTCCGTATTTGAGTGCATCTTTGATGAGTACCCCGATTACGTCGTATGGCACTCCCTCGACGTCTTTCATCCGATAGGTCACTCCCCACGGAGCAAAGTGGTAAAAAACGGCTCCCGCCCGGATCGCCATGTAAACCACCGCCGCCACACTCCGAAGCTGCACCCGGAAAATATCGCCCAGAGAATGATCCATCGTGTGAGTGGCCGCTATCGGTTCTCCCTCGCCCGTAACCCGTTCGCGGTAGTCGATCAAGGTTTGATCCATGCACTCCCGGAACAAATCTCCGCTGTCTATCCTTACATCGAACATATCAAAGGATTGTTATCAATTCATTTGCACGGACAGTAGCCATTTCTGCCCCCTTACTGTCATTGGATACCCCAAGTACAAGCGATGCCAGCACCCATGCTGTCACCTCTACAAGGTTTTCAGGGTAAGTGTCATCCACTTGTAAGAAAGGAATATACAGTGCTTCTTTTATGAGGTGTTCACCCGACGGAATACTGTAATACTCCAGTCGGGTTTTGCCGTGAGAGAGGACGACCACCGGTTTGGCGTTTCCGCCCCGCGTCGCAGCGTGAAACTGCCGCTTGTAGGCAGGGTCGTCATCGGTCATAGCCGCGAGGACGGGACGATGCCAGCCCTCCATACGGAAGCGTGCCAGACGAAGAAAGTCTCCAGGTAGCTCCAGCCATCCTGAACCGTCGCCGTTATCGTGTAGTTCCACGTCAGAGAATGAGCGGGCCGACGGAATCGCGTGCAAAGGCGCAGACAATAAAACCCGACGCGCCGCCTCGTCGATGAAATTATCCAATGGGAAGTTTTGTATGTTTACGGAGTTGTCTTCAGGATAGATTTCATCGACACACATTAATGCCCGCTCTATGATTCTCTTTCGCATCATTTAGTTCCAGTTAATAAAGAGTACACCTCGTTTGGCTGCCTCAACTTGTATCTCCTCTTTAGTCATGCTTTTAGGCACGATGTAATCGAGGTTCGCCTGCAACCAGGTCGTTGCCTTTGCTGCCGATGTGACGGTCTCCTCGCGGATCGCATTGTCCGGGTCGGGTAATAGGGATTCGAGATCTATTTCCGTTTCGGTGTCGCCCGTATCGGGTGCTGCCGGTTCTTCCTCCTTGAGAAAGACCGTTACCCCGAAGGCAGGATGCCTCTTGAGGGCTTCGATGATTTGAGAGTTGGATGTTGTGTATAGGCTCTCATCCACGCCACCATAATAGGCTGCCTGTTCAAAACGGATCGGTTGTAATACACCATCGGGAAGTCGTACCGAGGTACGATATTTCTTGTTGTTCAGAACTTTGAATACTGCCATAATGCTCTCGTTAAATTAGTTGAACAACGGAACCAGAACACTGTTCCGGTTCCGTCAAAGAATTGTTATTTGACTGTTATGATGGCGTGGCAATCGGGATTGGTGACAGCCAGGCAATGACTTTCATCCAGACGGATGTCGGTCGAACGCGATAGGCCCGCTTCATCACGTTTGAGCGGAGTAGCCTCCAACTGTTTCTGCACGGCCCGGTACACGTTTGCAGGATCAACCACCACGGCTGCTTTGGAATATCCATATTCATTCAACAGATCGTGCGGCTTCATCAGAATTACTCCGTCGGTCGTCTCGATACGGTGGAATGAAATCCCGAATACAACTTCGGTTTTATCGGCTTCCAACTGTTTCTCAATGGTCGATGCTGCGGCCATGCTGCGGCCGAAATCCTTTCCGTAGAACATGATTCTGCGCTCCGATCCGTTGTTGCCGCAGAAGATGTCCGAGGCCCAGCCATAGATCATGTCGTTGGTCACTTTGCTTTCGGTTCCCATGTCGAGATGTTTGTCGATCTTGCGCAGCAGACCATCCGACATATACTTTACCTTCCGGGTAACAGGATCGACGAATTTCTGTTTAACCCCGAAGATACTGTCGGCCTCGTTGGTCATGCGGAAATCCAAAAGGGCCTGTTCTTTCATGTCGAGTAGTCCGAACTGCACCTCCTTTTCGGTCAATCTTTGATACAGGGTCTCCGAAATCGTCGTCATGTGAATCTGACAGAAGTTGCTGTCACTGTACGGCATTTGCGAGGGGTCCTCGCTCATACCGGCATTTTCATGTTTGGCAACACCCAATCGGTAGATCGGCGTGTCAGCAGCCAACGCGGGCAAAACAGCCGCATTGACCGGATAGATGGTGATTTTACCCTGGGCGATATTGTCCACCGATACGATGTGACAGATCAGCGGGTTCAGCGATATGCCGGAATCCAGTGGTGTCGCCACCTTCGTATCGTTATCGACATTGATCGTCGGAAACAAAATATTCCCGTCCTGCGAAAAAATGTGTGCGTTCGTAACATCAATTTGTTTCGCACCGCTTTCACTTCCACCCGTAACCGTATAAGCGGTTTTAATCGAACTCTCAACGCCTCGACCACGTACGCTGTAATATTCATACTCGAACGATTTACACGGTACTGTCTCCAACTCGCGCAGCATCGTATCCATCGGGAACAATGATGGATTGATCTTGGTGATCTTCTGCGAAATGGTCGGTTTGTTGATGTCCTGATCCGTGACCGTACCATCCTCACCGACACTCTTGGTCGTGGTGACCGTTCCGTGATTGGTCTGATCGGCTGTCGCTGCGACACCGGCCAGCGCCAGCGCATATCCTCCGGCGGAGAATACCGCCATCAATTCCTGCATGGCGACCGCCGCGACAATACACACGGCAAGGGCAAACAGCCCGTAGATGATTTTTTTGTTTTTCATGTGAGTAAAGATTGAGTGATTAGAATTTACGCCTCGATTTACGGGTCAGTACCTCGTCGATGAAATCGGACGACGGTTTCTGCGGCTGGACTGTGACCGCACCGCTGCCGCCGGAAGCCAGTCCGTCGGTTTTGGTTGCATGGGCACGTTTCTGCTCGATCTGTTGGTTACGGCCCTCAACCTCTCCCGCATTGCGTGCTTCCGCTACCGCTTCGTCGAACTTCCATCCCTGATACAGTTTGATCAGAATCTCTCGGTTGACACGTCCGTCCATCAGGTTGGCCAATACTTCGTTATCGACCCAATCCACAAAGGCCGTACGTTCCTGGTCGGTCATCTGCATTTCGTTGAAAAAAGCATCGACATCCGTTTTGCTTTGAGCAATGTTCTTTTCGCGGGTGTGGATTCGCTCATTAATCTCTGCAAGACGTTTCGAACGATCCTCGGCAGCCTTCCTGTATGCGTCGAAATCTTCCTCACCATCCCTTACGGTCAATTCATCCGGGGAGAATTGTCGCGCAATAGCAACACGTACCGGGACCCCTTCGGCAACATCTTCGATGATCTCGGCAAACTCCGGATAGGCAGCGATCACCTCCATGATTGTCTTATTTGCGGCATCGTTCCCTGCGATCTTTGCATCTGAAGTTTTCAAATGCTCCAGCACAGCATTGTCGAAATCTTCGTCGTCCGCGTATGTCCGATCCGGAAACTTCGCGGTCATATATTCACGTATGCGTGAAATTCTCGGGGATTGGGTCGCCTCAACACCTACGCCTTTCTTGTTTTCATCCATCATTTTACAATCAGTTTAGTTATTGAATTTTATACCGATAAAAGTAAAATGATACATTTATAACAGAAAATAAATTTTATGATTATATTTGTGAAAATAGTTTGTTTTATATCAAAATATTAAGATTATGTCTAATAATAAACATGGCAAATACGGTACTTCAGAAGCTATTCGGGAGAAGCACAAGGCAATTCGTGACCGTTACGAACAATTACAGGCGAAGGAAAAAGAGTTGGATAGCGTTCGTTTCCGCTATATAGCCAAAGCCTACTATGTTGAATTGATTAGCCAAGACCCGATTATCGGATTGAGCCGGAACTACATTCATCGCATCCTCAATGAACGCGGATGAAGTAAATACGATTTTAGCGGAGAACAGGAAGCGCGTACAGGCCCTATTTGCGTCCTACAATCCTCTGACTGGAGAGGGATCGCCTATCGAACGGGAACGTCTTTACTTCGATACGAAAACCTACGTGCTGATCCCTTCCTATATGGCCACTACGCCGACTATCAAGACGATACGAGAGGCCGGAAGTGTGGAATGTTATGCGCTGTTAAAAGGAATAGACCCCGCTGCATTGCGTGATGCGATTCATAAATTACGGGCGGTGTATGATTTCGAGTTCTGGTGCGCCACGTGCGTCAAGGTATTCGATAAAATTTCGGGAAAACTCGTTCCGTTTATTTTACGTCGGGCACAACTCAAACTGGTAAAGGAGATAATCGGCGATCTTTTTTCAGGGTTGCCTATCCGGGTCGTACTGTTGAAATCCCGACAATGGGGCGGCTCTACCGTCGTACAGATGTTTATGGCATGGATACAATTATTCCACCGGGAACATTGGAACAGCGTAATCGTGGCCGATGTAGAGGATCAGGCTCGGACGATACGATCCATGTATTCCAAAATGGCGAAGCAGCACCCCGTGGAGATATTTCCCGTGCGGTTCCGGAATTTCGAAGGGTCGAGCAAGAACAAAGAAATCATAGATCGCCAGGCGGTTATTTCCATCGGGAGTATGCAAAAGCCTGACAGCCTGCGAAGCGGGGATATAAAAATGGCCCACTTGTCGGAAGTGGGCCTGTGGCGCAGAACAAAGGAGAGAAAACCCGAAGATGTCATACAAACGATCATCGGCTCCGTCCCTTTGGAACCCTTTACTGTCGTTGTGCTGGAATCGACAGCCAAAGGAATCGGCAATTTCTTCCACAATACCTGGTGTGATGCCGTCGATGGAAGGTCGGCATATAAACCGGTATTCGTGGCATGGTTCGAAATAGAGTTGTATTACAAACCGTTTATTGACGAAAAGCAGCGGCGTAAGTTCATTGCAACCATGACCCGTGATGAACTGTCACGGTTTTACATGGGAGCCACTTTAGAAGGGCTGAACTGGTACAGGGATAAGCGACGTGAATATTCGACCGACTGGCAAATGTGCTGCGAATTTCCCTCATCGGCCGAAGAAGCATTTCAGACGTCAGGCCACCCGGCACACGATCCGCTCGACGTCCGGCAATTACGTCCCTTTGTCAAACCACCGGTGTTTGTCGGAGAGCTGATCGCCGATGCGCCTTATGGCAAAGAGGCCCTGCAAGGAATCCGCTTCGTCGAGAAAGAGGGCGGGGATTTTCTCCTGTGGAAGATGCCGGATACCACGCAGCGTATTGCCGACCGTTATGTGGTGTCGCTCGATATTGGTGGCCGAACACCCCAGGCCGACTATTCCGTGATTTCGGTCGTAGACCGCTATCCGCTGATGATGGGCGGTGTGGAAGAATGTATCGCCACCTACCGGTTTCACCTCTATCAGGATTTGACCGTGTGGAGAGCAGTCCAGGTCGCGGAATTTTTCAATCACGCACTGTTCGTTCCCGAAGCCAACAGCCTCGACAAGAAAGGACAGGAAGGAGATCACTCGCTCACGATTCTGGACGAAATAAAAGAGTATTACGACAACATATTTGCTCGAAATGACCCGGCACGCATCAAAGAGGGTGAACCTCTGAAGCTGGGATTTCAGACAACCTTCGCCAGCAAAACAGACCTCGTTACGCAAATGAACAAGCGGCTGCGCGATATGCTCTATATCGAGCGCGACAAACGGGCATTGGATGAAATAGAATGGTATGAATTAAAGCCTGACGGCAGCTTCGGTGCTATCGACGGCAAACACGACGACATTTATATGTCGCGGGCAATAGCTTTAAAGGTATCGTCGTTAATGGATATACCTGTTGAAGTCAAAATAAGCAAATCTCGACAAGCAGGTGGAGAAATTGTATATACAGAGGCCAATATATAAACTTGGTAAACAACTCTAATTAAAATAGACTTCAATGATAATTAAAAAACACCTCTAAAACTGTAATAATCTCCCTTTACAAAAATAAAGGGAGATTATATTTTTTTTGTGAATTTGATCAATTTTCTATTGGCTCTGCATTGACAAAATCGTCATCCGTGAAAATGTATTCGTATGTTCTGTGTCGTTTCCGTTCTTTCACAAGTTTATACGTTTCCTTTTGATATAAATTGTTTGTCTCCAGCTTCGGAGGCAATGTATGAATGTACTTATGTATAAATTGTCTCTCTCCGTTCGAAACTACGATAGAATCATTAAGAGTCGGGTACTGGTACTCTCCATAGAATGGAGGCGGATATACTCCCCCTTTCATAAATTCTAATAAATGCTTTCCTGAAGGAGGAATAATAAAGATAGAATCTTTTTTGTTGAAAAAGTAGTTGTATTTGACCTTAATGGAAGAAGATGTCAGATTTTTATATACATAAGTAGCTATGTGTGTATAATCTGCATTGCATCCAGAAAATGCAAAGATGATAAGGACGGGTATCAATAATAGTTTTTTCATGGCATAATCTATTCAGATACTGAACCGTCAGAAGGTTCTATCGGTTCTGCATTGACAAAATCGTCATCCGTGAAAATGTATTCGTATGTTCTGTGTCGTTTCCGTTCTTTCACAAGTTTATACGTTTCCTCTTGATATAAATTGTTTGTTTCTGGGTCTGGTGGGTAAAACTTATGAATGAATTGTTTCTCTCCATTTGAAATTACAATAGAATCATCATAGAAAGGGCCCATATAGTCCCCACAAAAAGGAGGAGGACATGCTCCTTCTCTTCTAAATTTTAGTTCATGCATTCCTTGTGGTGGAATAATGAAAATAGTATCTTCCGTCAGGGAACGTCTCGCATAATGTGAGTGCCACGTAAAACAGATAGATTCATCCGTTTGATTTTTATACACACAAGTAGAAACGTATACGTAATCCTTATTACACCCGACAAATACAAAGATGATAAGGACGGATATCAATAATAATTTTTTCATAGCAATATGTTTTATACAGGTGTCTGAATGGTTTATTTATACACATTCAGACACCTGTTTATTCATTCAATTAATAAAGCCCCAACCTTTGAGCCGGTACGGGATAGGCATACCCTTTTACTCCCCAGTTTTTTGTCTCGTCCCAGTCTCGGTTGTCCTTCTTCTTCGTTCCCAGCCAGTTCCAATACCACGAAGTTACAGTTACGCGGGAAAGTACATTTTCTTGCGTCAACCGACTGGTTTTCCATACCAGATTTTTGTCGTCGACACGACTGTCTTCAACAATGTAAATAGGAACCGTTCCTGGTACCTGTTCGGAAAATATCCAGAATGAATTGCCTGTACCCGAAAAACCGTCATAAACCCACCAGTCGTAAGCATATTTACCGTTATAATAATTCATTTCATGGATTTCCACGAGCTTCGAATAGTAAGGATGGGTAGAAGCTGGTCTTGTCGGATAGGCCATAAAATGAGTAGGAGCATCGAGAGGTTCCCGGTAACGGAGGCCATTTTGCGTTAGAGAAGTGACATTGGATAAGTCTGCTGTGTTTCTTAACCAAATATCGGGTGGGTGTACGTTGGTCTTAAAGGCCATATAGGGCGTGAGCGCAGGACCATCAGGCACTGTTATCTGCATAGAGGCCATTACATTACTTTGATATTTCGCTTTGAGTGTTGTCGTGATGGGTTTGCGGAATACTACGGTAACGGTATTGTCTGTCGTCGAAACAATCCAGTAGTCGCTATTATTTAATCCTGTAAATTCCCAAGTACTGATGGTTCCCTCGTATCCATCCAGTTGGTAAGTCACGGCCTCTCCGGTACCAGGAGTCGAACTTCCGACCATTGTTACAGGCTGGGTGATCGTAATCGTTTTCGAGGTCTCGTAAGTAACCCCTCCCAACATGGATAATTTGGCTGTTAAGGTTACTGTGCCTGTTTCGTTGAATCTCAATGTGACAGACCGACTATTCGAACTCTTTATTTCCGCAATATCGCTTGAGACCTTCCATTCTTGTACGGTAATCCCGCTGGGAATTGTCAATACAGGTGGAATACTATATGCAATATCCATATCAGTATACGCCTGAGCCGTACCGAGAATCAGATTGTCAAAATCGGCGGCCCAGTATGATACACTGGGATAATCGAATAGCTGATCAACGATCACAGGATCGATCAGCCCGGTGTTTTTTACATCCCGTCGCCAACCCCACCAAAATCGATTTCCCACTACGGTGCTTTCGATTTGCTTGAGCGTCATGCCTTGATTGAGTAGACCTTCGACTACACCCGTATATTCACTATCATATAGTCGACGTGTCTCACTAACTGGTACATCCGGATACATCCATTTCATCATAGCATTCTGCACACCGGTCGCCCAACTCTCTGCGAGCTTATTTTCCGCCAACATAAAATCTTCTATCTGATTAGACCCTCTCAAATCAATAACGGCCTGATGATGCGAAACATGAGCGAGCTCGTGCATTGTAGTTGAAGTTATCTCACTTCGTTTTCGAATACGACCATCAACTTTTCTATAAATACGAATATCAGGCCACGGTCCATTCCAAATGCTTGTATATCTTCCGTTAAAAGTTTTATTTTTAGAAAAATGTGCCCCTAATTTTACTTTATGAGATATTTTTACAGGTTGAGTGATATCAAAAGGATTATCGTTGAACATTGCCTGACATCCACGGTGTATTGCTGCATACATGGCATCTTCAGTATCTCCTTGAATGACCACATCCCACGCAGCTCGATATTTGGGACCACCTGTCTTAGCCTGAAAAAAATTACCATCCCGAATATCCCAATAGGGGCTTTCCCAGAATATATTATATCGCACATTATTACTTCGGAATTTTTCAAAAGGTCCTGTACTTCCATTAACATCAGTGTACTTGATGTCAATATGCAATAAATGATGTACCCTTACTCGCACTCCAGCCAAAGGAATAGTCTTTCCTGTCATGTCGTCTACATATCTGACAGTAGCTTCAGGAGACCATCTTTTTTCAAAATCCGTAGAAGATCTTGTCTATGGTTCCGTATCTTTCCCGTACACTCTATCAAATACCATGTCCCACAAACCCTCGCTTAATTGATTTGATTCTGCGGAGTGAGGACCCATGTAATTGTCTGAAGTTACTTGAACGTAAACACTATCCAGAAATTCATAAATGATACCTTCCGGAAATTCATAGTCCACAGGAACTTTCGTGTATTGCCAAGGGAATCCGTACGTGTTATTGATGTCGGTACTGTATGTTTCTATTTCTTCGTCTGTTAGTTCTCGATCCAAAGGATATGGAAATAATGGAATATTCATTGAATCAGACAACATTACCATTTCGTTAGAATCTTTCGGCAAGAAACGGACGTATAAGTCTGTTGCTCTTAATTTTATCCGATCCATGCCCACTTCGTCTGTAATTTCATTCAATGCAGCTTGAGCTGTTGCAAGCGAATAAGGATTAATTAAAGCGGTCGTATCCTCGACAGTTTGAACCAAATCTTCTGTTGCCAATTCGGGACTTACAAATATCTCATCAAATTTTGTACAATGGACCGATAGTATAATTACTACGATAAAAAGTAATATCTTTTTCATGGTTGTTGCATGTTAAAATGAAAAATGTTGGAACCGTGAAAATTGAAATAATGAAATTTATGGGTTTTCATATACCTTATATCCTGTGTAAACTGCAATTTTGGCATCGGCAGGGAGGACTGGAACTTGGATTACTTGTCCCCAAGGTCCTGGCGAATGTTGCCAAGTAAGCACTACATTGATGTCCAAGATATATCTTGTTTCATCAATCTGGTAAAGTTCACATGTAACTTCACCTGCAGAATTATAGCCTTCCCCAAGAACCATCAACACAGAATATTTTGAGAAATCGACATCTGGAATATATTCAGAAGAAATCATGTTTAGATTATTGGACAACTCTTCTTGTGTTCGTATTTCAAATAATGCTCCGTTCTTTGGCAAACCTTCATATTTTTCCCAGAATGGAGGAACATCAATTACCGTGATGGGAAGTTTGTGTAATTGTGTAACTGTTTCTGATTCATTTGGTTGTCCTGGAATATCAATACAACCCTCACTGCATCCTGTTATAAAACCCCAAAAGAGGATGAAGTGAAATAAAAAGGCTATTCGTTTCATATAGGTTAAGTATTAGGATAAAGATTAATAAGAAGTACAATACAGAAGATTAAAGAGAGAGTTCAAGACTTGAACCTGCTTCAACAGTAAAAGGACTATTGATAGTGATTAATTCAGCCTTTAGCGTAAGTTTGGCATTGTTTTTAACAACAACATTTTTCGCATTTATCTCCTGTCCACTGACTACTTGATCTACTGTAACTTCTTTATCGAAGAAATTAATGATAGGGGGTGAAACCATCATTAATGCATCGAATGCATTCAATAATCCGTATCCTACTTCTTTATGCCAAGTACCATTGGGTCGTCCATCAGTTTCTGCGTAAGCATAATTACCTACTTTGCTGGCTGATTTTTCGATAATATCGGCTACTTCTTTGTGGGTAAGCATAGGATTTATGGATAAAATAAGGGCAGCTACGGCTGATACATGTGCAGCTGAAGCAGAACTTTTGTTAAAGGTTTGTGTGTAATCTTCAGTGGGAAGTAGTGTCGGAATCTTGACTCCTGGAGCCATAATGTCCAACTGTGATCCATAACTACTACCCCAACTAAAATCCCCATCTTTTGAACTCCAGGATTTTCGTTGGCCCCATTGATTCATTGCACCTACAGCTATTACATCTGGATTATAATTTGCCGGGAAGTCCAATCCTTCTCGGTCTCTGTTTCCTGCTGAAAATACTAAAACGCAACCTTTACCTCCTCTTCCGTTTTGTAATGCGTAGTCAATAGCATCATTGATTAAATCATCCGGTTGCCCATCTGCTCCCCATGAATTATTCAAAACAGACGCACCATTATTGGCTGCATAACAGATGGAGTTTGCCAAATTCTCATTTGTATACGGTTCATTGAATTTGGTGCTGATTGACATAATACTTACATTAGGTGCAATTCCGGCGATTCCGATTGTATTGTCTGTTGTTGCACCAATAATGCCAGCACAAGCAGTAGCGTGGTTACTTCTCATAACGCTTGGGCTGGTTTCGGTAACGGCGTCCCAACTTGTGGGATGTACAAGAAGATCAGGATGGTCTAACTGTACACCTTCATCAATGACAGCTACAATAGTACTTTGTGTCCCTTTTGTAATGGCAGTTGCAGCTGGATATTTTATGTCGATTCCTGCCGTTCCTCCCTTTTGGGCCGTGTTTTCCAAATTCCATTGATCTGCGTATAGCTCGTCGTTTACAATCCCTGTCGTCTCGAACGTCATAAAATCTGGATGTGATGCTGCAAATTTACCCGATTCATAAAAAAGGTTTGCCATCTCAAGCGCACTTCCAGAAGAAAGATTGGTGCAAGCCAGAGCGTACCATAAAGGCATAAATTTGTTCTGATGAGAGACTGTTACACCATATTCAGATGCCATTTTTTCTAATTCTGTTTTTCCCGTGTCGTCTTTTAGTTTTACATAAAATATATTTGAGATTCCGACTTCGGTTCCATTTGAGTTTTTATAACTCGGAGCAGAATAAATTACTTCTGAAGAGGTAATTAATGGAACAGTATCCGTTACGATTGCACTATAAGAATCCGTAAAAAGTTTTGAGTTTTTTACTGGTGAAGATTTTACTGTATATTCGGAAATGTGAATATCCGAGTTTTTACTCTTTAATACAGAGTTTACCGCTTCAATGTCTGATGTTTTAAATACTACAAAACGCTTATTTGTTTGTTGGAGCGGTATTTGCTCCCCATTACACCAGTAATAATCTGAAAATCCGTTGCTCCTGGTCTGAATTGTCCCGTGAAGCTCGTTTAATTCATTGAGCTCATCCGTAAATTCTTGGCAACTATAAAAACAGATTATTGATATAATGGAGAAAAAGAAAATATACAATTTCTTTTTCATGTTTGTTCAGATTAATAATATTTAATAAACTATTTCGCTTTTAGAGCCTCCAACTCTTTCTCAAGGGTTACTATACGATTATTAAGCTCTTGAATTGAGGCAGTAAGTATTGGAATGATTGCCGAATAATTAATAAGTCTGTTGCCTTCTTCATCAATAATTACGATGTCTGGTATTACTCGTTCCACTTCTTGAGCAATAAATCCAAATTCACTTGCATTGGTGATTCCTGTCGAACGAGGACTCGCTTTTAGATATTCTAAATGATTATTCCATTGGTATTTTACCGGTCGTAGCTTTAATAAAGTTGGGGTAGCATTTCTTAATGAAGAAATATTTGTTTTTGCAGATAAATCAGAATTTTGAAATACATTTTTAACATGTATGTCATTGAACCCTGTACTTTCCAATCCATAAAACACAACACTTCCCGTATTGGATCCGATACGGGGATCTGCTGGACTCATATCAAAGGTAAGAGCTTTGGAGCCTGCAACCCAAGCATGTGCCCATCCATCCCAGTTGGTACTACAACCTTTATATGCAGAAATATTTCCGAAAATTAATTGTTTGCCTGTATACTTAAATTGAGCATGAACCGTTATAGTAATAAAGGACATAACAAAAAGAAAAGCTATCTTTTTCATAGCAACATTAACTTATTTATATGATTAAAAGAATATTAGGCTTTGGTGATTATGGTGCCTAACAAACCATTTTAATGAATATATCTGATATATTCACCCAAAATAATATAACTTTGTATCGGTCAAGTTTGGAGTTAACACCTCCTTTCTTTTTCACCCCTCTCTTAAATTTTGGGGATTTAAGAGAGGGTTTTTGTTAATACAAATATTAAAATTTCTAAAGTAAGATAAGGGTTTTTCCCTATAATACCAACTATTTGCAATACTTTTTCGAGATTGAATTTTTTACAAATGCAATAATTCTATGTTTTTAGGATGCATTTTAATGATTGATAAATATTTATAAAAATGAAATGTAATCATGTTGATTTCCTGATTCATTCTCATTAAATATACTATATACGATTATTCCCCATAAACCGCTCTAATATCGCCATCGCTTTGGACTCAGCATTCAGCTCTCCTTGCTGTTGCATCTTCGCCAAAAGTGCCGGATCGACTTGCCCGGCTGCGGCTTGTTCTTTGAGTGTCTTTATGTCGTTTAGCAGTTTGTCGGCAAAAGGCATCGACGAATTGGATAAGAATACTTCCAACGGAATCTGCCCGGCTTCGAGCAGCTTCATCAGCATATCGTCCTGCACTTGTCGGAATACCGGTGTATCCATGCTTTTGGATATGGTCAGGTTGAAGTCGATGATCTTCTTCGCCATTTCCGGCTGGTAGATTCTGGCCGTCTCGTCATACTCTTTGCCGTTGATGTCGATGTAGCGCGGTGCGTCGATGAACTGCATCAACACCTTCAATAGTTTTTCGTCCCGCGCCTCGCAATAGTCCCGGAAGCAATCGAACAAGACAAGATAGTTGAGCAGGGAGTTTTGCGCTTCCTGTGCATAGAGGCTGCTCGGTGTTCCGGGCCGGGCCTGCTGGCCCTGCACCGCTCCGGACAATCCCGAAATCTTCTGCATGATCTGCATCTCGGTATTGAACATTTCCCATGCCCCGATATTGGTCGAGTTCATGGCAATCTGTTTGGGCAGCTTGTCGCCGGCCCCTTTTTTAATCAACACTACGCCGTTCACCTTTACATACTCACGGGCGAAGTCATGCAGGTTCATCCCTTCCGGGATCGCTTCTTCGGGAACCATCAGCAACCCTTTGGCTGACGATCCGATAATGAAGTCGAGCATGGTCAACAGCCGGTTGATATACCGTTGTATGTCGATCACGTCGGACAGCACGGCTTTACACCGACCGTCGATAATCGGCATGGTCGCCAGCGCATAAGGGTGTTCCTCGTGCGTGTACGGAGTCTCCATTTCACGTAAACAATAACCGTTCGGGGTCAGGTATTTCACACGCCAGTAGTGTTCGTATTGTGGCGCGGCGAAGATCAGTTTTATATCTTCCTCGGCCAATCCCGCCGCCATTCCCGTCTGTAAACGCTGCGTGTTGATCGCCTCAACGTCGGCCATCGTCAGATCGGTGAATACATTTTCAGTACCGTCTGCATAATCATGCACGTACAATACCCAACGGCCGACTTTTTCCCATGCCTCGATAACTCGATATTTGGACAGGTCGTTGGTGAAAAAGAAATTCAGATTGTATAATCGTTCCGCCCGGTTCGCATACAGAGGTTCCAGCACTCTGCGCTCCCGACAACCTCCATATATTTCATGGAGCACCGTTTCATCCTGTTTCGTTTTCGCAAAGTCTCGAACGAGATCATCGAACGTGTAATCGTGCAGCTCCCCGATTCGGCGAAGGTCGAACAGGCGCGGGTCTTCTGTGTCCTGATTGAAGAACAGCCGGTTGATATTGACAATATCCAGCCTGCCGTCTGTGCGGTTCTTCGTGCTCCAAAAGTCGAAGCGTACTTTTACGCACGCCATGCCTGTCAGACACAATTCCGACAAAACGTTTATATCCAGCGTTCCGACCCTGTTGAGCTGGTGACAGGCTTGCAGGGTATTGGTGAGCATATTTCCCAACGGCTGATCGTCGCGTGAGCGGGCATTGACAACCGTTTGCTGGGGTGAATTGAGAAACTGCCCCTGAATATTATTCAGATATTGCTGAATGAAGTTATGTTTCAACGGCACTTTGCCGTGGCGTGAAATCAGGACATCTTCGCGCACGGTCTCTCCCGGATTGTCCGGATCGTCCACGACATCGCTCCATTGATCGCCGTTTTTGTATCGAACGTTCCTCTCGTGGTCACGCCGTACATTTTCGAGGGCATCCCAGTCCTGCGAGCATAACCACAGCAGATCGAGGTTTTCGGACGTCTGTCTGAATCTGGCCCGCTCCTGTTCGTGCCGTATTTGCGAGAGGCTTTTCGTGCCGCCTGCCAATGCCTTTAACTTTTTTGCATCAATTTCCCGTATCATATCGTTCATTCAGTTTTAGATATTCCCGCATCGTCGCATCGAGTTCTTCCCGTACTTTGTCGTATTCCGGCGTCCCGGGGTGTGTTTCTCCCAATATTTTGTATAACCAATTGATTCCGGCGCTGTATTTACGGTACAACTTCACTTGTTCTGCGTTCATGCCGTTATAACCTTTGTCCTTATACACTCCGACCAGGTTTTCCATTTTGGCCCGCAGCTCGAAATACTCCCCGGCAGGACTTTTCTTCCGGGTGATACCGAACAACCGATTAATGATCGGAAGGTCGTGGCTGGACAACTCCGTTTCACTATCTATAATAGCCTGTGTCGTGTGGATTACGTCACGGCTGAATTTCCCTATGCCGCCACCGTAATAGGTCAATACGTGTTCTACATGAGAGGGATTCCATTCGAAGATACCCCTCAACAGAGGATCAATTCGTCCATCTTTGCGCATTCCTGCCGGGGTATCTTCGTCTCCGCCGCCGAGGGCATTCAATCCCCGGCATACATAATATATACCCTTATTAACATTCTTCAGCCCCATTTCTGAAAGTGGGTATTCCCGCTGACCGTATTTCTTTCGTCCGACAGGATAACCGAACGCATCTTCGTTGACGGCAATATCATAAAATGGTGTTAAAGCCGTAGGAACCATCACGCGGGTCAGGTCTCCTTTGGACGATGGGGAAGCCACTGGCGAAAAGTTTTCATACAGCAGAGACACAATACTGCGAGTACACTCCTCAACATTGATTTTCCCTTTATACAGATCATGAAAAAGAACACCTATGCCGTGAAAGGCGCAGAATCCCTGCGGCAAGGGTATTTTGATATAACCACGGCGACCGATATACGGGATGATAATATGATTGCTCCGCTCCCATTCGCTCAGGTAATATTCGTTTTCGTCGCCTTGCCCGCCGAGGAACAGATCTACCAGCATGGCGTCGAGGAATCCCCCCGCCATCATTGCCGCGACCATCTGTTTGAACCGTTTTTTATTGGCCCAAGCGATGCGTCCCACCTGTGCGGCTCCCTGCACGCTGGCATTGAAGAAAACATAGAACATTCCCAGTCCGCGTGATGCGCTGCCCCTGCGGTTGAAATTGACCGTGATGTTTTTCGCATCGTCCACCGCCTGCAACAGAGTGCGGTTATGCGCCAGCGAAGTGACGAACGTGGCGAACCTCGATGTGTTCTCCGCGACTTTCGAGGCATTGTCGAACATTCGGGCCACCTTGCGAGCGCCAAGCCGGTCACCGACATAACTCAACGCGATATTGGCCTTTTCTCGTGAATTTGAAACCTGCATCAGTTCTTTCACCCTGCGGGTACGGATAGCCACGTAACGACGAATCTCCCTCTCAACCTGCATGACCTCTTTACTATGTACGAACCCGGTCTCACCGCCGCTCTCTCTGAAGTAATCGTACAAGGTATCCCAAACCCGGTCGCTGCCGAACTCACTTGCAAGTTCACCCCATTGCCGATAATCGAGAATGTTCCGTTTTTTCAATTCCGCGAGCGTCAGCGGACGCGCTTTTCCCCGTACATTTCGGATGATCGCTTTCATGCCCGGTGCGACATTCAGGGCAAAATCTTTCAGCGTCCCTTCATGATTCAACAGATGAACCAGTCCTGCGTGTTGCAGATCACGCAGGAAATTGACGCTGACGAATGCCGGGTTCCGGCTGGTGAAGGCCGAAGCCAGCCAGCGTGTCGCATCGCCTATCGAGTTATCCACCCATCGGGGAATAGTCAGCCGGTTGTAGGTGTTTATCGCGTTGGCTACGGCGGGGTCGGCAAAGGTTACGATATGTTTCACTCCGTTTATGTAACACTCTACATACCTCTGCATCTGCTCCCGCTGTCCGACCGGGGCCTCCATCCCGAAGTTGGAACGGAGGCTGTCTGCCGGCTTAACAGTATTGAGCGCATCGACCAATACCATTTTTTGCATGATACTGTCCGCCTGAGCTTCATCACCGCTCATCAGGGCAAGGCTCATCTGCATTTCCAACGATGCCAATTCTTTCCGTGCGGCTTTGGAATTTTCTACCTGTTCAAAGGTCGGTTCGATAGTCGTTTCGTACCATTCGCCGCTCGGCCCTTTCATCAGCCATACCCGGTTTATCCGGTATAAGTCGGGGTGCGGATTGTTCCTGGCCAGTCTCAACACCGATTGCATCGCCTTGTTCTGTTTGGAGGTGATGATCGCTCCGATTCCAATGTTTATTGGATTATAATATGCATGTGGCGCGACGAGATACCGGTCTCGCGGCTGTTTTACAGCAAATTCGCAAGGCCGTTGCTGTACTTTAAACGTGGAATGTGACACATAAAAACAGGTGCCATGAATGTATGACGCCTGTTTTTAATATTTTGTGACAGTAAGTGAGGGGGTGTTACATTCCGTTACGTTTTGTCACAAAAGGTTCGGAATAGTAGAATGGTTACAATTTTGTCAAATACTCATGAGCAGGAATTACCCGGACAATTTTTTCATCTTGCTCAAACCGGTCAGTTTGATCCATGGTTACTATCGTCCCTTCCGTTAATTCTAATGCGTCCATAGCTTCTTTTAGACCGTTATATTCCCGGTTAAAATTCTCGTCAGTTATCTGTGTGCATACTTGAACCAGACGAGTAACTTTGTTCTTTTCCATCACGACGAAATCACACTCACCCCGGCCCTTAAAATAAAAGATATTTTTCGATATTCGGCGCAGATGCAAAAAGATCAGATTCTCCAATCTCCGTCCCTGATTTTCGCTTGTCGATATGGAATTTTCCGTATATAGCCCCATATCCATTACGTAAACCTTTTTGGGATTCCGTGCCTGCGCTTTGAGAGAATGACTGAACTGCGGTACAAACTCCAACAAATAAGAATCTTTCAAATATGAAAAATATTCCAAAAAAGTGCTGGGCGCTTTAATGCCGAACATACCGACCAATTTGCTTGCAGAAACCAGGTTGCCTATATTAGAGATCAGATAAGAAGTCAGTTGCCGCAAAGACGACACATCTCGGACTGCGTGACGAACAGCTATATCCCGCATCAGAATATCGTCCACAAGTATATTGAGTATCGAACCGATTCCTGTTTTCACATATTCGGGGATACCTCCCGATTCCAGATAAATCCTTACTGAATCGGTTGTATCAGGCAAACTCTTGAATGCGATATACTCCGCATACGAAAATGGAAACAATTCCATTGATAAGTGTCTGCCTGTCAGATGGGTTCCGAGTTCCGCACTCAACATAGAAGCGTTAGACCCGGTGATAAATACTTTATATCCCTCGCGTAACAATTGGTTGATATATTTCTCCCAATCCTCCACCTGTTGTATTTCGTCGAAAAACAGAACTTTTATTTTCCTATCGCCTATCTCTTTATGTAGACGAATAAAGTCTCCGGTTTCAAACCCGGATAAGCGAATGTCATCGAAATTGATATGTATGGCATCTTCGTAATGTTTCCGAAGCAACTGGAGCAAGAGAGTACTTTTTCCGCAACGGCGTATGCCCGTTATAATCGTTGCGAAAGAATCAGCTACCGGTACTTTCGATAAAGCCTCACGTTCAAAGCCTGAACCCTGACTTAAAAAATTCTCTCTCTGAGAATCTATTACTGACGCTATTTGCTCCTGTCTCAACATAATTTGACGGTTATTTGTTACAATAATAGCAAATCTTTCGATAACAACAAAAGATTTATTTTGATCCCATTAAAAGAATTTTAATGAATCCATTGTAACGTTTATCATGTTTGCTGGAGAATCGCGTTATTTTGTTGATCCATCTGATTTGGTATAGTTCACTATCAATGCAATAGATACAATTTTGTCACCCCCATCCTCCTCAACAGCCATTACATATTTAATTAACTGAAAAACAATGTGCTGTATATTGATTCAGTTGTCAAATAATTCTTTACAACTGATTCCGTCAAAGAAACACCGATTGTTAGCCGGAGCCTCTGTAACTCCTATGCTGTTAATCGGTTGTTTATCGTACTACGAAAATTCAGTCCCACACCTACCATAAATCATAGAATAGCCGCTACTTTACGCAACTGAGCCAATTTCTCCATGAAAGAACTGTCCTTACGCATTTTGCGCAGGTTGTAATCCATTTGTAGGCTCAGTAACGGTTCTGCATCAATGCCTAAAACCGCCTCGAAAAGTAATGCCGTTCTCTCCGTCAAAGGGCGGCGGCCGTTCAGTATTTCATTTAACGCTGAATACGGAATACCCATTTCTTGGGATAACTTATGCTGCGTTATTCCTCTGTATGCTATTTCGTCTTTCAGTATCGAACCCGGATGCGTCGGATAAGCGGATTCGATATTATTGGCAATCATTTTGGGATCGACCCCTTGTATCTCAATCATAGTCTATTTATAATGATTTGACAAATCAGTTATGTTACATATCGTGGCAATAACCTCGCCGTCTTTGGTGCGCTCCTCAAACTCGATGCGATATTGGTCGTTTACCCTTACAGACGATAGTCCGGCTTTGTCGCCTTTCAGTTTTTCGTATCTCAACGAGTTATATTGGCATAGTCCCATGACGTTACGAGTCCGTTTCATAAGGTTTATAATGTCGCCATACTTACGGATAACGCCCGGCTGATAACGGTGCTTTTTATCGGTACATTGCCCCGTTTCGTACATTACCTGTAAATATTCCTTGTCAAAAATATCTGTAATTTAATTTCCTTACAAAAAAAGTGAATACACAATCTTGAAAATAATCTATTTCTCCGTTTTTTCAAGATTCTACATGCCGACCATTGTGAAAATTATCGGGTGAGGGATGATTTTCAGATCGTGGTACTTTGTCACAAAGACCCTGAACGGGAATTGTTTACCACACCGTTCAGGGTCTTGTTTTATTCTCAATGCTCTGGAATGAAACGGGCGTCGATATGACTGGCGCAGATATCGACCTGTATTTCTCCCACATACTGACCGTCGGCCAGTACATAACAGGCGTGCAGCCGTTTTGTGTTGTCGATTGTGGATAAATGCGGAGGATCGGAATCTTCGTTCGACAACTGCTCGTCCAACCGCTGCAAAACATCTCTTTGTACGGTATCGACAGCCGCTTCGATCTCTGTTATTCCGGCTTCTAACTTGCGGGTTGCCGTAAACGGCGATAACCTCAACTTGTCGTTTTTCATCGCTCGATCAAATTAATATCTTCGCTGGTATCGGCTTTGTCCATCAATTTGCCGGTCGTTTTCAGGCAAACCGTTCCGTACCGGTCGTATGTTACGATAATCCGCTCGGAGGTTGCTTCGATGATCGTACCCAATTCAGAACGGCCCCGGTGATCGGGATAGGACAGGACACGTTTGCCTGCCGAGGCCAGCGAAGGGCGGAAACTAATCCACACTCTTGTCATTGGTTCGATAACTTGCGGAGCGATCACTGCGGCCCGGAGCCGGTCTGTAAATGTTTCTCTCATCCTGTTTGTCCCGAAGGCGAAAGGCCAAACAAACAATAGCGGCTACCAATCCGGCGACTACCGCCGAAATCAAAATAATTAGTGTTGTGTTCATTTTATTGGATTTTAAGTTATGGAATTGCCTTGCGGCGGGTCATTTCGTTAATTGTTTCGAATCTCTGAAGCCATTCATTCTCCAAAGTATTTTTTGCAGTTGCAGTATGTGATCATCGGATTGGCCCATTGGCCTTGAAATCGCCGCCAGGTTTTGTCGAATTTGCCTTTTCTGTCCCGGTAGAGCATGGCGAAGGGCATGAATCCGGCCCTATATGCCTCTCCCATTCGTCTCTGTGCTTTATTGAATGTATCTCCTTTATAGCCGATCAGTACGTAACAGCGAAGCGTATTACTTTCTTTGGTAAACCCTGCGTCAATCAACATCCGGCCTGCTTCAACAAGTGGATCAAGGTCATTCGGTGTGTCGTAGGCAAAGAACAGCGATTCGGGTTTCAGCATTTTCAACTGGGCTGCCATCGCCGGGGTGAGCAACGCAGCTTCCAGCCCGCCGGTGAACTGCGGGCGGTGAGGCTGCCGGGCAAGCATGGCGAACACCTCGTCGATATGTCCCTGCGAACAGGCCAACAGGTTGTCGTCCGTTACTATCCAACCGTCGGTGACAGGCAGTTCCCGCAACTTGCCGCCCTCACGCTTCGGAACGGCACAGAACCAGCAGCGATTAGGGCATCCCCGCGAGGTTATCACGTAGCCATGCTTCATGTACATACCCGGCACGAAGTCCCCGCCCGGTTCATTGTAGGCAGGGCCGCCTACCTTGACCGGTGCAACCGCTTCCCATTGTTTTGCGGCCCATTCTGCCCACGGTATATCCCAGGTAAAGGCTACCGAGATATGCACCTCGTCGATGCCTGCGTCGTAATCGAACAGCGACGGCGTTTCGCGTATGCGGGCCATCGGGTCGATAGGCGTGGCTCTCGTCCTGGTCGGGAATATTCGCAGCATATTGGACATAACCGGTTATTTCTGCATTAACCGGCTGAATGCCGGGCTGGGTTTGAAAAAAGGAATTTTGCGAGCCGGGATCGGTACAGTCGTGCCTTCGGTGATATTGCGTCCGATAGTCGCACGGCGCAGCTTCGGGCCGAACGATCCGAACCCTCGCAGGTAGAGCGTACTGCCCGAAGCGACACTCTCGCGTGTTTTACTCATAAACTCCTCAACGACGACACTAACCGTCGCATGGTCGAATCCTGTACTCTCGGCGATCTTGCCGATCAATTCTGCTTTTGTCATAATCTTGTTTTGTTTTTGATTGTTGTGTTTTGTAGGTAGGGCACGGGGCAACCCTGTTTCTGCACCGTGTCACGTATTTTTTTATCGAGAATCGGGACATAGGTTTTCAGGCTCGCATAATCGCCCATCCGGGTAGGGCCTATGTGAATCAACCCGATGCGGTGTAATTGTCGCAAACGGGCCTCGCAAGCCTTCCATTGCCCCGGAGCGATATAGTCCATGATCTCCCGGAAATGAGCAATGTCAGGCAAGCGTCGTTGTGCCCGTTTCCGTTCGATAATGTCGCGGATGATATTCAGCACATTGTCCATAACTCACAGTCGTTGTTTTTCCCGTAGCTTATAATCCATCCGGGCGAAAGCGTTGAAAGTCGAAATAGCGCTCACATGATTGGTCAGTACGTCGCGGCGGTTGGCCACAGCTTCACATACCCGGTCTATATCCCGCCAGTCCGGGAACCGTTTGACAATGCTTTCGCAATTTTCCAGCGTCAGCGGCCGTTCAAATTCAAAGAAGATCGGATAGACCCGTTTGGCCCACAGCATCATTTTCTGCGGACGTGTAAGCTCCGACCACGCATGACCGAATGCCGACATCGCATATTCGTCCCGGTCGCCGCCTTTAGGTGATTCCATGCGTGGAGGGTCTAATTCCGCACTTATGCTCTTTAGGCAGGTAGTCGAATTTTCACGATTCGAACTATCCGGTTTCGTTTCTCCCCCCGCACCCCCTTCTTCAAAAAAAGTAGTGTGTGTATGTGTATTTTTTACTTTCTCCTCTATTCTTCTTTTATCTTCTCTATTATCGGAAGAAATGCTACAATCTTCCGCAGATTGTGCATTTGTGTGCATTTCTTCTGCATTATTGAGGATTTCTTCCGAAGAAATTAGATTTAATTCCGAAGAAATACCCGCTTTACGCCTCAATCCAGCCATAATGTCGAGGTAACGTGCCTGGATGCCTCTGGACGTAAGGACGCCAACCGAAGCCAGCAGCATGGAATCGAACAACCCCAATGAAACACATTCACGTAGTACGGCGGCAGCTCTGTTTTCATCCAGTCCACAGGTGTCGGCGATGTCGGGAACCACGTCATCATCCATATGCAGATAATAACCGTTGTCCCGATATATTTCGCAGAGCAGACAGATATACACGAGCAATCCATCGCTGTCATATCTTCGCAGCAAACGTTTGATCTTCCGATCCCGAAGTATATCACAGTCCAGCCGGAAAAACAGTAACCCCCTTTTTACATTTCTGCCCGCCATGTTTGAAAGAGAATTATTTGCTCGAGAAGTTTGTTATACCTGCCTCTTTATGCTCTGATTGTGGAACAAGGTATTTTTGTTTAAACCGCTGGATATGTTCATAGTCGCATTGAATCGTCTTGTTGTCGAGCAGTTCACAGACATCGGAGACCTTGTATCTGCACCGCCGTCTCACGTATGAGAATTTCAACAGACCTTCTTTGCGTAGTCGTTGAAGTGTACGTATGCTGATATTGAGCATATCCGAGACTTCGATGGAATCGACCCATACCTCTCCGCTGCTCAAAGCCCAGACAAGGTGTTGGCGGCTGTTTGCATCCTGATAAATCGTGTCTAATTTTCGCATGATTTCCTTAAATGCGTCGGAATCAATCGTTATTACTTCCATAACAAAATGATTAGAGTTTGCTACAAAAGTCAGTACGGCAAAAACAAGAAACACCGGAGTTGTGCCTAACTCCGGTGTTTTTTTCTTGTCTGAGAATCCCGTTATTTATCCAATTCTTCCATGCGTTTATTCAGGCTTTCTCGTAGTTTTGTGAGAAAAGGCATCCTGTCTTTCTTTAATCCGCGCAGGTCGCTGAACGTATTGTAGAAGTTTTTGAGTTTGACGTTGAAGATGGTCTCGAATAGCCTGATGATTTCTTTAATATCCGTTATCCCGTCATTGATTACTCCGGAGGAGTATAAAGCATAGGTCAACTCTACCAGCCAAATATATTTCCCCGTCCATTTGAAATTGGTCTGTCTGATCGAAGTGTAGTCTGAATCTGTTTCTAAATGCTCTTTTAGTGCGATTAAGCACGTTTCTATCTCAATATTAATGAAGGCAATTAATAAATCGTAATGGGGTAATTCGTGTAATATGATTGTTTTTTTTTCTGTATTCAAGACAATATTTTGCGAGTTTCAGCTCTCGTAATCGAACTAATACATTGCGTTCTTGTTTGTAGTAGCGTAATAAAGTACGTCTGAATTTCGAATAGACATGATTAATGTCCAGATCTTTCCCGTTCGCAGAATATTGTCCCAATACCTGCTTCAGCATTTTTTGTACTAATGTGTAAGCATCCATAAATTTAAGGTTTTAATGGGTTAGTAATGGATTTTATTCTTAGAATTGAATTTACGAAAAAATACAATGATTACTATGTTAGTATCAATAACTTCTATTGCATACGATCTTATTTTGTCCTGTAATTGTCGTGATAATTGAGTAAAAAACATTACTTTTGTTGATACAATAAGTGGACAAAATGCGACACATATTCAACTTTTGTTCTTTGAAAAAATAGATACTAATTCGATACCAAAAGAATAATTATGTTGGTTGTCGAGATTATAGTATTGATTTGCAGAGTGAATTATGAAGGAGCTCAATCCTCGTCATCAGCTCAAACAGTAGGTGCTAAAAAGATACTAAAAGCCTATGAAAGGATATTTTTAGGTTGTAAATATCTGAATAGCAATATAATAACTGGATGAGGTTCAATCCTCGTCAACAGCTCCAAGAGGTCTGACAAGAGAAAGACACTTCAAAGAAATTTCAATGAAAAAGCCTGTTAATCAATATTTAACAGGCTTTTTCATTTTCCTATCTCTGACATTGAAAAGCCAATCTCGGACAGAGTTTGGGTGCTAAATCGAGACCAAAACAGAAAATATAATTTTGGTCTCGATTTAGAAATATTTTGGTCTCGAATTAGAAGCTATATTTCAAATTGTCAATGAATTGTCTGTATGTTGTCGGTGTTGGCTGCTTCATTGTATCATACATTTGTAAACGTAAAACGTAATGTTATGGAAAGCAGAAATGTAGCAAGAAACACTTTCAAGATTCGGAACATAACGGCCAACCTTACCAATATCTACAATCGGTTATTTCTGGCGGGCGAACAAATCACTGCCGAGAAAATCAGAAACGAACATCTCGGACGCACACATTCCGATCACACGTTATTGGCTATTTTCCGGGAACATAATGATCGGGAACAGAAACTGTTCGATGTCGGTCGCCGCGCCAAATCGACATTTAATCGCTATTTGCTTACCTACCGGCGTCTCGAAGAATATCTGAAGACCGAATATCACTTGACCGATATAGCCATGAACGAGTTGAATTATGATTTTATATATGGCTTCTCCACCTTACGGGATTGGCATTCTGTGATGTTGAGAAATTACAGAAGTCTGAAATGAAAGAGTTCTTCAACGGTCAGTCGTGGATTATTCCTTTAAATTCTTCCGAAAGTAAATCATATCCCGCAGCATCTTGCCTTCCTCTATGATAGGATGATCGTAATGCTGTGTGAAAAAGTCGGGGATGGTATGCGAATAGGTAAATCCGCAATGCTGATAAAAGCCCACCGTCTGTCGGCTGTTGCCCGTTCCAACAAACATCGTATGGCAACTGTCTTTGTAACGGTTGGAGAGATATTCCACCATCTGTCTTCCCAGTCCTTGATGTTGATGGGATGGAGAGACGGCGAGATTCTTCAGTTCACAGGTACCGTCATCCTCAATCGTAATGACAGCTACTGCGAGAAGCGCCTGCGTCTGTTTGTCTATCATGACATAGAGTTCTCCTCGCTCTAAATAGCGGTCAATCATCGACTCCTGTTCGTCAGCGAGGAGCAGGAGAGAAAGATATCGTTTTTTACCCGTAGTAATCAGGTGAATGTCCAATCGCTTATTATCCATAGTCGAGTATTTCATGTTTTTAAGGAAGACAAATTTACTCTTTTTTTGTTAGATGGCATTTCACCTCCCCGCCCCTGTTTGGTGCAGTTCGGTATCTGTTTTTACCCTCCGTAAAACTCTTCTGTCGTTGTTCGAATCAGTCCTCATTCTTTCCGTCAATAGCGAATAGAAATCCATAGAAACTCTCTTGGCCGGATTTGAATGCAGTATCATACTTGTCTTGAGCGTATGGTAAGAGTTTCTGAGTGTGACGTGGTCCAAATACCCGTGTCCGCATTTTTTGTGCTAATGTGCAAGTATCCATGAATTTGAGATTTTAAGGGGTTGGTAATGGGCTTTTATCCTTAGGATTGAATGTACGGAAAAACGTGTTATGGTTGCTGGTTTATTAATGTTATGGTTTTATTTTGTCCTGTAATTGTCGTGATAATTGAGTAAAAAGCATTACCTTTATTGATACGATAAATGGACAAAATACGACACATATTCAACTTCTGTTTTTTGAGAAAATAGGTGCTAAGTTCGATGCCGAAAGAATATTTATGTCGGTTGTTGAAATGTTAAAGTATTGATTTTTAGAGTGAATTATAAAGAAGTTCGATTCTCGTTATCAGTTTGGTGAAGTCCGGATTGCCGGACGGACAGGAAAAAACTTCTGAGTTCATGATTCGGAAACTTTGCGATGTGTTGTGACTCGAAAAACCCTAAAAAAACGATAAGATGAAAACGAACGTATTGATCGGTTCTTTCCTGCTGTTTTCCTGTTTGCAGGTCTCTGCTCAGCCCTCTTTCCCTAAGAGCGGAGAGGAGGACCGGGAAGGAATCATGAGTGAGGCATATTGGAAAATCTGGAATCGGGACGTGCAGGAGAAGATCGACCAGGACATCGAAAAGAACCGGAAAGCCGATGCCGTCCTGTCGTTTGCCGAAGGCAGGCCCGGTACGGAGGTGCGGATCGAACAGGTTTCCCATGACTTTATCTTCGGGGCCCACATCTTCAATTTCGACCAGTTGGGTACGAAAGAGCGGAACGACAGGTACAAGAGTCTCTATGGTACGCTGTTCAATTCGGCTACGATCGCTTTCTATTGGAATGCGTTCGAGATGCAGCCCGGGCGTCTGCGTTTCAAGGGCGAGTATTGGGACACCGAGGAGTATTGGAACAAGGTGGAGGAGCCCAAGATGCAACCCCACTGGCGTCGTCCGGCCTCCGATCCGGTGGTCGAGTTCTGCGAGAGCAGGGGAATCCGTCTGCACGGTCATACGCTGGTGTGGGGTAACCGCCGATGGCAGTATCCCAACTGGATTGCCGAGGAACTGATGACCGAGAATGAGAAGGCGAAGATGGCTCCTTTGGTCAAAGAATACGCCTCGAAAAACAATACGCTGCGGGCGGACGAGTTCACGGAGGCTTATGAGCGGCTCAGTCCCAGAAAACTGGCCGGCATGCTGCCCAATTTCACGAAAAAGATTGCGGACGTACAGCGCAGGCGTATCGTCGAGATCGCGGAGTATTACAAGGGCCGCATCCATAGCTGGGACGTGGTGAACGAGAGTGCCAAGGACTATGCTTTGGGTAATCTCGTCGAAGGCGAGGAGCTGTGCAAAAGCTGGTACGGGCTGATGCCGGGCGAGTACGACTACAAAGCGTTGAAGACGGCCGAAGAGGTTTTTCCGGAAAGCGTGGCGCTGAACATCAACGACTATTACCGGGACGGCAAGGGCAAGGCCTATGCCGACCAGGTGAAAGGCCTGCTGGCCCGGGGGTGCAGGATCGATATCATGGGCTCGCAGATGCACCAGCTTGGTGCCAAGGGAAGCCGATCTGCTGCGGAGGGTGAGGAGATCGAGACCCCGCAGATCGTGTGGGACCGGTTAGGCTCGTTCGGTGAGACGGGGGTACCGATCCATATGAGCGAGGTTACAATAGCGTCTCCGGGGAACGAAAAACGCGACTGGGCCATTCAGGCCGTGCTGACACGGAATATGTTCCGTCTGTGGTTCAGTGTCGAGCCCGTGATGGGCATTACGTGGTGGAACGTGGTGGACGACTGCGGTGCGGCCGGAGAATCCTCTACCTCGGGTCTGTTTACTCGGAACATGGAACCCAAAACGGCTTATTATGCGCTGAACGAATTGATCAACGAAGAGTGGAAAACCCGGAAGACCATTCTTCTGCCGGAAAGCGGAATCGTGCGTTTCCGCGGTTTCAAAGGTAAATATCGGGTTACGTGGACCGACAGGTTCGGGCAGACCCAGATATCGGAGTTTTATCTGAAAAACGACGGAGACGGCTTCGGAAGCTGATATCCGATCCATTTGGGCCAGTTGCAATTTCAGGGTCCCTTTGGGGGAGTTCGTAGCGAGCGGTATCGTTTTTCAGGACTGTTCCCTGTTTCATAATCGTCCGTTTCCCGGATAGTTGGCTGAAATGGAGGCCGCTGTCCGGGCAGACGTCGGGCTTTGGCCGCTTTCTGTATCAAAGCGGCGGCGCCCCCCTGCGTGACAGGCGTGTGTTTTATTGGGGTAATAGATGAGTTAATATTGAACCCGTTCTTCATTTTTGCACGATTTTCGGGTACAGAAAGAGATATAATCGATAAATTGAGGCGGGGGACAGCAGGCTTTTTGCGACAGTTTCTTTAGCCTATTTGATCTGCTTATAGGCCGAGGGTGTCATCCCCGTATGATTCCGGAAGTATTTGCCAAAAGAGGATTGGTTGGGAAAGTTCAGATAGTAGGCGATTTCCTGGATGCTCATCGTTGAATGTTTCAATAGATTTTTGGCTTCGAGTATGACATAATCGTCGATCCATTGAATGGCTGTCCGGCCACTGGTTTTGCGGATGATGGTCGTGAGATATTTGGGCGTTAGATGTAACATTTCGGCGTAGAAACCTACGGATCGTTCTTGAGTGCAGTGTTTGGAAATGGCCACGATGAATTGATTGAAATATTCATTGTTCCGGTTGCGGGGAGATGTTTCCGGAAGGGGATTTATGGCAATATGACGATTGATGATACGGCATATTTTGTAGGTGAAAATGAGGATCATGGAGCGTAAGATCTCTTGGGAGTATGGATCGGTATGTCGGGCATTCCCTTCCCGGTGAAAATCTTGGAAAGAACGATCCAGATCGAGCCATTCCTCTTCGGAGAGAGAAAGGTAGGGGTGCTTTTCGATGTGCAGGAAAAATTCGGAGATCAGTTTGAAATCGAGGTGGAGGTTCTTGAAGAACTCCTCTTCGCAGATAATCGCATGAATTGACGCACTTTGCACTGACTCTGTCTGCAGGATGGTGCCGGGAAAATTGATAAATAGTGTTTTCCCCTCGAGCGTGTGACGAGTTACTCCCGATGTGAACGAAATAGAGCCTTGGGAGCATATCACAATAACAAAGGCGTTGATTCGAGTCGGATATTGGAACAGATTGACGTTGACGTTATTTACATTAAAATGGGAGGTTATGACACAACCTTCCAAATAGATGTCTTCGGGGCGTCGTTCGTATACTTGAAGTAGTTGGGAAAGAGAGATGCTTTGAATTTCCTTTTCGTTCATTTTTTTTGTCTGTTTTTTCGTAAAAATAAGGATTTGATCGATATTGTTGGTCGAAAAGTGTGAAATTGAACGAATGTGCGAATTTCTCCGACATGATGGCCTTTTTTGGCGATTTGTAAAACATCAACTTTGTGGCTGGTTAAAAAAGGAAACGAATGAAACAGGCAATTTTGGGAGCTGTGCTGCTGTTGGCAGCAGGCTGTGCATCTCGAGAAACAGTCCGGACACCCGATCCGATACGTGTGGAAACGATGGAAGTGGTTCCTTCCACAGAGAGTGGAGCATCGCTTTATGTGGGTGCTATTGAGGGGGAGACGGAAGCTGCATTGAGTTTCCCCGTGGCGGGTACATTGGCGGGTGTATGGGTTGACGAAGGAAGGTTTGTGCGAAAAGGGGAATTGCTTGCCGAACTCGATTCGACTTCGGCCCGTCAGATGTATGATGCCGCTCGTGCCACACTCGGGCAGGCACAGGATGCCTGTGCCCGACTGAAACAGTTGTATGATGCTCAGAGCCTGCCCGAGATCAAGTGGGTCGAGGCCCAAACCCAACTTCGTCAGGCTGAATCGGCTTGTGAGATTGCCCGTAAGAAACTGTCCGATTGCCGATTGTATGCTCCGTTCGATGGGGTTGTAGGCAAACGGCAGATGACGGTGGGAGAAACCGCTATGCCGGGCGTGCCGGTTATGACGATTCTTAAAATAGGAATGGTTAAGGTTCGTTTTTCGGTTCCGGAACAGGAGATCGCCCGACTTGCATCCGATAGTCGGATACGGGTTTCGGTAGCGGCTCTTGACGATCGGGTCTTTACGGCAGGAGAGATTGAAAAGGGCGTGGTAGCCAATCCGGCTGCCCATACCTATGAAGTGACGGCTCTGGTGGCCAATAATGAGCGGGAGTTGCTGCCGGGGATGGTATGCCGGGTGACTGTTTCTCCGGCCGAAGAACAGGAACGGATTATTCTTCCGGTAAGAGCCGTACAACGGGCCGGTGATGGCAGTTGTTTTGTGTGGAGAGTCAGCGGTGATTCGGTCGTCCGGACTCCGATCCAGACGGGAAAGTTCTCCGGCAATGGAATCGAGATTGTCGAGGGTGTGGAATCGGGTAGCCGTGTGGTGACCGACGGTATGCAGAAAATCGGAGAGGGTAGTAAAGTCGTATGGTGATGAGAGATTCGAATCATAATGTCATAGCATGGTCGATGCGAAATTTTCGCATTACCTTTCTATTGGTTGGCTGTCTGTTTCTGTTCGGGATCTACGCATTGATTCATATTCCCAAACAGGAGTTCCCCGAATATACGATTCGTCAGGGAGTGGTCGTGGGGGTTTATCCCGGAGCCACTACCGAAGAGGTGGAAGAGCAGTTGGCTGAACCGCTTGAACAGTTTCTGATGACCTATAAGGAGGTGAAACGGGCGAAAACCACCTCCACTTCTCAAAACGGCCTTTGTTATGTGATGGTCGAATTGAATGACGATGTGAACAACAAGGATGAAGTGTGGTCGAAGATCAAACATGGTTTGACGACTTTCAAAATGCAACTTCCTCCCGGAGTGGCCGCCCTGATAGCCAATGATGATTTTGGCGATACGTCGGCCTTGTTGATAACCATCGAATCGGATACGCGTTCCTATCGCGAACTGAAAGGATATATGGATGATTTGAGCGATCGTTTGCGTCGGATCGAATCGGTGTCGAATTTGCGGCCTTACGGGGTACAGCAGGAGCAGATTTCGATCTATATCGACCGGGAGCGATTGGCGGCATACGGTGTCGGTGAACAGCTCCTGTCGGCGGCACTTGCTTCTCAGGGATTGACTCCGATGGGAGGAAACATAAGCAATCAGGAGACGGAAACACCGATCCATATCTCCGCTTCGCTGGCCGGTGAACAGGAGGTGGCCGATCAGATCATATGGAGCGATCCTCAGGGAAATGTGCTCCGGGTGAAGGATGTGGCCCGTGTGGTAAGGGAGTATGATGATCCGGACAGTTATATCCGTAATAACGGTCATCGGTGTGTGATGCTGTCGATGGAGATGCGTGCCGGATTCAACATCGTAGAATATGGTCGGGAAGTGGACGAGGTGTTGCATACCTTTATTGAGGAGGAGCTTCCCGCCGATGTGCAGGTACAGCGTATTGCCGACCAGGCCAAGGTGGTCGGCGATTCGGTCTCTTCTTTTCTGAGAGATCTGTTCGTGGCCATGGCGATCATCATTCTGGTGATGATGATACTTTTCCCGTTGCGTTCGGCTATTGTGGCTGCCATCACGATTCCCCTGTCGACGTTTATTTCGGTTGGCATCATGTATATGTGCGGTATTCCGCTTAATACGGTCACTTTGGCTGCCTTGATAGTGGTGCTGGGAATGATCGTGGACAATTCGATTGTGGTGATCGACGGTTATCTCGATTATCTCGAACGGGGATATTCCCGCTGGTATGCCGCCATAGAGAGTGCCAGGGTATTTTTCCCGTCGTTGTTACTGGCAACGGTATGTATCTGTATGATTTTTTATCCGTTGTTGTTCACTATGACGGGTATGATGGGCGATTTCCTGACCTATTTTCCGTGGACGATTTCGATCAATCTGCTGGTGTCGTTGCTGTTGGCTGTGATGGTGATTCCTTTCCTCGAGGTGTTGATCATTCCGGTGGTGCATCCCCGGCGGAGCGACCGCAAATCCTTGACCGATTATGTACACGAGAAATACGAACGGGTGTTGGCCTGGACCTTCCGGCATGGATGGCTTACGATCGGATTGGGTATTGTTTCGGTGGTGGTGTCACTGTTGATCGTTACCCAGTTGAAATTCAGAATGGTGCCTTTTGCCGACCGCGATCAGTTTGCCGTAGAGATCTATCTGCGTTCCGATGTGCCGTTGGAACGTACGGCAGCAGTGGCGGATTCGGTGTATGAGATGTTGCACGCCGATCCGAGAGTCATATCGGTCACCTCTTTCGTGGGATGTTCTTCGCCGCGCTTCCAGATGAGTTATGCCCCGCAGATGGCCGGAAAGAATTACGCGCAGTTCATTGTCAATACCACCTCGGTGGATGATACCGAAGCCATCCTGGATGATTATTCCGATAGTTGGGCCGATCGATTTCCGGAGGCTTATGTCAAGTTCAAGCAGTTGGATTATCAGAATGTTCCCTCGTTGGAGTTTCGGTTCTATGGCGAAGATCTGGACTCGTTGCGTACGGCAGCCGATCGTTTGATGGCTCGAATGCGTCAGATGCCCGAATTGTTGTGGATACATTCCGACTATGAGGATCCCCGTTCGGTGATCGACGTGAAACTGGATCCCGTGACAGCTTCGCAACTGGGAATCACTCGTACGTTGACCGCGGCCAATCTGGCGCTTGCGGCAGGCGACGTGACGGTAGGAACGGTCTGGGAGGGCGACTATCAACTGCCTGTCGTATTGAAGAATGATTCCCGTCTGGGCGAACGTTCGTTGTCCGATGTGGAGAATACCTATATTTCCTCGACGGTGCCTTCGGTGAGTGTTCCTCTTCGACAGGTGGCACAGGTGGAACGGACATGGAGCGAAAATAAGATCGTGCATCGTAATGGTATACGTTGTTTGACGGTTTCCGCCGATTTGAAACGTGGAGCCAATGCCATGAAGATGACCTCACGGATCGATCGGGTATTGAAAGAGGAGATTGTTCTCCCCGCGGGAGTGACCACAGAGCTGGGCGGTGCTCATGAATTCGACGCGGAGACGATTCCTCCCATAGTGGCCGGATTGAGTATTTCGCTGGTTATTATTTTCTTCTTTATATTGATAAATTTCCGCAAATTCGGTATCACATTGGTGGTGATGGCTTCCATGTCGCTCTGTCTTTTCGGGGCCATGGTCGGATTGTGGATCGCTGGATTTACCATCGGATTGACCTCCGTTCTGGGTTTCATTACGCTGTTGGGAATGATCGTGCGTAATGTGATTCTGATGTATCAGCATGCGGAGGACAAACGGATCGGGTGCCACATGTCGGCGGCCGAGGCGGCTTACGATGCCGGACGTCGTCGGATGGTGCCGATCTTCCTGACTACGGCTACGACGGCAGTGGGAGTTGTACCGATGATGTTGGGCGGCAGCACATTCTGGGCTCCGGTAGGCGTGACGATCTTTGCCGGAGGTATCGGATCGTTGATCCTTGTGGTGACGATTCTTCCCGTTCTTTACTCCAAAATCTACAAATGATGAAAACGAATAATATTCTTTTGTCCCTGTTGCTGTGTGGATTATCCCTTTCGGCGGGGGCTCAGACGTTGACTCTCGAAGCTTGTCGGGAGGCGGCATTGACTCATAATCGTACGTTGCGCAACAGTAAGCTCGATCTGGATGCGGCCCGACATACGCGTCAGGAGGCTTTTACTCACTATTTCCCGCAGATTTCGGCTTCGGGAGGGGTGTTCCAGGCACAGCAGGGATTGGTACAGGCCGATTTTAATATGACGATTCCCCAGATGGGGACGATTCCAATGCCCTTGTCGCTGGTCAAACGGGGTGTATTGGGCTCGGTGACGGCCGTACAGCCCGTGTTTGCCGGATTGAAAGTGGTGAACGGCCATAAATTGGCCCGTTTGGGTGAAGAGGTCAGTCAGTTACAGGTGCAGCGTACGGAGGCGGAGGTGCGCGAACGAACCGACACCTATTTCTGGCAGATCGTTTCGCTCCAGGAGAACCTGACTACGATAGAAGCCGTGGAACGTCAACTGGCCGAGATACATCGCCAGGTGGAGCTCTCGGTGAAGGCTGGCTTGGTGACCAGTAACGATTTGTTGCGTGTCGAACTGCGCCAGCAGGAGATCGCCTCCAATCGGCTGAAGATCGAGAACGGACTGAAAGTGTCGAAGATGCTGTTGGCCCAACACATAGGAGGCGATTGGCGTACACTGGAGGTTTCGGCTGCAGGATTCGACCGTCCGGAAGATCCTTCGACCTGGTACGTTTCGCTTGAGGAGGCGCTTGATCGTCGGATCGAGTATCAGTTGACAGAGAAGAATGTTGAGGCACAGAAGTACCGTAAGCGGATGGAACGCGGAAAATTGCTCCCGACCGTGGGCATCGGAGCCGGATATCTTTACTACAATGTGATGAATCAGGGAGTGGACGATGGATTGGTGTTTGCTCAGGTGTCGATTCCCATTTCAGATTGGTGGGGTGGTTCCCATGCCTTGAAAAAGGCTCGTATAGAGGAACAACGGGCCGAAAATGATCGGGAGGAGGCTCGCGAAATGCTTGCCGTGGAGATCGAACAGACTTGGAGTGGAGTCCAGGAGGCATATGCTCAGATTCTGTTGATGCGGCGTTCGGTGGCTTCGGCTACCGAGAATTTACGGCAAAATCGTCGCTTTTATGAGGCCGGGACTGCGTCGCTTGCCGATCTGCTCGATGCTGAAACCATTTATACGCAGAGTCGTGACGATTTTACCTCGGCTTGTGCGGCTTATCGAACCTCTTTGGCCCGATATATGCGGGTAACCGGACGATAGTTGTTTCTTCTCGATTCGATGCAAATCCGAAGAATTCTATATAAATAGTTTATGTCTATTATGTGATAGATGGTATTGATTTGATTTATATAATAACTTATTCTACTTTTGTCTCATCGAAAGAGATCAAACAAAATAATAACAATAAAACATGACGATTATGAAAACATTGGATTTTATCGGATTGAACGAACCGAAAGTAAGAAGCGTGGTGTCATCCTTGAAGAGGCTGCTGGCCGACTATCAGATTTTCTACGGCAATTTGCGTGGTTTTCACTGGAATATTCAGGGGCCCGATTTCTTTGTCCTGCATGCCAAATTCGAAGAACTGTATGATGATGCGGCCGAAAAGGTGGATGAGATTGCCGAACGGATTCTGACCCTGGGAGGTGTGCCCGAAAACCGGTACAGCAAATATCTGGGTGAGGCCGGGCTGAAAGAGGTGGCTGGTGTCAGCTGTGGGAAAGAGGCTTTGGCCAATGTGCTTGACACGTACGCCTATCTGATTGCCGAAGAGCGTAAGTTGTTGGCTTTGGCTGCCGAGGCTGAAGACGAGGGAACGGTGGCTCTGATGAGCGATTATCTGCGCGAACAGGAAAAGTTGGTTTGGATGCTTACGGCTTATGCCGCTAAGCCGGCTCAATAGACAGATATATAGTTGGATAGAGAGAATTAATAGTAGTTACGCCGGAAGACGGTCTCTGGGAAGGAGACCGTCTTTTTTGCTTGCAGCGGTAAGATGCTGCTCGATCTGAGGAGTGGAATCTGTACGATTGAAGAGGAGCGAATGTCGGAACTGGATCTGTGTCGGGTGTATGATTTTGACACGACGGCCCCGCTGGATGGATTCGAGTTATTCTGGAGAGCCGTCGCCTCAGTATGGGCGGCAGCCGAACGCTCTTTCGACGGACATTATGGCCATGAATAGGGACGGGTATTCCGTAGTTGCATGGATAATCGAAGAGGATGTGGGCCAGTTAGGAAATGGAAACGGCCGAACTCTGCAGTTCGGCCGTTTTTACGACGGATATCGCAAAATGCTTATTCCAATTCGATAGCCTCTACAGGGCATACACCTGCACAGGTTCCGCACTCGGTGCAAACCGACGGATCGATTACGTAAACATCACCAGCGGAGATAGCCTCTACGGGGCACTCGTCGATACAAGTACCACAAGCGGTGCAAGTATCTGCTTTAATCTTGTAAGCCATGATTCGTTATTTTTTAATGGTAGTGAATAATTATTCGAGGCAAATATATCACTACTTTTCGTAAAATTCAATAAAAATTACCTAAAAATTGCTATTTGATCATATCGAATCGCGTGTAGGGAACCAGCACTTTCGGAATACGGATTCCTTCGGGGGTCTGGTTGTTTTCCAACAGCGCGGCCACGATCCGGGGCAGAGCCAACGAACTTCCGTTGAGCGTGTGAGCCAATCGTGTTTTCTTGTCGGCACCGCGGTAGCGCAGTTTCAGACGGTTGGCCTGGAACGATTCGAAATTGGAGACAGACGATACCTCCAGCCAACGGCCCTGGGCTTCGGAATAGACCTCGAAATCGTAGGTGAGGGCAGAAGTAAAACTCATGTCGCCGCCGCACAGGCGTACAATACGATAGGGAAGTTCGAGATCCTTGACCAGACTCTCCACATGGGCTACCATTTCATCCAGTGCCTGATAGGAACGGTCGGGGTGTTCGATACGCACGATCTCCACCTTGTCGAACTGGTGCAGACGATTCAGTCCGCGGACATCCTTGCCGTAGCTGCCGGCTTCGCGACGGAAACAGGGGGTATAGGCGGTCAGTTTGATCGGGAAATCGCTTTCGTTGACGATTACGTCGCGATAGATATTGGTGACGGGTACTTCGGCCGTGGGGATCATATAGAAATTGTCCACTTCGGCATGGTACATCTGTCCCTCCTTGTCGGGCAACTGACCCGTGCCGAATCCCGAAGCCTCGTTGACCATGATCGGGGGCATCACTTCCGTATACCCGGCTGCCGTGTTTCGGTCGAGGAAGAAGGTGATCAGAGCCCGTTGCAGAGCGGCACCTTGTCCTTTGTAGACGGGGAAACCGGCTCCCGTGAGCTTCACTCCCAGTTCGAAGTCGATGATGTCGTATTTTTTTGCCAGTTCCCAGTGGGGCAGAGCGCCTTCGGGCAGTTGAGGAATGTTTTCCACGATCTTCACCACGAGATTGTCGGCAGCTGTTTTGCCCTCGGGTACGATCTTGGCCGGGAAGTTGGGCAACGTGACGATTTGGGCACGAAGTTCCTCTTCGGTCTTCTTCAGCTCTTCGTCCAGCACCTTTGTATCGGCCTTGAGTTGAGCGGTTTTTTCCTTGGCGGTATCGGCCTCTTCGCGTTTACCCTGAGCGAAGAGTTTGCCTATCTCTTTGGCGATGGCATTTTGTTCGGCCAGTTTGGAGTCGAGTTCTTGTTGTATCTCTTTTCGACGATCATCCAGCGCGATAATGCGACGAATGATGGGGGCTGCATCTACGCCCTTGACGGCCAGCCGTTCGATGGCATAGGCTTCGTCGTCCCGGATCTGTTTTAGCGTTAACATCCTGTTCTGAATTCGTTAATTTGTCCGTGTTGTTTCTTGCAATGCGCAAAGGTACTGTTTTTTTTGTACTTTTGCCCTGTATCATACCCGAAAATTATGAAATACATTTTCCTTACGATTCTCTGTTGTGTAGGGTTGGGAGCCTGTTTGGGACGCGGCGGAGGAAAGAGTTTGCCGAGAGAACAATCCGCTCAGAATTCGATACGTGTTCCCGATTCATACGGTTACCGGATTGTGGCTGTCTATCCACATGATGTTTCTTCCTATACGCAGGGGCTCTATTGGGATGAGGGCAGTTTGTATGAAGGTACGGGGCTTTATGGTGCTTCGGCTCTCATGCAGACCGATCTGAAAACAGGCAAAAGTCTCCGACGGGAGCCGTTGCCGGCGGAACTTTTCGGAGAAGGGATCGCCCGGTTGGGTGACACGATCTATCAGTTGACCTGGCAGGAGGAACGGGCTCTGCTCTATGATGCGGCTACGTTTCGTCGTATCGGGGAGTTTCGTTATTCCGGTGAGGGATGGGGACTTGCGACGGATGGTACGGTGCTCTATGCCAGCGATGGTTCTTCGCGTATTCGGGTGCTCGATCCGCGTGATTTCACTCCGATACGGGAGATCGATGTCACGATTGAAGGCCGTCCGCAGGAGTATCTGAATGAAATGGAGTGGATCGACGGCGAGTTGTGGGCCAATGTCTACATGAGTGATCGGATCGTGAGGATCGACCCCCTGACGGGTGTGGTGACGGGAGTGGTGGATCTGACGGGTATTTTGCCCGAAGCCGATCGGACACCACAAACGGATGTGCTTAATGGAATTGCCTGGGATAAGTCTACGGGACGGATTTTTGTGACCGGGAAGAATTGGAACAAACTGTTCGAGATCGAACCGGTAAAGAGGTAAACTGCGATTTATGATAAAGTTTTCGATATATGACGAAGCCGAGCATCGGATTTTGGTGCTCGACGGAGGACTCGGCACCATGGTGCAAGGGTTTGGCCTGAACGAAGAGGATTATCGGGGTGAGGCGTTCCGGGATTGGGCGTGTCCTCTGAAGGGATGCAACGATGTATTGCCGGTGACGGCCCCCCAGGTGATCGAACAGATTCATGAGGCTTATCTGGCCGCGGGAGCCGATATTATCTCGACCGATACGTTCAATGCCAATGCCATATCGCTGGCCGATTATGGATTGGAGGGTCAGGTACGTCGGCTGAACCGTGCTGCGGCGGCACTGGCTCGTCGGGTGGCCGATCGTTTCACGATGGAGAATCCTTCGAAACCGCGTTTTGTGGCGGGATCGATGGGACCGACCAATCGTACGGCATCCATGTCGGCCGATGTGAACAATCCGGCAGCGCGGGAGGTTACTTTCGACGATTTGGCAGAGGCTTATGCCGAACAGGCCCGTGGTATGCTGGATGGCGGGGTGGATCTGTTCCTGGTGGAGACGATTTTCGACGTACTCAATGCCAAGGCCGCTGTTTTTGCCGTCGAACAGGTGTGTCGGGAGCGGAATGTGAGGATACCGTTGATGCTCTCGGGAACCTTGACCGATGCCAGCGGACGGACGCTTTCGGGACAGACCGTGGAGGCTTTCTGGGTGTCGTTGGCCCATGCCCGTCCTTTCTCGATCGGGCTCAACTGCGCTTTTGGGGCCCGGCAACTGATGCCCTATGTGGAGCGTCTGGCACGGGTGGTCGACGCATGTCGCATTTCGGCCCATCCCAATGCAGGATTGCCCAATGTGATGGGCGGATATGACGAGACGCCGCAGATGTTTGCCGACGAGGTGGAACGATACATGAAAGAGGGTTTGGTCAATGTGGTGGGCGGATGTTGTGGTACGACGCCTGCCCATATTGCCGCGATTGCTCGTGTGGTGGGCAAATATGCTCCCAGACCCCTGCCACAGCCACGGAAAGAGACGGTATTGAGCGGATTGGAACCTTTGAGGGTCGTCCCCGAAGCCAATTTCGTGAATGTGGGCGAGAGGACCAACGTGGCCGGTTCGGCGAAGTTCAAGAAGATGATCCGCGAGGAACGATGGGAGGAGGCGGTCTCTGTGGCCCGTTCGCAGGTGGAGACCGGCGCTCAGATTGTGGATGTCTGCATGGACGACGGTTTGATCGACGGAGTGGCTGCCATGACCCGTTTCCTGAATCTGGCCATGTCCGAACCCGAAATTGCACGAGTGCCGTTCATGATCGACTCCTCGAAATGGGAGGTGCTCGAAGCCGGCCTTAAATGTACGCAGGGAAAGAGCGTGGTGAACTCCATTTCGCTCAAGGAGGGTGAAGAGGAGTTCTTGAGACGGGCAGAATCGGTTCGTCGATATGGAGCGGCGGCGGTGGTGATGTTGTTCGATGAGCGTGGACAGGCTGATACGTATGCCCGGAAGATCGAAGTGGCTCGTAGGGCATACGATCTGTTGACCGGAGCCGGATTTCCGGCCGAAAATATCATATTCGATCCCAATGTGTTGGCGGTGGCCACGGGGATTGCTGAACACGATAATTATGGGGTGGATTTCATCGAGGCGGTACGTTGGATCAAGGCCAATCTGCCCGGAGTGAAAGTGAGCGGAGGGGTGAGCAATCTGTCATTTTCGTTCCGTGGCCATAACTCCATTCGCGAGGCGATGCATGCTGTTTTTCTCTATCATGCGGTGGCGGCCGGAATGGATATGGGTATTGTGAATCCGGCCATGCTGCAGGTGTATGAGGATATTCCGCCTCAGTTGCTCGAGTTGGCCGAGGATGTGGTACTCAACCGGCGTCCGGATGCGACGGAACGGCTGATGCAGTATGCCGAGACGGTGGACGAGACGGCTGCTGTCGGGAGTTCCGTTGTGGAACGTTGGCGGGAACTGCCTTTGGCGGAGCGGATTACTCATGCAATGGTGAAGGGAATCACCGACCACATTGCCGAAGATGCGATGGAAGCCTACCGGAGGGAAGGATCGCCGCTGGCGGTGATCGATCGGTTGTTGATGCCGTCCATGGGGCGTGTGGGCGAACTGTTTGGGGCAGGGAAGATGTTCCTTCCTCAGGTGGTCAAGAGTGCCCGGGTGATGAAAAAGGCCGTGGAGGTATTGACCCCTTATATCGAAGCGGGTGCGGCGTCGGAAAGTGTGTCGGCAGGTCGTGTCTTGATCGCTACGGTCAAGGGTGACGTACATGATATCGGAAAGAATATCGTGTCGGTGGTGATGACCTGTAATGGATACGAAATCCGGGATCTGGGAGTGATGGTCGAGTGTGACCGGATTGTGGACGAGGCCCAGCAGTGGGGCGCACAGGCAATTGGTTTGAGCGGACTTATCACCCCTTCGCTGGAGGAGATGATCCGTGTGGTGAAAGAGTTGGAACGTAGAGGAATGACAGTGCCGGTGATTATCGGTGGGGCGACTACCTCGAAAATGCATACGGCGGTGAAGATCGCTCCGTATTATAGTGGCGTGGTGGTTCACAGTAGCGATGCTTCGGATAATGTGCGGATTTTGGCACGTTTGTTTGCTCCCGATCGGGAGGCGTACATCGCCGAAGTGAAGGAGCGTCAGCAACAGTTGAGGGAACAGTTTGAACGTCAGCAGCAGGAAAAAGAGTTGTTGACTTTGTACGAGGCGAGAGCCAATCGTTATGTGAAGCCGGTGGAACAGATCGTGGTGCCACGGCAGACGGGAAGGGTAGTATTCCGTGATTTTCCGATTACGGAGGTGGAACGTTATATAGACTGGAACTTCTTTTTTCCGGCATGGGGGCTGAAAGGACACTATCCGGAGTTGCTCTCCTCGCCCGAAAAGGGAGAGGAAGCGCGGCGTCTGCTGGATGATGCCAGACAGTTGCTCGATCGGATACGTAAGGAACAATTGCTCGGTTTGTATGGAGTGGTCGGGATTTTCCCGGCCCGGAGCGAGGGTGATGATTTGGTTTTGACGTCAGAGGATGGTTCGGAGGTGCGCATGGCTCAGCTACGTTCTCAACGGCGCGGAGAGAGTCCCAATCTTTCGTTGGCCGATTATGCTGTGGATACTGCCCGGGGCGTGACAGACTATGTGGGCGCCTTTGCCGTGACCGGAGGCGTGGGGCTCGATCGTCTGGCCGCTTCGTTCCGTGAGGAGGGGGATGACTATAATGCCATTATGAGCAAGTTGCTGGCCGATCGGTTGACAGAAGCATTTGCCGAGTCGGTTCACAGTTTCGTGCGGCGTGCCCTGTGGGGGTATGAGACGGGACCGGAACCCTCTCCCGAGGCGGTGATTCGGGGTGATTATCAGGGTATTCGTACGGCATTCGGTTATCCCGCCTGTCCGGATCATTCACTCAAACGAGAGGTCTTTGCACTTCTGCACGTGGAGCAGTCTGTGCCGATGACCTTGACCGAAAACTGGATGATTTCGCCGGGTGAGGCGCTTTGCGGATTGATCTTTGCCGGCCAGGAGGCTCGTTATTTTGGAGTGGGACGAATAGACGGTGAACAGGCGGCTGATTATGCTGTCCGACGAGGATTGACCGAGGAGGAGTTGATGAGGATTATTCCACAGAATCTCTGACTCGGCGGAACAGGTGAAATAATAACCGGGTTGCAAAATGTCGGCCCGAAACAGGAAATAAAACAACGGGAACATTGTCGGCACGACTCCAAAGATAAGGAATAGAGACGGATGGTGCCGACCCAAAATGAACGGAATATGCAGATAACGGAAATCATAGAACAGTGCCTGCGTGAGGGGCGTACGCGGTTCGCATTCGAATTGCTCCCACCCCTGAAGGGTGACGGTACGGCAGGAGTATTTTCGGCAATCGATCCGCTGATGGAGTTCGATCCGGCCTATATCAATGTGACCTGTCACAGGGAGGACGTCAAATATGTGGAGCACCCGAGCGGTCTGCTTGAAAAACGGATTGTACGTCGTCGGCCCGGAACAGTGGGTATTTCGGCGGCCATCATGAAACGGTATGGTGTGGAGGTGGTGCCCCATTTGATTTGTGGAGGGCTGTCGCGTTATGATATTGAAGATGCGTTGATTGATCTCGACTTCCTCGGGGTGAACAATGTGCTGGCATTACGTGGCGATAATCTGCATGGGGAGCACTCATTTACGGCTCATCCCCAGGGACATGCCCATGCCTGTGGTCTGGTGGCCCAGATTGCCGATATGAATGCGGGAATATTCGTGGACGGGGAGGTGCAGCCGAGCCACCATTCTCAATTCTGTATCGGAGTGGCGGGTTATCCGGAAAAGCATGCCGAATCGCCCAATCTCGAGTCGGATATGTTCTATTTGAAGAAGAAGGTCGATGCAGGAGCTTCGTATATCGTTACCCAGATGAGTTTCGATAACGGTCGTATCTTCGACTTCATTCGCCGTTGTCGGGAGGCAGGGATTACGGTGCCCGTGATACCTGGAATCAAACCGCTTTCGACAAAAGCTCAGTTGACCGTATTGCCTCAGGTATTCCATGTCGATCTGCCGCAGGAGCTGGTGGCCGAAGCCAGTGCCTGTAAGGACAATGCCGGCGTGCGTGAAGTGGGTGTACGATGGGCGGTCCGGCAGGCCAAGGAGTTGAAGGAGGCCGGATTGCCGATGATCCATTTCTACACGATGGGTAAGACGGATAATGTGGCGAAGATTCTTAAAGAGACATTTTAGAGAGATGAATAGAACGATGATATTCGGCGAAGCGTTGGATCTGTTTGAGACGGTATTGGAATATCGTCGGCATCTGCACTCCCAGGCGGAACTCTCGTTCGAGGAGCGTCTGACGGGAGATTATATCGCTCAGGTGCTCGAACGCGAAGGGATCCGTTTCAGCAGGATTGCCGATACGGGGGTGTTGGCCCGGATTGACGGTTACACCTCATCGAAGCGGACTGTTGTATTGCGGGCGGATATCGATGCTTTGCCTGTTACGGAACAGACAGGGCTTCCGTTCGCTTCAACCCATGAAGGGGTGATGCATGCATGCGGACACGACATGCATGCGGCGGCTCTGCTGGGGGCGTTGTTGTTGTTGCGTAACCACAGGGATCTTTTCCAGGGGACGATATTCGGATTGTTTCAACCCGGAGAGGAGGTCAATCCGGGAGGAGCTTCTCTGGTGCTGCAGGAGGAACCATTCGCGGATTTCGATGTGGTGGCCGTGATCGGCGAACATGTCGAACCCGACCTGCCGACCGGATCGGTGGGCTTTCGGGCCGGAAAATATATGGCCTCGAGCGATGAGGTTCGGATTGCAGTACGAGGTCAGGGCGGTCATGCTGCTTTGCCTCATCGGTTGAAGGATCCGGTGGTGGCTGCTGCTGCTATGATCACCTCCTTTCAACAAATCGTGGGGCGTAATGCCGATCCACGGGTGCCGACGGTCTTCTCCATCGGAAGGGTGATTGCCGACGGAGCAACCAATGTGATTCCCGATAAGGTGGAGATGGAGGGTACGCTGCGTACTTTCGAGGAGCGTTGGCGGACTGATGCGCGTGAGCGTATCCGGGCGGTTGCCGACGGTGTGGCCAGGGCTTATGGTGTGGAAGCTGACGTGAATATTTCGGAGGGGTATCCCTGTGTGGTGAACGATACGGCATTGGTGGCGCTCGGACGTACGGTCTGTATGGAGCTGTTGGGCCGTGAATCGGTGGTGAAATTGGGGCTGCGGCCTACGGCTGAAGATTTCGGCTACTATACGCAACGTTATCCTTCGCTCTTTTTCCGGTTGGGTGTAGGTTATGCGGACGGTCATTCGGCCGGACGACTCCATACGTCGGCGTTCAATCCCGATGAGAAGGCTCTGTGCTATGGAATGGCCATTCTTGCGGCCCTGGCGATGAGAATTTTGGAACTTCCCAAGCAAGATATTGCCGAATCATCTGCCTCGCGGAGTGAGTAGAATAGGTGCGTGAAATATTAGTGGATAGGAAAGAGAATGAATACGGCCACGTCCCATAATGCATGCGATATGATCGTTGCGGCAAGACTCCTGCCGAAGGCATAAAGAAGTCCCCAGAAGATTCCACACACCAGAGAGGCCATGATCAACATGAAGTTGAACGACCATATGTGTACCAGAGAGTAGACTGTCGAGGTGAGAGCTACCGAAATCAGGGTGACAGTCAGAGAGGAGAATCGGCTTCGATGTGATCGGATGAATTGCATGATTCGATTCTGAATATATCCGCGCCAGAAGATCTCCTCGGCAGGGCCGATCAAAAACAATAGCAGTAGGGCAACCAGACGCAGATTGTGTCCCTCTTTCATGGCATAGATCTCCCCGACTTGTGTGTGGGCAAAACCGAACCATCGGGTGGAGAGATAGTTTCCGATCCAGAAAATACCCCATAGTGCAGTGGCCGAAGCAATTCCCAACAGGAGGGCTTTCAGACCGAATTCGCGGAGTGTAAGCCGGACTTTCCCCACGTAAAATGAGAGGATACAGAGTATCACGGCCGATAGGGACATGCTGCTCCAGAAGTTGATCAGCGGCGCCGTCCACGGAGAAAACATCACAAACCACAACAGGGCGGCAATTGACAGGGATAGTATGGTTCGGTTCATAGGAGAATCTCGGCAAGGGGATGAATAAAGCACGAAAGAGACAAAAGCAGAGAGAAGAGCAGCACAAGTTTGGCTGTGGAGGCGTCGAGTGCGGCAATCTGCCTCATGTCACGGGCATTGAGCATGCTTCGGATATTGGCCCAGGCCAGGGGCGTGGAGATCAGAACCAGTATGGATGTCAGAGGCAGAATTCCCCAGCAGACGTCGACAGCTACGAGCAGATAGGCTCCTGCAATCAGGAGAATATAGAATAGTTTTGAGTATTTCAGCCCTATTTTCATGGCCAGGGTCGAGATACCGGATTGTGCGTCGTTGATTCTGTCCCGTGTATTGTTGGCGTGAAGAATCGCCACGATAAGAAGACCTTCGGCGGCACTGACTGTGAATATTTTCGGGTAGACTATTCCGGTGGCGGCATAGACTACGCCCAGTGCGATCAACAGTCCGAAAGAGATAAAGATATTGATATCGCCCAATGCCGAAAATTTCATGCGAAAGTAAAAGAGTGTGAGCACCAGCCCCGCCACTCCCATATAGAGGATCGGTAATCCGCATCGGATCACCAGAAACAATCCGAGGGCACATCCGATAGTGAGTAGTATGAATCCGTAAATCAATACTGCTTTGGGACTTAGAATACCGTCTATGATGGAAAGATTCGTTTGGCCGATGTTGTTATGGGAATCTACTCCGTGTTGGTAATCGAAATAGTCACTGATGAGGTTTCCTGCCAGGTGGAATATGGCAGCTCCGATCATGGCCATGATTCCTGCAGCCCAGTCTCTTGCGGGGAAATTTTCCTGCCATAGGAATACATAGGCCAAAGCCGTGATTGCCGGCATGATTGATGCCGGTAACGACCAGGGACGAGTGGCTGACATCCATTTGTTTGTCATGAAACAAAAGTTGAGTGGGAATGACATACGGAGGAATAAATAAGAATATCCGATGGCCGGATATTCTTTAGACGGGAAATATAATCTTGCCTTTCCGAAAGGGGGCCGCAATATAACTCCTTATTTTGTAGGGATGGGAGATACGTATGGTTGTGAAACCTGACTGAGGAGGCTCCTGTTCCTTAGATGGTGTGGCGAAAGGTCAGTTGACTTCCGAAGGTTTGGGCTCACTGGCGGCTTCCATGTCGATCTGGAGTTTCACCATTTTAATCGCAGCGGCCGCTGCTTCGTCGCCTTTGTTGCCATATTTGCCCCCCGCCCGGTCAAGTGCCTGTTGCAGGTTGTCGGTGGTCAGTACGCCGAAGGCAATCGGCATATTCCAGTTGATCATCAACTGAGTAATCCCTTGTGTTACCCCTTGGCAGACAAAATCGAAGTGGCGGGTTTCACCCTGGATGACGCATCCCAATGCGATGACTCCGTCCACGTCGGTATATTCGGCGAAATATTGAGCTCCCAATGCCAATTCGAAAGTGCCGGGAACATATTTGATCAGAATATTATGTTCGGCACATCCGCAACTGCGTAAGGTCCTTACGGCACCTTGCAACAGTGCGTCGGTCACTTCGCTGTTCCATTCGGAAACGACAATGCCGAATCGCATCTCTTCTGCAGAGGGGAGTTTGGATTCGAATACGGAGAGATTTTTATGTTTTGTTGACATGGTTTGCTTGAGCTTTAGAAATGAAAGAAAGACGATAAAAAAGGTCGCCGCTGAGGCGACCTTAAATCAGTATCGAATTTATTGTTGGTCTACGCGCCCAATGTATTTTTCAATGTCGCGTGCTTCGAGACTGGTCGGGAATTCATTGGCAATTCGTTCAAATGCACTCTTGGTGGAGGGGTAATCGCCTAATTTTTCATAGACCAATCCTAATTTTTTCAAATAACAGGGAGTCGTCAAACTGTTGTCTCCGGCTTCTACGGCTTTTTTGAAGAGCGATACGGCTTCTTGATATTTGCCTTCCTGTACGAGGATGTCTCCTTGCAATCCGTAGTTTTGAGCATTGATCAGCGTATTGGGAGCACCTTTCGTGGTTTTGTAAGCGCGAAGTTGTTCCATGGCCTGAGTCAGATCGCCCGTACGCAGATAGCAGATGCCGGCATAATGTTTGGCCAGATTGCCTGCGGGTGTGGACCCGTATTTCTCGATTACATCCAGGAATCCGGCATTGTTCCCATCACCTTCCAGGGCCAGTTTGAAAGAATCAATGGCAAATTGTTGCTGAGCCACGAACATCATATCCGATGCTTTTTCGGCGCGGGGAGCTGCATAAAGATATTTGTATCCGAAATAACCTCCGACTACCACCAATACCACTACCAATGCGATGACGAGATTTCCTCCGTTTCTCTGGAAGAACTCTTCCGTACGCGAGAGGGCCGATTCGATGACTACTTCGGGATCTTTTCCCATCTGGGGGTTCTTTGTTGCCATAAAATTTTTGTGTTTTGGAATTATCAAAGCACAAAAATACATCTTTTTAGAGAAAAAGGTATAGACAAGGGCGATTATTTTATTTTTTTATGCTTTTTCCCTACCTTTGGAATCCAATCAGACAGGGTTATGTTCCTCAAAAAGCTTTCTGTCATTAATTTCAAGAATATTTCCGAGGCGAATTTGGTGTTTACCTCGCGGGTGAACTGTTTCGTGGGCGACAATGGGGCGGGTAAGACCAATCTGGTGGATGCCATCTACTATTTGTCCATGTGCAAGAGTTCGTTGACCATGACCGATGGACAGAGTGTGCGTCACGGTGCCGATTCTTTTCTGTTGGAGGGAGAGTATCTTTCCGACGGAGAGAGAATCGAAAGGATCGTGTGTGGATTTCGCCGTTCCGGAGGAAAGAGTGTCAGGCGAAACGGAAAAGAGTATGAAAAATTGGCCGATCACATAGGGTTGATTCCGGTAGTGATCGTCTCTCCTGCCGACTCTTTTCTGGTGAGCGATGCAGCCGACGAACGGCGTCGGTATCTGAATGCCTTCCTTTCACAGTTGGATCGGGAATATTTGACGGCGATTGTGAAATACAATCATGTGCTCGGCGAGCGTAATCGTCTGTTGAAACAGTTGGATTGGGCCGGAGGAGAGGAGCTGCTCGATGTGTTGGACGAGCAACTGGTGCGTTGGGGAGAGGTGGTATGCCGTAAACGGCGGGAACTGGTGGAACGGTTGGCTCCTCAGGTGGCTGAATACTATCGGATTCTTTCGGACGATCGCGAACAGATCGAACTTGTTTATCATTCGGAACTTAATGAAAGACCTTTTGCCGAATTGCTGGCGTCTGCCAGGGAGAAGGACCGTATCAACCAATTTTCGACCGCGGGAGTGCACAGAGACGATTTGAGGATGAGGATCGGAGGGTATCCTCTGAAAAAATACGGTTCGCAGGGGCAGCAGAAATCGTTTCTGGTGGCGCTCAAGTTGGCTCAGTATCGATTGGCCGCTACGGTGGCGGGAGAGAAACCGATCCTGTTGTTGGATGATTTGTTCGATAAGCTGGATATGGCACGGGTGGAGCAGTTGATTCGGCTGGTGTCGGGACCGGAATTCGGACAGATCTTCATTACCGACTGTAATAAGGTGAGATTGGAGTCGATTCTTGAGCGCAGCGGCGAATCCTATACCTTGTGGCGTGTGGATGGCGGCGAACCTTGCCAGGTGGAGAGTGAGGCCGATCCTGAAAGAGTCGACGGCAGGGTGTCTGAAATTAAAAACGATGCGCAATGAGACGGACGGTACCGATGCGTTTGGGCGATATAATGGGAGATTGGATCCAGTCCTGTCCCCATATTGCGCGAAAACTGGCCGAGGCCAAGGTGCCGGATGTGTGGCCTCAGATCGTGGGGCCGGCAGTAGCCTCCTATACCTCTTCGATCCGTTTCGAGCGGGGAATCATGTTTGTACAGGTCTCTTCGTCGGTGGTGCGTCATGAACTGTTCATGCGGCGAGCCCATCTGGCCGAAGCTGTTAACCAGGCCTTGGGGGTGCCTGTCGTTCGTCAACTGGTCGTCAAATAGACCTATTTCCAAACGCCCAATTGAGTGAGGAACAGCAAGACAATCACTGCCGGAACGAAGAATCGGACAAGGGCTCGTACCACTGGATAGAGTCTGGTACCGAAACGTCCTTCACTGGTGATTTCATTGCGGAATAGCTCTTTATTCATCACCCAGCCTGCGAAGATCACGATCAGAAAACCGCCTATGGGCATCATATAGGTGGAGGTCAGACTGTCGAACAGATCGAACAGGTTTTTCCCTGCCACCAGCAGCGATGATCCCTGCATCTGAGAGAGGGCGCATAGTGAGGAGAGAATGCCTACTGCTACTACCGTAAGCAGCGAAGCAAGCCGGCGTGAAAGTCGGAACTCCTCCGAGACGTAGGCTACCACCACTTCCATAAGTGATACCGAGGAGGTGATGGCTGCCGCGAACAGCAGGAAGAAGAAGAGTATCCCGATCACATATCCTCCCGTCATCTGGGCAAAGATGTTGGGAAGGGCGAGGAATACCAGTTCCGGACCCGAGGTGGGGTTAATGCCGAAGGTGAATACGGCCGGAAAGATGGCCAATCCGGAGAGAATGGCGATACATACGTCCGAAATGGCTACCGTACCTGCCACGCGGAACATACTGTCGCCCGGCCGCAGGTAGGATCCGTAGGTGATCATGATGCCCATGCCTAAACTCATCGAAAAGAACGATTGGCCGACAGCCTGCATGAAGACCGAGGCGGATATTTTGCTGAAATCGGGCTTGAATACGAAACTCACCGCTTCGCGCAATCCCTCCAGCGAGAAGGAGTTGATGGCCATGCCCACCAGAATGAGGAACATGAGCGGGGTGACCAGTTTGTTGAATTTTTCGATTCCTTTCTGGATACCTCGCGAGACGATCACGCCGTTCATGGCCACAAACAGAAGGGTCCACGCCACGGGGCGCCATCCGCTGTTGATGAATGAAGTGAAATTTTCTTTCAATTCGGTCGGGTTTTGGGCATGGAAACTGCCCGATACGGCTTCCTGGAGAAATTCGAGCGCCCATCCGGCAATTACCGAATAGAATCCGAGGATCAGTAGCGCGGTGGCAATGCCCAGCAGACCTACTCCCTGCCAGCCCGGTTGATTGGGCACTATTTTGTGAAAAGCCCGCATGGTATTGCTGCGACTGTGACGACCGATCGAGAACTCCGAAAGCATGAGTGGTATGGAGAGCAGCAGACTCACCAATACATATACCAAAATAAATGCGGCGCCTCCGTTCTCGCCGGCTATGTAGGGGAAACGCCAGATATTACCCAATCCGATCACCGATCCTCCCACGGCAGCTACCGTTCCGAATCCGCTGGCGAATGTACCTCTTTTTCTCATAAACTACCTGTTTCTACGGGGTCAAAATTATATTTTTAGCATTAACTTTGTCCGAAATTTTTTCGCTATGTTGTTCAATCCGCAAATCTGTAACCTGAAAGACGAAAAATTCCTCCCGTTTATAAGCGTAGAGGAGATCGAAACGATACTTCGTAACACGCAAAATCCTTCTGTCGAGCGTATCCGGGCTGTTGTGGAACGTTCGTTGGGGCTCAATCGTCTCTCTATGGAGGAGACGGCTCTGCTGCTCAATGCCCGCGGGGAGGAGGCCGGACAAATCATTCTGGAGGGTGCGCGTATGCTTAAACGTAAGGTGTACGGCGAGCGAATAGTGCTTTTTGCTCCGCTCTATATCGGGAATCGGTGCATCAATAATTGTGCCTACTGCGGGTTCCGTACCAGTAATCGCGATGCCTTGCGCCGGACCCTCTCCGATGCCGAGATCGAATCGGAGGTGAGGGGACTCGAGGAGGCCGGACAAAAACGTCTGATTCTGGTCTATGGCGAACATCCCGATTACAGCCCGGAGTATATCGCTCACACGGTGAAGCTGGTCTATGGAGTACATCAGGACAACGGCCGGATCAATCGGGTCAATATCAATGCCGCACCGCTCGATGTAGAGGGATTCCGTACGGTGAAGGAGGCTGGAATCGGTACTTATCAGATTTTCCAGGAAACCTATCATCCCGAAACTTATAGACGTTTCCATCTGGGAGGCCGCAAGATGGATTACCACTGGCGTCTTACGGCCATGGACCGCGCCATGGAGGCCGGAATCGATGATGTAGGGTTGGGCGTACTGTTCGGATTGGGCGACTGGCGTTTCGAGGTATTGGCTCTGGTGCGTCATGTGAATCATCTGGAGGCTTGTTTCGGAGTGGGACCTCATACGATCTCTTTCCCCCGGATACAGAATGCCTCGAATCTCGACCGGAAGGAACTCACTCCTGTGAACGACGACGATTTCACCCGGTTGGTGGCCGTGTTGCGATTGGCCGTTCCCTATACGGGATTGATCCTTACGGCTCGCGAACCACGACAACTGCGTGACCGGTTGATCGGATTCGGCGTGTCGCAGATCGATGCCGGAACCCAACTCGAGATTGGCGGTTACACGGAGTATGCACAGAAGACGGCCATCCGGAAGGCCTCCGGTTCCGGGCCGGAGGCACAAAATCTGCATCGGGAACAGTTTGAATTGATGGATACCCGTTCCTTGGCGGAGACGATCGGACAACTGGTCGAGACGGGACAAATCCCCTCTTTCTGTACGGCCTGCTATCGTAAAGGACGTACCGGAGAACACTTTATGGAGTTCTCTACCAAGGGTTTCATTAAGCGTTACTGTACGCCCAATGCCTTGCTTACCTTTGCCGAATGGTTGGAGGATTATGCCGACGACGATCTGCGGAGTCGTGGATGGCGTCTGATCGACCAAAAAACGGAGGAAATCGATCCGGAACGTAAAGAGATGGTTGTCCGATTGCTGGATCGTATTCGGGGAGGTGAACGCGATCTGCTGTTGTAAAGAATCTATGAATGCAGTGAAATGATGAGATTTTTGGGGGCGATTCTTGTGGGTTGCCTTTGAATCTCGTGAAAAAATTTTATCTTTGATCGGAGATGATCTTGCGGCAAAGATGAGTCGTGTGTTTAAAGAAGCGAATAATCCTATTGAAACCATATGAAAAAACTTCTGATCGTATGTAGTGCTCTGGCTCTTTTGCTGGGTTCTTGTGGAAAGCGGGGGCCTGAGTATGATGTTTGTGTCTACGGAGGTACTTCGGCCGGTGTGATCGCTGCCTATTCGGCCAAAATGTTGGGCAAAAAAGTGCTGTTGATCGAACCCGGTAAGCGGCTGGGAGGTCTTACATCCGGCGGGTTGGGCTATACGGATATCGGCAATAAACAGGTTGTTACGGGGTTGGCTAAGGATTTCTACCGTCGGATAGGACAGCATTACGGAAAATTGGAACAGTGGATTTTCGAACCGAGTGTAGCCGAACGTATTTTCGAAGAGTATATTGCTTCGGCCGATGTGAAGGTATGGAAAGATCGTCGGTTAGTCAGTGTACAGGTCGAACAGGAAAAAATCGTCTCGATTCAAGTGGAACCTTCCGATGGAGAGGGCGAGGCGCAGACCGTAACCGCGTCGATGTTTATAGACTGTTCGTACGAGGGAGATCTGATGTCTCATAGTGGTGTTTCCTATGCCATAGGTCGGGAGCCTAATGCCTTGTATGGTGAAACTTATAACGGGGTGCAATTGATGACCAGACATCAGTTTCCCGATGGAGTGGATCCTTATGTAGTGCCCGGAGATTCTACCAGTGGCCTGTTGTGGGGAATCAGCGATGCGGCGCTGCAACCCGACGGCAGTGGAGATACCCTGGTGCAGGCTTACAACTATCGGATATGTCTGACGGACAATCCCGACAATATGATTCCGATTACCCGTCCCGATAATTACGATTCCACGCGTTACGAATTATTGTTGCGATTGTTTGAGGCTCAACCCGATAAGAGAAGTTTGGAAGATTATTTTATTTGGAGTCGGATGCCCAATCGCAAAACCGATATTAATAACCGGGGAGGATTTTCGACCGATATGATCGGAATGAATCATAACTATCCGGAAGCGGGCTATGAGGAACGTGCCCGAATCATTCGTAATCATAGGGAGTACACTCAGGGATTGCTTTATTTTTACGGTCATGATTCCCGGGTGCCGGATACCCTGCGGCAGCAGATGCTGCAATGGGGCTATCCTAAGGATGAATATGAGGAAACGGATCATTGGTCTCCACAACTCTACGTGCGCGAAGCGCGTCGGATGGTGGGCGAGTATGTTATGACACAGGCCAATTGTGAAAACAGAGAGGTGGTCGAAGACGGAATCGGAATGGCGGCCTATACGATGGATTCACATAACTGTCAACGTATTGTGGTTGAAAAAGATAGTGTGAAGATGGTGAAGAACGAAGGGAATGTGGAGATTGGCGGAGGATTGCCCTATCCGATTTCCTATCGTTCGATTGTTCCGCGCAAGGGAGAGTGCCGTAATCTATTGGTGCCGGTTTGTTTGTCGGCCAGTCACATTGCCTATGGGTCGATTCGTATGGAACCGGTTTTCATGGTTCTGGCTCAATCGGCAGCCATAGCTGCTTGTCTGGCTTTGGAGACTGGCGATGTGCATCAGGTGGATGTCGCTCAGATACAGAGTCGTATGGAGCAAGATCCCTTGTTGGACGGCTCGCTTCCCGATCTGTTGGTGGACGATCCCTTGGCAGTTGTACCTGATGGTGGTTGGGAACAGGTTTCCCGTAAGGGAGGATATGGCCCCTCTTACTATATGGGTGTAGAGAATTCGAAACCGATTCGTTTTCCGTTTGCGGTCCCTAAGGAGGGTGATTATCGACTTTATACTTACTATCATTTGACCGATGAGACGATTCCCGTGACGAATTATGTTGTTTTCGATGGTCGGACATCGTATCCTGTTTCGATCGATAAGTCGGATGTGGTGGTAGAGGGACAGACGCATGGAGAGTGGATTTTATTGGGGAGATTCCATGTTTCGCCGGATTCGGAATCATATGTGGAGGTTTCGGGTGATCCCTCAAAGGGCAATGTCGTAGCCGATGCCATGCTGTTGGTTGCCGAAAGATAAAAGATTGATAAATGATTGAAAAAATGGGAGGCAGATTGAATCGTTCAATCTGCCTCCCATTTTTTAACGAAAGTATTCTGCTAATATTCGTTCCAGCTTTTGATCTTGATATCCTTTTTGTCGAGTCGGCAGAACGCATGGATGAATGCACTGGCCAATCGAGCATTGGTAATCAACGGAATATTGAAATCGATGGCACTACGACGGATCGTATAGTCGTTGTTGAGTTCCGTTTCCGAAAGGTTTTTCGGAATATTGACCACCAGGTCGATCTTCTTTTCCTTGATATAATCCAACGTATTGGGTTTCAATTCCGAATCGGGCCAGTGAAGTACTTCCGCATGCACTCCGTTTTGATTCAGGTAGTCAGCCGTTCCCTGGGTAGCATACAGATTGTAGCCTTTTTTCTGGAGGGCTTGGGCTGCACTTAGCATGTCAGCCTTGGAACGGGCATCTCCTGTGGAGAGTAAGATGTTTTTCTGCGGAATATAATAGCCGACGGAGATCATTGCTTTGAGAATAGCCTCGTGGAAATCTTCGCCAAGGCAACCGACCTCGCCCGTAGAGGCCATTTCTACGCCCAGTACCGGGTCTGCCTTTTGCAGACGGGAGAAAGAGAACTGGGGTGCTTTGATGCCGACATAATCCAGATCGAAAGCCGATTTGTGAGGGATTTCGGCGGGCAGGCCCAACATGACTTTGGTAGCTATTTCGATGAAATTCACCTTCAGAACTTTCGATACGAAAGGAAAACTGCGCGAGGCACGCAGGTTGCACTCGATCACTTTGATTTCGTTGTTTTTGGCCATTACCTGCATGTTGAACGGACCGGTGATGTGCAGCCCTTGGGCCACCAGTTTCGAAATCTTCTTGATCCGGCGCATGGTCTCCACATACATCTTTTGGGGCGGGAAGACCATGGTGGCATCGCCCGAGTGGACTCCGGCGAATTCCACATGTTCCGAGATGGCATAGATCAATACTTCGCCGTCTTTGGCTACGGCGTCGATTTCGATCTCCTTGGCATTTTCGATGAATTCGGTCACCACCACCGGATGTTGTTTCGAGACACTGGTCGCCAATGTCAGGAAATGCTCCAATTCTCGTTTGTTGGAGACCACATTCATGGCGGCACCCGACAATACATAAGAGGGGCGAATCAACAGCGGGAAGCCCACCTCGTCGGCGAATTCATAGATATCCTCGATGGTGGTCAATTCTCTCCAGCGGGGCTGATCGATTCCCATTTCGTCGCACATCTGCGAGAATTTATGACGGTCTTCGGCCCGGTCGATATCCTCGGCCGAAGTGCCCAGAATCGGTACATGCTGATCTTTAAGCCGCAGAGCCAGGTTGTTGGGAATCTGTCCGCCCACCGATACGATTACACCTTTAGGTGCCTCCAGATCGGCGATATCCAATACCCGTTCCAGTGTCAACTCATCGAAATAGAGACGGTCACACATATCATAGTCGGTCGATACGGTCTCCGGATTGTAGTTGATCATGATCGAACGCAGACCGTTTTTGCGGATCGTATTGGCTGCATTCACCGAGCACCAGTCGAATTCCACGGAACTTCCGATACGGTAGGCACCCGATCCGAGCACGATCACCGATTTGCCGTCTTGCGGGAAATCGATGTCGTGGGCCGTGGCGTTGTAGGTGACATACAGATAGTTCGTCTGGGCCGGATATTCGGCGGCCAGTGTGTCGATCTGTTTGATGTAAGGAGTAATTCCGAGTTTTTTACGTCTGTTGCGTACCTCGATGATCTTCTCTTCGATTTCGGCGGGTGAACATTTTGTGACGGTACGTGCCAGCTGGAAATCCGAGAAACCTTTCTGTTTGGCCTCCAGCATCAAGGATTCGGGTATGCTGTCGATCGTATGATATTGTTCGATTTCGTGTTCCAGCCGGATAATATTTTCCAATTTATAGAGGAACCACTTGTCGATGCGGGTCAATTCGTAGATACGATCCACCGTATAGCCATGTTTCAGGGCATTTGCGATCACGAAAATACGCTTGTCGGTGGGGTGGCTGAGAGCCTCGTCGATATTTTCCACGGAGAGTTCCTTGTTGGCCACGAAACCGTGCATGCCCTGTCCGATCATTCGCAGACCTTTTTGAATGGCCTCTTCGAAATTACGTCCGATGGCCATTACTTCACCTACGGATTTCATACTCGAACCCAATTCGCGACTCACGCCTTTGAATTTGCCGAGGTCCCAGCGGGGAATTTTGCAGACGATATAGTCGATGGCCGGTTCGAAGCAGGCCGTGGTCGATTTGGTGACAGAATTTTTCAATTCGTGTAAGCCGTAACCCAGTCCGAGTTTGGCAGCCACGAACGCCAGCGGATAACCCGTAGCTTTGGAGGCGAGGGCCGACGAACGGCTCAGACGAGCATTGACCTCGATCACACGATAATCTTCCGAATTGGGGTCAAGGGCATATTGTACGTTGCATTCGCCCACGATTCCGATATGGCGGATGATGGTAATGGCCAAGTGACGCAATTTGTGATATTCTGCATTGGTCAGTGTCTGCGAGGGAGCCACCACGATACTTTCTCCGGTATGGATACCCAGCGGGTCGAAGTTTTCCATGTTGCAGACGGTGATGCAGTTGTCGTACCGGTCACGAACCACTTCATATTCGATCTCTTTCCACCCTTTGAGTGATTTTTCCACCAGAATCTGAGGGGAATAGGTAAAGGCTTTGCTGGCCAGAGCATCGAGTTCGGCCTCGTTGTCGCAGAATCCGGAACCCAGACCTCCCAACGTATAGGCTGCGCGGATAATGATCGGGTAACCCAGTTCGGCTGCCACTTTTTTTGCATCCTCAACAGTGGTTACGGCGTGACTCTGGATTGTCTTGATGTTAATCTGGTCGAGTTTTTCGACGAATTTTTCACGGTCTTCCGTGTCGATGATTGCCTGTACGGGTGTTCCCAGTACGCGGACTCCATACTTCTCCAGTACTCCGCTGCGATAGAGTTTCACTCCGCAATTGAGTGCCGTTTGTCCACCGAAAGCGAGCAGGATGCCTTGCGGACGCTCCTTGATAATGACCTCTTCGACATATTCGGGGGTTACGGGCAGAAAATAGACCCGGTCGGCGATATTTTCCGAGGTTTGGATCGTTGCGATGTTGGGGTTGATCAGCACCGTATAGATACCCTCTTCTTTGAGGGCTTTGAGTGCTTGGGAGCCCGAGTAGTCGAACTCTCCAGCCTCGCCGATCTTGAGGGCTCCGGAGCCCAGCAGGATGACTTTCTCTATTTTTTCTGTGCTTTGCATGCTTGGTCGATGTTTTGGATGAAGTAATCGAATAGGAAGGAGGTGTCTACCGGACCGCTTGTAGCTTCGGGGTGGAACTGTACCGAGAAGAACGGTTTGGTTTTATGACGGATTCCTTCGCTCGTGCCGTCGTTCAGGTTGATGAAATAGGGTTCCCAATCCTCGTCGAGTTTTGTGGTGTCGACAGCAAAACCGTGGTTTTGTGAGGTGATCACGGCCTTATTGGTTCCTACCTGAAGAGCAGGTTGGTTATGGCTGCGGTGACCGTATTTGAGTTTGTAGGTCGAGGCTCCGGCCGCGATCGAGAGCAACTGATTGCCGAGGCAGATACCGAAAATGGGTTTGCCGATCTCCATCGCTTTCTTGATATTGGTGATCGTGGCTCCACACATCTGCGGATCACCGGGGCCGTTGCTGAGCATCACTCCGTCGTAGTCGATCGTGGTGAAGTCGTAGTCCCAGGGTACGCGGATGACTGTGGCATCGCGGACAAGCAGACTGCGGATGATATTGTATTTGCATCCGCAGTCGACCAGTACGATCCGACGTTTGCCGTTACCGTAGGTCATTACTTCGTCGCAACTTACCTTCGCCACAAGATTTTCCTTGTTCGGGTCGTCGAACTTGTCGGGAACAGGAGTGCCTTCGACGGTTACCTTCCCGAGCATGACACCCTTTTCGCGGATGATTTTGGTGATCTGGCGGGTGTCTACGTTGTAGATTCCGGGGATGTTGTTTTCCTGGAGCCATTGGGCGAGACTTTTAACCGCATTCCAGTGACTGTACTTGAAAGAATAGTCTGCAACGACCAGGGCGCGGATATGGATACGGTCCGATTCGAAGAAGCGGAGCAATCCGTCTTGCATTTGATCGCCGGGGACACCGTAGTTGCCGATCAGAGGAAAAGTGAGAACCAGAATTTGACCGCTGTACGAAGGGTCTGTCAGGCTTTCGGGATACCCCATCATAGAGGTGTTGAATACCACTTCACCGGAAACGGATGTGGATGCCCCGAACGAAAAGCCGTGGAATGTTGTCCCATCTTCGAGGATGAGCGCAGCTGTTTTTTTGTCAGGCATTATTCAGAAGATTATCTGAGTCGCAAAGGTAGGGATAACTCTCCGATTTTACAACTGATTCCGATGTAATTCGTGATAAAATATTATTTTTGCGGAGGCAAAATTGCCTTTGCCGAGGAACCGAACGGAAAAAGATCGAGAGCTATGATGACGAAAGCGGAGATCGCGATGATTCGTTCTTTGAACGATAAACGGTCACGGACCGAATGGGGATTATTCGTGGCTGAAGGGGAGAAATTGGTTTCGGAATTGCCCGGATCGGGTTTGCACGTGCGACGACTTTTCTTGCGGGAGGATACTGTGTTGGAGAATCTGGCTGCTTTCGGGGTCGGGGCGGAACGGGTGACGGCCCGCGAAATGGAGCGGATCAGTCATCTGAAGAGTCCGCAGGGGGCGTTGGCGTTGGTGGAGATTCCTCCGCGACAATTGCCGTCTGATCCGGGCAGGAAATTGGCTTTGGCTCTGGATGGGATACAGGATCCGGGTAATCTGGGGACGATTTTGCGGTTGGCCGACTGGTTCGGTATCCGCGAGGTGTTTTGTTCTCCACAGACGGCCGATTGCTTCAACCCGAAGGTGGTGCAGGCCACAATGGGGGCTATTTTGCGAGTGGGTGTGCATTATTGCGATCTGCCCCGGCTGTTGACTCAATGCGATGTTCCGGTTTATGGTACATTTCTCGACGGAGAGAATATCTATCGGGCCGATTTGGGAGTGTCTCCGGCAGGGATCATCGTGATGGGTAATGAGGGCAACGGTATCACATCCGAGGTGGCGGCAACCGTGACGCGTCGGCTCTATATTCCGCCTTATCCTGCGGGACGTCCCTCGAGTGAATCGCTCAATGTGGCGGTTGCTACGGCTGTTGTCTGCTCCGAGTTTCGAAGAAGAATATAATTATTAAGTGCGGCGGGGGATTAGCGATTGAGCCAGCGGCGGAATTCCTGAACTCGGTCGGCACTCACGATCGATTCGCTCTCGTCGGCGGGTGGGGGCGAGAGGGTGATTTTGATCCGATTATTGGAGTAGCGGACCATCTCTCCGATGGCATCGAAATTGACGATGAATTTGCGGTTGATCTGAAAAAATTGAGCCGGAGAGAGACGACTCGACAGGGCGGATAATGTCTGGTCTACGATATAATCGTTGCCGTCGAGGGTTCTCAGATGGACATATTTCCCGTCAGCCATGAAGTAGGCAATCTCGCTCACGGAAACCGAACGGATCTTGGACCCTATGCTGACCATGAAGCGTTCCTGATAGGAGGGCGGTTCCGGAGAGGGAACGGATAAAGGGGCTAACAGTCCCAGTTTGTCTACGGCACGCTGAAGATCGTCGCGGCTGAAGGGTTTGAGCAGATAGTCGATTCCCTTGTGACGGAATGCTTTCAGGGCATAGTCGTCGTAAGCTGTGATGAAGATCACGGGGACGTTGATATCGATCATGTCGAACAGATCGAAACTGTTGCCGTCGCCCAAGTGGACATCCATGAAGATCAGATCGTGAGGGGTGTTCCGAATCACATCGGCAGCTTCGTCCACACTGCGAGCTACGGCTGCTATTTCGATACGAGGAGTGATCTCCGTCAGAGTATGGCGCAGTTCGATGATTGAGAGTCGTTCGTCTTCGACGATGATAGCCTTCATGGGAATGTTCCGTTAATACTCCGCAAGGTAAGAAAAAAATCGTTTGTACGTTCGATATCCTCATGGAAACTGGTGGCTGTAAAAAGGAGAGGGGATCGACAGCTCGGTCCCCTCTCCTTTTGAAGTGGAAATATTCGATTAATTGTTTAATTCGGGATTGTTTTCGATAGCCGATTGCGGGTAGGGCAGCGTATAACGCGAATCATTGGCCTGTAACGTATAGGTTTGGCCGTCGTAGGTCTTTACGATTTGCGGACGGGTGGTGCGGCGCAGATCGAGCCAGCGGTGACCTTCCAACAGGAATTCGCGGGCTCGTTCGTCGGCGATCTCAGCCAGCAGACCTGTCTGGTCGAGTGCTGCCACGGCGGTGGCTTTGGCTTCGGCACCTTCCGGGGTGAATCGTTTGGCCTGCAAGGAGGTCAGATAGCCTTTGGCCTCGTCGAGTTTCCCGTCAAGATGGGCGGCTGCTTCGGCTGCGATCAGATACACTTCCGAAGAACGGATCGACGTACGGGCACTCGTGCTGCGACTGACTTTGTAGACGGTTTCCCATGTCTCCATATTGACCGTCTCGGAGATGAATAGCCAGCGACGGTCGTTGTCCCGGTCGAATTTGCTGAGAATCCCGTCGGAGAGACAGGTTCCATAGATGATGTCTCCGCCGAATCCGCCGAAAGGCCTGTCGAGTGCCAGAATGTTTTCGGGAGAGGTGGGCAGCCACGGCAGGCGTTCGTCGTCCGGATCGCCGAGATTTTCGGAAGGGTTTGTCTCATTCATGTCCTGCAAGGTACAGGAGGCCAATAGAGAGGTGGCCTTGTCGTAGGCCTCCTGCCATTGTCCCATGTAGAGCCGTACGCGGGCTTCGAAAGCGGTGAGCACTTTTTTCGAAAAACGGTAGGAGTAATCGGTGGAGGGTTGCACGTCGACTTGCATATGATCCGAGGCCGTTTTCAGATCGTCCAGAATCTGCTGGTAGACGGCGGCCACAGAAGAGGGTCTGTAACTCTGCTCTATGTCGTTGTACAGGGCAAGAGGTACTCCGCGGTCGGTATTGGCGGTGGTCGGGTCATACCATTTCCCGTAGAGATTGATCAGTTCGAAATGGCAGTAAGCCCGCAGGGCATAGGCCTCGCCCAACAACTGATCTTTGCTTTCGAGATTCGTGTCCTGCGAGGCGCTTCCGATTCCCTCGATCACGGCATTGGCCAGGAAAATGGTCCGGTAATAGTAGAGCCAGGGGTATTCCTGCATATTGCCGGAAGTGTATTCCCAGCGGAAATTGTAGCTGGCAGCTTCTCCGTCGCTTGCGACTAAAAAACCGGAAGCGGAACTGTGGTCCAGTGATCCCACTTCGTCCGACAGCAAACAGGTGTAGGAGTGGGAACTGGTGGCGGGATAGGCCGTACCGTATGCTTCGGTCAACAGAGCCCGGTATTCGCTTACCGAACCGGGGATGACCTGGCCCACGGGAGTGATATCCAGATAATTGCAGGAGCTCAATGTGAGTGCCGACAAGAATATGTATGCTAATTTTTTCATGATTTTCTCTGTTTGCGTATTAGAACGAAATGTTGATGCCGAACGAGTAGATACGCGGAATCGGTTGAGCATAGATGTTTCCGTAGGTTTCCGGATCGAAATATCCCGAGTAGTTGGAGGCTATGACGAACGGATTACGGGCTTCGAAGCTGAAGCGTACCGAGGCAAGGTGCATTTTTTTCGATACGTTTTCGGGCAGTGTATATCCCAGTCGGATACTGTTGACCCGCAGGTAACTGATCTCCCGGGTCCAGATGTCGAGGTTGTCGAAGAAGGAGATGGGATAGTTATCCAGAATATAGTACATTGCCCGGTAGGCGTCGTAATTTTCCCAGGTGCCCCAGCTGTTTCCGTCGGCCATCTGAGACCCGGTCAATGCCGGATAGATTCCCGAGGGATTCGACGTCGACCATATCTGACTCACCTTCCGGGGATAGTTCTCGCCGGGATTGGTCTGGGTCGGATTATAGAATGGGGTCTCGGTCACCAGTTGTTTGATGACGAAGTTGCAGGAGATGGAGAGGTCGAAATTCTTGTAGTAGAATTTATTGTTGAAACCGCCCGTGATTTTGGGGTTTCGGTCGCCCAGGTAGGTCAGGGCCTCGATCACATCGGCTTGTGTATTGTTCATCACAACGTCATAGTAGGTCTCGTCCCAAAGAGGATCGTAGGTGGTGTTGACCTTGAAACCGACAAACTCCTGCAGACTCACTTTTTGTCCGTTTTTCCAGAACATCGGGATTCCGTTTTCGTCCAGACCGGCGGTCTTGAAACCGAAAATGGCACTCGACGAGTGGCCTCGCAAGGAGGGGGTCCAGCTTTGGTTATCGTAGAATACCTTTTCCACCTTGTCCGTGTTGTGGGCCAGATTCAGCTGGGTTTCCCAGCGGAAATTCTTGTTGGTGATGTTGATGCTGTTGAGCGAGAACTCCACTCCCCGGCTCGATATCTCTCCGAAGTTGCTGGAGGTGGTGGTGAAACCCGTTTCGAGCGGAATGGCCCGGGTAGTAATCAGGTCCTTGCTTCGGCGACCGTATATTTCGAAAGTCATGTTGAGCCGGTTATCCAGCACACCCAAATCGAGGGCCGTGTTCCAGGAATAGGTCGTTTCCCAGCGCAGGTATTGGTTGGGGGGCGCCGAGACACTGATACGGTCTTCGGTGGTGCCGAGTATCGAACTTGTGTTCCAGGTTCCGATGATATAAGGCGAAGTGGTCCGGTCGATATTGCCTTGTGCGCCATAAGAGGCTCTCAGACGCAAATTGTCGAGCCATTCCACACCGCGCATGAATGATTCCCGGTGGATATTCCATGCTCCGGATACCGACCACATCGGATTGAATTTGTATTTGGGATCGACGCCGAAAAGGTTCGTCCCGTCGTAACGCATGCTGCCGAAGAAGGTGTAACGGTTGTCGTAGGTGTATGATCCGGTCACGAAGTAGGAGAGATAACGGTTTTCGTAGAATGTCTTCTGATAGGGGCGGAACAGGGAGTTTTCGGCTTTGTCTTTCCCGGCATCCGTGTTGGGGAATACGATCGGTGTAGTGACCAGGGTACGGGAATCGTAGCCGAAACCTTTGGTATGTACCGTAGTGCTTTTGGTTCCGCGCATTTCGAGACCGGCCATCAGGTCGATTTCATGTTTTCGGGCAAAGGATTTCGAATATTCGGCCTGGAGTTTCCAGTTGTACTGACTCAGGTCGTTGTCCCAGTTCTGGATTACGCCGCCGTCGGGCAGATAAACCACCCTGTCGATCATGGAGTTTTGTGCGTATTTGCGGACGTAATACGAGTTTTTATCGGCACTTTTCTCTGTGCCGGAATCTTCTATTTGCAGACCCAACTGCGTGTAGAGTTTCAGCCCTTCGATCGGTTTGTATTCCAGATCGAACACCGATTTGAACGATTTGGTCTTCATCTCATAGTGGGTGTTGGTCATTTCTTCCAGATAGTTGAAATTCAGTGCATTGTCGCCATCCACATTTCCCTGCTCCAGGGTCATGTCCGGGTCATAGAGATAGGTGCCGTCTGCATTGTAGATGTTCAGATAGGGATTCACTTTCCGGGTGTAGCGGGCCGGATTGGTGAAGGCATCGTTGGTGTCACTCAAATAAGAGGTATTGGTATTCTGTCCATAGAAGAGCGAGGCGCCGAAACGCAGATTCTTCAACAGATCGTAATCGGTTTTCATGGTCAGGTTGAACCGCTCGAAACCGGTTCCCCGTGTGGTACCCTGTTCGTTGTAGTAACCGGTGGAAAAATAGTAGGTGGTCTTTTTCCCTCCGCCCGAAAGGTTGAGGCTGTACTGTTGATTGACGGCCGGACGATAGATCTCGCTTCCCCAGTCGGCTCCGTTGGCTCGCAAGGCATTGATCGCAGCCTGAGTTTCGGGTTGCAATGCGTCGAATCCTCCCGAAATCAGAACTGCCCGTTCACCTTTCGTGGCGTCGAGAATCCGTGCCACTCCACCGTACATGGTCCGGTAATTGAGTCGTCCGTTGGCAGCCAGTTGGAGCTCGAAATCCACCTTTTCCGAGGCGTTCATCAACTCCAGTTTATCGAGATTCGGTTTGGTGGAGACGAATACGGCCGCCGATGCATTGACTCTCAGAGGTTGTTCCTTTTCGCCGCGTTTGGTGGTGATGATGATCACTCCATTAGCGGCCCGGGCACCGTAGATGGCGGTGGCCGCGGCATCTTTCAACACGGTGATGTCCTTGATGTCGTCCGGATTCAATCCCGCGATAGACATGTTATACAGGTTGTCGATGTTCTCCTTTGAGCTCCAGTCACTGGGGATTTCGTTTCCTTCGAGTGGCATGCCGTCCAGCACCCACAGCGGGGCCGTGGTACCGTTCAGGGTGACTGTACTGCGGATTTTTACCGAGCTGCCTGCTCCGGGAGCACCCGTGGTGGGCGTGGAGAATACACCGGCCAACTGACCTTCCAGCAGTTGATCTACACTGGCCACACCGATCTGTTTTATCTGACTCATATCCACTGTGGCGATGGAGGAGGTGAGTTTACGTTTTTCGATCTTCTGGTAGCCGGTCACGACGACAGCGTCGATATTGGTCTCTTCCGGAGTCAGCCGTACGACAATCTCTTTTTGATCCACGATATTCACCTTCAGACTTTCATAGCCGATGAAACTGACCATGACAAACTGGACACTTTCAGGAAGGGTGAATTTGAATCGGCCGTCGGTACCCGAGATCGTGCCTTGGGGATTATAGTCGCGGGCCTGGGTTTCACTCGGAGCAATGAACACCGTGGCTCCTACCAACGGCGAACCGTCCGTTCGATCGAGAATCTGTCCTGTCAGTTCCCTGGTTTTTGTCTGGCCGAGTACCAGAAACGGGCAGAGCAGAATCAGCATGGTTAATATTCTTCTCATTGTCGTTCTAATTAATTAGTGAAATGGTTTCTTGTTGATTTATTGTTATTTTGGTTTGTTATATTTTGGTTTGTTGGTGAAAATTCGGAATTGCTTCCGATTTGTAATTCGCCGAATGTGCCCTTTTGGGGCAGCGAAGCCGTCGTTTGGGGGAGGACGACGGCTTCGGGTTTATAACATTCTAAGTGCTTCTTTTAGTCTTAGTTCCAGATCCTTGTAGTGGTTTCGGGTGGCTTGGTCGCCGCTTCCGAGCCGATTGCGGACCAGATTGAGTATCGTTCGCATTTCGCCCCGTTTGGCGGAAGTGGTCTCCGTGGTACGGAGCATGGCGTCGTAGTATCGCGAAGAATGTAGTCCGGTTTCGTCTGCCGTCTGTCGGGCGAGGTCTTCGGGCCGGGGTGTTTTCTTGAGGTCGATCTCCGGAAATTCGTGCATCAGACCGCATATGCACTGATTCTCGGTCAGTGTGCTACCCATTTTTGTTGTCTTGACCATCGTGATGTTGGAACTGACGATCAAGGCATCCACATAGTTTTTCTGACTCATCCGTTCGTAGAGGGTTAGCGTCCCTGTCTTGCCGAATACGGTGCGGGTGATGTCCGAGAGCATTTGCTCGGGGGTGTAACTGTTGTTACGTCCGTGACGGGCCTCGACTTCCAGCATTCGCACGATCCTTTCGTCACGCAGCAGTTCGTAGTAGATGCCGTATTGGAGTTCCCGGGCGAAATTATAAGGTGCCTGTTCGATCAGACCCACCGGCGAATTCCGATAGGGATAACTCCTGTCCCATACCTTGGCACCGAACAACCAGTCTGGCAGCGTAAAGACCTCGTCGATCAGATACCCTACACACTGACGCTGATAGTCGGCCGGTACGGGGATATAACGATCGGTGTCGTCGTCTTTGTCCACGTTGTTGAGGTAGAATCCGCCAACGTTGGTCATGACATGGTCGGCGTACATTCGCCATTGGAACACGGTAGCCATCAACAGTCGACCCGCTTCGAAATGCAATCCACCCTCTTCGGCGGTCCAGTCCGTGATATGGGGGACGATCCGTTTGAGGTTTTCTATGCCGTACCGGCTGGCCCGTACGGCGTCGTTGCCCAAATCCTCACTCTGGGAACGGGGGTCGATTCCCTCTCGAGACTGCTCGCCATACCACCGTTCCGGATCGTTTTTCGCTTCGCGAATCCATGCGTTCAGCGTGGGGAGTTCTTCGTGAGGAGTGGCCGTATCCAGCCAGCGGTAGGCCCAGCGAATGGCATGACGGTCATAGGCTCCGATACGGGGGGTCAGTTGGGTGACGCCGTCACCGGGTTGGGCCACGTAGTTGAATCGGGCATAGTCCATGATCGAACTGGCCGTTCCGTGGGTGTCGGTGTAGTTTTTCGAGCGAAGCGAATCGACCGGCACGCAGTACGAGGCACCCATATTGTGCTTCATGCCCAGACTGTGCCCCAATTCGTGCGAGGAGACGAAACGTACGGCATTGCCCATCAATTCCGTGGGCAGGACATTGCCCCTTGCATCGGGATCGACGGCTCCGGTCTGCACCCTGATCCACGAATGGAGCACGCTCATCACATTGTGCCACCAGATGATGTCGGCCTCGATGATTTCGCCGCTGCGGGGATCCACTACCGAGGGACCCATGGCATTGGCCAGCTCCGAGGCGGCATAGGTGATGACCGAATAGCGTACGTCGTCGATGTCGAATTCCTTGTCCTTCTCGGGATCGACCTCTTTGGCGATAATGGCATTCTTGAACCCGGCCGCTTCGAAAGCTTCCTGCCACTCGAAAACTCCTTTTTTGATATAGTCTACCCATACGGGGGGTGTGGCCGGGTCAATATAGAAGACGATCGGTTTGGCGGGTTCGACCAACTCGCCACGTTTGTATCGTTCAATGTCTTCGGAACGGGGCTCCAATCGCCAACGGGTCACCAGTTCACGCTCTTCGGCCTTCTGTTGACGGTCATTGTAATAGAGGTGTCCCACGGTGAAGAATCCCACTCGTTCGTCGGCGAAACGAGGCTTCATCGGCTCTTTATCCAACAAGACCAGATTGGTTGTGACATTGACCGAAAGAGGTATACTGCCACCTTCTTCGGTGTGGAGGGTGGTATAGAGAGCCTTGACCACGATATTGGCCGGGAAGGAGCGGATGGATTCGATCTTCGAGAGATCTTTGCGGGTGGAGCTGCGGAGAATCAGGTTGAAAAAGTCGTTGAAACTCTTCTCGCTCCCGTCGAAAATCTTGTTGACCTTGATCACCACCGAGGTCGAGTCGGGTCCGTAGGCCTCGATCGGGAAATATTCGATGACCGATTCCCGGTAGTTGTCGCGTACGGAACGGGTGATCGAGTCACCTGCGGGCGAGGTGATTCGCGGATCGAACGTGAGTGCCCACACCTTTTTGTAGGTGGTATCCTTGCGGAAACGGATGATCTTGTTGGAGTACTCCATTCCTTTGTTCAGTCCGGCGTCGTTCAGTGCATAGGGGACGCCCGAGATTTTGTTTACCAGCAGAATGTCGCGTCCCATCAGCGAATCGGGAATCTCGAAATAGAAGTCGTTTCCCTTGCGGTGTACACTGAACATGCCCTGATCCGTAGAGGCACCTTCGAGCAGTTTGCCGTAGTCGTTTTTCTTGCTTTTTGCGGTGTCTGCGACGGCTGTGTTTTCCTGTTTCTTGGCGCGTCGGAAAAGTTGGGCTTCCGAGTTCAGTGTTCCAGCCAGAACCAGAGACAGTGTCGACAGTATGACGATAATAATTCTGTTGTTCATCTTTTTTGATTTTGAGCCTGTTTTCTCTCAAAATACAATGATAGCAGATGGGGAGTTAAAGAGAAAAAGAAAAGGAGTGAATGCCCCTAATCAGAGGATGAATCGGACTTTCTGTGCTCCTTCTCCGGCGGAAGCAGGGGAAGCATACAACGGAAAACATCCCCTTCGGTGCGGGCCGAGATCTCCTGGTCGGAGTAAAAACGGTAGATGGTCCGGATGCGATCCAGTCCCGTGCCCAGAGAGCGGTGATCACTGTCGCGACGGGGGGTGTAATTATTCTCAATGACCAGATTACCGTTCTGCGTGTATATTCGGATACGGAGCGGATTGTCTGGTGTGATTTTGTTGTGTTTGATGGCGTTCTCGACCAGTGTCTGCAGACTCATCGAGGGGATCAGCCAGTCGTCGGACGATTTGTCCGTTTCGATCCTCATTTCAATTTGGTTTTCGAACCGGATTTTTTGCAGAAAATAGTATTGCAGGGTGAAATCCACCTCGTCGCCCACCCGGGAAAGAGTTGCCTTCCCCTTCTCGAGTACGTAACGGTAGACGCCCGAGAGTTTGAGCACGAATTCCCGGGCCAATCGGGTGTCGTCGGCGATCAATGCGTAGAGCGAAGTGAGCGAATTGAACAGAAAATGGGGATTGATCTGTTCGATGACTTGCTGCAGGTGGAGCTGGGCCGACTCTTTTTCGGCCTGTCTGCGCAATTCGTACTCTTTCTTCCAGCGTCGTTGGTAGAGGGTCAGCAGTGCGCTGAAGAGCAGGACGGCCAGCAGGGAGAGCATGACCGTATAGCGATGAAAATCTTCGATTTCATTGCCGATACTGATCTCCGGGACACTGACTCCGACCACCCAACACTCTCCTTCGATCTCCATCGGAAAATAGACTCTCTGTACCGGTATGTTGAGATATTCCGACCGCACAGTACTGCGGATGATGCTACGGCTTTCGACAACCTCCCGGATCGATGAGAGAACCTCCCCGGAAGCCATGGTGCCGATCGACAGACTGTCCGGGTGCGAGAGTATCCTGCCGTCGGACAGGTAGATCACCGCATAACTTTTGGTGGCACGACTTTCGGTGGCCAGATAGGCATGGAGATCGCCCAGGGTGATGTCCGTTCCGCAACGGTAACACCGACCGTCGGGCATGCGAAGGGTGCGGACAAAACTCAGATAGGGAACGGGTTGGGTTCTGTAGAGCGAGGGTTGGGTGTCGGCAGGGATGGTTTGAGGGTCGGTCAAGGGGGTGTAGGTCTCTTTGACGAACAGTTCCGTGCGTTGGGAGGTGAGATCTTGAATCCAGATACGACTGATCTTCGGATCGGACTTTCGGAGAACATCGGTCACCAGGGTGGCTTCCTCGCGGGAGAATACGGGGTGTGTGGAGAGGAAATCGATAACGATTTCGGTCGGACGGAGACTCTTCCCGATTTCGCCTTGCAGGGCCGAGTAATGGTTGTTGCACACCTCGTTGACGATGGTGCGGTTCATTTTCAGTGCGATCCGGTTGATCGTCCGCCCTACCAGAAAAATGACTACGCCGAAAAGGGCCAGCAGAATGAATCCTGTGGCCAATACGCCTCGTTGTGGTCGGAGATGGTGCAGTTTCATGGAGGAGGATGATCTTTCCGCAAACATAACGAATCGAAGGGAAGTATCCAAACGATGCAAAGGACTCTTTGTGAAGAGATATTTTTGGGAAAGGTGCGGCGGATCGGGCGAGAATAAAAAAATCTTTTGCTATCTTTGTGATTTGTAACGTCAATAAATCAATATGAGCGAACAGAAAATAAGAGTGGGCATTACGTTGGGTGATGTCAATGGTGTGGGTCCGGAGGTAGTGATCAAGGCTTTCACCCATCCGTTGATGAGCGAAATGTGTATTCCCGTATTGTATGGTCCTGCCAAGGCGCTCTCCTTTTATCGGAAAGGTATCGAAGGGGCGGAAAATTTTGCCTATACGGTGGTTTCCTCGGCTCGGGATGCGCGTTCTCGGCGGGTGAATCTGGTGGAGTGCGGTGATTCGGAGGTCAAGATCGAACCCGGTGTCTCTTCACCTGAAGCAGGTCGGGCAGCCGTAGCCGCTCTGCGTGCCGCTGTGGCGGATGTTCAAGAGGGGGTGGTGGATGTGTTGGTGACGGCCCCGATCAACAAGGAGAATGTTCAGTCGGACGATTTTCAATATACCGGACATACCGAATTTCTGGCAGCTGCCTGGGGGGGAGAACCGTTGATGATGATGTGCAGCGATCTGCTCAAGGTGGGACTGGTGACGATTCATGTGCCTGTGAGCGAGATCAGTGTCGGAATTACCAAAGAGAAGATCGTGCAACGGATCGAACAACTGCGTTGTTCGTTGATTGCCGATTTTTCAGTCAATGAACCGCGTATTGCGGTGTTGGCGCTCAATCCTCATGCCGGTGACGGAGGATTGTTGGGGGGCGAGGAGGAGATGATTATCCGCCCGGCCATTCAGGAAGCGGCACGTCGGGGAATATTGGCATTCGGACCTTTTGCTGCCGACGGATTGTTTGCATCGGGTGCATTCCGCCGCTATGATGCCGTGCTGGCCATGTATCACGATCAGGGATTGGCTCCTTTCAAGGCACTTACTCCTCAAGGGGTGAATTTTACGGCTTCGCTGCCGTTTGTGCGCACGAGTCCCGATCATGGAGTGGCATACGATATTGCCGGACAGGGCGTGGCCGATCCGGCGTCGATGCGAGAAGCCATTTATCTGGCTCAGGATATTTTCCGGAGTCGGCAACTCTATGCACGGATCACCCAAAATCCGCTGCTCCGTTATGAACGCGAGAAGGGTGGACGCGATATTTCGGTGAGCGATTTGCCTCAGACCGAAGAGATCGATTGATGAAAACCAAGTCTTCGGGGTATTCCGTCTCGTAATTGTGGAAGCCCGGGAGCAAAACGATAAAAAACAAAACGATATGATCAAAATTACTTTTCCCGACGGCAGCGTTCGTGAGTATGCCCAGGGAACGACGGGGTTGCAGATTGCCGAGAGCATCAGTCCTCGATTGGCGCAAGAGGTGCTGGCGGCAGGCGTGAACGGTAAGGTACAGGATCTGAACCAGCCGATCGACGCGGATGCCGAAATCAGACTGTTCAAATGGGATGACGACGAAGGAAAACGAACCTTCTGGCACACTTCGTCGCACCTGTTGGCCGAGGCACTCGAATCGCTCTATCCGGGTATCAAATTTGGTATCGGCCCCAGCATTGAAAACGGATTTTATTATGATGTGGATGCACCGGTGCCTATCACCGAGGCCGACCTGCCCCGGATCGAGCAGAAGATGGTCGAACTGGCCCGCAACAAGGAACCCCTGGTGCGTCGCGAGGTGCCCAAAGCCGAAGCCCTGAAGACCTTCACCGAAAAGGGCGATCAATATAAAGTGGAGTTGATCACCGATCTGGAAGACGGTACGATCTCTTTCTATACGAACGGTGCCTTTACCGATTTGTGTCGCGGACCGCACTTGCCCAATACGGGATTGATCAAGGCCATCAAGTTGACTTCGGTGGCCGGAGCCTATTGGCGGGGTAATGAGAAGAACAAGATGCTGACCCGTATTTACGGTATTACGTTCCCCAAGAAATCGATGCTCGACGACTATCTGGCCATGATGGAGGAGGCTAAAAAACGTGATCACCGTAAACTTGGCAAGGAACTTGAATTGTTTACCTTCTCGCCGAGAGTAGGTCAGGGGTTGCCTTTGTGGTTGCCCAAGGGGGCCGCACTTCGCGAACGTTTGCAACGTTTCCTGCAGGACGTACAGAAAGATTACGGTTACCAGCAGGTCATCACGCCGCATATCGGTATGAAAGAACTCTATGTCACTTCGGGCCACTACGCCAAGTATGGCCAGGATTCGTTCCAGCCGATCCATACGCCCGATCCGAACGAGGAGTTCCTGCTCAAACCGATGAACTGTCCGCATCACTGTGAGATTTATCGTAGCAAACCGCGTTCGTATCGTGATCTGCCGTTGCGTTTTGCCGAGTTCGGTACGGTGTACCGTTACGAGCAGAGTGGTGAGTTGCACGGATTGACCCGTGTGCGTGGATTTACGCAGGACGATGCCCACCTCTTCGTGCGTCCCGATCAGTTGCTCGAGGAGTTCGAGAAGGTGATCGACATTGTTCTTTATATTTTCAAGACGCTCAAATTCGACAACTATACGGCACAGGTATCGTTGCGCGACCCGAATAACCGGGAAAAATACATCGGTTCGGACGAGAACTGGGAAAAGGCCGAAAGCGCCATTATCAAAGCCGCCGAGGAGAAGGGACTTAAAACGGTGGTGGAGTACGGCGAGGCTGCATTCTACGGTCCGAAACTGGACTTCATGGTGAAAGACGCCATCGGTCGCAAATGGCAATTGGGAACCATCCAGGTAGATTATAACCTGCCGGAGCGTTTCGATCTGACCTATAAGGGCAACGACGACAAGGAGCATCGTCCGATCATGATCCACCGAGCCCCGTTCGGTTCGTTGGAGCGTTTCGTGGCCGTTTTGCTGGAACACACGGGTGGTAAGTTCCCCTTGTGGCTGGCACCGGATCAGGTGGTTGTGCTGCCGATCAGCGAAAAATTCAACGATTATGCGGAAAAAGTTTCAAAATTCCTGAATAATCACGATATTCGCGCACAGGTCGATGACCGCAACGAGAAGATCGGCAGAAAGATACGCGATAATGAACTCAAACGTATCCCTTTTCTGCTGATCGTAGGAGAGAAAGAAGAGGCTGCCGGAGAGGTTTCGCTGCGTGTGCAGGGAGAAGGAGACAAGGGCAGTATGAAGCAAGAGGCGTTTGCCGATTATGTGAAAAAGCTGGTGCAGGAGGAACTTGATGCGGCTAAAGCGATTCGTTAGAAAAGAAAGATTGTTTAACTAAAATAGGAGGACAAAGCTATAAACACAACAAAACCATTTCCGCCGAGGACGACCAACAACCCTGTGAAAAGTCCTGTAAGAGGTAATCGGGTTGATAAAGAGAATCCTCACCGTATCAACGGAGAGATCACCGCCCCGCAGGTTCGGGTTGTGGGTGAGAATATTGAAGCTCCGGTCGTGCTTCCTATCCGAGAAGCATTGAAACTGGCCGATGACATGGAACTCGATCTGGTCGAGATTTCGCCTAAGGCAGATCCCCCGGTCTGTCGTATTGTGGACTATCAGAAATTTCTGTATCAACAGAAAAAGAAAGCTAAGGAGATCAAGGCCAAATCCGTCAAGGTAGTGGTGAAGGAGATCCGATTCGGTCCGCAAACCGACGATCATGATTATAACTTCAAACTCCGTCATGCGGAGAATTTCCTCAAAGAGGGTGCCAAGGTGAAGGCATATGTCTTTTTCCGTGGTCGTTCGATTGTCTTCAAGGAGCAGGGTGAAATTCTGTTGTTGCGTTTCGCTACCGACCTCGAAGAGTTGGCTAAAGTTGAAATGATGCCGAAACTGGAGGGTAAACGGATGAGTATTATGCTGGCTCCGAAACCCAAAAAGTAATATAGGGTGATGTACCAAAAAGGGCTTACGACTTAGTCGTAAGCCCTTTTTTTCATTTTTAGTATCTGCCGAAGAGAAGAGAATGATTGATATTTTGCCTGTCCGGGACAGGATTATCTGTTTCTCTGTATCTCCGTTTCGACAGGAATTCCCATCAGAGTGGCCGAGGTACAACCGGTGATTTCTATCTCTACATAGTCGCCGATACGATAATTTCCCCGGTCGAAGATGACAGCTTTATTTTGAGAGGTACGTCCGAACAGTTGGTCTCCGCTGCGTTTGCTTTCACCCTCGATCAGCACCTCGAAACGTTTGCCGACATCGCGGCGATTGTTTTCCAGGGAAAGTTCGTTTTGTAGTGCGATGATTTCATTCAGCCGAGCGGTCTTTACGTCATCGGGTACATCGTCTGTCATGGTACGGGCCGCCTTGGTGCCGGGACGTTCCGAGTATTTGAACATGAAGGCGGAAGAGTAACCGACCTCGCGCATCAGTGAAAGCGTCAGGGCATGATCTTCTTCGGTTTCCGTGCAGAAACCGGCGATCAAGTCGGTTGAGATGGCGCAATCGGGTATGATCCGTCGGATGGCGGCGATTCGGTCGAGATACCACTCCCGGGTGTATTTGCGATTCATCAGGGCCAGCATCCGACTGCTCCCCGATTGGGCGGGCAGGTGGATTGCCCGGCACAAGTTGGGCCGGGATGCGATTGTTTCCAGCAGTTTATCGCTGATGTCTTTGGGGTGGGAGGTGGCAAAACGTACCCGTAGCGAAGGATCCAGATCTGCTACTCGGGAGAGCAGTTCCGGAAAGTCGGTCACACAAGAGGTATCTCCTGTATCGGAAGGAGTCTCCCAGCGATAGGAGTTGACATTTTGTCCCAACAGAGTGATCTCCTTGTAACCGGCTGCCAGCAGTTCGCGGGCTTCGCGCAGGATTGTTTCCGGATCACGGCTACGCTCACCTCCTCGTGTGTAGGGAACTACGCAATAGGCGCACATGTTGTTGCATCCACGCATGATGGCGATAAAGGCGCTCACTCCGTTCGGGTCGAGCCTGACGGGCGATACATCAGCATAGGTTTCTTCCCGGGACAGCAGGACATTCACGCCCCGGCCTCCGTGAGAGGCTTCTTGCAACAGACGAGGCAGATCACGATAGGCATCGGGACCGGCCACGATATCTACAATCCGTTCCTGCTCCAACAGTTTGTCTTTCAGACGTTCGGCCATACAACCGATGATCCCTATCATAAGCGAGGGTTTAAGTCGTTTGTAACGGCGGAACTCTTTCAGGCGACCCCAGATACGCTGTTCGGCATTGTCCCGGATCGAACAGGTATTGACCAAAATCACATCGGCTTCTTCGATCCGTTGAGTATAGAAATAGCCCTCTTTCTGAAGCAGTGCGACTACGATTTCGCTGTCGCCCACATTCATTTGGCATCCGTAGGTCTCGATATAGAGTTTTTTGCCGCCGCCGACAAGCGGGCGCAGGTTGTTCGGTTCCATGTCTGAATCTGTTGACTGAATCTGTTTGGACGGACCGGAATCCCGGAATCGGGGAACGCCGATCCTGTTCGCGCTGCAAAAGTACGAAAAAAATCGGAAAGAGTATGAACGGTCTCTTCAAGGGAATGTGTGAACCTTCCCGGAAGATCTTGACTGAAACTCGGGATGGTGTTTATTTGCTTTCTTTCAGTTTCTTGAACCCGTCGCCGAAAGTTTCATAGGCGTTGACCACCACCACAAATGAATCTGGATCGATCTCTTTGATTTTATTCTGTACTGAAGATATCTCCCTGCGACTGACCACCAGGAAAATCATATCTCGATCCTGTTTGGTGTAGGTGCCCGAAGATTTGATATAGGTTGCACCTCGTCCCATTTCGTCGAGGATAAAACGGGTGAGTTCTTCGTTCTTTTGGGAGATGATGAAGAGCAGCTTGTCGTAACTGGCACCGTCGATGACATAGTCGATAACCCGCGAGGAGACGAAGATCGTCACCAGTGAATAGAGCGGTAATCTCCAGTCACCCAGTACAATGATACCCAGAATGACGACAGAGGCATCGGCCAGCAGAATACCCCGCGAAAAACTCATGTGGGCAAATCGATTCAACAGCATGGCAATGATGTCGGTGCCGCCCGTAGTAGCACGTGTTTTGACAACCAGACCTGTTCCTGTACCGATCAATACTCCGCCAAAGATACAGGAGATGATGATGTCATTCGAAAGATCGATCTTGCCATGTAACATTATTGCAGGATTCTCGCCTACGAGGTAGGTGAGAGTATTCATAATCAAAGGAGTGAGAATGGCTGCGACAATGGTGCGGGCTCCGAACATTCCTCCGAATACCCGAATGGCGATCAACAGCAGAGGTATATCGAACATCAGTCCGAATGTTCCCACCTGGATTTGAGGAATCAACTGATGCAGGACGATACCCAGACCATAGACGCCGCCTGGTACGATCTTGTAGGGGTTGATGAAAAAGACAAAGCCCGATGCGAGGATCGTACATCCGATAAGGACATTCAGCCACGATTTCCACCAGCTGGCGGAAAAAAGCTGTTCTTTCAGTTGATATGCCTTCATAGTTCCTGCTTAAATAAATAACAAAAGTAATAATTTTTGTTTAAAAATCATCATGCCGGGTGCGGAAAAAGATGGAAAAATAGATTCAATAATAGTCATAAGAGGCTTTTGAGGTGTGTAGACCGTTCAATCTGTGGTATAATGGTTTTTCTTTTTGGGAACTCTTTTGTACCTTTGGAACTTAAATCATAAGGTAGAGAAGAGATGATCTTCGTGGATATTTTGCTTGTTGTGGTCGCCTATTTGCTGGGGTCTATCCCCAGTGCGGTGTGGATCGGCAAAAAATATTACGGCATTGACGTGAGAGAACATGGCAGTAAGAATGCCGGTGCGACGAATACTTTGCGGGTGTTGGGAAAACGGGCTGCCTTGCCTGTTTTTGCATTGGATGTACTGAAAGGATTTGTAGCCGTTACATTGGCTCATCTGGCCGGATACCCTCACGGAAGTGACCAGATGTTCAATCTGAAGATCGCACTGGTGGCTGCTGCGGTACTTGGCCACATTTTTCCTGTTTTTGCGGGATTCCGTGGAGGAAAAGGGGTGGCGACTTTGGCTGGAGCCGTGTTGGGAGTCTATCCTCCGGCGGTGTTGTTGTGTCTGGCGACTTTTTTGGTAGTGTTGATGATCTCCCACTACGTGTCGCTCAGTTCGATGACTGCCGGAGTGATGTTTCCGATCTTCATTGTGTTGGTATTCAGGGAGACTTATCTGCCGTTGATTCTCTTCGGTTGTGTGATAGCCGTGTTGTTGATCTTTACGCACAGGAAGAATATTCGCCGGCTGATTGCGGGAACCGAATCCAAAATTTATCTGTGGAAACCGCGAAATCGTAAGTAAGGGGCGATTTTTGCTGTTTCATTTCCGAACCATGTGCCCGGGATGGGCTTTTAATACTTCCGAACCATGTTACAGGAGAACGTTATCAAAATTTATGAGAACAGTTTTCGGGAAAACCGGGAACTCCCTGCTCTGACCGACTATTTCAAGAAGGAGACTTTTTCCTATTATGAAATGGCAAAGGAGATTGCCAAATTGCATCTGTTGTTTGCCGAGTGTCGGATCAAGAAGGGCGATCGGATTGCTCTGATCGGACGAAACAATCCCCGTTGGGTAATCTCCTATATCGCGACTATTACCTATGGAGCGGTGATTGTCCCTATCTTGCAGGATTTTAATGGGAATGACGTACATCATATCATCAATCATTCGGGGAGTCAACTGCTTTTCGTAGGCGATGTCTATTGGGATATGATCGAGACCGATCAGATCGAAGAGGTGAAAGCCGTTTTCTCGTTGACGGACTTTCATTGTCTGTTCGAGCGGAGAGGCCAGACCATCACACGATTCCAGAGCAATATAGTGAAACACTATCGGAAACGATATCGTAATGGATTCCGGCTGGAGGATATTTCATACCCGGATATTCCGAACGATAAACTTTGCGTCCTGAACTATACCTCGGGAACGACCGGTTTCAGTAAAGGTGTGATGCTGACGGTGAATAACATTACCGGAAATGTGGTGTTCGGAATCAGTCAGAAATTACATTTCCGTCGGAGCCGGACCCTTTCGTTTCTGCCGTTGGCCCATGCCTATGGATGTGCATTCGATTTGTTGGTGCCCCTGGCTCAGGGAACGCATATTACCTTGTTGGGGAAAATTCCTTCGCCGAAAATTTTGGTGGAAGCCATGAGTGAGGTGAAACCTCATCTGATTTGCTGCGTTCCATTGATCCTGGAGAAGATCTATAAGAAGCAGATTGTTCCTATTTTAGGAAACGGGATCCTCAAGATGGCCCTTAAGATTCCTTTGCTCGATCAGAAGGTCTACAATCGTATCCGAAAGAAATTGATGGATGCTTTTGGCGGCGAATTCGAGCAGATCATTGTGGGAGGAGCTCCGTTCAATCACGAGGTGGAGGAGTTTTTACTACGGATACGCTTCCCGTTTACTGTGGGGTACGGCATGACCGAATGTGGACCGTTGATCAGTTATACCCATTGGACCGAATATAAGCCTACCTCTTGCGGAAAGGTGTTGCCGGAATTGATGGAAGCTCGGATCGAATCGGAGGATCCGCAACATATACCTGGCGAGATACTGGTGCGTGGTGAGCACGTCATGGCGGGGTATTACAAGAATGAAAAGGCCACTTCGGAGGTGATAGAACCCGATGGATGGATGCGTACGGGTGACGTGGGGACGCTTGACGAAGACAATACGCTTTATATTCGCGGACGGAACAAGACGATGATACTTGGCCCGAGTGGACAGAACATCTATCCGGAAGAGATCGAGGCAAAACTGAATAATCTTTACTGCGTGATGGAGTCGTTGGTGGTGGAACGCGAGGGACGATTGGTGGCTTTGGTATGTCCTGACTACGAACAGGCTGATGCTGACGGTATTTCACACAGTAAATTGCCCGAGGTGATGGATGAGAATCTGAAAACCCTGAACACGTTGGTGGCTCCCTACGAGCGGATTGCAAGTATTGTACTTTATCCCAATGAGTTCGAGAAGACTCCGAAACGAAGTATCAAACGATATCTTTATAATGTGTAGTAGAAGTATTCTGATGTAACGAGCCGAAAGGAAGAATGATAAAAAAGGGTATCCTGCCGAGGGATACCCTTTGTGTATGTTTATAGATAGACTTTTTTATAGACCATAGGACCTCCGCCGCTATTGCGGGTGAGTGTTTCTCGGGAGGGTATCATTTGGAAAGATTGTTCCGCAGTATCAGGCGAGGTCTCTTCCAGAATCAGTTCGAGTTCCGCACTGCGCCACCAACGTCCTGATGAGGTTTGTTCCTGCATATTTTCCTGACCGGTGACAAATCGGGTTTCAGTGAATTCATAATTCGGTTTCAGACGCAGCAGACACCGGCCATTGTTGGTCTTGGCTTCATAAACCCCGACTAATAAGGCCTGATAATCGCATCTTTGAGTCGGGTCGAGCGTGATGAGCGAGTCGACGACAATGATATCTTCCAGGCCGGAACCGTCCTCCTTGGGCTGTCGTTCCATTCGCCCTCTAAATTCTATATAGACTGCCTCTTGAGGGTCGGGCATGGTTAGAAAATACCTCTTTTCCAATGAAGGATAGGCATTTTCATCGCTTATCGGGACGGTCATTCCCGTGGCACAATCGGTCAATGAGGCCTTGCCGGCGTGGCAGACAAACATACCCGAAAAGAATTCTTTGTTGGAATTCTTCTCGCTACGGCAGGAAGCGAACAGAAGTAGCAGTATACACAGATATTTCATGGTGTTGTATGATTGACGGAATTTTGTATTCTCTGTCCCCATGTGTGTCTCAGCTGCTTCTGTCCACTACCGAAGAGGTGTTTCGGAACGAGAGTTACTCTTTGATTCCCATCCTTTCCAACATGGCCCGGGTGTCGGGTTTGTGCCCGCGGAACCGTTCGAACAGTACCATCGGGTGCTCCGAGCCTCCTTTGGAGAGAATATTCCGACGGAATGAATCGGCCACTTCCCGGTTGAAGATTCCCTTCTCCTTGAACAGGGAGAAGGCGTCTGCTTCGAGTACTTCGGCCCATTTATAGCCGTAGTAACCGGCCGCATACCCTCCCGAGAAGATATGGTTGAAAGCTGTCGACATACATGTATTGGGGATCACGGGCAAAAGTTGTGCCGGAGCCATGGCTTGCTTCTCGAATTCCACCACGGAGCCGTTGACGGGAGTTGTGATACTGTGCCAAGCCATATCGTTCATGCCGTAGGCCACTTGTCGCACATTGAAATAGGCGGCGTTATAGGTGCGTGCGGCCACGATTTTTTCGATCAATTCGGTCGGGATCTTCTCGCCTGTCTGGTAGTGTACGGCCCACAGATCGAGAAATTCTTTCTCTATGGCCCAATTTTCCATGATCTGCGAGGGCAATTCCACGAAGTCATGGCGGACGTTGGTTCCCGTGAGCGAAGCGTAGCGACCCTCGGCCAATATGCCGTGGAGGGCATGTCCGAATTCATGCAGGAAGGTGGTAAATTCGTCGAAGGTGAGCAATGAGGGGATGCTGTCGGTCGGTTTGGTGAAGTTGCAGGTGACCGAGACCAGCGGACGTACTTCGTGACCTTCGCGGTCGACGTACATTTCGCGGAAAGAGGTCATCCATGCGCCGCCCCGTTTGCTGGCCCGGGGGAAGAAGTCCAGATAAAGGACGGCCATGAATTTGTCCTTCTCGTCGTACACTTCGTAGGCGGTCACATCGGGATGGAACACCGGAATCTCCGGATTCTCCTTAAAGGTCAAACCGTAGAGTTTGTTGGCCAGCAGGAAAATGCCCTTACGGACATTATCTAATTGCAAATAAGGTTTTATTTGTTCGTCGCTCAGAGCGTAATGTTCGTTTTTATATTTTTCGTCGAAATAGGCCCAGTCCCAAGGCTTCATTTCGAAATCGGAATACATTCCCGACGCATTTGCATAGTTGCATATTGTCTCATAGTCTTTCCGGGCGTAGGGCATGCTCTTTTCTAACAGATCGTGCAGGAATGCATCTACGGTGGCACGGTTTCCGGCCATCTTCTCTTCCAACACGTAATCGGCATAGGTGGAATAACCCAGCAGATTGGCCATTTCCAGTCGCAGGGAGGTGATCCGGCGAACGATTTCCTGGTTGTCGGTTGAATCGGCAGCCAGACCTCGGGTGTTATACTTCATCCAGACGCGTTCTTTCAATTCGCGGAAAGGAGAGTAGGTGAGGAACGGAATGTAGCTGGGAGCCTGCAGGGTGACACACCATCCTTCCATTCCTCTATCGCGGGCTTCCTGGGCCATTCCGTCTTTCACAAAGTCGGGCATCGGGGCCACAGCCGCCGAATCGGTCAGGTGCATGACAAAGTCATTGGTCGCTTTGAGCACGTTTTGTCCGAATTGGAGTGAAAGTCCCGACAGTTCCGTGGTGATCTCCCGGAAGCGGGCTTTGTCGGCTTCCGGGAGACCGGCTCCCCGGCGGGTAAATGATTTGTAGGTGTCTTCCAACAGAACCTGTTGATCAAGATCGAGTTTAAGGCTGTCCTTTTGTTCCCAGACAGTCCGTACACGTTCGAAGAGTACGGGATCGAGCGAAAGATCGTTCGAGAACTCCGTGATCATGGGTTTTACCTGTTGGGCGATCTGTTGCATCTGTTCCGAAGTTTCAGCTTCGAGCAGATTGAAGAAGATGGCGGCAATGTTATTTAGGCGTTGCCCTTTGTATTCCAAGGCTTCGATCGTATTCTCGAAGGTGGCTGGTGCGGGGTTATTCCGGATCGAATCTACTTCGGCCCGTGCTTCGGTCAGAGCTGCTTCAAAAGCAGGCAGGTAGTGCTCCGGCCGGATACGGTCGAAAGGAGGGGTGTCGAACGGTGTTTTGTATTCGGTGAGCAGCGGATTTTCCTCGGAAGGTGTACCGCAACCGCCCAAAAGCGATGAGAGTACCATGGCTGTAAAAAAAATACGTTTCATAATCATAGTTGAAGGTTAGCCGCCGCACAGAAAGAGGGCTGCGGGAGGGTTAGTCGTATAAATTATCGTAGAAACTGTTCTGTTTTTCGTATTTGAGGTCCTTGAGCATGGACGATTTGACGGCGATGTTGAAGTTCCAGCTTTTACGGAATCCCACCGGTACCCACGAGAAGTTCATCTGCCAACAGTGCAGGTCGCGGGCAATGGTGATGACGCCCGGGGTGATCTGACGTGATTCGAAATCATAACCGCCGTTGAACGTGATGCCCCATTTGGGTGTCAGGTTGATACTGCCGTTGAATCCGAGAGTTTGGATCACGTTTTTCCGGATTCCGTTGTTGGTATAGCTGAGCGAGTAGTTGAATCCCAGATTCCAGGGGATACTGAAATCGTAATATTGAGAGGTCATCAACACTCGTCGGGTGTTCGGGTCCAATTCCTGATTGTCCGGGTTGGAGAAGAAATCGGTGTATTCGGGTGGGGGGGCACCCTGGCTGTTGATATCGTTCACGGCCGGCTGGCTCGATTTTTTAGAGTTGAAGGTATAACCGAACGACCAACCGGTGTTGGTGATTCGTCCCAGTTTGCCTCGTTTGATCATGAACCGGTTGATTCTTTGGCCGTTTTCGTTCACTTCATAGGGGTCGAGTGTAGCAGACAGGTTCAGTCCGAAATTGCCGTAAATGGTGGTACGCAGGCTCAGCGAGAATGGGGACAGGTTGAGCGAATCGGCCAGCAGGTTGTACGAACTGCTGATACTGAAGTTGTCGATCAGTTTGATTTTCTTGACTCCGGAGGTGTCCTTCTTGCTTTTTACCTTCATTTCCAAGTTGTTCTGCAGACTGAACGAAATGGAGGCGGAGCGCGAACGTCCCGGAATTCCGTACATTCCTCCCTCGAAAGGCGAATAGTAGGAGATCGTTCCCGTGGAGTCGCTCTGGATTGGTTTATAGTAACCGTATCGCGGGTCTCCGAAATCCGGCGTATAGGTAAAACTGATGCTGGGAGTCATCACGTGACGGATGGCCTGGACTGGGAATTTCTTCCCGAAAGTAAACATTCCGTAGACTTTCGTGGAGGCTGATACCGAGAAGTTGTAATTATAGAGCCGGTAGAATCCGTATGTGGTGTCGGCATTGACTATCTGATTCTGCTCGGGATCCCATGCCTTCTCTATTTTTTTGAAATACCATCGTTCGGTGTAGTTGGCGCTGGGACTGATATTGATATAGTTGAACAGATTGAGCGAGGTTTGGATGGGAATGGTGTGTTGTACACCGTTTTTCATCTCTTTGAACATTTTGTCGGTAAACAGGTCTCTCTCTTTGACCGTCACGTTGTTGGCAAGTGTTCCGGTGTATTGGATAGAGATTTTTTCGTACCAGCGTTGTTTCCCGACACCCTCTTTGCGGCGGAAGGGATAGATTCTCGACACGTTGAATACGATGTTCGGGAAACTAAGCGAAACGGTGGTGTCGGCCGAGTTCTGCGAATGCTGGAAGTTGGTCGAGAAAGAGAATGGTTTGCCGGTCCAGGTTTTGGAGTAGGCGATCGAAGAGTTGGTCTGGGTGTTGAGGTAATCGTTCAGGTTGGTCGAACCGTATTTCGAATAGCCGCTGGTGGAGAAGTTCACACTGGCCGAAAAGGTCGAATTGGGACGGAATTTGGGATCCTGAGTGTGCGTCCAGGTTACGTTGAAGTTGTTTTGGTTCACATAGTCGGCCGCACCCTTTTCTCCGATGATGTCTTTCGAATAGCGCATGTTCAGAGATCCCCGATACTTGTATCGTTTCACGTAGTTCGAAGCCAGAGCTGCCTCCCAGGACCCCAGTGTGTAGAAACCTCCCGTGGCGGCCACATCGATATAGTCATTGAATGCAAAGTAGTAACCTCCGTTGCGCAGGAAAAATCCCTTGACATACTCTTCGCCGTATTCCGGCATGATGAATCCCGAATGTCGGCCGCTCGAGAGAGGGAAGAATCCGAAGGGAACCCCGAGGAAATAGATCGGTACGTCTTCCATCACAAAGTAGGAGGGACCCACGATCACTTTTTTACCCGGAATGGCCTTGGCCTTGGTCATGGCCATATAGAAGTGGGGATGTTCCACATTGTCGCAAGTGGTATACTTTCCCTGGGCGATGTTGATCGTGTTGTCGGACATTTTTTTGATGTTTTGCCCGATCAGATAGCCTTCGCCCTCCTGGGTGGCCACGTTGCGGATTTTCGCCTTTTTCGAATCTATGTTGTAACGGATGGTATCCATCGTGTAACTGGATCCTCCCTGCATGAATTCCGGCCGAGTGGCTTTCCCCGTGGAGTCAGGCTTTCCGTAGGCATAGATCTGCTTGGTATCCATGTTGATACGCATGAAGTCGGCTTTCAGGTTCATATCCTGATAGGTCACATCGCCCTCGTTGTATATATACACGGTTTTGTTTTTCAGATCGTAGACCAGAGAGTCGGTATTCTTTCCGCTGATGACATCTTCCAGAAAAGGTTTCGAGGCGGTAGTGTCTTTGGCCAGCGAATCCTGGCTCAGAGAGTCGATTCCCGCCAATGAATCTTGAGTAAGCAGCAGCGAATCTGCATGGAGTACTGACGAATCGCCGCGCAGGGTATCTTTGGGTGTTTGAACAGCTGCACGTGCTGTTCGGGCAGCCTTACGACGTTCGGGGCGGTTTCGCTCCGTCTCCTGTAAGGACCCGCTGAACACCATCTGTCCGCAAAGGGCCAGAATCAGCGTGGTAAAAAGATATTTTTTGATCCGTTTATTCAAACTGTTCCGTATGTTCTACCCGGTGTTCGGCTCTGTGCAAAAGTAACGTCGGGATAAAAAATAAAGTATGTAACCCAGCGGGGAAAGTTGACTCTTTGGAGAAGTTTTATTACCTTTGCCGACAAAGTCGGCAAAAACCTCCTGGGAGTGGTTTCCGGCTGCATATTTGTGTCTTTTTACGGGGACAAAAATAGAGAAAAAAACGAAGATACTCACACTTTTCGCACATGAAAGTTTCGGTAAGCGGATTTTTGGCAATCTTGTTGCTTTTAGTAGGGTTTGTGGGAGAGGTCGGAGCACAGGCTCCCGCCAAGGATCGTGCAAGCGTACGGACGATCGTGATCGATGCCGGTCATGGCGGAAAAGATCCGGGAACCGTTTATCGGCAATATCGTGAAAAGGACATTACCTTGAAGGTCGCCTTGTTGTTGGGCGGAATGATCGAGAAGAATCTGCCGGACGTGAAGGTGATCTATACCCGGAAGACCGACGTGTATGTGGAGCTGGCTCGTCGGGGAAATATTGCCAATAAGGCGGGAGCCGATCTTTTCCTGTCGATCCATGTCGATGCGGCGACCAACTCTTCGGCAGCAGGCTGTTCGACCTTCGTGATGGGTATGAGTAAGGTGCAGGCCAATCTGGATGTGGCCATGAGGGAGAATGACGTGATCAGTTTCGAGGAGGACTATCGGGTGAAATACGAGGGTTATGAGCCCGGATCGACCGAGAGTTTCATTATATTTTCGCTGATGCAGCACGCCTATATCGATCAGAGTATGACTTTTGCCGAGATCGTGCAGAAACATTACGTACAGAATAAGACGGCGGTGGATCGGGGAGCGCGTCAGGCGCCGTATTTGGTGCTGTGGAAGACAGCCATGCCCAGTGTGTTGACCGAATTGGGTTTCATGTCCAATGCCCGCGACCGGGCATTCCTGGTGTCGGAGACGGGACAGCGCAAAGTGGCCCGTTCGCTGTTCAACGCTTTCAGCGAATATAAAAGCCGTGTGGAGGGTCGGACAAAAACCGTTCAGTTGGGCGGAGAGCAGGATGATACAGTGACCGAACGTGACACGGAAAGTGCATCGGAGCCGGCTTCTGAGAGCAAAAAAGAGAGTACGGTTGGAAAGAATCGAGGATCGAAAGAGATTACATTTGCCATACAGGTGAAGATCTCCTATGAGAGACTCAGCCCGAACGATCGGGTGTTCGGTCCGTATCGGGGAAAAGTGACAGAGAAGAAAATAGGGAAATATTATAAATATTTTGTCGGCGAGAGTGCCTCCTATCAGCAGGTGGCAGCTATGCAGCAGAAAGTACGCCGTACGGTGAAAGATGCTTTTATGGTGGCCTTCCGTAATGGACAACCTATTGCGATGGCCGAGGCTCGTCGGTTGTCGGGACAGTAATAGTGGATTACGATAAAAATTGGATCGCATGAAATTGAATATGAAACGGGAGGTGAAGATCGGCATGTTTGCGGTGCTGATGTTGGTGTGCTTGTATTGGGGCGTTAACTTTTTGAAGGGGCGAGATCTGTTCAATACAAATAATATCTATTATGCGACATACGATCAGGTAAACGGAATACAATCATCTTCGGCTATCAAGATCAAGGGGTTTAAGGTGGGAGCAGTGAGCGATATCATCTACGATCCGGAACGTTCGAGCAAGATTGTGTTGGAGTTGACGATCAAGTCGAAATTTAAGATTCCGGTCAATTCCGAAGCTCGTGTATATAGCGACGGAATTATGGGCGGCAAGGCTATTGAGATCGAGTTGGGTGATTCAGGAGAGTATCTGGATAATCGCGATACGATTCGAGCGGTGATGGACAAAGACTTTTTGGAGGTGGCCGGTTCCGAGTTCGAGTTTTTGAAACAGCGTGCCAATGAACTGGTCAATGAGATTACGGCCACGCTCCGTGCGCTGAATACACTGTTGACGGAGAATTCAGCCAATGTGAATGCCACGATGGCCAATCTGGCATCTATTTCCGGATCGCTCGACGAGGTTGTCGGGGCCGAGAGTCAGAATTTACAGGGTATTATATCCAATATGAATGCGCTTTCCGCAACGTTGAAAGACAATGCGTCCCGGATCGATCATATTCTTGCCAATGTAGACGGTTTCACCGATTCGCTTCGGCGTTCGAATATTCCTGCGACAATGGATAATCTGAACGGTTCGTTGGCTCAGCTCGATGAGGCATTGAAAAAGGTGAACGACGGTGACGGTACTTTGGGCAAGTTGGTCAATGATCCGGCACTTTATGATTCACTTACCTCGGCCAGCGGAAATTTGTCGCGGCTGTTGGAAGATCTGAAAGCCCATCCGGGACGATATATCCACATTTCGGTGTTCGGTGGCAAAAAAGAGAAATAGTCCGTGATTTATCCTGCCAATTACGAAACGAAGATCGGTTTCGACCGTATTCGGGAGCAGATCGGTGCCCTCTGTACGACCCGTGCTGCTGTGCGTAAACTTTCCGAGGAGGGGTTTTCCTCTTCGCCGGGGGAGGTGGCTGAACGCCTGACATTGTGCGATGAGTTGCGGATGGCGTTGATGATGGAGAGTGATTTCCCTGGCGGGGAGTATGTCGATACGGATGCTTTGCTGCACAAGGTGGAGATCGTGGGGGCTTTTCTCGAGGTGGAGGAGATTGTGGCCCTGCGGCGGGCATTGGTGGCCGTACACGATCTGGTGGAGTTTTTCAATAACCGGAGCGAAGAACAATATCCCCGACTGAAAGCCTTTTCTGCGGGAGTAAGCGGATTTCCGGAGATTATCAATCATATCGATTCGTTGATCGACCGTTTCGGGAAGGTGAAAGACAGTGCCTCTCCCGAGTTGTATTCCATCCGCCGAGCCATCCGTGAAAGAGAAGGACAGGCGTCGAAACGTCTGCAACAGATTCTGACACAAGCCCAGAGTGCGGGTATCGTGGAGGCCGATGCGACAGTGTCGATTCGTGACGGGCGCCCCGTGATCCCTGTCTCGGCAGCCAACAAAAAAAAACTCAGAGGATTTATTCACGACGAATCGGCTACGGGCAAGACTTTTTATGTCGAACCGGTCGAAGTGGTGGAGATCACTAACGAACTGCGCGAACTGGAGTATGAGGAGCGGCGCGAAGTGATCCGTATTCTTACGGCTTTTACCGAGATGTTGCGTCCGGAGATCGGTGCGATCGGGGCTTCGGGAGACTATCTCACAACGATCGACATGATTCGGGCCAAAGCTCGTTTTGCTCTCGACAACGGTTGTGTGAAACCGATTCTTTCGGAGGAGGGGGAACTCAATTTGCGTGGAGCACGTCATCCGCTGTTGGCCCAAACCTTGGCTCGCGAGGGAGGCAAAGTGGTGCCGCTCGATCTGCAACTGACCCGTAAGAAGCATATTCTGGTCATATCGGGACCCAATGCAGGCGGCAAGTCGGTCTGTCTGAAGACAGTGGGGCTGTTACAGTATATGTTCCAATGTGGATTTCTGATTCCGGTGCTCGAAAATTCGGAATTGCCTCTCTTTAGGAATATTTTTATCGACATCGGCGATGAACAATCCATCGATAACGATTTGAGCACCTATTCGTCCCATCTGCTCAACATGAAGAATGTGCTGGCACATGCCGATGCCCGTTCGCTGGTACTGTTCGACGAGTTCGGAGGGGGAACGGAACCGATCATCGGAGGGGCGATTGCCGAATCGATTCTCGAGCGACTCGAAGCCCGGGGATGTTTCGGGGTGATTACGACCCACTATTCCAATCTGAAATATTATGCCAGCGGTGCCGAAGGGGTTCTCAACGGGGCGATGACATTCGACGTACAGAATATTCGTCCGCTGTTCCGACTTGAGATGGGTAAGCCGGGCAGTTCGTTTGCCGTGGAGATTGCCCGAAAGATCGGACTTCCCGAGGAGATTATCCGTTCGGCCTCCGAAAAGGCGGGCAGCGACCATATCAATATCGAGAAACAGTTGAGGGAAGTGGCCCGGGACAAACGTTACTGGGAGCAGAAGCGCGACCGTATTCGGATTGCCGAGCGGAAGGTGGAAGAGTTGGAGGCCAAGTATGCCGAACAGCTGACCCGGATCAAACAGGAACGGGCACAGATCATGAAACAGGCCCGCGAGGAGGCTGAACGACTGACTTCGGAGGCAAACCGGCAGATCGAAAATACGATACGTACGATCCGCGAGTCGCAGGCCGACAAGGAGAAGACCCGTTTCGTGCGGAAGGAATTGGAGGCGTTCCGTGAGTCAATTACCCATCCCGAGGAGAATAAGGCTCAACAGGATCGTATAGAGCGAGAGATGGAGAAGTTGCTCCAGCGTCAGAAACAACGGGCCGAACGTAAGTTGCGTAGGGGGGAAGAGGTGGCCGTCGAACCGGAATCCGAACGGCAGATCCCCCGGGAAATCACAGTGGGGAGCAAGGTCCGCATTGCCGATCAGGAGACCCTGGGTGAAGTGGTGGCGATGAAAGGCCGTCGAGTGACGGTGGCTTTCGGTCAGATTCTTACTACGGTGGAGAAGGATCGGCTTGTGGCCGTGTCGAATGCCGAGTATAAGAAGCAACAACGTCAACGCATGCCGATGGCTTCGATCAGTACTGGCGTTTCGGAACGTAAACTCAATTTCAAACAGCAGATCGACGTACGCGGGATGCGGGCGGCAGAGGCCCTGGAGGCTGTGCAGAATTTCGTGGACGACGCGATCATGGTGGGTTCGACGGAGTTGCGTATCCTGCACGGAAAGGGAACGGGAGCATTGAAGGAAGAGATACGTCGGTATTTGCGGACTGTTCCCGTGGTGGTGGCTGCGGAGGATGAACATGTGGAGTTGGGCGGAGCGGGAATCACGGTAGTGAAACTCGATTTGTGAGAATAAATGAAGCGAAGAAATTTATAGACTACTGACATGAAATATACACTCAGTGACATTGCACGCATTTGCGGAGGAAAATTGACGGGAGTAGACCATACGGTCTGTTCGGCGGCGACCGACAGCCGCAGCTTTTCGCTCGGTGACCGACCGTTGTTTGTGGCGATCGCGGGGGTGAATCATGATGGACACGCCTATATAGCGGAACTTTATTATCGGGGTGTCAGGGCATTTATGGTGGAACGCGATGTGCGGATGGAGAGTTATCCGGAAGCCGGTTTCGTCCACGTGGAGAGTGCTGTGGTTGCGCTTCAGGCTTTGGCGGCCGACTATCGAAGCCATTTCGGCGGCATTGTGGCAGGTATTACGGGCAGCAACGGCAAGACCGTGGTAAAGGAGTGGATCGCTCAACTTTGTCCGCCGGGAGTGAAATTGTTCCGCAGTCCCAAGAGCTACAATTCGCAAATCGGGGTGCCACTGTCGGTGTTGATGATGGAAGGCGATGAGCAGATTGTACTGATCGAAGCCGGAATTTCTCAACCGGGAGAGATGGCCCGTCTGGAACGGATCGTTCGACCTGATGTGGGAATCATCACTACACTCGGAGATGCCCATCAGGAACATTTCCGCAATTTGCAACATAAACTGGAGGAGAAGCTTCATCTGTTCCGCCATGCGCGGACCATTATTTATAGCAGCCACTATCCTCAGATCGAAGAGCAGTTGCTTTACCAGGTTGCCGAAGCCAAGCGTCGCTCGGAAGATGGTGTTGTGCCCCGATTGGTCGATGCTGCGAAGAATGATCTCTGTTGTGGTTTTCCGGATCGTGCTTCGCGTGAGGACGCCGCTTTGGCCGTGGCATTTTACGATGCGATGGGGTATGATCGTAAGGCGATCTGTGCACGTTTGGGCGAACTCCAGCCCGTAGCCATGCGATTGGAACTGAAAGACGGATTGAACGGTTCGTTGATCGTGAATGATTCCTATAATTCGGATGTCAATTCGCTTGCCATAGCGTTGGACTATCTGCGCAGCGTGGCTGGAGAACGGCCGCAGACATTGATTTTGTCGGATATTCTGCAGAGCGGCTACACCGAGGAGGAACTCTATACGAAAGTGGCTCACTTGATGAAGGGAACCGGTGTGGATCATTTGATCGGTATCGGAACACATATTCGGGAGTATGCCTCGCTTTTTCCCCGAGGTTCGGAGTTTTATCCCACGACCGATGCGTTTTTGGCAGCCGTGACCAGAGAGAGTATAGCCGGACGTGCTATTTTGATCAAGGGTAATCGTTCCTCACAGTTCGAACGAGTCAGTCATGCCCTTCAGCTCAAGAGCCATACCACAATGCTGGAAGTGGATCTGGACGCGATGATTCATAATCTGAATGTAAACCGGGCCAAGTTGAAACCCAATACCCGTCTGATGGCGATGGTCAAGGCCTCGAGTTACGGACATGGTGGATATGAAATCGCCAACATGCTTCAACATCAGGGCGTGCACTATCTGGCGGTGGCATTTGCCGACGAGGGGGTTGCCTTGCGGGAGAGAGGAATCTCGATGCCGATTGTGGTATTGAATGCCGATTCGGACAGTTTCGAATTGATGATAGCCCATCGGCTGGAACCCGAAATCTATAATTTCTTGTCGCTCCATGCCTTTGTGGATGAATTGCGGCGCCACGGGGAGAGAGACTATCCGATCCATATTAAACTCGATACGGGTATGCACCGGCTCGGATTTGTGGAGAAAGATATCGATCGATTGTTGCAGGAGATTGGCGATTGTGGCCATTTGGTCAAGGTACAGAGTGTCTTTTCGCATTTTGCCGTGTCGGACGAGGCGACCGAAGATGAATTTACCCGGGAACAACTCTCCCGATTCGAGGCGATGAGTCGTCGGATTGTGGAGGCGCTCCCCTATCAGGTGTTTCGTCATATTGCCAACAGTGCTGCGATTGAACGTTTTCCGGAGGCACAGTATGATATGTGCCGACTGGGTATCGGACTCTACGGGGTGGCTACTACGGCTCAAGGGGAGACGGAATTGTGTCAGGTGGCCGTACTCAAGAGCCGAATCGTGCAGATCAAGGAGCTCGACTCTTCGCAGACGGTGGGCTATGGCCGGGCCGGACATCTGTCTCGGCCGACTCGTACGGCTACCGTGCCGATCGGTTATGCCGATGGATTGGATCGTCACCTGGGTTGTGGCCGTTGGTCTTTCCGGGTGAATGGCAAACCGGCGCCGATCGTGGGTCGTGTATGTATGGATACCTGTATGGTGGATGTTACGGATATCGAGTGCAGGGAAGGCGATGAGGTAATTGTCTATGGAGGAGGTCCCGGGAATAGCGTTTCCGATATGGCTCGGGTGTTGGATACGATTCCTTATGAGATTATGACCTCTATATCGACTCGGGTGAAACGGGTCTATCTGAAGGAGTAAGGACGATGACTGTCAAGGGAACTCTCTATATGATCCCCTGTCCGATCGGGGAGAACGGCGATCCGTATGATGTGTTGCCGATGCATAATCGTGAGGTGATTCGTTCGTTGGATTATTTCGTGGTGGAGAATGCCCGTACGGCACGACGTTTCTTGAGTCGAGCCGGCATCGGGAGACCTGTCGCTGAATTGGAGATGGCCGAATTGAACGAACACACTCCGCAACAGGAGGTGGAGAAACTGATCGTTCCCTTGCTGGCGGGACGCGATGCGGGAATGGTCTCCGAAGCAGGTGTGCCGGGTGTTGCCGATCCGGGAGCCGATCTGGCCGCGTTGTGTCATCGCCATGGTATTCGAGTGGTGCCTTTGGTGGGTCCTTCGTCGATACTGTTGGCGTTGATGGCTTCCGGCCTGAATGGACAGTCGTTTGCATTCAATGGTTATTTGCCGGTCAAGCCGCCCGAACGGGCCCGGGCGATTCGTCATTACGAACGGAGAGCGCTTACGGAGGGCCAGTCGCAGATTTTTATCGAAGCTCCCTATCGGAATGCAAAATTGCTTGAGCAACTGTTTTCAGTTTGCCAGGCGGAGACCCGATTGACAGTAGCGGTCGATCTGTCGGAACCCAACGAATTTATTCGTACGGCGACGATTCGGGAGTGGAAAGGAATGGCTTGCCCTCAGATCAATAAACGTCCGGCCATTTTTATTTTGGGAAAATAAATTCGGAGAACGTTTTTCGGAGAAGATTCCCGATCGCTATTGGGCGGATGAGGATTTCTCTTGAATCAATCCACGGGCCCGGAGCAATGGTTCGCGAGCGGGTTCCTGTCCTCGGAAATTGCGATAAAGCACCATTCCATCGGCCGATCCTCCCTTGGAGAGTACTTCGCGGCGGAAACGCTGTGCAACGTCGCTGTTGAAAATGTCTCCCGTTTCGGCAAAAGCCTGGAAAGCATCCTTGTCGAGCACCTCTGCCCAGATGTAACCATAGTATCCCGAAGAGTATCCTCCGTCGAAAATATGGCTGAAGTAGGGATAACGGTAGCGGGGTTCGATCTCGGGAATCAATCCTCGTTTCTCGTTCAGAACCCTCTTTTCAAAGGCATTCACGTCGATCGGAGCATATTCGTCGAGGTTGTGGATATCCAGATCGGAGTACGATGCGGCCAGATATTCCACCGTGGCGAATCCCTGATTGAAGAGTTTGCTGTTCTGAATCTTTTCGATCAGATGGTCCGGGATGGGATTGCCCGATTGGTAGTGCAGAGCGTACTGGCGCAACAGTTCCGGTTCGAAAGCCCAGTTCTCCATGATTTGCGAAGGAAGTTCCACGAAGTCGCGCTCCACGGAGTTGAGTCCGTTGTATTTGACATCGAGGAAGAAGTTATGCAGGGCATGACCGAATTCGTGGAAAAAGGTAGCCGTTTCGTCCAGTGTAAGCAGTGCGGATTGGGAATTGGATGCAGGTCGCGTGAAGTTGCATACGATACTAACCACGGGTGAGATACGGTTTCCTTTTTCGTCGTAGGATTGGTCACGGAAAGTGCCGCACCAGGCGCCGCCCGATTTGCCGTCGCGCGGGAAAAAATCCAGATAGAGAACCCCCAGGTGGGAGTTGTCCTTGTCGAGAACCTCGTACACATGGCATTCGTTATTGTAGACGGGAGCCGATATGGGACGGAATGTGAGTCCATAGAGCCGATTGCACAACATGAAGATTCCGTTACGTACGTTTTCCAGCGAGAAATAGGGCCGTAACATCTCTTCGTCGAGCGCATATTTGGCCTTGCGTACCTTTTCCGCGTAGTACCACCAGTCCCACGAAGCGAGCGAATCATCTCCTTTCTCCTCTTTGCTCAATTGTTTCATTTCGGCCAATTCGGCTTTGGCCCGTTCGAGAGCAGGGGTCCATAGACCGTCGAGCAGGGAGTAGACATTTTCGGGCGTTTTGGCCATCTCGTCGTCGAGGACGAAGGCTGCATGGGAGGGATATCCCAACAGATGGGCCCGTTCGGTCCGCAGACGAATCATGTCGTTCACAATCTGTTTATTGTCCGTTTCATTGTTGTGGTTGCAACGTTCGAGATACCCTTTGTAGAGGGTTTCGCGCAAATCGCGACGTTCGGAGTTGGTGAGGAAGGGGATCAGACTCGGTTTGCTGAGTGTGAATACCCACTGTCCCGTTTTGCCCGCTTTCTCTGCGGCAGCGGCAGCGGCGGTCACTACATTGGTCGGAAGGCCTGCCAGTCCCGATGAATCCACTGCGAGAATAAAGTCCTTGTTTTCTGACAACAGGTTGTTTCCGAATTGAACCTGTAACAGGGATAGTTCTTCGTTGATTTTCTGCAGTTGTTGTTTCTTTTCCGGATCGAGAGCCGCCCCCGAGCGGACGAACTCCTTATAGATTTTCCGGGTCAGTCGTTGTTGAAGCGAATCGAGTCCCGAGGTCGGAAGCGATTCATACACTGTTTTTACACGGGCAAAGAGCGCTTCGTTGTGCATGATTTGATCGGAGTGTCCGGAGAGCATCGGAGAGACTTTCTCCTGGACGGCTTGCATTTCGGGATTGTTGTCGGCTGCCGCTACCAGATAGAATACATTGGCAATGCGGGAGAGACGTTCTCCGCTGCGGTCGAAAGCCAGAATCGTGTTCTCGAAACTGGGGGTCTCTCCGTCGGCGGTGATCGAGTCTATTTGTGCTGTATGTTCGGCGATGGCTGCTTCGAAGGCCGGCAGATAATGGTCTGTTTCAATTTGATCGAAAGGCGGGACTCCGAACGGAGTATTCCATTCGGAAAGCAACGGATTGGGTCCCTCCGGAGCGTGATGTTTGCAGGAGTAGATCATGGTTGTCATCAGTGGCATCAAAAGGAGCGCGATGAATCGCATCGTCGTCTTTTTCATAAAACTGGATTATTTTTTGTTTCTTTGCAAAGTTAAAATTAATTCGATATAAAATGCAACTGTTTTATGCTCCCGATATCACTCTGCCCCGGTATGAGCTGGGGGAGGAAGAGAGTCGTCATTGCGTACGGGTGCTCCGCCTGGCTGAGGGCGACGAATTGTATCTGACCGACGGACGGGGGAATCTCTACCTGGCCCGGGTGGTCGATCCCGATCAGCACCATTGTGCGGTGGAGGTGATCCGGACCGTTCCCGAGTTCGAGAAACGGAACTGGGAACTTACCGTGGCCGTGGCTCCGACCAAGAATATCGAACGGTTCGAATGGTTTTTGGAAAAAGCCACTGAGGTGGGGATAGATCGTATCGTGCCGTTGCTTTGTGCCCGGTCTGAGCGTCGTGTGATTAAGTCCGAGCGGGGGGAAAAGGTGATTACCAGTGCCATGAAACAGTCGCTTAAGGCCTATCATCCCGTATTGGAAGAGATGACTGCGTTTCGGAAGTTGGTCGAACGTCCGTTCGAGGGGGTGAAGTTGATTGCCCATTGTGACAGAAACGCGGATAATCGGAAATTGTTGGGTGATTATGTCCATCCGGGTGATGCCGTGTTGATTCTGATCGGTCCCGAGGGCGATTTTTCTCCGGAGGAGGTGGCTTTGGCCCGGCAAAATGGATTCAGGGAGTTGTCGCTCGGGACGAGTCGTCTGCGGACTGAGACGGCTGCCCTGGCCGCGGTGATTTCGGTCGCTTTTATCAATCAGTAGATTATGGAAAATGAGAAGAGACAGGGGGTGATGTGGTGGCAGCTATTCACCTCTTTTTTCAAAATCGGAGTATTCACCTTCGGGGGCGGTTATGCGATGATTCCGCTCATTGAACGCGAAGTGATCGATCGTCGGGGTTGGGTCGAACGTCAACAGTTTCTGGAACTGCTCACTTTGGCACAATCGGCTCCCGGCCCCATTTCGCTCAATACATCGGTGTTTGTAGGTTATCGGATGGATGGTTATCGGGGAGCGTTTGCCTCGATTTTGGGCGTGGTGATTCCTTCGTTTGTGATTATTTTGCTGATAGCCATGTTTTTTACCGAAATACGTCACAATCATGTGGTGGAGGCCGCTTTCAAGGGTATGCGGCCGGCTGTGGTGGCTTTAATCGTGGCCCCGATCATGGGCCTGGCCAAGGGGATGGGATGGAAACGGATTCTGTTGGCTTTGGTTGCTGCCGTCGTTGTGTGGAAATTGAGCGTATCGCCCATTTTGTTTATTTTGTTGGGGGCTGTGGGGGGAATATTGTGGACGTTCCTCCACACTAAAAGGGAGAAACGATGATCTATCTGCAATTGCTCTATGTTTATCTGAAGATCGGATTCTTCGGGTTTGGTGGCGGCTATGCCATGCTTTCTTTGATTCAGAACGAGATCGTCGTGCAGAATCACTGGCTGACCAATGCTCAACTGGCCGATATCATTGCCATTTCGCAAATGACTCCCGGACCTATTGCCATCAATAGTGCCACGTATATCGGCTATACCGTGACGGGAAATATCTGGGGGTCGATGCTCGCTACGATCGCCGTGTGTCTGCCCTCGTTGACCATCATGTTGGCCGTGACCCGTTTCTATCTCAAATTGCAACATAATAAATATGTAACCGGGGCCATGGGAGGTATGCAACCCATGGTGATCGGAATGATTGTGGCCGCTGCATTGATTCTGTTGACACCCGACACATTCATCGACTGGAAAAGTTGGGTGATTTTCGGACTCTGTTTCGTGTTTTCGGTGCTGAAGGTCAATCCGATCCTGCTGATTGTCGCTTCGGGAGTCGTGGGAATTATGCTTTATTAGAGACCGTTGCGCGGAGCGAAAAGGGAAAATTTACGCTCTGAAGAAGCGGTAATATACTCCCAGCGGCAGGGCCTTTCCGGCTCGATCGGTGACATAGAGTTCTCCGAATTGCTCCTGGGAAACGGATCCGAAAAGTTGATTGACTGCGCTTTTGGCCAGCAGGGCGGAGAGTCCCATAGAATAGAGATTCAGAACCAGGAACGATGGCTGGGGAATCAATAGTCGGCTGCATTGCGAGAGCAGTTCGGTGATCTGTTCCTCCAGAATCCAACGTTCGCCTTCCGGACCGCGCCCATAGGCCGGAGGATCGAGAATCAAACCGTCGTAGAACCGGCCTCGTTTCACCTCTCGGCGTACGAATTTCATGGCGTCGTCCACGATCCAACGGATACCTTCAAGACCGCTGGCTTCCATGTTTTCTCGCGACCAACTGACCACCTGTCTCACCGAATCGACATGGGTGACCTCGGCTCCTGCCGCACAGGCGGCCAGCGAAGCTCCGCCCGTATAGGCGAACAGATTCAGTACTCGCGGACGGGAAGTCGTGTTGGAGGTGTCTGGTCGAGAGCCCTGAAGACGTTTTACGCTGTCGAAAATGAAGTCCCAGTTTTCGGCCTGTTCGGGGAAAAGGCCCACATGTTTAAAGGAGGTAAGTCCCAAGCGCATCCGCAGCGACATCTCCCGGTAACGGTAGTTCACCGACCAACGGTCCGGCATGCCTGGTCGTACACTCCACTGTCCTCGCTCCTCACTACGCCCTTCGCGGCGGAACGAACAATCGGCCAGGCGACGCCACTCCTCCTCCGGCAGCGATTTCTCCCAGATGGCCTGGGGTTCGGGCCGACGGAGCGTGTGCGATCCGAAGCGTTCCAGCTTTTCGAAACCGCCGCAGTCGACCAATTCGTAGTCTTTCCAGTGGGTAGGGGTGAGCAGATCGGGTGCTTTCATTATCGGTGGAGTTTGGGTGATACGGATTGTCCGGCAGAGGGTGTAGACGAGTTTTCGGAGGATTCGTCGAAAAGATGCATCTGACAGTGGAGACAGTCGAATTCGAGTCGATAACGTTTCGTGCCGTGAGTCAGATAGAGCGTTCCTTTCCAGTCGTTTTTCTTTCGGAGGCATTGACCCGTTTCGCGTCGGATGCAGTAGCTGCTGGTCATGACACGACATCCTCGGGTTGTAGGGCGCAGGTCCTGACCCTGTTCAATCTGACAGACCCCGTGATCGCGATAGAATTGCTCGGCCAGCGGATTGGTGACGTTGTATTCGGGCCCCAGGTGAGTGGCGGGGAACGGATAGTCGGTCTGCTCCGGAAGAGGTTGTGGAAGAATATGGGCCGACAGACGAGCCTGCAAGAGTCGCTCGAGGGCGTGCCGTCGTAATTCGTTCACGGTCGAAGAGGGCAGGAACGGAGGATTGTTCCCGGGCAGATCCACCTTCTGTATGGCGAAAATCGTCTCTCCGCTTTTGGCGGTTTGTGTTTGAAACAGGATGCGCATCTTTTCCGGATTTTGGGCCGGATCGAAAGGCCCGGCAAGCCTCTCCTCGACTTCGATGCCCGTTTCGTCGCACAGATGGAGTGAGAGTTGTTGCCCATTCCATTCGTAGCGGGCCTGCACTGCGATTTTACGGCGAATGCTGCTCCGTTCGACTGTCGAGGCGAAACGGTGGTCGTAATTCCGGAAAAGTGTCACACCGGGAACAATGCCTTCCATACGGTTGGGGTAGATGCGGTTTCCTTCGATTCGATTAATATTCGTTCCTCCGAGTTCTCCTCCTGTAAGAAAACAGATTCCATCGCCCGGAACGATATCGGCTGGGTCCGTGAGTGAGAAAAAGTTTTTCCCGACCGACTTCACACGACCTAAGCGTGCTCCCGTTGCTTTGGGGGTGTCGAACGAGGCTACCCGATAGGGTCTTTCCTGGGTGGCGGGACGACGTCCGTCGAAATAATAACGGGTGAAACCCCGGGTGAAACTGCGGATGGGATCGGGTATGAAATCGGGTGTGCTTTTGCCCACGGAGGATCGAATCAGGCCTCTGCGCGATTCGATGATCTGATCCAGAAGCCTGCGGTAGTAGGCCACCGTATTTTTGACGTATACAATGTCTTTGAGTCTGCCTTCGATTTTAAAGGAGTCGATCCCTGCGTCGATCAGATCCTCCAGTCGGTCCGACAGATTCAGATCGCCGACCGACAGCAGGTGTTTTCCCTGAAAGAGTGTTCGTCCCGATGCGTCGACCAGGTCATAGGGCAGTCGACAGGCCTGGGTGCATTCGCCGCGGTTTCCGCTTCGGGTGGATTGACTGCGACTCAAGTAACACCGTCCGCTGTAGCCTACGCAGATCGCACCATGAACGAAACATTCCAGCGGAACATGGGTGGCTTGACGGATTGCTTTGATTTCATCCAAAGTCAGTCCTCGTTCGAGAATGACGCGGGAGAAACCACATGCTTCCAGAAAGCGCACTCCTTCTGGGGTGGTATTGCAGACCTGTGTTGAGGCATGAAGCTCGACGGGCAGGTTCATCCGTCGGAATGCCATGTCTTGAACGATCAGGGCGTCGACACCCGCCTCGCATAACTCTTGGGCTGTGCGGGCTGCTTCGTCCAGTTCGCCGGGATAGATCAATGTGTTGAGTGTGGCGTGTATGCGTACTCCGTAGGCGTGGGCATACTCGACCAGTCGGGCTACCTCTTCCGTTGTGTTGGAGGCGGCGTAACGTGCCCCGAAGCGTGTTCCTCCGATATACAGCGCATCTGCACCGTAATCCACGGCGGCCTGGCCGGAAGCGTAGTCTCGTGCCGGAGCCAATAATTCTATTGTGCGTATCGGTTTCACGGGGCAAAGATAATAAAAGGGTCGCTAAAAAATGGATATTTCCTCGGGCAGAGAATACGATGGAAACAAAAAACTGCGGTCATAATTGACCGCAGTTTTTTGTTAATTCTTTGCAGAAGTTTATTTTTTACTCAATAAAGTGATTTGGGCTTTGGCCGTTTCCACATTGTTGCCGGCTGTCACCTTTTTGTAGGTTTCGATGGCTTTTGCCTTGTTTTCTTTGTTCTGATAGGCGGCACCCAGCAAGAAATAGGCGTCCGATTGCAATTCGGGGGTGGGCTGCAGGGCAGCTGCGGCATCACCCAGGGCGATCACTTTGTCCCAGTCTTTCATGTTGGTTGCGGTCTGCAGACGCAGCAAGTTCCCTTGAGCATTGGTCGAGTCGATGGCTACGATGTGGTCGGCCACTTTCATGATCTCTTCGTAGTTTTTCTCTTCGGCCAGTTTGGGAACGTTGAGCATCAGATAATAAACCACTTTCTCCTTGGCTGTGGCGGCATCAGCTTTATATTTGCTGTGACGGTTCTCCAATGCGATAATGTTTTTGTAGACGTCCAAACCTTTGTCCATATAGGTTGAGTCGTTCAAACCCAATTCGCAGTAGCTCATGGCCAGATTCAGACCCAGTTTCGTGTCGTTGGGATTGGCTTCGTAACCTTTAGCGAAGATTTCGACTGCTTTTGCATAATCTTTGGAATTGAATGCACTGGCACCCATAGCCGTATAGACTTGCGAGATCATTCGTTTCGCGTTGTTGGCCGTCGAAAGGTCTCCATAGAGTTCTCCCAGTTCCGAAGCTTTCGTCAGGTCGGCGACAGCTGCGTCGAATTGTGCTGCCTGAGCAGCGGCTACCGCTTTGCGGAAATAGCATTGAGGAAGCAGTTTCTGTGCTTGTTGTACTGTGGCAAGGGCGTCGGGACCTACTTTTACTCCCATATCGATCGCTTCCTGCAGTAGGGGAATTGCTTCGGCATATTTCTTTCCGTTAATCAGTTCGGCGGCAGCATTGAATTTTTTGCCTACGTCGGTGGCTGTCTGAGCATTTACGCCTCCGATCACGAACAAGGCGGCAGCGACCGCCAGCATCATTTTTACTCGCTTCATTGTCGATGTTTTACGTGTTATTAGTTGATTGTTTGTTCCTGTTCCTCTGTTAAGGCTTTCAGACAAAATTAAATGATTTATACTGAAAATCCAAAGTCACCATCTAAGTTTTTTGAAGAAGCGGCTGACCAATTCGCTGCATTCTCCCTCCAGAACTCCTCTAACAATCTCTGTACGAGGATGTAAAATGGTTTGACCGTATCGCATGAAACCTCGTTTGGGATCGTCGGCGCCCCAAACTATCCGCCCGATCTGACTCCAGGCACATGCTCCTGCACACATCACACAGGGCTCTACGGTGACATAGAGGGTACATTTGTCCAGATACTTGCCTCCCAATGCGGCCGAAGCCGCCGTCAATGCCTGCATTTCGGCATGTGCGGTGGCATCGCCCAACGACTCCACCAGATTGTGTCCTCGACCGATGATCATCCCCTCGCTCACAACAACTGCGCCAATGGGGACCTCTTCCCGTTCGAATGCCTTTTCTGCCTCGACCAGTGCCTGACGCATAAAATTTTCGTCCGTTTTCTGTTTCGTCTCCATGAAAATTCCTACCTTTGAGGTCGTTTTACACATTGCAAAACTAACAAAAATAAAATATGTACAGAACGCATACCTGCGGAGAACTTCGCATGGAAAATCTGAATCAGACCGTCACGCTGGCCGGATGGGTACAGAAAGTACGGAATCTGGGTGCCATGACTTTCATCGATCTGAGAGACCGGTATGGAATTACCCAATTGGCCGTGGAGGAACATTCTCCGGCTGAAGTCCGGGAGATGGCCGCTCATTTGGGCCGTGAGTTTGTCGTACAGGCTACGGGAAAGGTGATCGAACGGGCTTCCAAAAATCCGAAGATGCCTACCGGGGATATAGAGGTGGCTGTCGAGACATTGACCGTATTGAATGCCGCCCAGACCCCTCCCTTCACGATCGAGGAGCAGAGTGACGGAGGAGATGATCTGCGGATGCATTACCGGTATCTCGACTTGCGGCGTCCTCCTCTGCAACGGGCCATGGCGTTGCGGCACAGAATGGCCCAGAGCATCCGGAGTTTCCTGGATAAGGAGGGTTTTCTGGAGATCGAGACACCCTATATGATCAAATCCACGCCGGAAGGTGCTCGCGACTTCGTGGTGCCTTCACGGATGAATCCGGGAGAATTTTATGCACTGCCCCAGTCGCCCCAGACCTTTAAACAGTTGTTGATGGTGGCCGGCTATGACCGTTATTTCCAGATCGTGCGTTGTTTCCGTGACGAGGACTTGCGTGCAGACCGTCAGCCGGAGTTTACACAGGTCGATTGTGAAATGTCGTTCGTGGAGAGAGACGATGTGTTGGATGTGTTCGAACGGTTGGCCAAATATATGTTCAAAACAACGATCGGTGTGGAATTTGAGGGCCCATTTCGCCGGATGTCGTGGCATGAGGCGATGGAAAAATATGGTTCTGACAAACCCGACATCCGTTTCGGCATGACGATCCATGACGTGACGGAGCTGATGCAGGGCAAGGGATTCGGTGTATTCGACTCAGCCCAGTATGTCGGGGCTGTTTGTGCCGAGGGATGTGCCGTTTATACGCGTAAACAACTCGATGCGCTGACCGAGTTCGTGAAACGTCCTCAGGTGGGGGCTAAAGGAATGGTTTATGCTCGCGTGGAGGCCGACGGAAATGTGAAATCGAGTGTGGACAAGTTCTATGGTCAGGAGGATTTGCGTGCCCTGTCTGCAGCGTGTGAGGCCAAACCGGGCGATTTGATTCTGATTCTTTCCGGAGAGAAAAAACATACTCTGACGGCTTTGAGCGAGTTGCGTCTGGAGGTGGCCGGTCAGTTGGGACTGCGCGACAAGAAGAGGTTTGCTCCGCTTTGGGTGGTGGATTTCCCGTTGCTGGAGTGGGACGAAGAGGCCGGGCGTTTCTTTGCCATGCATCATCCGTTTACCTCGCCCAAATTGGAAGATGTGGCGCTGTTTGATACCGATCCGGGACGTGTGCGGGCCGAAGCGTACGATTTTGTGGTTAATGGCGTGGAGGTAGGCGGCGGTTCGATTCGAATCCATGACTCCAAATTGCAGCAGAAGATGTTCCAGGTGCTCGGATTTACGCCGGAAGAGGCCGAAAAACAGTTCGGCTTCCTGACCAATGCCTTCAGGTTCGGAGCGCCACCTCACGGAGGAATTGCTTTCGGATTCGATCGTTGGTGTTCGCTCTTCGGCGGCAGCGATTCGATCCGGGATTATATCGCCTTCCCGAAGAACAATTCTGGTCGTGATGTGATGATTGATGCTCCGGCCACTATTTCCGATGCTCAGTTGGAAGAGTTGGCTTTGAAGGTTGATCTTCCCCAAGAGAAGTAGTCCGGTACGATCAAGCAAACAGAAGCCCCGCATTGCGGGGCTTCTGTTTTTCTCTGAATGTGTGTCAGGTTGAGGTTGTGGGGTCATTTCCCGTGGGAGATCGATCTATAAGAAGATCTCGGGTTCGCGACGTGCCGAAAAATTGGCATGAAGCATGGCTGTGTAGGGAGTGTCGAATACACGAGCCTGGTTAGGACACTCCTTGACGCAGGCGCAGCATTTGGTACACAAAACAGGATCGGTCTCTATCTCGCCATCCTGGTCGAAACGAATGGCTGACGTGGGACACAATTCGATACAGAGTCCGCAAGCCGTACAAAGTTCCTTGCGGGTGACCGGTGCTGCGGGGGTGGATGGTTTTACCTCTTTATAGGGAATGTTACCGGGGACAGCGAGCAGAGCCGTTTCGTCGAGTACGGTGAGCTTTGCCAACTTTTCGACGGCTTGTTTCCCGAAAAATTCAGCCTGCTCACAATCGGCTTGATCGGGTCTTCCGGCGGCAACGGGCATCTCGGGACGGCTGTAACTGTGCTCTCCGATAAAAGTCCCGGCGGCAATGGGAACGAATCCTCGTGAAATGGCCAAATCGCGTAGTTCGATCAACGCGTCTTCGTAATGACGGTTTCCGTAGACTACGGCTATGATGGCCGGAGTGTGGCTACCCTCTAAACGTGATAATCTTTCACGGGCGACGGGAGCCACTCGTCCCGCGTAGACGGGAACGGCAAAAATAGCCAATTCGTCTTGAATCGAAATGGGTGAGGAGGTGGGATCATAGGTCAAATCGGATTCGATCATATGGACAAATCCGGTTCCTCGGGCAATGTGTTCGGCTATTTGGGCCGAAGTGCGGGTCGGGGAATAATAGACGAGATGTGTAGTTGTGTATTTCATAAAAACAAAGATACGAAAAAAATGAGATGTTGTTACCTCTCGGGGATGATGGTCTGGATAGGGAGATAGGGAGTATGGAAAGATTTTTGAAAAAAAGAAGAAAGATTTTTGAAAAAAATTTGGAGATATAAAAATTAGAGCTATCTTTGCACTCGCAATCCGGGAATAAGACGGTTGGTCAAAGCGGATGCAGGTTCTGGAAATTTCGGGAGCTTAGCTCAGTTGGTTCAGAGCGTCTGCCTTACAAGCAGAGGGTCGGGGGTTCGAATCCCTCAGCTCCCACTCAGAAAATAAACGGCTTGCAGAAATGCAGGTCGTTTTATTATTTGTCCTGTTTTTATTTAATAGATTAGTGCTTCCGGAATAGTAATAGATAAATTGCTAAAACAATGAAGTTCGAAAAGGCATGTGTCAAGTACGCACACAATTCTTTTCGAACTTCATTGTTTATGCAAACAGATGCTCCTTATTATTCCTTACTCAATTGGGAGAGAGGAAAAGGAGCCGTCGTGTGTCTCCAATTAGATGGAGATATCGAGAATCTCAAAATGGATCACTCCTGCAGGAACCGTAACGTCAACCTTCTCTCCCTTTTTCTTGCCTAATAGCGCTTTGGCAATGGGGGTCGAGATGGCAAGCTTCCCTTCTTTGAGATTGGCCTCTTTTTCGGATACAAGCGTATATTCTACGGTTTTGCCTGTGTTGTGATTCTTTAATGTTACCTTGTTGAGAATCTGAACTTTGCTTGTGTCGATCTTCGATTCGTCGATGATCCGAGCATTGGCTATGGTGTCTTCCAGTTTGGCGATACGCATCTCCAGCATCCCCTGAGCTTCCCGGGCCGCATCGTATTCGGCATTTTCCGAGAGATCTCCTTTATCCCGAGCCTCGGCGATCATCGCGGAGATGGCGGGTCGTTCCACGGAACGCATGTGGTCGAGTTCCTCCTTCAGTTTTTGATAACCACTTTCGGTTAAATAAATAGTGTTCGATGCCATAATGATAAGTTTTGATAAACAAAAAAAGAAAGAAGTCTGACTTTTCTCAAAGTCAGAACTCCTCTCGTGCAAACAAAGATAGGAAACCTTTTTTGATTTTCCAATACTTCGCCCGATTTCTTTTGGCATGTTATATGATAAAAGAATAGGCTAAAAATTATATATTTGCATGATTAGGAGAGATTCGTATGCAGTTAACTCTACCCATTCTTGTGTTGTCTGATCTGGGACTGTTGATGAAGGTCTGCTATTTGTTGCTGGTGTTGGTAACCATCGGAGTCATTATCCACGACAAACGGGAGCCGGTTAAAGCATTGGCCTGGATCACGGTGATTGCATTGATTCCCGTGGCGGGAATGGTGCTGTATGTGGTATTCGGACGTAATCACCGCAAGGAAAAGATTTTCAATCGGAAGGAGATTCGTGACCTGGAGCAGATCGAAAAGCTTTGTGAACAACAACTCAAGGATATTGCCAATCCTGATCTGATGTTGCGTCAGAGCATTGCCGACAATCGGGATATTATTACTCTGTTGCTCAATAACAATAAATCGCTGCTTACGATTCATAATCGGGTGAAGGTGCTCAATAACGGGAAAGCTACTTTCGCTGCTATTTTGGAGGCTCTGCGGGGGGCGACCAGTTCGATTCATTTGGAGTATTATATCTTTGAGAATGATCGTATCGGTAAGAAAATCGTCCGTATCCTGATGGAAAAGGCTCGGGCAGGGGTGGCCGTAAGATTTATTTATGACGATGTGGGCAGTTGGGGACTGAGTCCGAAATTTATCTATGCCCTGAAGAAGGCTGGAGTTGAGGTGGCGTGTTTCATGCCGGTGGTCTTTCCGTGGTTGACCAGTAAGGTGAATTATAGAAATCACCGGAAAATCATCGTAGTAGATGGGAAAGTGGCCTTTACCGGTGGCATAAATATTGCAGAAAGGTATCTGCTGCGCAATGGGAAGTTGGGCTTGTGGAGAGATACCCATCTGAAGATCGAAGGTGAGGCCGTGGCGATGTTGCAGGTGGTTTTTCTGACAGACTGGTATTTCGTTTCGAAGCGTCAGCGGCTCAATCATGACAAATACTTTCCCAAATCCCGTGTCGAGGAGGAGTGTCCGCTTCAGATCGCTTCGTCGGGACCCGATTCCGATTGGGCATCGATCATGCAGGCTTTCTTTGCTGCCATTACCCGGGCACAGAAATATATCTATATCTCTTCGCCTTACTTCCTGCCCAACGAGGCTATTCTGACCGCACTGAAAGTGGCTGCCTTGAGCGGAATTGACGTGAAGATTATGATTCCCAGCCGATCGGATACCAAAATTGTCTATTGGGCCACACGTTCTTATATATCCGAATTGATCGATGCAGGTATTGGGGTTTACCTCTATAATAAGGGGTTCAACCACTCGAAAGTGATTGTGATCGACGGACAGTTCAGTTCGGTGGGATCGGCCAATATGGATATCCGTAGTTTTGAGGATAATTTCGAGGTGTCGGCCATTCTGTATGATCGTAAGATCGCTCAAGAGCTCGAACGATATTATCTGGCCGATCTGGAGCATTGTACTAAGGTCACCCGCCAGATGTGGGATGCCCGGCCGAATCTGCATAACGTGTACGAATCGTTTTCTCGATTGCTCAGTCCGTTGCTCTGAGGGCAGCAGCCAGATGTGGCCCCGGAGGCGTTGTCACCCGAACTCTTCATTCTGAACGGCATGAATGAAGATGTTCGGACTAATTGTTTGTCTATAAAAGTAAGACAGATACAATTACCTATTTAATATATGAGATTGGTTATGAGAAAATTAATTGTTGTTTTGGCGGGTTTTCTGCTGGGGTCGGCTACGGCTACGGCCCAGGTACTGAAAATCGGTATGAAGGGGGGAATAAACACCTCCTCGTACAGTTTTGAATCGTTCGATCTGGGAGATAAACACATTTCGCCCGGATCATCTTCCGGTGTGGGCTATCATTTGGGATTGGTCATGCGGATATCTGTCCCTAAATTCCTGCAGATTCAGCCCGAACTGATTTATGCTTCACGAGACTTTCGCTATGTGATTGATTCTCCCGGAACGTTGAGTCAGGCCCGTTTTACGGTCAAGCGATTCGAGTTGCCGTTAATGGTGGGATTCAACGTTCATGCATTTCGTCTGTATGCAGGGCCTGTTTTTCATCTGGCCTCCTCGGTGGAAAAACGCAATAATCAGGAGATGGATGTCAATTATCATCATTCGGATATTGCTCTTCAGGCTGGCGTAGGAGTGGATATCCACAAATTTTTTATAGATGCTCGTTACACTACTTTCCTCGGGAACCGTTATAATCAGTTCTCCTATCAGGAATTTTCTTCCCGGGTAAAGGTCTCCACGGATGCACAGTGGTATATCAGTGCCGGTTTCTTTTTCTGAGAGTGTTTTATTCCAATTGGAAGATGATTATAGTAAAAGGCGATTCCCCGTTGGGAATCGCCTTTTACATATTATTAATTTAACAGGTGTTATTAGAATTTCACGGTAAATCCGGCGGTAATACCCGTGCTGCCTTCCAGGCTGATTCCGCCTTTTTGTTTGTCGAAACCTTGGTTGACAACCATTGCTTTGAGAGTCAGGTTCAAGTCAATGGCACGCGATACGCGGAAACGGTTGATAAGACCTCCGTTGATAGAGTAGCTGTTGAACGAAGTATCGTTTTCGGAAGATCTTGCATAACCTGCGCCGACATAAGGAATCAATTCATAAACTCTTCTGGAGTAGGGGCAAATAGCAGAGTTCAAATTGAACAAAATGTCGAAATGGAAGTTCATGTAATTGAATTGCTGTTGATAGCCTCCTTTAGGGGTTTGGCCTCCGGTTGCATAGGCATTGGCGGGAGAAGTAAAGCCTTTCATCTTGTATCCGTCATACTGGATACGGGCGCCCCATACGTGGGTGAACCATTTTCCGACAGCTACTTCGATATCTGGAGTGATTCGATTGCCGAAATTCCCTGTCGAATAGTATTCTGCCCAATATGCTTGAGCACCTGCACCTACGGTCAAGAACCAATTGGCGTGTTTGTAGGTCCCTGCGGTAGAACTCATTTGGCCGTAGGCCTGGGAAGATACCGCTATCGCCGACAGCAGTATTCCGAAGCAAACTTTTGTAATCTTTTTCATAATCATTTAGGTATCATCTATGACACAAATGTATCATTTAAATTCTTATATTACAAGAACCGTGCAAGAAATTAGAATACAATAGAGGTAAAAAAAGCGGTCTCAGAGACTGCTCTCTTAGATTTTGTGTGGTTTTTCTGCTTATAAAGCCTTGATTTCTTTGAGTATAGCGTTTGTCTTCCGAACTGCGGCGGCACTTTTCTCGAAAAGTTCTTTTTCTTGATCGGTTAGCTTCAATTCGAGCACTTTTTCTACGCCATTCTTCCCGATAACGGCAGGAACACCGATACAGATGTCGTTTTGACCGTATTCGCCTTCCAGCGTTACGCACGAGGGGATCACTTTCTTCTGATCGCGCAGGATGGATTCTACAACATAGGCTGCTGCGGCTCCGGGGGCATACCAGGCCGATGTACCCAGCAGACCGGTCAATGTTGCTCCTCCGACCATCGTGTCGGCCACCACTTTCTGTAAGGTTTCGGCATCGGCGAATTCGCTTACCGGGATACCTTTATAAGTTGCTTTGCTTACGAGAGGAATCATGGTCGTGTCGCCGTGACCGCCGATTACCATACCTTCCACTTCGTTCGTGTTCACTCCGAGCGCCTTGCTCAGGTAGCATTTGAAACGAGAACTGTCCAATGCGCCTCCCATACCGAAGATCCGGTTTTTGGGCAGTCCGCTGATTTTCGATGCCAGATAGGTCATCGTATCCATCGGGTTGCTGACCATCAGAATGATAGCATTGGGCGAATATTTCAATACGCTTTCCACTACGCTTTTCACGATGCCGGCATTTACACCGATCAACTCCTCGCGGGTCATTCCCGGTTTGCGAGGCATTCCGGAGGTGACGACAACCACGTCCGAATTGGCTGTTTTAGAGTAGTCGTTGGTTACTCCCACCATATTCGTGTCGAAATCGAGCAGGGTGGCTGTCTGGAACATATCCAGAATTTTCCCCTCTGCGAATCCTTCTTTGATGTCGATCAGCACCAGTTCGCTGGCGATTTCGCGGGTCGCCAATACATTTGCACAGGTAGCTCCCACATTGCCTGCACCTACAACAGTTACTTTTGCCATAGTTTTACTCTGCTTATTATGATTTTGAGTTATTAGCCGATAATTTTTTCATAATCCTCGTTCGAAAGCAGGGCTTCGAGTTCGGCCGGATTCTCCATACGTATTTTGATCATCCAACCTGCTCCATAGGGATCTTTGTTCACACTGGCGGGGTCGTCGTTGAGGGCTTCGTTGAATTCCAGCACTTCGCCGCCTACCGGAATGAAGGCGTCCGAAACGGTTTTTACGGCCTCGATAGTGCCGAACACTTCTCCTGCAGAGAGGGTTTCTCCCACCGTAGGAACGTCGACAAAAACGATATCGCCCAATTGGCTCTGTGCAAAATCGGTGATCCCTACGTATGCGATGTCGCCTTCGGGACGGATCCATTCGTGATCCTTGGAATACTTTAAGTTGGAGGGAACGTTCATTTTTATAATTTTTTAAAATATGCAATTCAACACCCAAAGGTACTCTTTATTTTGGTTCCTGCAAACGTTTATTGTGAATTTTTTCACAGTGCAAAACAAAAATGCACTCTTCTCTCTTTCGATTTTTCTTCTATTCGAGGTTTGGCGTGGATGACTCTTTGGAAAGTAAGTCGCAAATGCGATTAAAGATCATCTGAGGGGGGATCTGTTGCAGACAACGGTAGTCTTTGAATAGGCAGCGTTTGTTCCCGTACACAGAGCAGGGACGACAGGGCAGATCGAGTTGGATGGCATTTCGAAGATCCTGTCCGAAACCGTAAAAGCCTGCATAAGGGTGGGTGGCACCCCAGATGGATATGACGGGGACTCCCATGAGTGACGCCATATGCATCGAGGCGGAATCCATCGTGACGATAGTGTCCAGATTCGACATCAGATCCATCTCTTCCGTGAGGGTGATCTTTCCGATTACCGATACGACTCGTTCTCCGTGGCGTATTTCCATGCATTCGGCGAAGTCACGCTCATAGGGACCGCCTCCGAATAGGAAAATGTGCTCGAATCGGGAGGCCAGCAGACCGATTAATTGATCGGTCTGGAGTGTGGGATAGATTTTCCCTTTATGTTGGGCGAAAGGCGCCACTCCGATCCATTTGCCCTGTTTCGGACCGACAAGTTCCTTAATGGTGGGGGGAACCGGACGAATTTGTCGTTGGGGAACGGTCGGTGGCTGGAAAGAGAAGCCGAGACGGGTGATCGTTTGCTGGTACCGCTCCATGGAGGAGGGCAGTTGTTCCATGACCTTTCTGAACTTGCGGGTCAGCATACGTTTTTCGGAACGGCCCTTGTCTATCACCTCCACCTGACAGCCGCTTATATATAGCAGGTATCGAAGCAACTTTGTGCGTAGGACGTCGTGCAGATCGGCTACGTGAGTGAAACCGATTTTGCGCAGATCATTCCACAATCGAAGAATACCGAGAGTCCCCCTATGACGGCCTCTGAGATCGAGAGTAAAGAAGTCGATCCCCTCGATGTCACGGAAAAACGGACGAAAGAAGTCTCGTGTGAGTATTGTGATCTTTAGCGAGGGGTTATCCCGTCTCAATGCAGCGATAACGGGAGCAGAAATAACCACGTCTCCCATGGCTGAAAGCCGGATGACGAGCAGGTGTTTCTGTGATTCGTTTTCCATATGTACCGAAACGAAAGCCTATTTGGAGGCGTACAATACCGGATTGAGTGCCGGATCGTTGTACATCTTCATTTGTTTGTAGGTTTTCATATACTTACGACCGGCGGCGATATCTTCCAACAACTCTTCGATAGCGGTCGACAGGTCGCGTTGTTGGGTCAGCAGCACGTCGAGTTTCTTCTGGCAGGCCCTGCGATGGGATTCATCGGTATCCTGTCGGAGGGTCTCTTGCCGCATATGATAGATTTTCAGCGATAGGATCGAGAGCCGGTCGATAGCCCAAGCCGGGGTTTCGGTGTTGATACGGGCATCGGGGAGGGGCCTGACCTCTTTGTATTTATCGAGCAGATAGCTGTCGATATATTCCACCATGTCGGTTCGTTCCTGATTCGATGCGTCGATTCTCCGTTTAATTTTGAGTGCCTCTACGGGGTCGATATTCGGATCGCGGATAATATCTTCCAGATGCCATTGAACGGTGTCTATCCAGTTCTTGAGATAGAGCAGATGTTCAATACTGTCGGCAGGGTAGGGATTGGTAACGGGATGATCCACGTTGTCCCAGCGATGGTAATCGTCGATAACTTGACAAAAAATGCTGTTAGCTTGTTCTGTGAACATATAAGCAATATTGTTAGTTTTATGCAAAACTATAATTTTTTGCTCGATTTACAATAAAATATTTATCTTTGTCAACAACTCATTCAAGGAAACGGAATATGAATTTCGGAAAAATAGTGGCTGTCGTGTGCGGCCTTTTTATGGTAGGCGGAGTGCTGGCAGAGCAGCCCAGAATGTCGAGGGAGGAGTATATCCGGCGATATAAGGGATTGGTGATGGAGAGTCAGGAGGTGTATGGCATTCCGGCCAGTATCAAGATGGCTCAAGCTCTGCTCGAATCGGATAACGGAAACAGTCGGTTGGCTCGCGAGGCGAATAACCATTTCGGAATCAAGTGCAAGAGCGACTGGACGGGAATGACCATTTCGCATGACGATGATGCCAAGGGAGAGTGTTTCCGCAAGTATGCTTCGGTGGAGGACTCCTATCGGGACCATTCCGAATTTCTGGATAATTCGCCTCGTTATCAGGATCTTTTCAAGCTCGATCCGTTGGATTACAAAGGCTGGGCCTATGGATTGAAGGCGGCCGGTTACGCCACTGATCCCAATTATCCCGAGCGTTTGATCAAGATCATCGAGGAGAATAAACTCTATCTGTTGGATCAGAACAAGGAACTGCCCGAAGAGTTGCCTCGTCGTCCCGAGCCGATCGAAACGGAGATCCCGATGCCGACTTCGGCACCGATTGAGAAGATCGATGTGGATAACTATATCGTTGCGATGGAAAAACTCAGGGGATACTCCCTCTATCACAATAACGGAAGTCAGTTTATCATTGCCAACGAGGGGGATACGTTCGAATCGCTGGGACGAAAGATCGGAATCTCTGCCAAACGTCTGCGGAAGATGAACGACCTGCCCGAAACGGCTCAACTGGCCGGCGGAGAGATGGTTTATGTCCGTAGCAAGGCTAAACATTCCGGTAATGGGAAATTAATCCATATTGTACGGGAAGGAGATACGATGCATTCCATCTCCCAGCAGTACGGGATACGATTGAAGAATCTGGCTAAAATGAACCATCGGGAGGAGAATGCCCGGGTGGAAGTGGGCCAGCAGATTCGACTGATGTAGTCGGGGATTATTAACTTACTTAATATATTATATGGATGGAGACCTTGGCCTGAAGGCCAAAATCGCAGAGAATCTGATTAGAAAATCGAATCTGCAGCAGAAGATTTATGACAATACCTTTGCCGTGTTCAACGAATTGAAGGAGACTCTTCACGAGATGGCTTCCGAGATGAACGAGTCGTTGGACGATCAGTTGGACAAGCGGGTGCGGATTGAGTATCGCGACCGGGGCAAGTTCGAAGCTCAGATTCAGGTGGCTGGTGATATACTGATTTTCAGTATGCATACCAATGTGTTCGAATTCAATCGTGAACATATTATCTGGCAGAATTCCTATGTGAGGGATCATAAGGAGAATTCCTATTGCGGAATCATCAATATTTACAACTTTCTGGCCGATTCATTCAAATATAATCGGAACGCGGATGAGGGGTATCTGGTGGGACGGATCTTTGTCAATCATGAGAACCAGTATTTCGTGGAGGGGAAACGGCAGGTGAGTCTGCGGCATAACTGTTTCGGTACACGTCAGATCAGCAAGGAGTCCATTGTGGATATTGTGGAGGCGGCTATCGACTATGTACTCGATTTCGACCTGCTGGTTCCTCCGTATGATGCGGTGAAAGTGGTGACGGTGGATCAACTCAATACGAAAATCGAAAATTCGAAGATGCAGACCGGTAAACGTATGGGATACAAATTTAATTCAGACGATATTTAGTAACTTTTTATGATTAATAGCGAAGTGATTTAAACTTTTCTTTTCCTTACCCATTTTCTCAATAGCATAACAGAAAAAGCAATATAGTTCCATGATGC
>CALVFY010000004.1 GCA_944326945.1 uncultured Rikenellaceae bacterium
AAAAAACGCTATCCGTATAAACTATCACCGTATTTTCGAAAGTGAGAAAAGCGAGCGGCACCTCTCCTCCCTCCGGCACCTTCCCCAATAAACGCCCCCTATCCCCCAATCTCTCATATTGCAAAAGACGGATATCTTCCAACAAGGATGCACCCTCCCTGCGAGCATATTTATATAAGGTCTCCTTGGCACACCAGCACACAGCTTCAAACAACCTATCATCTGCGGAAGCCAGCATCCGTTCTCGATCTGAAACATATCGCGACGAGATCCGTCCGAATCGTCTGTCGAGCCTTTCCACATCCACCGCACAAGGAGACTCCGGATCATATATCACCACAGCCATTCCTTTCGTATGGGACACACCTATAAATCCGCTGCCTCCTTCCGTCACTCTCCCCCCAGGACACAAAACCGGAGCCCCATCTTCTTCATAAGCCACACAAACCCGGGGCAATTCACTTCGCAGAGCCGCCCGCCAAGCCAAACGTTGACGTCTTCGCTCCGGGCTGCCAAATCCCATCACCTCCGTCGTATCTCCCGAAGAGACAAACCTTGTCAGCTCCTGTTCCGTCTCCTCTATTTTCCAGAGCAACAGCCATCCCCGTTCCGTATTTTTCCGATAAACCACAGGCATATTGAGGCACATTTACTGTTCGTTGACCCGTTTCATTGACGATCAGGCCGGCAAGACGACTTTCACCTGATCGATCCTGCGCCCCTCGAGCGACTCAACCGTAAATTGAATACCATGAGAAGTAACCGATTCACCTTTTTTCAGAAAATCGCCCTTGATCTCCAACATCAAACCTGCCACACTTTCCGCTCCGCCCCGTTCGTCCCGGAAATAATCCTCATCCAGATCCACGGCTCGTTCGAAATCGTTCAGATGGGTTTTTCCCTCAAATATATATGTATGATCGTCAATCTTCTTATAGAACGACTCGTCCGTATCCGACTCATCCGAAATCTCCCCCACAATCTCCTCCAGAATATCCTCGAGCGAAACAAGTCCCACAGTAGACCCATATTCATCCACCACAATCGCCATATGCACCTTATTGGCCTGGAACTCTTCCAGCAGATCATTGATCTTCTTATGTTCGGGCACGAAATAAGGCGTACGCAAGAATCTCTGCCACCCGAACCCGGAGTCACGACCGATATAAGGAATCATATCTTTCACATACAGGACCCCTAAAATATGGTCGAGGCTCTCCCTGTAAACCGGAATCCGCGAAAAACCCGATGAGATGATCGTCCGTTTGACCTCTTCATAGTCGACCGTTTCATCCAGTGCCACCACATCCACTCTGGGACGCATAATCTCCTCTACTTCCGTATTAACAAAACTGACAATTCCGGACAGCATCTGCTTCTCTTCGTCGGTCTGATGATCGGTTATCTCAATAGCATTCGACAACTCGTCCATCGAAATATCCGCCCGTTTACGAGCCATTGTCTCGCTTACCAGACTCCCGGCCCGAATCAACACATACGAAAACGGCTTGAACAGATCTTTCAGCCCAAGCAACGGCACCGAAACCATCCGCACAAAACGCAACGAATTGTAGGCTGCGAATATTTTGGGCATAATCTCTCCGAAAAGCAGCAACAGGAAAGTCACCACCACCGTTTTGATCAAGAATTCCCATATGGGAGCCCCTCCGAAAGTGACTATCCCGCTAAGAATATAGCTCGAAAGCAATACGATACATATATTGACCAGATTATTGGCAATAAGCACTGTCGCCAACAAATAGTCCTGCATGGAAAGCAGCTTAAGGATGGCTTGATTGGCCGCGGAAGGTCGTTTACGAATCTCGTTGATATTGGCCGGAGACAGCGAAAAAAAGGCCGTTTCGGAACCCGACACCAATGCGGAAACACACAACAGCAGAAAGAGCAGAACGGTCAATATAATATATTGCAGTTCAAACCCATTAAAAACAAGTATGTAATCCGATGTACCCAAGTCTCATCGCATTTATCCTCACCCATCAATCGAACAACGATCCTCCTTTGGCAGGAGTCTTTTCCGGAGCAGGAGTCTCCTCTTTCAAAGATACTCGAGAGGCTTTGGGCCCTTCGTCCGAAGCGTCATTGGTGAATTTCACTTTCCTTCTCACGAAAGCGGGGGTATTGATAATCGACTCCAAATCTGCATAACGATCATTCTTTTGCACCTGAATGATCTGGCTCTCCCGTACTGGAGGAACAAATCCTCCCGGACGACCTCCCACTGGAGATTGCACTCCCGGTTGTGGACCCACAGTCGATACAGGACGTTTAAACGGATTCGGAACCTCTTTCTCCACAGGTGGAGTCCACCGCTTACGTACCACCGGAGGTTGTACCCCCGGTTGAGTCTCCGGTCCCGCAACACTTCCACTCTCTCCGGGCTTCTCCGACGAAGGCTGGTCAGCTTTTGCAAAATCCGGACGACCGACCGGCTCTCCATTCAAAATAGCATTATTGGCATCCAGATCGAACCCTGTTGCAATGATTGTCACCTCAATATCGCTACCCAAAGCCTGATTGTATCCGGCACCCCAGATAATATTGGCTTCGTTCCCCGCTCTATCCTGAATGTATTCGGTAATCAGACAAGTCTCCTCCAGTGTAATTTCCTCGTGTCCGGAGGTGATATTAATCAGAATATTCTTTGCTCCCGTAATATAGTTATGATTCAGCAGCGGGGAGGAGAGCGAAAGGTCGGCCACTTTCTGTGCACGGCCTTCTCCACTGGCACGGCCCGATCCCATCAGAGCCACACCGCTATCGCTCATCACGGTTTTCACATCCGCAAAGTCGACATTCACCACTCCTTCTCGGGTAATAATCTCGGCGATTCCCTTGGCTGCGGTAGCCAAAATATCATCGGCCTTACCGAAAGCCTCTGTCAAGGCCAACTTCCCGTATATTTCCTGAATGTTTTCGTTATTGATGATCAGCAGCGAATCCACATGTTGACGCAACTGTTCGATTCCTTCCTGAGCGTGTTTCGCACGGATTTTCCCTTCGGCCTTGAAAGGCAGCGTCACAATACCCACAGTCAGAATTCCCAACTCTCGCGCAGCCTTGGCGATAACCGGAGCGGCACCTGTTCCCGTACCTCCACCCATTCCGGCCGTAATGAACACCATCTTGGTGCCTTCGCGCTTGAAGATCGAGACAATCTCGTCCAGACTCTCCATAGCGGCAGCACGACCCCGTTCGGGATTATTCCCCGCACCGAGACCTTCAGTCAGATGTTCGCCCAGTTTCACCTTGATGGGTACAGGACTCCGAAACAAGGCCTGTCGGTCGGTATTGCAGATCATAAAGGTCACATCGGCAATCCCCAACTCGAACATATGATTCACCGCATTGCTTCCGCCGCCTCCCACTCCGGCCACCATAATGATCGAAGGGGAAACTTTTTCTATATCGAATTCTATCAGTTCATCTACCATAACCGTGCATTCCTGTGCAAATCGGACATTTTTTAAATCTCGTTATCGTCCACTACATCGAACATATCGGTGATATTCTTGAAGAGCTTAGAGAAAGGATTACGCTTCTCTTTTTTCTTTTTGCCCTTCTCTTCCGCTTCGGGGGCAACTTCCTTTTCCGGAGCAGCCTCTGCCGCCACAGGAGGAACCTGTACGCCCGAACGTACCGGATTGGTCGCTGGACGTGCCTCTCCCGCAGCCGATGCCGTTGAAATACGGCGAATCGACTCCACTCCTCCTGTCCGGCCGTTTTCGAGCCCTTTCATCAGGATTCCCACCGCCGTCGAGAGACGACTGTCCGCCGCCATCTCCATCGACTCCTCATCCACATTCACATCGGGTACCGCAATCCGCACATCGAGCCCCGTATAGTTCTTCACCATCTGGTCGAGATCCCGCAATTGGGATCCTCCTCCAGTCAATACCAAACCAGCCGCCAATTTATTCTCATATCCGGCCTGTTTGATCTCCATCATCACATAATCCATGATATCCTGCATCCGGGCTTCGATAATGGCAGCCAGATTCTTGAACGAAATCTCCTTCGGATCGCGAGGCGTTCGTCCCGGAACCTTGATGATCTTATCTGCACTGGCCTGCTCGGAAAGAGCGCTACCATACTTCACCTTCAGATCCTCCACATAGCGCTCCAGGATTCCATAACTACGAATATCCTTGTTGATGATATCGGCTCCCAGAGGCACCACGCTCACATGGCGTGCAATCTTGTCGTGGTATATACAGATATCCGTCGTTCCGGCACCGATATCCACCACGGCCACCCCCAACTCCTTCTCATCGGGGAGCACCACTGCTTCGGCCGAAACCAACGGATTGAGAAACATCTGAGTCTGACGGATCCCCACCTTCATCAACGCTTTCTCCAACCGAGAAACGGCGCTGCTGTCTCCGATCACGAAATTGAACGTTGCCTCGAGTTTCTGGCCGAACATTCCCACCGGATCGGCCACCTCCTCTTCGTCATTGACAATATAGTTTTGGGGAATAATATGCAGTATTTTCTCTCCTTCGGGGGCCTGCACGTTACGCATACTGTCGTTAAGTTTCTGCACGTCCTCTTCCCGGATCTCTCCATCCCGGCCCACATAGACGTAATAGGAATTCTTAGCACATTTGATATGCTGACCGGAAATTCCGGTATAGGCCTCTGAAATCCGGATACTCAAACGATTTTCCAACTCGTCAACAGCTTCACGAATCGACTTGGCTACCCCTTCGATATTCTTGATCTCGCCGCGCAGCATACCTTGCACCTCTTTCACAGCTACATCCACAATGTGAACCTTCCCGTCCTCGCCTTTGGCTCCTACCATGACGACCACGTTACTGCTTCCCAGATCGACTGCTACGATATAATTCTTTTTTTCCACGTCTTGTTCGGTTATTTTGTACAGATCACCTGATTTTTAAATTTCAGATTGATGTATTTCGGCCCGTCCCAACCCTCGTAGTCCAAAGCGTCTCGATAAAAATCCATCAGCTTGGCGAGTTTGGCCTCCACATCGTCCAACGAACCCAAACCCACTACATGGTTTCCGGCTCTCGGAATAAACTCAACCTGAGGCTCCTGCCACGAGGGATCACCCTGCGGAGCGGAACTCTCGGACACCTGAATCTGGACGATCTGGGCACGCCAGAAATCATCTCTCTCTATGAATTTTACAAAATTAATGAGTTTCTGGAAAAACAGGTAATTTTCAGACGATTTTTTTTGTTCCTCCGGTAGGGCATCTGCAAGACCTCCCATATAGCTACGGGAGAAGGGGAGTGTAAAATTGCCTGTAATCACCGGCACATACAATACCTCATGAGGCTGGAGCGGCAGGATATATCCATCATCGGTCAGATAGAAATTATATCCGTTGTAGGTATTGACCCGTGCAACCGGATGACGTTGGCTCAATTCGATATTCAGAACGCCGTTGAAATCGGTATATACCTTGGCCTCGCGCACAAACCCACGACCGGTCACCAATTTCCGGATACGGCGCAGATCTACCTCTTCGACAGGTATGTTTTTCACCTGAATTCCCTCTTTGGCCAGCCAACCCCGCACCATATCGGGAGTAATCACTCGTTGCCGAGCGCTGTCGCGTACCACCACCCGGACCTGGCGAATCACCTTCGCTTTCTGTTCTCCGGAACAATAACGCGCAGCCACCACCAGGTATGCCAACAAGGCACACCAGCTCAAAACTCCCACCACGATATTCCAGGTCCGATTCATATCCCTTTTTATTCCAGCCGAAGCCTCACTAAATTATTTCACCTTCCTACGCAACTCTTCCGCAATAGCAGGACAACAATTCTCGATATTTCCTGCGCCGAAACTCACCACCACATCCGTCACCATCCGACCCACCTCGTCGGCAATCTGTTCACGCGGCACCACTCTCCAGGGAACGGTCAATTGTCGACCGATCAATTCGGCATCCACCCCTTCGACAGGCAACTCTCGTGCCGGATAGATCGGCAGAAGCACCACTTCGTCCGCCAACGAAAGTGCAGCAGCAAACTCCCGATACAGATCACGCGTCCGAGTATACAGATGCGGCTGGAACAGGGCTGTGAGCCGTCGTCCGGGAAACATTTTCCGTACCGATGTGATCGTGGCTTCCAACTCCCGGGGATGATGTGCATAATCGTCCATATAGACCTGGGAAGGCGTATTGACATAAAACTCAAAACGCCGTTTTACCCCTTCGAACCGAGCCAACGCTCCGCGCAACCGTTCCTCGTCGAAACCGGCCACCCACATCAGAGCCACGGCTGCCACGGCATTCTCGATATTCACCCAACCGGGCACACCCAACGTACATCCTTCGACCACCCGATCCGGGCAGACCAAATCGAAACGATAATGCCCGCCTTCGAGCAGTGTTACATGAGCAGCATAAAAATCACACGGGGTATCGAATGCATACCGATAAACCCGAATATCCTTATTTCTCAAGGCAATATCCACTCCCTGCTTGATAATCAACGTGCCGCCCGGCACGATTCGGTCCACAAACTGAGAGAAAGCCTCCCGGACAGCCTCGTGCGTTCCATAAATATCGAGATGATCGGCATCGGCAGCCGTAATGACCGCCGCATCAGGATTCAGCCGCAGGAACGAACGGTCGAACTCGTCCGCCTCTACGGCCAACCGCCGTCCGGTACCCAACACCAAATTACTGCTGAAATTCTTGGAGATTCCCCCCAGGAAAGCACTTCCGCTACCGGCTCCGGACTCTCCCCCCGGAGCCGATGCCTCGTGATTGAGCCATGCCACCAGAGTCGTAGTAGTAGTCTTACCATGAGTCCCGGCTACTGCCATCACATATTTTCCCCGACTCAAATAACCCAACGCCTGCGAACGTTTCACCACTTCGAAGCCATGATTCCGGAAGTAATTCAATTCCGCATGATCGGCCGGAATAGCCGGCGTATAGACGACCAACGTTCCTTCCGGAGCAAGAAACGCACTGGGAACCAATTCGATTTTGTCCTCATAATGCACTTCGGCACCCTCTTGTACCAGGGCCCGGGTAAGCGGAGTCTCCGTCCGGTCATACCCGGCCACAGCTTTCCCCTCATGCAAAAAATAACGGGCCAAGGCACTCATACCAATCCCCCCGATCCCTATGAAATAGACTCTTTCGAACTCCATCTCCTTATCCTTTCAAAATCTTTATTTATGTAATATTTATTACTTAAAAGACACGGCCAATATCTCATCCACAATCCGATCTGCAGCATCGGGACGAGCCAATTTCCGGATATTCTCAGCCAATTTCCGCCGCCGTACATCGTCTTTCAACAAAGCGATCGCCACCGGAATACCCCGCTCGACAGCCTCACTGTCCGGGATCATCTCGGCAGCCTCTTTTTCCTCCAGCGCCCGAGCATTTTTCGTCTGATGATCCTCCGCCACATTGGGAGAAGGAACAAACAGTGCAGGTTTTCCCACCAAACAGAGTTCCGACACCGTTCCTGCCCCCGAACGCGACATTACCAGATCGGCGGCGGCATAAGCCAAATCCATCCGTTCGATGAATGCCCCCCGCCAGACTCCGTGACTGCTGCGCGAAGACATGAACGCAGTCATCTCCGGTTCATAATACTTTCCGGTCTGCCAAATCACCTGGATCTCTCCACGCGAAGTGATCTCATCCACCCAACGTTTCATCATATTATTCAAAGTACGAGTTCCCAGACTGCCGCCCACTACCAGCAACACAGGCTTTCCCTCCTCCAGACCGAAATAACGGAGCGCCTCGGTCCGCAAAGCTGCCCGACCGCCATCGTCCTTTCCGGAAAAAGTTCCCCGCAGCGGATTTCCCGTCAACACAATTCTGTCGGCCGGGAAAAATCGTTCCATTCCATCGTAAGCCACACATATTCGACGGGCTCCCGAAGCCAATATCTTGTTCGTTACGCCGGCATAAGAGTTCTGCTCCTGAATCACCGTAGGAATGCCCATCCGTTGGGCACTCCACAGGACAGGAGCACTGGCATAGCCACCAAATCCCACCACCACATCGGCACCGAAATCCCGAATCGTACGACGTGCCTTCCGAAGACTCTTCCACACCTTAAACGGCAGTGCCAAATTCTGCAGAGTCAGTTTACGCTGCAATCCGGCCACCGGCAAGCCCACGATCCGATAACCTAAAGCGGGCACCTTCTCCATCTCCATCTTTCCCTCGGCACCCACAAAAAGCAGCTCCACCTCTCCGTCCAACCGACGGCGAAGTGCCTCGGCCACAGCCACAGCCGGATAAATATGCCCACCGGTTCCTCCTCCGCTCAATATGATCTTATACATAACCTCACTATTTTTTTCATCCGCAAGAGAACAAACTCTCCACGTGATTTTTTAGTATTCTCATTTCGTTTCCAGCAACGACTCCCCACGAGGTTTGTCGAGCGAACGTTCCTGGGTCTGTCGGCTCACCCCCAGAATCATCCCCAAAGCCAATGATGTGAAAAGCAACGACGATCCACCCAAACTGATCAACGGCAAGGTCTGCCCCGTCACCGGAAACAGATTCACCGACACCATCATATTGACGAGTGCCTGCATCACGATCATCAGACCCAATCCGAGTACCAGCAAACTCGGGAATGCCGTACCACACTTCTGGAAAATCAAAATCGTCCGGAAAAATATCCACAGATAGAGCACCAGGACCACCACGGCCCCCACAACCCCATACTCCTCCACGATAAAGGCGTAGGCAAAATCGGAATAGGAGTGAGGAAGATTGGCACGCTGGGTGCTGTTCCCTGGACCTTTCCCGAAAATTCCCCCCGAAGCGATAGCGATTTTCGCCTGTTCGACCTGCAAATTATCGTCGGACTTCTCCTCCACTTGCTCCGTCTTAATCCCTACGTAATCCTTCAACCGGTTCATCCAAGTTTCTGCCCGTCCGACACCCGCCGCCGACATGAATGCCAGCGCCAATGCAATAACCACGATCACGATCCCTACCAGCCGCCAAAGTTCCCGCACCTGTACACGACCTATGTAAAGCATTACCCAACAAGTAAAAAAGGTAATGGCCGACGTGGAAAAATTGGAGAAAAAGATCGCTCCGCAGGCCAACACCACCGGAAGCAACAACGGCAAGGTGGTTCCGAACAGTATCTCACGATTTTTCTTGCCGTTTTTGGTCCATCCGCTCACCGAAAGCTGGGGCAGAATCGGGATCTTCTGAATCACCGTCTGCCGTTGGGCCAACTGCTGAGCCAATACCATCACCAACGTTACCTTCAGAAAATCGGACGGTTGGAAAGTCAGTCCCACACCCGGAATCCGAATCCAACGTGAAGCATCGTTCAAATTGACTCCCGCCACAAAAGTCAATGCCATCATCCCCAAGGCCACCAAAAAACCAAGTCGGGCAAATCTGGCATAAACCTGGTAATTAATCCGATGAACCACATACACAACGAGGAATCCAATCCCAATAAACTTCAGTTGGTTCATAAAGTAATGGGCCGTATCGCCGCCAGCCTTACGATAAGCCATTGAAGCAGTTGACGAATAGACAACCAGCAGGGAGACAATGGCCAGTGCCGCAAGTATCACCCACAACACCTTGTCTCCTCCGAAAAGCCGCTCCGAAAACGGTTTCTTGATTGTCTGACCCTGTTCCGACATATCGTTTTCAACTATTTTTTCTGTTCTTCAATCCGCTTCTTCACCCACGCCTTGAACTGTTCGCCCCGATCTTCGTAATTTTTGAACAGATCGAAACTGGCACAAGCAGGAGACAACAATACCACATCACCGGGTTCCGCCGCAGAACGCGCCGCATCCATCGCCTTCTCAAGCGAATCTGTATCATATATTACAGGAACAACCTTCGAAAAATCACGATTCAACTTCCCGTTATCGAGTCCCATACACACCAATGCCTTCACTTTTTCCCGCACGAAATCCGTCAGAGGCCCGTAGTCGTTTCCCTTGTCGGTTCCTCCGGCAATCCAAACCACCGGACGCGTCATACTCTCCAAGGCATACCAGACCGAATCGACATTCGTCGCTTTCGAATCATTGATATAGAGCACCCCATCCAATTCTCCAGCCGGCTCCAAACGATGTTCCACCCCGGCGAAAGAACCCAACGTATGTTGAATCGAATCGGGGCTCACTCCGGCAGAAAGAGCCGCCAGAGTGGCTGCCATGGCATCATAGGCATTATGAATACCTTTGATCTGCATCCGATCCGTCTCCATCGTTACCGAACGAGTTCCATCCACCGCCGTAATAACACCTCCCTCGAGCCATGCACCCAACGTTTCGCGTCTCTTCGCGGAAAATGGCAGGCGGCGCATGGTCATCGGATATTTGCCCAATTCACCGGCAATCACCAGATCATCGTCACTATATATAAAGGTATCGTCCGGTCTCATATGACGGATCACCCGGAATTTGCTGTCCACGTAGTTCTGCATCTTGTATTCGTAACGGTCAAGATGGTCGGGGGTGATATTCATCAACACAGCCACATCGGCCCGAAATTCTCGCACACCGTCGAGCTGGAAACTGCTCAGTTCCAACACATACCAATCCGGGACTTCAGGCGCGGACACCCCTCTGCGAAGTGCTTCGGCCCGGCCGTTCTCATCCTCGGCCACAGCCACCGTATAGGCGAAACTCTCTCCGATATTCCCCCCCAAAGCCACTTTCATGCCTGCATCCTTGAGCATCTGATACGTCAGCGAAGTCGTCGTGGTCTTGCCATTCGACCCTGTAATACATATCTTGCGCGCACGAGTATAGCGGCCGGCAAATTCAATCTCGGAAATCACCGGAATACCCGCTTCGTGCAATGCCTTCACCACAGGAGCCTTTTCGGGAATTCCCGGACTCTTGACCACCTCGTCCGCATTGAGGATCAATGTTTCCGTATGCGTCCCCTCCTCGAAAGGGATCTCCCAACGTTCCAGCTGGGTTTTGTATTTATCCGCAATCCGTCCCTTGTCGGAGAGAAATACATCGAATCCTTTTACCTTTGCCAGGATGGCCGAGCCATATCCGCTCTCGCCTCCTCCCAACACAACCACTCTTTTCATCCTTATCGTATTTTAAGCGTTACCAGTGTGATGGCCGCCAACAAAAGCTGCACCAGCCAAAAACGCACCACGATTTTTGATTCGGGAAAATTCTTCTTCTGATAATGATGGTGCAAAGGCGACATCAATAATATACGTCGGCCTTCGCCATACTTACGTTTCGTATATTTGAAATACCCCACCTGCATCATCACCGACAGGCTTTCCACCAGAAAAACTCCGCAAAGAATCGGCAACAGCAACTCTTTACGGATCAACAGGGCAAACACGGCGATAATACCTCCAATCGCCAAACTCCCCGTATCGCCCATAAAGACCTGGGCCGGGAAACAGTTGTACCACAGGAATCCCAGCAAAGCTCCGGCAAAAGCCCCCGCAAAGACCAGCAACTCTCCGCTGGAGGGTATGTACATAATATTCAGATAGTCCGCATAGATCACATTGCCCGAAAGATAGGCCAATATTCCCAACACGACCACAATCGGAGCCGACACCCCGGCTGCCAGACCATCCAGACCATCCGTCAGATTGGCACCGTTCGACACGGCCGTAATCACGAAAATGGCTACAAGAATATACAGTATCCAGGTCAGCACATCGTCCTTATGACTGTCGCCAGGCACCAGCCAATGATAGTCGAACTCATTGTTTTTGATAAAAGGGATTGTCGTCTTGGTCGATTTCTCCCCCTCGCTGACATACACCGACTGCGGTGTCCCCTGTTCCATAACAAAAGCCACTTCGGCATCGGCCGTACGACGATCGAGTTTTTCCTTGACCACCACATGGGAATTGAAACACATCACCGTTCCGACAATAATCCCCAGACCGATCTGCCCCACAACCTTGAAACGACCTTTCAATCCCTCTTTATTACGACGAAAAACTTTGATATAGTCGTCCAAAAAGCCGATCGCCCCCAACCAAACGGTCGAAACGATCATCAGAATCACATACACATTGGTCAGATCGCCGAACAGCAGAATCGGCACCAGAATCGAGGTCAGGATAATCAATCCCCCCATCGTAGGAGTTCCCTTTTTCTGCATCTGACCTTCGAGTCCCAGATTGCGGATCTCCTCGCCGATCTGTTTTCGTTGCAACAGACGGATGATACGCTGGCCGAAGACCATACCGATCACCAGCGCCAGAATGATGGCCATCGCAGCCCGGAACGACAAATACTGGAACATTCCCGCTCCCGGGATGTCCATATAACGCTCCAAATAGTTGAGTAAATGATATATCATAATTTAAATCCTATCTCAGTCATGCCTGTTTTTTCCTCCGGCACGCAATGCAAATGCATCCCGTACCTCCTCCTTGTCGTCGAAATGATGCTTCACTCCACCGACATCCTGATACGTCTCATGTCCTTTGCCCGCTACCAGCACAATATCGCCCGGCGAAGCCATCATCACCGCGGCCCGGATCGCTTCGCGCCGATCGGTGATCGACAGATAACGATCACCCGGCTGTACCCCTGCTTTCATCTGAGAGAGAATCGCTTCGGGATCCTCCAACCGCGGATTATCGGAAGTCAACACTGCCAGATCCGATTCAGAAGCAGCGATGTGCGCCATCTCGGGACGTTTGGTGGCATCACGATTACCTCCGCATCCCACCACCACGTAGAGTTTCTGTTCCGGCGTACGGATCTCGTTGATCGTCGAAATGACATTTTGCAAGGCATCCGGTGTATGGGCATAATCCACAATAGCCGTCACGCCATCTTCCGAACGCAGGTATTCAAAACGGCCGTTCACCGCCCCAAGCGAACTCAACCCTGTCAACACCTCTCCGCGATCGGCCCCCAACAGAACCGCCGCGGCATAGACCCCCAACAGATTGTAGGCATTGAACCGCCCCAGAAAACGCACCCACACCTCATCCGAATCGAACCGGAGTAACATGCCGTCGAAAAGCATCTCCACGATCCGGCAACGGAAATCGGCCATACTCTGCAACGAAAGAGTCTTCACCCGTGCCCGTGTATTCTGGACCATCACCCGTCCGTTCCGGTCGTCGACATTGACCAGGGCAAAAGCTTCGGCAGGCAATCCGTCGAAGAACATCTTCTTGGCCCGGATATACTCGGCAAAGGTCTTGTGATAATCCAGATGATCGTGCGTAATATTGGTGAATATTCCTCCCGTGAAGGTCAATCCCTCGATCCGATGCTGGACGATACTGTGGGAACTTACCTCCATAAAACAATACTCGCATCCGACCTCCACCATCTCGGCCATCATCTCATTAAGCCGGATCGCATCGGGCGTGGTATGGGTCGAGGGGATCTCCCTGCCGTCCACACAATAGACCACCGTAGAGATCAGCCCCGCCTTGTAACCCAATCCGCGGAACAGATTGTAGAGCAGAGTCACGGTTGTGGTCTTGCCATTGGTCCCCGTCACACCCACCAGTTTGAGTTTCGAACTGGGATTTCCGTAAAAAGCGGATGCAATACGGCCCATCGCCACATTGCTATCCTCCACCTGTACATAAGCCACTCCGGGACGTAACGTTGGAGGCATCCGTTCGCAAACCACGGCAGTTGCACCCGCATCGAGTGCCTTTTCCATATAATCATGACCGTCCGACTGTACGCCGCACACGGCGAAAAAGAGCTGCCCGGGCACCACCCGTCGGGAGTCGAAACCCAACGAAGTCACCTCAACATCAGCGGCTCCGGCCACGGAGACGATCTCCACATTTTTCAGAATTTCACTTAACATTTCGATACTTTTACTGCAATGTACAAAAGTAGAGTTTATCCTCCAGAAAAAGGCACACAAAAGTGTGTTTTATTGACATCTTATCGACATCAGGCATCAAATTTCGAGCACGATATTCACGACCATTCCCCGCTGGACCTCCGTCCCCGGAGGAACGGATTGCGAAACCACCCGTCCGCCTCCCCGGAACGCCACACGCACACCGGCCCGCTCCAACAAATAGATCGCATCCTTGAGCCCCATACCCCTCACATCGGGCACTTTGCCCGCCTCCTGCTCCAGCGGCAACACCTCCACGAATGTCGAGTCCATTTTCGTCTGCACCCAACCTTTACCGCGGCTCTCACCTTCGATGGGCAACGACAGTTTCGAAGAGACACGCCGCACCTGAGCCGCCGGGCCTCCTTTCAACGCCACGGGTCCCTCCCATTTACCATCGTAACGTTTCGAAATGGGTTCCTGCCACTCCACCTGGGCCGCCACCACCCGGTCGGCAATGGCTCGGAACACGGGTCCGGAGAGCGACGCCCCGTAATAGGTGTGATAGGATCCGGGACCGTAATAGGTCTTGATGGCGACAATACAACTGTATTTGGGTTTGTCGGCCGGGAAGTAACCCACCAAGGTAGCCAGATAGTGACGACCACCCCGGGCATCAGTATATCCGCGACGTCCTTGTGCAATCTGAGCCGTACCGGTCTTTCCAGCCACCGTGTAATAGGGGCTCTTGAGCACCCGGGCCGTTCCTTCGTTCACCACTCCCTCCAGACAACCGCGCACCTTTTCGAGCGTCTCCGACGAACAGATTTTCGGCACCAACGTCTCGGTCGGGAAAGTCCGGACGGTCTGCCCGTACTCCCGCAACTCCTTCACCAGCAACGGGCGCACCATCCGTCCGTCATTGGCCACAGCATTGTAGAGCGCAAGCGTATGCATCGGCGTCAGACGCAGAGCATACCCATATGCCATCATTGCCAACGTGGTACCGTCCCAGTATTGTTCGCCGGGATGTTTCACCACGGGAGTCGCTTCGCCGGCAATCTGCAATCCCAACGGCTTGTCGAGCCCCATTCCACAGATGAAATCGACAAACCGTCCCGGATCGTTCTGGTAATGTTCCCAGACCGCCTTGGCAAATCCCACGTTCGACGAGTGTTCGAACACCTGACGCAGAGTAAGTACACCGTCCTTGTGCGAATCCACGATCTTTGCCTTCCCCACCCGGGCCGTACCCCCTTCGGTATCGATCTTGTCATCGAGCGACATCTTCGCATCGTCCAACAGCGTGATCAACGAAGCCAGTTTGAAGGTAGATCCCGGTTCGAGATTCATCCCGATCGCGTAGTTGAAATCCTCCACGAATCGTCCCTCACCCTTCCGGGTCAGATTGGCCATCGCACGAATCTCGCCCGTGGCCACCTCCATCAGCACAACCGTACCCCATTGGGCATGTCCCAGATCGAGCTGACGTTTGAGAGCGGTCTCGGCCACATCCTGAATATCTACATCCAGCGTGGAGACCACGTCTATTCCGTTGACCGGTTCCACATTTTCGACATCGGGCACCGGAACCTTGAAACTGCCCGACACCCGTTGCATAAGTGTATTGCCATCGATACCTTTCAGATCATGGTCGAAAGCGCCCTCGATACCGATTTTGGTACCGGTCTGATTCACCCGACCGATCGTCCGGGCTGCCAACGAACCGTGCGGCCGCAGACGAAGATTGACCTGTTCGACAATCAATCCGCCCTTATTCTGTCCCAAACGGAAAATCGGAAAGCGTGTAATCTGTTTCAGTTCAATATAATTGACCCGACGAGGCGAGATCCGGACATAACGGTTCGATTTTCGATTGCGGCGTGCCGAAACCAGTTTGTTACGATAAGCCGCCACACTTTTATCCTTGAAAAAGGTCGCCAGACAATAGGCCAGCGAATCCACATCCCGATTGAAGACAGAATCGGCCAGACCTGCCGCTGCGAAATCCATCCGAATCTCGAAGGTCGGGATCGAAATGGCCAAAGTCCGGCCGTCATGAGCCAGAATATCGCCTCGATCGGCTTCGATCGTCACCCGTTCATAGGTGATTCGGCGTGCCTTTTTCCGCCATTCATTGCCTTGCGGTCCGTACTGGATCCAGAGAATGCGGGCGAATATCGCGATACCTACCAGCACAAAAAACAGATACAATACCCGTACCCGTAACAGAATATCCCGTTTGATTCCGGTTTTCTTCTCCTCTGCCATCACTTGCCGATCACTTTTGGGGGTACAAGCGACTCCTGAAGATCGATTCCCCGTACCTCCAGTTCGCGAATAATTTCACTCTGTCTCGTGGAGTTCATCCGCATGGCGGAAATGGTGAGCGACTTGGCCCTCAACTCCTTCACCTCTTTCACCAGTGCATCGTGACGCCGATGCAACTGTTGCATCCGAAACACATTCGAAATATACAGCAACATCAGAAATGCCAAAAACAGCATATAGGGATAGAGCCGACGCACTTCGGTCTTAGAAAGAATATTGCCCGAAAGCAGCGAACCGATATACTCCTTCCATTTAGACGGGGGAGTGACAGGCACCTCTTCTTCCGCGCCATCCTCCTGTGGGGAATCGGAATTTTCTTCTCGTTCCCGTTGGTTTTTGGAATCCGCTCCGACTTTGTCCTCAACCTTGGTTTCTTTCGTCTCCTCTTCTTCTCCCAGAAACACCACATCCTGATCCGGTTCGCCACGAGAAGAACGCAGACCGGAGGCAAACTCCTCCGTTCCCCGCAACGTCTCTTTCATCCGTCGCTGCTGTTCCAATTCCCACTCGGGATCTATAATCGTATCCTTAGGCATTGTGTCGATTCTCCAAATTTCTATGCTTCCGATTTCTCGGCCACACGAAGACGCGCACTCCGCGAACGGGGATTCCGTTCCAATTCGCCTTCAGAGGGCACGATCGCCTTCCGGGTAATCATCTCGAACGGAGCCTGAACACGCCCATAAAAATCCTTCTCCGTCTTACCCTCGAAATTCCCGCTTCTCATGAAATTCTTCACCAGCCGATCCTCCAGCGAATGATAGGAAATAACCACCAGCCGCCCTCCCGGACACAACACCTTCAAACTTTGCTCCAGGGCCATTTTCAACGCTTCCATCTCATGATTCACCTCAATACGCAGAGCCTGGAACAGCTTGGACAGGAATTTGGTCTCATCCCTTTTCGGTGTACAGGGTGCCACAGCCTCTACCAGCGCGGAAATGGTCGAAATAGGGACCTCCCCACGGGCCCGCTCGATACAATTGGCGATTTTATAGGGAGTATCCAATTCACCCCAATCCCGGAAAACACGGATAAGCTGATCGTTCGTATAGCTATTCACCAACTGTTCGGCAGTGAATTCGGCCCGTTGGTTCATCCGCATATCGAGCGGTCCGTCGAAACGGAATGAAAACCCCCTCTCCTGCGTATCGAAATGGTGAGACGAAACCCCCAGATCGGCCAATATGCCATCGACCTGCTGCACACCCCTCAGCCGCAACGCCCCCCTCAAGAAACGGAAATTACTCTCTACGAAATGAAATCGAGGGTCCTCCGGCACATTGGCCCGGGCATCCGCATCCTGATCGAAAGCATACAGGCATCCCTTCGGGCCGAGCCTTTCGAGCAGCGCCCGAGAGTGGCCTCCACCGCCGAAAGTCAGATCGACATAGACTCCATCGGGCTTGATTTCAAGCGCCTGCAGCGACTCTTCCAGCAGCACGGGTACGTGATAATCGGTCATCGTTGACAAATATGATGAATAACGCAGTAAAGATACGCTATTCGGCAGGCTTTTCAAAACGGATTTACACAAAGAGTTTCGTATATTTGTAAAAATTTTCGAACCATCGAAATCTCAATCCGAACCATTATGGAAGTCAGTGTGGCGGAAGTGCTCCGCAAAAAAAATCCGGCAGCGGCCCGATGGATTCCCGGTTTCGTCGTACGCTACCTCACTCGGATCGTACACGAAAAAGAGGTCAACTCCTACCTGCGGGACTTTGCCGATCTGGACGCCATCCACTTCGTCCGTGCCTGCCTGGAACGGATGCGGATCAGCTACCGTGCCCAGGGAATGGAGAAACTCCGTCCCGATGGTCGTTATGTCTTCGCCTCGAACCACCCCTTCGGGGGAGCGGACGGATTGATGCTGGCCGACGAAGTGTGTAAATATTTCGGCGATGTCCGGGTGGTGGTCAACGACATCCTGATGAACTTGACCCCTCTGGCTCCACTCTTCATCCCGGTCAACAAACACGGACGTCAGAATCCCGAATACCTGCGCATGTTCAACGAAGCATTCGAATCATCTCTGCCGATTATCACCTTCCCGGCCGGTCTTTGTTCGCGACGCACCCACGGAGTTGTGGCCGACGCTCCATGGAAATCCAATTTCGTCAAACGGGCTCTTTCCACCCGGCGCGACATCGTTCCCGTTCATTTCGACGGAGAACTCTCCGATTTTTTCTATCGTCTCTCCAATCTGCGCAAAAAGCTGGGAGTCAAAGCAAATATCGAGATGCTTTACCTGGCCGACGAGATGTTCAAACAGGGCGGACGCCACTTCGACATCCTGATCGGAGCCCCTATTCCGTGGCAAGAAATCAAGAAAGGAGGGACTCCAACCCAATGGGCCGAACGCATCCGCACCTTAGCTTACCAATTAAAAAAATCGAAACAATAGCCCTCTTTTCCCATTTGTTTCGTATTTTTGTGTGATTTTCTCTCACAACCATACGATGAAACCTTTAATAGATCCCGTACCCAGAGAACTGATCGAGCAAGAACTCACGCCCGAACGTCTGATGCGCGAAACCAATAACGGGGGTAACCTCATCTACGTCATCACAGCCGAAAACAGTCCCCACACCATGCAGGAGATCGGTCGGCTGAGAGAATGGTCGTTCCGCGACGCGGGCGGAGGCACAGGAGAAGATGTGGATATCGATGAATTGGATACCGTCCCCGGAGGCTATAACCAACTGTTGGTATGGGATCCCAATGCCCGCGAAATTATCGGAGGATATCGTTTCATCATCTCGCGCGACAGCTACACGAAATATCTCTCCACCGAACACTATTTCCGGTTCAGCGATCGTTTCCGTCGAGACATCCTGCCCTGGACCATCGAACTGGGACGTTCCTTCGTACAGCCCCATTACCAGGGAACCCGCACCAACACGAAGGCCATCTATGCACTCGACAACTTGTGGGACGGATTGGGCGGATTGATCGTACAGAACCCTGACATGAAATACTTCTTCGGGAAGGTCACCATGTATGGCGACTACAACCGCGAAGCCCGCAATATGCTGATCTATTTCCTGCGGAAATATTTTCCCGATACGGACAACCTCGTGGAACCGATATACCCGATCGAACTGAACATCGACAACGAAAAAATGGCAAAGATTTTCTGCGGAGTCAATTACGCCGAAGACTATAAAATCCTGGGCCGAGAGATCAGAGCACGTAACGAAAATGTTCCGCCGCTCATCAACTCCTACATGAACCTTTCGCCCACGATGAGAGTATTCGGCACGGTGTGCAATCCCGATTTCGGCAATGTGGAAGAGACCGGTATTCTTATCACCATCGACGACATCTATCCCAAAAAAAGTGAGCGACACACCAAAAACATGAAATAATCAATCTCTTTTCAGATATCTTCCCCGGCGGCAATTTCGTCGGGGATTTCTTTTTTCCGGAAACAACTGGTACGAACTTTGTTTCAAGAACCATATCAACATAAAAAAACATTCGACATGGCAGATATTGATAATTTTTACAACGACAAACTGGATTTCACCGACGTGGAAGAGCAGTTACAGGATCAATTTCAAGAGTTCAAGGAGACCGTAGAAGACACAAAGGATTCCGATCGACAAAAAGGGAATGAAGAAAAGCCGAAAGAAAAGCCGAAATCCTGCGGATGCCGGCATTGATTCATTTATCTCTTTCAGCAATATAATCACACAAATCCAGGAGCGAGCGGCGATACGGGGACTCGGGATAAACCGTCAACAGTTCCCGAGCACGATCCAGATATTGGTTCATCGTCAGGGTCGAACGTTCCAAACCACCCCCGGAGATCACTGCATCCCGCAGATAATCCACATTTTCCGGATGTCGGCGAATATCCGATAATTTAGCGATCAGACGTTTGCGTTCAGACTCCGAGACCGACTCCAGAACAGACAGCAACGGGAGCGTAATTTTACGTTCCCGCAGATCACCGCAAGCCGGTTTTCCCGTCTGAGAAGAGAATCCATAATCCAGAATATCATCCTTGATCTGGAAAGCAATTCCCAGATAATCCCCGAATGTCTTCATCCGGTCCACCTCTTCCGAGGAAGCCCTTACGGCCAACGCTCCCGATCCGCTGCTGGACCCTATCAGGGTGGCTGTTTTCTTATAGATGATGTCCAGATAGATCTCTCGAGTCATCTCCAAACGATCGCTCTGCTGGCTCTGAATCAACTCTCCCTCACACACCTGGCCAATTGATTTTGTAATAAAAGTTACTATATCGACCGCCCCGCAATCCAATCCGAGAGAAAAACTTCGGGCAAAGATATAATCCCCGATCAACACCGACGTACGCGAACGCCATAGAGCACTCACAGCCGGTTTGCTGCGCCTTACGTATGCCTCATCCACCACATCGTCGTGCACGAGCGACGCCGTATGCAACATCTCAATCAACATGGCAGCCAGATAACTCCGCTCGCCGATTGGCTCCCTCCCTCCGTGTAACGCTCCGGAAAGTATCACAAGCAAAGGTCTGATCCCTTTTCCCCTCGTATTGAAAATGTAGTTCAGAATCGAGGACACATATAAATTCGGGCTACGCAGAGCATCACGCAAATACTCTTCGTAAGCCGCCAATTCCGTCAGCACGGGTTCCCGTATCGAATCAAGTGTCGCCATTATTCTGTTTTCGAAGCAACAAATGTACAGCAAATTTACGGATAGTTTCTGATATCTCGACTATTTTTTATTACTTTGCAACATTAAAAACCGTGTCTCACAAGGAATGAACAATCGGAAACCATTCATGCGCCTACTTCCCTATCTGGTGGCGCTCGGGCTGTTTATCGCGCTCGACATGCTCTATTTTGCCCCTCAGTACGAGGGTAAACAGTTGCAAATGCACGACGTAACCCAGTATCAGGGCATGAGCAAGGATATTCTCGACTACAAGGAACAATACGGAACCGATCCTCACTGGACCGGAAATATGTTCGGAGGGATGCCGGCCTACCTGATCGCCGTACACTATCCCACGACATGGGTCAAATATGCCTCGGAGGTGATGAATTTTCTGGGCGATCCGGCCTGTCTGATCTTCATCGCCATGGTCGGATTTTTCGTGCTGCTGCTGCTGTGCGGCATCAATCCATGGATCGGCATTATTCCTTCGCTCGCCTACGGACTCTCCACCTACTTTTTCATTATTATCGGAGCGGGACACATTACGAAAATGGTGGCCTTGGCCTGGGCTCCGATGATGGTAGGTGCCGTCTTCTACACCTATCGTCGGAACATGTGGCTCGGAGCAGCCCTCACGGCACTCTTCGCCTCGGTGGAACTGGCCGCCAACCACCCGCAGATCACCTATTATTTTCTACTGATACTGATCGCCTTCTGGATCAACGAGGCGATCCAGTCCTTCCGGCAGAAGACCCTGCCCCGATTCGCCAGGGCCACCGGTCTTCTGGCATTGGCCGCCATACTGGCCGTAGGGTCCAATCTGGCTCCGCTATGGTACGTACAACAACACTCCGGCGACACGATCCGAGGCGGTACGGAATTGACTCAATCGGGTAGTGAATCGGCCTCCAAGCAACAGGGATCGGGTCTGGATATCGACTATGCCACGGCCTGGAGTTACGGCAAGGCAGAGAGTTTCAACCTCTTCATCCCGGATCTGATGGGAGGTGCATCCGACAGGGGGTTCTCCACGGACGGTCCCGTAGCACAAACTCTTTCCAAATACGGGGCCCGCAACCTGGCCACACAACTTCCCGGTTACTGGGGAGATCAACCCATCACGGCCGGTCCGACCTATATTGGAGCCGTTGTCATTTTCCTCTGTGTGTTGGGACTTTTTCTGCTCCGAGGACGATGCAAATGGTGGATCGTGGTGATCACGGTGCTGGCTCTGCTGCTGAGCTGGGGCAAAAACCTGATGTGGTTCACCGAACTCTTCTTCCACTATTTCCCGGGATACAACAAATTCCGTACGGTATCGATGATCCTGGTGATCGTGGAGTGGAGCGTGCCCTTCATCGCCGCCCTGTTATTAGGCAAACTCTGGAAACAGGAGATCGAACGTCCCCGTATGCTGAAAGCACTCAAATATACGCTGATCATCACCGGCGGCCTTGCATTGCTGTTCGCTTTGGGCGGCGGATCACTGTTCCGCTTCGGCGAGGAAAGCACCTATGACATGATGTTGCAGATGACCGGCAACAACTCGAAAATCGCCGAAGAACTGACCTCCGCCATCGTACAGGAACGGGCCGAAATGTTGCGATCCGACTCGTTGCGTTCGCTGCTGTTCGTCCTGCTCACGGGCGGCACCCTACTTTTCTATGCACTGGGCAAAATGCGTCGCGGCTGGCTCGTAGCCATTCTTACCGTGCTGGTATGCGCCGACCTGATTCCGGTCAATCTGCGTTACCTGCCCCAAAGCAAATTCGTGGAACCACGCAAGGCAGAGATCAAACCCACCGAAGCCGACCTGCAGATTCTGGCCGATACGACCCCCGGTTATCGTGTAGCCAACTTCACGGTCAGCCCTTTCAACGATGCCACGACCTCCTATTTCCACCGCTCGATCGGAGGATATCACGGAGCCAAACTGCAACGTTATCAGGATCTGATCGACCGCCATCTTTCACAGATGCACACGGAGGTCTACAATATGCTCAACACGAAATACTTCATCATGCCCGGACAGGACGGACAACCCACCGTGCAGGTCAATCCGGAAGCCAACGGAGCCGCATGGTTCATCTCAAAAGTAGAATGGGCCGCCACTCCGGACGAAGAGATTGCCGCTCTGGACACTCTTCAAACCAAAACTACGGCCGTCGTGGACAAACGCTTCGAAACACAGGTCGAAAAGGAATTGGGAGACACCCCTCTCATAGTCGATTCCACGGCATCGATCACGCTGACCGACTATCGACCCAACCAACTGACCTACACCTGTCGCAGCACAGCCAAAGGGATAGCCGTCTTCTCCGAGATCTACTACGACAAGGGCTGGACCGTGACACTGGATGGAAAACCGGCCGACTATTTCCGTGCCGACTATCTGTTGAGAGCCATGGTACTCCCCGCCGGCGAACATACCGTGGTATTCCGTTTCCGGGCGCCGAATTTCGATCTGCTCTCCAATATCACACTAATCTTTTCGCTACTCATATTCGCAAGTGTCATCGCTGCAGCCGGTTGGACCATAGTCCGTCGTCGGAAAGAAAAACTCGCGGACGAAACTTCCGCCCAGGATGAACAGCATGGAGAAACGAACAGACCCTACAACGCCAAAAAGTAACAGAATGGTTCACGACAGCAATAAAAAGCTCAAACGCAAGGTACGCAACTCGTACATCATCTCTACGGTCAGCATAGCCCTGGTACTGTTCCTACTGGGCACGGTAGGTTACCTGATTCTCAACGCACTGCTGGCCACCCAACGCATGAAGGAGAATGTCACAGTCTACGTCATGCTGCGTACGGACGCGACCGACAAACAAACGACCACTATCAAAAACAACCTGACGAAACAGCCCGCCGTTCGTGAAGTGACATTCGTCACAAAAGAAGAAGCCGCCGAAGAGTTCAAAGAGTATGCAGGAAGCGATTTTGTAGAATTCCTCCAACAAAACCCACTGCCTGATTCGTTCGAAGTGAGCCTTCACGCCCACTCTTCGGAGAAAGAGACCATCCGCGCCCTCGAATCGCAGATCATGCAGTGGCCGGGCGTAGACGAAGTAGTCTATCAACGCAACGTGATCGAACAGATCACCTCCAATATCAACAAATTCAATCTGATCCTGTTACTGTTCGGAGGCACATTGTTGATCATCTCGCTGATCCTGCTCAACAATACCATCCGCGTGACAATCTATTCCAAACGTTACATTATCAACACCATGAAACTGGTAGGCGCAACCCGTTGGTTTATTCTCCGCCCCTTCCTCGGATCGGGAATCCTGCAGGGAATCTACGCGGGAATTATCGCCTCGCTGATGCTCGCCGGTATGGTAGCCGGACTGAACGAGGGGATTCCCGAAGTACGTTTCGTGGCCGAACGTTTGCAGATACTCATCATCATGGGCGGTATGCTGGTAGGGGGAATCATCATCTCGCTGCTGTTCACCTCGTTCGCCGTCAATAAATTCATCAAGATGCCCACCGGGCGAATCCACATGTATTAAAACGTGCACAATCAATATGAAAACGAACAAAAAAACTACCACGGAAATTACACCCGAAAAAGAGGCCCGTATGGCACTGGGTCCGACCAACTATAAATTGATGTTGATCGGCTTCGGAATCATTGTACTGGGTTTTATCCTGATGGTGGGCGGAGCCAGTCCCTCGCCTGACGAATTCAATTATGACATGTTCAGTTTCCGGCGTATTACGTTGGCTCCCATCCTCGTATTGGGCGGGTTTGCCTTCGAGGTCTATGCCATTATGAAACGCAACAAATCCAAAAATAAATAAGTTCATGGATATCTGGGAAGCTATCGTACTGGGAATCGTACAGGGATTAACTGAATTTCTTCCTGTCAGCAGCAGCGGACACCTTCAAATCGCCAAAGAGATTCTGGGAGTCACCATTCTGGATAACTTGTCGTTCGACGTGACACTTCATGCCGCCACCGTACTGAGCACGATCGTGGTCTTCCGGCAGGAGATCGTACGCCTGGCTCGGGGATTCTTCTCCACGCACTACAACGATGACATGGCCTATGTACTGAAAATCTTGTTGTCGATGATTCCCATCGGGATCATCGGGTTTACCTTCAAGGACCAACTCAACGAGATGCTCGCCTCACCCTCTATTCTGGCTATCGTAGGAGCCATGTTGTTATTGACTGCCATCCTGCTGGCACTCACCCATTTCTACAAGCCCCAACCCAAAGAGTCTATCTCCTATCGGGATGCCTTCATCATCGGTCTGGCGCAGGCTTGTGCCGCCATGCCGGGATTGTCCCGTTCGGGATCGACCATCGCTACGGGCCTGTTGTTGGGGAACAAAAAAACAAGCGTTGCCCAATTCTCTTTTCTGATGGTATTACTGCCGATCATAGGCGAAACCTTCCTGCAAATTATGGGTGGAGAATTCGCTGTTTCGGAGACGGGAATCGGTCTGGGAGCCCTGATAGGAGGATTCCTCGCTTCGTTCGTAGTGGGTTATCTGGCCTGCCGATTCATGATCGGCATGGTCAAACGGGGCAAACTGATCTGGTTTGCACTCTACTGTGCCGTGGCAGGTATCACCTCGCTGGTCTATTATCTGATAAACTAATGTAATACTAATCGAGACATGACAATCATAGATGGAAAAGAAGTCGCAGCCAGCCTGCGTAAAGAAATCGCTGCAGAAGTGGCAGAGATGACTGCCGGGGGGGCAAAAGTTCCCTATTTGGTAGCCGTACTGGTCGGAAACGACGGAGCCAGCCAAACCTACGTGGGGCACAAAGAGAAATGTTGTGCAGAGGTAGGATTCCGTTCCACCGTACTTCGCCTTCCGGAAGAGACCACTCAGGAGCAGTTATTGGCTGAAATCGACCGACTCAATCGCGATCCGGAAGTGGACGGATTCATCGTACAGCTTCCCCTGCCCAAACATATTTCGGAACAGGCCGTAATCGAAGCTATCGACCCCCGCAAGGATGTAGACGGTTTTCACCCGGTCAACACAGGACGTATGGTATCGGGACTCCCCTCCTACCTGCCCGCTACACCCGACGGAATCCTCTCTCTGCTTCGTTACTATAAGATCGAAACCGCCGGCAAACATTGCGTCGTGATCGGACGCAGCAATATCGTCGGACGGCCTATCGCCAACCTGCTCTCGCAAAAGGGGTGGGATTGCACTGTCACGATCTGTCACAGTCGGACAAAAAATCTGAAAGAGGTGGTTGCTTCGGGCGATATCGTAATCGCAGCACTGGGTAAGGCCGAATTTGTTACGGCCGATATGATCAAACCGGGAGCCGTAGTAATCGACGTAGGCATCACTCGCGTACCGAGCGACAAGACCAAAAGCGGCTGGAAACTTCTGGGCGATGTCAAATTCGACGAAGTGGCCCCCAAGTGCAGTTACATCACCCCTGTCCCGGGTGGAGTAGGACCGATGACGATCATATCCCTAATGAAAAACACACTCAAAGCAGGCCGCAAGGAGATCTACGGATAAACACACCGCATGAGATACGTTTACACGTCGTGCGACAAGGGGGCGGGAGTGACATTACTCGTGTCAAACTCGCCCCAACGTTCGCCGATATAGTCGAGCGTACGAAGCAGATCGGGTACCTCATTCAATGTAACCAGTTGCAGACGGGTAGACTTGAAATCGGGCAATCCTTTGAAATAGTTCGATAAATGACGCCGCATCTCGAGCACTCCCACTTTGGGACCCTTCACCTCCACCGATTTGAGCAGATGGCGTTTGGCAATCGCCACCCGTTCCGGGACCGAAGGCTGCGGTAAGATCTCTCCGGTCGAGAGATAGTGTCGAACCTCACGAAAAATCCACGGACGGCCATACGTGGCCCGTCCGATCATCACTCCGTCCACGCCATAACGATCGAATGCCCGGGCAGCATCCTCTCCCGAAGCAATATCCCCGTTACCGATAATGGGAATGTACATCCGGGGATTGTTTTTCACCTCACCGATCAGAGTCCAGTCGGCCACGCCCCGATACATCTGTGCCCGCGTACGACCATGAATCGTCAGGGCAGCAATACCCACATCCTGAAGACGTTCGGCAATCTCCACAATATTGCGATGCTCGTCGTCCCATCCTAACCGGGTTTTGACCGTAACGGGAGTATGTACCGCCTCCACGATCCGACGCGTCATCTCCACCATCAACGGGACATCACGCATCATACCGCTACCGGCCCCACGTCCTGCGATCTTCTTCACCGGACAACCGAAATTGATATCGATCACGTCCGGACGAGCCTCTTCAGCCACTCGGGCGGCCTCCACCATCGGCTCGATCAGATGACCATAGATCTGGATTCCCACGGGTCGTTCCTGTTCCGAAATATTCAACTTGGCACGTGATTTGGCCGCATCACGAATCAGCCCGTCGGATGAGATGAATTCCGTATAGACCATATCCGCACCGAACTCCTTGCACATATAACGGAACGAGGGATCGGTGACATCCTCCATCGGGGCTAAAAAGAGCGGTTTATCGCCCAAGTCCATATCGGCTATCTTCATACGGTGTTATGATTTTGCCGCAAAAATAGCTATCTTTGGCGACAAAACAGCTTATATACGACATGAATATCGAGAATTTCCTCCTACAACAAGCCCAGGCCGCCGTATCGGCTCTCTATGGTGTCGACACATTTCCCGTTCAGATACAAAAGACCCGCAAGGAGTTCGAAGGCGACTACACATTGGTTGTTTTTCCCCTGCTGAAAATCAGTCATAAGGGCCCGGAACAGACCGGCAACGAAATCGGACAGTGGCTTGTAGACAATGTGGCGGAGATCGCTGCATTCAACGTCATCAAGGGATTTTTGAATCTTTCGCTCTCGGGAGCATTCTGGGGCGAACGGTTTGCCGAGATCGCCGCAAACAACCGATTCGGATTCGCCGAGCCTACCGGACGAACCATCATGGTAGAATACTCGTCGCCCAATACGAACAAACCGCTCCATTTGGGACATATTCGCAACAATCTGTTGGGTTATTCCGTGGCACAAATTCTGGCCGCCAACGGTCATCGGGTACTGAAAGTCAATCTGGTGAATGACCGCGGAATCCATATCTGCAAAAGCATGTTGGCGTGGAAACTCTTCGGCGAAGGAGAAACTCCCGCCTCGAGCGGCATGAAAGGAGACCATTTGGTGGGGAAATACTATGTCGAATTCGACAAACACTATAAAGCCCAGGTAAAAGAACTGGTTGCCGGCGGCATGGACGAAGAGGAGGCCAAACACAAAGCGCCTTTGATGCAACAGGCACAGGAGATGTTGCGTAAATGGGAGGCCAAAGATCCGGAAGTATACAGACTGTGGCAGATGATGAACGGCTGGGTATACGACGGATTCGACGTAACCTATAAGGCACTGGGCGTCGATTTCGACAAGGTCTACTACGAATCTCAGACCTATCTGCTGGGCAAGAGTCTCGTGGAGGACGGTTTGAAGCGAGGCATCTTCTTCCGCAAGGAAGACGGTTCGGTATGGATCGATCTCCAGGCCGACGGTCTCGACCAGAAACTTCTGTTGCGCGGCGACGGAACATCGGTCTACATGACCCAAGACCTGGGAACAGCCCTGCGTCGTTTCGAAGAGAACCAACTCGACGAAATGATCTACGTGGTAGGGAACGAACAGAACTACCATTTCCAAGTCCTAAAATTGATTCTCGGCAAATTAGGATACAGTTGGGCTGATCATATCTATCATCTCTCCTACGGCATGGTGGAACTGCCCGAAGGAAAGATGAAATCGCGAGAAGGAACCGTGGTGGATGCCGACGATCTGATTGCCGATATGGTAGCCACGGCCCGTGAAATGTCGCAAGAGTTAGGTAAATTGGATGGATGTTCTGTCGAAGAGGCCGATGCGATCAGTCATATGGTGGGTCTCGGAGCCTTGAAATACTTCATCCTGAAGGTCGATCCCCGAAAGACCATGTTGTTCGATCCTCGCGAATCGATTGACTTCAATGGCAATACAGGTCCTTTCATCCAATACACCCATGCACGTATCCGCTCGATTCTGCGTAAAGCTGCAGAAGCCGGAATAAACTATGCACAAGGAGACGTAAAAGGAGTGGAATACCTGCCCGAAGAGATCACGCTGATCAAACAAATGACCGACTTCCCGGCTGTGGTACGTGCTGCCGGCGAAAACTTCTCGCCTTCGCTGATTGCCGCCTATGTATACGACCTGGCCAAGTCCTACAACAGCTATTACCACGATCATTCGATCCTCAAGGAGGAAAACGAAGCTGTCCGGAAAATGCGCCTGCGTCTTTGCGAAGAGGTGGCCCGGATCATCGCTACGGGCATGAAACTATTGGGTATTGAGGTGCCGGAACGAATGTAACCCAATTCGGCGGACAATAAAAAGACCTGCTTGCCGGGCAAGCAGGTCTTTTTATTTAACGAGTTCTCAACTTTACTTCAGATATTTGTCCAACCACCCGAAAAATTCCCTATTCCACACCAATGAATTCTGGGGTTTGAACACCTGATGCGCTTCGTTCTCGAAAGCCACCAATCGGGCAGGGATACCTCGTACTCGGGCAGCGGTAAAGGCCTCCAGGCTCTGCGTATAAGGAATCCGGAAATCTTTCTCGCCGGTAAAGATCAGAATCGGCGTATCCCATCTGTCCACAAATTTGTGGGGCGAATTGGCATAGGAACGTTGTGCGACAGCATTGCTCTTATCCCAATAGGGGCCCCCGTAATCGTTATTGACAAACCAAAGCTCCTCGGTCTCCCCATACATACTGTCGAAATCGAAAATGCCGCAATGAGCGATAAAGGCCTTGAACCGTTTGTCATGGTTACCCGCCAGGAAGAATACCGAATAACCTCCGTAGCTGGCCCCCACACATCCCAGACGATTCCGATCCACCCACGGCTCGGAAGCCACATCGTCGATGGCACTCAAGTAGTCACGAATATTCTGTCCACTGTAGTCACCCGATATCTGATCGAGCCATTCCTGCCCAAACGAAGGCAATCCGCGACGATTGGGCGCCACCACGACATATCCCTGAGCAGCCATCAGTTGCAGATTCCAGCGATAGCTCCAGAACTGACTCACCACACTCTGCGGTCCTCCCTGGCAATAGAGCAGAGCCGGATATTTTTTCGTGCTGTCGAAGTCGGGAGGCAACACCACCCAAGTCAACATCTCTTTACCATCGGTAGTTTTCACCCAACGTTTACGTACCTCACCCATCTTCACATTATCATACACCTCCTTATTCACATCGGTCAGTTGTGTCATCGCTCCACTGGCAGGATCGATCCCGAAAAGTTCGGTTGCCATCGAAATCGTAGTCACCTCGGCCACGATCCGGTCGCCGGCACGGGTGAAGGCATTGATGTCGTGGTCACCCGATGTCACTGTCACCACCTCGAGAAGGTCATAGTGCGGCCGATCGCCGGCCGCCGGCCGGTAAGGCACCTTACATATCTGATGTGTGGCAGCTATCGGAGCGATGAACCAGAGTTCATCGTTCCCGTTCCAGACCACGTTCGAGGCATTGTAATCGAATCCGGCGGTCAGGTCGCTCATCGACCCGTCCTCACTGTTCCAAACAAAGAGACGATCCTTATCCGATTCATTACCCGGACGACGCATACTGCGAAAAGCGATCTTCTTGTCGTCGGGCGAGAAAACCGGATACTTGTCATAACCGGGCATCACCGGCATCCGTTTCAACCGGGGATCGAGCGGCTGCTCATCACCCTTGCAAATGTTGCGGGTCTCACCCGAAGCCACATCATAAAGATAGATATCCGAATCGGTCGAAACGGCATATTCCACACCCGTCATCTTCTTGCAGGTATAGGCCAACTGCGTTCCGGCATGATTCCATGCGATCTCCGACCCATCGAAATAGGGAGCCATCGGAGCGTCCCACGGCTCGCCTTCCATAATATCCACCCCTTCGGAGAGCTTACCATCCTTCAAATCAGCCACGAAGATATGCATATAGTTTCCCTCGTCCCAATAATCCCAGTGACGGGCCATCAGATCGTCGTAAATACGGGCTTTCGAAGCCGCCATATCGGGATATATATCGGCCGAAAGACGTTTTTCAACCGGCACTCGCTTCAGATAATAGGCCTTCTCTTCCGAAGGTGCAACTCCATATCCGGCAATCCCTTCGGCAATGTCCGACACCTGTACGGCATGCCCCGTAGCGACATCCATCTTCCAAAGTTGATCGCTGCCGCTCCGATCGGAAATATACCACAGTGCACCACCATCCGCACTCCAGGAGGGTGAAACAGCATTCTCCTCCTGTCCGGTCAGCATCACGGGATCGCCTCCCTCCACCGGAGAGAGATAAAGGGCCGTTTGTCCCTTATTCGCCGCCATATCGTATTTCGTCAGCGCGAACACCACACTCGCTCCGTCCGGCGAGAGAGCAGAAGAACCGATCCGATTCATCTTCCACATCACCTCGGGCGTGAAAACCCCCTCCTGCTTCTCTTGAGGAGTCAAGCCGTTGTCGATCTTTGTCGTCATATTGTTCTTTTTTGTTCCGCATGAAAGCACTACCCCCGCCACAAGCGGAAGCAATAACCATGATTTCAAAGTTCCTGTCATATTATTCGTTTGTATGTTAGTTGTTTGTCACTCCTTATCCAAATAACCGGCCCGGACGAACACCTCACGGATGGAACGGAAGCTCCCCGCCAGCAATCCGGGAAGAAACTCCGGCTTCACCCACTCGACACGAGTGATTCCCTCTTCCTGCTGAGGTGTCAATCCGCCCTGTTGACTCCCCGAAAAGTTCATCCGATACCAATGACACGTCTTCAGTGTCCAGACCCCGTGCCAATGATAAAAGTGAATCGTCTGCGTCAGAAAATCACCTAATGTCACACCCCGAATGCCCGTTTCCTCTTCCACCTCGCGCAAAGCACACGTTTCGACTCCTTCTCCTCGTTCCACATGTCCCTTGGGCAGATCCCAGCGACCATTCCGGAAAATGAGCAATACACTTCCCTGTGGATCGGTCACCAATCCACCCGCAGCCTCCACCCGAGTAAAAAGATTGCAAAAAGCACGAAATTCATTCTCCGGATCAGCGGATATTATCCACAGCTCCTTGTTATTCTCAACAATTTGCAACACCTTTGTAATAGAAAGCGGACCGTCTTCTTCCATGACCACCACACCCGGGGCAAGAACAGGCGCTATCCGTGTAAAACCAATTCGTTTATCCTCGAAACAGACACTATAATTCATAATCATGAAGCATACTGAACAACTCGTGGCACAAAGCCTGTTACAAATTAAGGCAATAAAACTGAATCCGGCAAATCCTTTTACCTGGGCTTCGGGATGGAAATCGCCTATCTACTGCGACAATCGTAAAACGCTCTCCTATCCCGAGGTGCGTAAACTGATCTACGAATCGTTCGCCGACAAAATTACAGAACTTTATCCCGATGCCGAAATCATCGCAGGAGTAGCCACTGGAGCCATCGCACATGGAGTTCTTGCCGCTGAAAAAATGGGCAAACCGTTCATCTATGTCCGTTCGGCACCCAAATCGCATGGACTGACCAACCAGGTGGAGGGCGAATACCATGCTGGAGCCAAAGTAGTAGTGATCGAGGACCTCGTCTCGACCGGAGGCAGCAGTCTCAATGCAGTAGAGGCTCTACGCGAGGCAGGTTGCCAGGTACTGGGCATGTTGGCCATCTTCACTTATGGGTTCCCCACTGCCACCGAAAACTTTGCCAAGGCAGGCGTCCGGCTCGATACGTTGAGCAACTATTCCACCATGATCGCACTGGCCGCCGAACAGGGTTATGTTCATCCCGACGAGTTGGATGCCCTGCACGAATGGCGGGAATCACCTTCAACCTGGAGACAATAATCCTCGAAAGAGATCGTCCGGCGACATCCCGGGCACATGATTTGTAGCGAAAATAGCGTAACAAGACAATGGAAAAATACGAAAGCCACCAGGTAAGGATTCTGCGTCCTGCCTCTCTCATATACCGCACACTCGCAGACTTCTCGAACTTCACTCCGATACTCCATGACAAAGTGGAGGATTGGCAAGCCGATGCAGACAGTTGCTCGTTCAAGGTAAAAGGATTCACTGCCCGGCTGAGGATCGTGGAACGCGAAGAGAATAAGCTAATCAAAGTGACCGGTGACGAAGGATCGCCTTTTCACTTCTTTTTCTGGCTGCAACTGCACCCCGTGGAACAGATGGATACCCGGATGCGACTGGTGCTCCACATCGAACTGAATATGATGATGAAAATGATGATCGGCGGCAAAATCCGCGAAGCATTGGATCAGATCGCCGATAAAATCGCTGAAAGTTTCAATAATGCCCCGATGTAAAAGTATAATCACATAATACGCGACCACCATGTTCTATCTGATCGCCGCCATATTGGGTTCTTCCTCGTTGACCATTATTCTGAAACTCTTCCAACTGAAAGGAGTGGACCGAACAGTCGGAATCACGGTAAACTATCTCGTGGGGGCGGTCATGGCCTTTCTCTTTGCACCGAAAACTGCATCCGCATCAGAAATCATACAAGCACCATGGTTCCCGTTGGGCATGCTCACAGGAGCCATGTTTATGCTTTCGTTCATGGTTTACGCCTTGTCGGCCCAACGTTCCGGAGTGGCCATTACAACAATCTCGGGACGTGCCGCCATGGCTATTCCCGTCATTTTCGCATTCACAGTACTCGGCGAAACACCCACCACATTCAAAATCATCCTTCTGATTCTGTTGATCCTCTCGATGCCCGTAATTCTCTACAAACGAAAGGAATCAAACGAAAAACGAGACCCCTCGTTCACCTGGGCCATTGGTCTACCTGTCGCCGTATTTCTGTTCAACGGCACGAACGACACGTTGGTACAATATATCCAAAAGGTACAAATCCCTGTCCGAGACGACAATCCGATCTTCATGGGCACCATGTTTCTTGCCGGTGCCGCCATGGGGATAATCTACTACCTGGTCGAACGCCGAGGGAAATGGTATCGTCCTACGGGACGTGACTTGCTTTGGGGCACCATTCTCGGAGCGACAAATTGGGTATGCATGATTGGCGTACTCTATGCGCTCACCCGCATGGACGGTTCGATTTTCTATGCACTCTATTACAGTGGAGCGATTGTCTGTGCGACGATCGTCGGCGTCTGGGCCTTCAAAGAGAGACTCACGACGCTCAACTATGTCGGGATTGTCGTAGCCGTGGCAGCGATCGTACTGCTCAGCATGCAGTAAAATCGAACAGATTCCGCACAATCCAATATCCCAAAAAAAGAATCAGTATCACTCCAATTGCAAAACGTCCGGTCAACCGGTCATACAATCGGGGAAAACGGCCTTTCCCTCCAAAATACTGCAAATAAAAAAGCAACAGAAGATAGGGTAGCGCAATTATCAATATCGGATTATAAGCCAGTCCCTCCGTAATTTTCCCGTGTAATATCCGATAGAATGCCCGACCGGTACCACATCCGGGGCAATCGTAGCCTGTCAGCAGATGAAACGGACACTTTGGCATCCAATCCTGTTCAGGATCGACAAAAAAAAGCATAATGACAACTCCTATTATACCAAGAGTTATCATTATGCCTATTCTACTGTGCATTGAAAGCACCTATTCTCCTATTCTGAATGCGATAGAACTCTAATACTACATACCGGTCATTCCCTGGAAAATGCCCACATTCCCAAAGCAATAAGCAGGATATAAAGAACTGCCGTAATTACACTGGCCAAAGTCCATTGTTTAGCCGATTTCGCAGCCCGAATAGCCTCGTCATAACGCTGCTCGTGCCACAGTCCATCCACTTTCGATGCATAGATGATCGCAGGGATGCTGAGCGGCAAACAACAAAGAAGAGCGGTTATGATAGACCAAGCCAACCACGAATCGGGTTTTGCCGGAGCCGTTGCCGATGAAACCGACGCAGCCTGTTTTTCCGCCACAGGAGTCTCCACCGGAGGCACTGCAGATGATGTCACAGGAGGTGGAGTTGCCACAAATAAATCGACTAATTCAGGGACTTCTCCTGCATTGGTCCAATCAGCCATAGTGGCCGTCCAGACTTTCGTATCGGGCCGGATTCCGATTCTGCGCAACTCTTCCACGGAGCAAGGCCCCTGTTGCTTCATCTCGTCATCCAGATAAAAATAGGTACCCATAATAACCTTTTTATTTTAGAAGAATTTCACTCGCCAATCCTTCACATCACTCGCCTCAATCATGGCCTGATTCGTACGCTCATTAATATAAACCATCGCCATTGCCTCCAAACGAACCTTTTCACTCTCAAAAGTTGCATTCTCCTGCGGAGCCACCCGATTCACATCAAAGAGGAATACACCTGTTCCACCTTCGACCGGTTTGGAAAGCGTATTAGGCTTAGCTCCTCCACAAATCGCACCAATCAAACGAGGATCACTACCCGCTCCTTCTACATAAAACGAACCAAACGACAGATTAGTCACCGTATCTACCGAAGCTCCCAGTGAAGCGGCCACCTCATCCAATGAGGAACCTTTCATTTTTTCAGCGAGTATTTTTCCTTTCTTTTCCCGCAACAAGATATTATAAATATCGGATGCCACCTGTTCTACAGGAGCAATTCCATCTTCTCTCACGGCCGTCTGCAGGGCGACTACATAATCACCACCCACTTCCATAATAGGAGAGACTGTTCCTTTTTCGTTATTGAATGCCCAACGAACCAACTCACGGGAATTTTCGATATTGTTCACACTACGGTCCGTATTCCGGATCCGAGCCACACGTTTCGACAAAGCCGACTCTTGTACGGCTTTCTCGAAGTTTTCTGCCGATCCTGCAGCAGCTGTCAAGAATTTGCTGGCCTGTCCGTAAATGGTCTGCTGGGTAAGCTCACTGGGATCAACCCGGTAGGTAATCGTTGCTATCTGAGCTTTCGGAACCAACGGCGACTTGTAGGTCAACTGAACAACATGGATTCCATACTGAGTCGATACGGTGAACACATCACCTACTTTAGCATTCAGACAAGCCTCGCTGAACTGAGGGATCATCTGTTCCGGAGCGAAACGGCCCAAGTCACCGCCTCGCTGATTTGCATTTTCGTCCAGCGAGTTCTCGCGTGCCAATGTAGCAAAATCGCCACCTTTCTTGATCACTGCCACCAAGCTATCTGCTTTAGTCTGCTCATTTCCTGGCAGCAGGATATGTTTAGCGCCAATCGTATCTGGCAGATTCTTAATATCAGAGAGGCGTGCCAATGTATAGACATCACCCTTGAGAACCGGACCATACATCTTACCTTTTTCTTTTCCAAAAGCGATGGCAGCAATAGCCGGTTCAAGATCCGATTCTTTGTAATAGCGGTTGTCGGGTGTTTCAGACGAATTGAGCGTAGCATATTGCATCGGGGTCTCATTTGCCTTAAATTCAGCGGCCAGATCATTGATATATTTCTCAGCCTCTGCATAGTCCTCTTTCGAGGGCAGCATATCAAACACGACATATTCTATATCACAAGAAGCCGTCTGTTTAAACATATTTTTATGCGATTTGTAATACTCGCGAATCTCAGAGTCGGAAACCTTCAAAGTCGAATCGGGAACCAAAGTATATTGCTGAGTCAAAAAACGAGCATCATAAACATGATTGGCCGCCTCCAGACTCTGCTCCACTTCCAAATTATTGACAAACATACCTTTGGCAACCAACGATACATATTTCGACATCACCCGTTGATCCACCATCTGTTCTTTCATATAATTCCACATCATCGCAGCACGCCCACTCGGATCGGCGTCCACGTTGTCGATAAAATTCTTAAGGATAGCCGGATCGAACGTTCCATTGCGATTGACAAAAGTTCCGCCGATGATCGGAGAGATATAGACTCCGCTGACCATATCCACCTGTTCCCCTTCACCTGCCAGCAGACCGAGCTCTTCGAAACCGGGTTGATAGGCATATTTCATAATCATCGATTCCCAAGCCAAATCTCGAGTCTGATCTTGCTCCTCAGCGGTCAGAGCATCTTTACCCGACATAATCTGTGCTACCGAGGTCAACAATTCGGCCCGATTTGTATATTCGATATAACCAATCGTGGATCCATCGATTTCGCCGACTTTCATCTTCCGGGCGTTCATTAATCCCGAGCCGGACGAAAGCAGGTCTCCCAACAAAAAAGCGATCAGTGCCAAACCGATCACGATGGAAACGATAATTCCTCCACGGGTTCTCAATGTGTTTAAAGTTGCCATAATTCGTATAACGTTTAATTTAATTTTGCACGAAACGAGGCCTTTGCGGCCTATTAAGGTCCAAAGATAGTAAAATTCTCTATTCCAACCACTATTCTTTACATAAGATACGCATTTTTTTACTCTGTGAGCCGTACTCGGGCAAGTTCCAAACGAGACGAACTTTTACGTAGAATTTTAATCTCCTTGTTTTCGATCGACAGGGTTTCTCCCTGCGGGGGAATTCCCTCATAATGGAAGATGATATACCCCGCCAACGTATCATATTCGTCCGACTCCGGAATCTCCAAACCATACTTCTCATTCAGGTAACGCACCTCCAACCGACACGAGAATATCCACTCTTTTTCACTCACCTGCTTCTCGATCAGATCTTGCGAATCGTGCTCATCTTCAATCTCGCCAAAGATCTCCTCCAACACATCCTCCAAAGAGACCATGCCGGCCGTTCCTCCGAATTCATCGATCACTACGGCTACGGATTGTTTTTTCTTGATGAAATCGGTCAGCAACTTTTGAGCCGGCATACTTTCCGTCACGTACGTAACGGGCTTCATCACCTCGCGTACACTTTTCGGATTCGTAAACAGACTCTTCGTATTGACATATCCAATGATATTGTCGATGGAATCTTCATAAATAAAAATCCGAGAATATTGCGACTCGACGAAACGTCCGGTCAACTCCCCGATCGTCTCTGTCACCTCCGCCGCCTCAATATCCACCCGCGGCACCATACAATCACGCACCCGCTGATCGGGAAAATCGAGGGCATTTTGAAATAATCGGAATTCGTTTTCCCCTTTATGATCATGCCCATCCTCTTTCTCTCCGTCAGTTGCCTCTTCCACCAAATGCTCCAGATCGACACGATCGAAAGTATGAATCGTCTGATTCCGACGCACAGGCAATCCCACCAATTTCAGAAATGCAACAGAGATCCACGTAGTCAGTTTGGCGATCGGGTAGAGCAACAGATAAAAAAAGTAAACCGGAACCGCAAAGGCTTTCATGTAGAAATTGGGATCGGATTTCACGACCGCCTTGGGAATAAACTCTGCTGTAAAAATAATGATCACGGTAGAGATCAACGTCTCGACAATAATGGACTCGCTTCCGGGCACCCAACCGAAATGATGAGCGGCTGCGGTCAACAAAGTCGACATATTCAACGAATAGACCACCAGCGCGATATTGTTCCCGACCAGAATAGTTGTGATATATTGCCCTGGCCGCCGTGTAAACAGATCGATGATATAAGAAAACGTACGACTCTGCTTCTTGTCTATCTCGAGTCTCAACCGGTTCGAAGTGACAAAAGCGATCTCCATCCCCGAGAAAAAGGCGGAGAGAATCAACGCTGAAACCACTACTATTACGACGGTAAACATACTCTTATGTCATTTATCCGAACTCTCCGACAGCAACCATCAAGGATTCTGCCGACCATGAACCGGCCGAGGCTTGACCAGATTTCCTTTCCGATTATTTTTAACCGAAACGGATTCCGACTCTTTACGGCCCTCTTGAGAAAGTTCTGTTCCTGGATTTTGCACGGATAACGAATCGCTTTCACGTGTCGGTTCCGTATCGACAGTCACTTTCCCTTTCGGGCGACGGAACGTAAAGTCATCGAAATTCTCATCCGATTCGAATCCCACACCCACAATCACATCCGTCCCCTGAGTCACTTTCGAATCGACATTCGAATAGATTTTATGGGTTTTCTGGTTCCAAAACAACTGCTGAGTCTCCAACACCTGTCCTTTTGCGTTGGTAGCCACCACATTACCCTTCGCCTCCCAAAGTTTCTGATTCTCGAAAAATATGGCATAATCCGCCACCAGAGTCGACTCTACCTGCCCCGTGGAATCGGAATAGGTCACCACATCCACTCCCTTACGAAACTCCATGTATGGCTCTTTCGCCAGCTCGTATCGCTCCATCAATGGAGTAAAAAAACGATAGGATTTACGGCCGTTTTCCGAAGTAATAATCGTAAGAGAGTCACTCTGCTGAGTCATCAACGTTTCGGGATCCTCTTTTGTTTCTCCGGATTTTTTCTCACAGGAGATAAGCAAGATAGCACTCCCTGCAAAAAGGAGTGCTACCCATAATTGTTTATGTTTTGTCAGACGGTTCACCCGTAAGATTAATTAACTACTGGCCTTCCCGTACCGTGGTAGTACCGGAGATCCAACTGCATCTTACGGTATAGGATGCACCGTTGTTCAGTCCGCGGAAGAAACACTCCTCTTTCGAGGGGAAATTAGCCCGATAACTTGCCAACTGTTCATCCATGCCCTTCAGATGTTCCTCATCCAACATCGTACTTGCTTTCGAAAGCAAGTCGTAAGCCAACCAATAAACACTCTGGCGATCGAAACCCGAGCAAGCATTCGAACCTACCGTATAAGCCTGAGCCAAAAGCATGTATGCAAATCCATTTTCAGGATCGATGTCGATTGCCTCTCTGGCGAATCTGGCAGCCTCTTGAGCTCTGTTCGAACCGAGTTGAGAACCGGCAATCCGCACGCAAAGATTGGCTTTCGTAGCAGGATCGGTCTCATTGGCAATAGCTTCATTCAGGTATTTCAAGGCCTTATCGAATTGTTTTTTCTCTTCGAATCCGGCAGCCAATGCCAAAGCCGTACTCGAGGATGGCTTCAATGCATAGAATTTCTCTCCTACTTCCAACTGGAAATCGGTAATACAATTTCCTGCCATCAGCAATCCCAACGTTTTATCCAACAAGGCGGTATCGTTGGGAGTTGCCGCGATTTTCGGACGGAACAATTTCTCCAAATTTTCGCAACTGGCGGCTCCACTCGACACAAAGAGTGCCTCGAAAATCTTTTTAGCCTCAACCTTTTCTGGTGTTGAATTCGTATCGAAAAGTTTAACCAGTTTCTGATACTCATTCATCAGGAAGTCGGCCTCGATATTGTCGTTTTTATAATCGTCGACCAATACCTGGAAATAGATATTCAGAAAATCGGGATCACTGTCCACTCCGTTTTCTTCAATGGCAGTCTGGCACAATTTGATGATTCCCTCCCGATCGGCCGGTTTGTAAGTGATATATTCACGAGCCTTCAACTCCAAAATATAACCTTTACCGCGAGTTGCGTGATCCCCAAAGTTTTCGATTCGTTTGTCATAAATCAGCATCAACGAATCGATAAACATATTCTTCTGCTGCAAAGACGTAGCACGCAGAATCTTGTTACGATAAATATCGGCACCCTTAATATAAATATTCTGAGTAGCCTTAGGGGCTTTCTCCATCAATTGCTGGAGATATTGCACAGCTCCATCGTAATTTTTATTATTATAGGTGTCATTAAAGAAATTGAGGATCAGCACATTCTGCTTTCTCTCCTCGGGAGTTGCCCCATAGCGGGGATCTTCCAGATAAGCCTGAGCAAAAGCACCTGCGCTCAAAGAGGCAAGCACCAAGGCAAACACCAGTTTCAAATCCAATCGTTTCATTTCGTGTAAAGTAAGTTATATTAATCAGTCTTTAACAATTAGTCATATTTTTGTTTCACAAACCAGAAATCTTCCCCGAACAGACTCAAGCCGATAGAGAATTTGAAGTAATTCTCACGAATCATTCCGCTGTGGACACTTCCCCTCATCCCATATTCGAGTCCGACATTGATATTCGACAGCCGCCTCATATTGACGGGGATTCCCACACCGAGGGTTACTGCCTTATCACTGATATCCTGACCTTTTAATTGCATGTAATACGTGCTGTACCTGAATCCCGCCCGATATGTGAGCCGTTTGTAGAAATGACGAATATCACCCCAATCCGGAGTATACTGTCCACCCACCTTAATACTGTGGGTATCTACATATTTCACGCCATTCGCCTCATCCGACTCATTCGTACCGGACCAATTCTGATAGCTGTAATCTACTCCGAAACCGACCTTGGGCGTTTGATAGAAAAAGCCGACCGTCACATTGGATGGCAAGGTGAAGTCCGATTTCGACGAAACGAAACTGACCGTATCTCCATACATATCGCCCGAAGGAATATATTTGGAGATATCGGACCGCAATTCACCTCCCATCTGATAGGTCGCGCCCACGGTCAATATGCGTTTCTCATTAGCGATCACATCATACTGCAAACCAAAATTCCCGAATATCCGCGACACATTCTCCTTTGTGCTGGCACTGACTCCATTATAACTTCCGCTTGAAGTAATCGGAGTGATATACTGATCCACGTAACGGTCAATACTTCCGAAATAATAGATCATTTCAGCTCCCACGGAGAGACCTTTTACAATCTCCATACCAACTCCCGCCTTAAACTGAGTCACCCCGCCTTCACCGGAGTATTTATACTTAACCTGTCCTACCGTGGCCAAAATATCGGGATCGGTCACCGTCTCCTCTATCCGATAGCCCACATTACTCAACGGGGTCACGCTCAGGCCGAAACCGATTCGCCGCGCCAGAGGGAATTCGATTGCCACATCCCGAACATTGAACGTATTGTAGCTGTTTTTCGTATTCTGACTTTTCAAATAAAAATTCTGCCCTTCCATACCGAAGTTGAACAGAAATGATTTTTGCCCCACCGCGCTATACGAAGCAGGATTCAGGTAATTGATCATGACCTGATTGCGATAAGCGACTCCAACCCCTCCCATCGAACGGAGATATGCCGTGCCTTGCGTAGACAGATCACCCAATCCATAGCATGTGTAAGGAGAAAAAGCATTGAGGCTGCTGGTCTGAGCCCATCCCGCAACAGGAAGTGCGAACACCAGCACGGCTATCTTCACGATCCTTCTTCTAATCTGCATTGTATTCCAATATTCGATTCAATCCGTACACAACCAAGTCATAGGTTGCAAATATCGGATTTTTTACTCGTTTAGCAAAAAAATTTCCGTCTCCTCCGGTAAAAATTATCCTTAAATTCGGATATTGTGCCGAAATACGTCCGATATAGCCCTCTATTTCATACACAATACCGTTGATCACACCGCTTTCGATCGCCGAAAAAGTATCTTTTCCCAACAATTCGGTCTCCTCCTCTTTGAGCGTTCGCAAGGGCAAGGTACTGGTATAATCATGCAAAGCTCTGAAACGGGTGACAGCCCCTGGTGAAATATTACCTCCCAGGAATTCGCCTTGAGCAGAGACCATGTCTATGGTGATAGCCGTACCGAAATCGACAATCAACACATTGCTTTCCGGATAAAGCGCATTAGCTCCCACCGCTGCAGCCAAACGATCGCAACCTAATGTGTGAGGCGTGCGGTACAGATTTTTCAATGGTACGGAGACCGTGTGATCGAACCGCACATACTTACTTACACGACTCTTCAGAAAAGACTCCGTTGCTTCCACATCCCGGGAAGAGACCAAAATAGCGGCCGTCACATCGGGATAACTCTCCAGAACGGATGCCACTTCAGACTCGCCTGCATTTTCGAATTTAAATGTATCGACCACCTGACCATCTTCTATGACAGCCATTTTGGCGAGCGTATTGCCTATGTCTATTGCCAGATTCATACCTCTGCAAAGATATTGATAAGTTACCAAGTAAACAAGCAAACCGGAATTAAACTACTGAATCTCTTCCGATTTGGCCTTCAGTCGGCCCAATGTCCGCCAAGCGTCTTCCACATCCTTTACATCTCTAACTGTCAAACCCAGCTTATTATTGTTCTGACGCAGCACAAATTTTGCACCTCCGGCAGTTACCGTCTTCAAAAGCGCCATAAACAGAGGACTTTTATAATAGGGCGACGAACTGTCCGAGATAAACTGGAGGATCAGCAAACCGTTTTTCACTTTAGCCCGTTCGAAACCCAACGCCACACACACCCAACGCAGACGAATCACATGGAATAAAGTCTGCGTAGGAGCCGGAACAGGGCCAAAACGGTCCACCATATCCGATTCGAATTTCTGCAGGGCAGACTCTTCCGTGATATTATCCAATTCTCTGTAAAGTTTGATCTTTTCGGCGCTCTGACTCACATAACTATCCGGAATCAACGCTTCGCTATCCACCTCGATCTGACAGTCTGACAAGAAGTTGACCGCCTTGGTCGGGAAAGCTGCCGGAGAGGCCGTCCCTTCGGGAATCACCTCATTACCCACCAGATTTTCGGCCCTCAACTCTTCCATCGCTTCGTTCAGAATTTTCTGATAGGTTTCGAAACCTATGTCGGCAATGAATCCACTCTGCTCGGCTCCCAGCAAATTACCCGCCCCGCGGATATCCAGATCCTGCATGGCGATATTGAATCCGGATCCCAGATCAGAAAACTCTTCCAGTGCCCGCAATCGGCGGCGTGCCTCACTCGTAAGCAATTCGTCGGGCGGAGAGAGCAGATAGCAGAATGCCTTTCGGTTCGACCGTCCCACACGTCCTCTCAATTGGTGAAGATCGCTCAACCCAAAATTCTGGGCATTATTGATAATAATAGTGTTGGCATTGGGAATGTCGATGCCGTTCTCCACGATAGTTGTGGCAATCAACACGTCGTACTCCCCGAAAATAAAGTCCATGATCACTTTCTCCAACTGTCGGGGATCCATCTGACCATGACCCACCACTGTCCGTATGCCGGGACACAGCCGTCGAATCAGAGCCTCTATCTGCAGAATATCCTCCACCCGGTTATGAACAAAGTAGACCTGTCCGCCCCGGCCCAATTCGAAATCGATAGCCTCTTTGATGATCTGTTCGTCGAAGGTATAGGATTCGGTAACGATAGGCTGGCGATTGGGGGGAGGGGTCGAGATCACCGACAAATCGCGCGACCCCATCAACGAAAACTGAAGGGTCCGGGGAATAGGCGTAGCCGTCAACGTCAGCGTATCGACACTGACACTCATTTGACGCAACTTCTCCTTGGCTGCCACCCCGAACTTCTGTTCCTCGTCGATGATGAGCAATCCCAATGATTTGAAATGCACGTTTTTCCCCAATATCTTGTGCGTTCCGATCAGAATATCGATCTTTCCCTCCGCCAGCTCCTTCAGGACCTGCGACGCCTCTTTCGTGCTTTTAGAGCGGCTAAGATGTTCGACCCGCACCGGAAAGTCTCGCAACCGATCGCAGAAAGAGCGGTAGTGTTGCAGGGCGAGGATCGTTGTCGGGACCAACACAGCCACCTGTTTGGAATCGGATACCGCCTTGAATGCAGCCCGAATCGCCACTTCCGTCTTACCGAATCCCACATCGCCGCAGATCAGACGATCCATCGGCTGAGGACTCTCCATATCGTGCTTAATTGCCTCGGTCGCCTTCTGCTGATCGGGCGTATCCTCATAGATGAACGAAGCCTCCAGTTCGTGTTGCAGATAGCTGTCCGGCGAAAAGGCAAAACCGGGTGTCGCCTTTCTCCTGGCATACAGCGCGATCAACTCGCGGGCAATCTCCTTGACGGCCTTCTTGGTAGCCGCCTTCATCCGCTGCCAGGCTCCGGATCCCAGCTTATATATCTTCGGAGGTTCGCTGTCCTTGTCCTTGTAACGCGAAATCCGGTGAAGGGCATGCACATTGACCAACAGCACATCGTTGTCGCGATACACCAGTTTGATCGCCTCCTGCACCTTTCCATTCTCCTCCGTACGGACCAATCCCCCGAAACGTCCCACACCGTGGTCGATATGCACCACATAATCGCCCACCTTCAACTCATTGAGTTCGGCCACGGTCAGACTCTCACTGCGATCCAACTCCCCGCGCAGCCGATAGCGATGATACCGGTCGAAGATCTGATGGTCGGTATAGAAACAGAGCCGCAGATCGTGGCTGACAAACCCCTCATGAAGAGTCATCGGAAGCGCCTCGAAGAGGACATGCTGCTGTCCGATCGAATGAAAAATATTCTGCAACCGTTCGATCTGAGCCTTATTGTCCGAGAGAATCAACGTACGGTATCCTTTCGCTCCATTGGCATTGATATCTGCGGCCAGCAGTTCGAAGTTCTTATTGAATTGGGGTTGCGGGGCGGTATGGAACTCCACCTTCCGATCCGCGATCCGCTCTTTCGCGTTGTCCCTAAGCAGAAACATCCTCCGTTCTGCCACATCCTCGGCAAATCCTTTACGCCCGGTCACCCGAGAGTCGATCGTCGAAGGTTCCTCCAACTCTTTCAGTATCTTTGAACGGATGTCATTGAGCCGTTTGAGCAGATAGTCGAGATCCGAAACCCAATAGGTGGCCTCTCCCGCAAAACGGGGAAACGATACCCGATCGGGCGCCCTATCCTGCTTCAGATTAGGTACAATCTCCACCTGCTGCAACTTCTCCACGGAGAGCTGGGAAGCGATTTCAAAACGACGAACAGACTCCACCTCGTCGCCGAAAAAGTCAAGCCGGAAGGGATGATTTTCCGAATAAGAGAAGATATCGACAATTCCGCCCCTCACCGAATACTGGCCCGGTTCATAAACGAAATCAACCCGCTGGAAACCGTAGCCGACCAAAGCCTCCTCTACAAATGAGGGAGAGAGATGATCGCCGACACGCACCTGTAATACACTACGTTTCAACTCCTCCAGAGCCACCACCTTTTCGGCCAGCGCCTCAGGATAGGTACAGAGCACCAAATAGCTCTTGCCGTCGTAGTTTTTCACGGCATTGAGTGCTGCCGTACGTTGTACGATACCCGAAGGATCCTCCTGTCCGAACTGGATCGACCGTTTATACCCCGTCGGGAAAAACAACACGCGATCGGCCTCGAGCATCTGATAAAAATCGCTGCTCAAATAGGCAGCCGCATCACGATCCTCCATCACGAAAACGTGTATTCCTCCCTGTTGTCTGACCACCGAGGCGGCAACAAGCGAAAAGGCCGAACCAACCAGCGAGCCCAAGCTCATGGTAGTACAGCCTTCGTAATACTTCAATATCTCTTTCACACCGGGCAACTGCCCGACCAGATCATTAACCTGTTGCGGTGACATCGCTTGAGTGAGTTTATCTTACTTCGGGTCTCTTCATTCCCCGTCCGCAGCTACACCAACTCTTGTCCGTCCTTACCGTAGAATTTGGTCTCCACGAGGCCGGTAGACTGATCGGAGACAATCTTGACCACACAATGATACTTCATCATCCAGCGCATCCGGACACTGATCAATCCACGAGTCAAATAGGCAGCCACAAAGGGACTTACTTTCACTTTGATATGTTTAACGCCTTTATCCGAGGCGAAATAGGCTATTTTATTCTCAATCTGCTGGTCGAGCAACACCGACGGCATAATCGTCCCCGTTCCATGACACGTCGGACAGGTCTCTTTCACTTCGGGAGCCGTCTCGGGACGCACCCTCTGACGGGTGATCTGCATCAGACCGAACTTCGACAACGGCAATACCGTATGTTTGGCCCGATCGGAAGCCATCAACTCTTTCATCTTCTCATAAAGAGCCTGACGATTCTCACTCTTATGCAAATCGATAAAATCGATCACGATGATTCCCCCCATGTCCCGCAACCGAAGCTGACGAGCGATCTCTTCTGCCGAAGCCAGATTCACATCCATGGCCGTACGTTCCTGATCGTCGTCTACCTTGGCCCGGTTACCGCTGTTCACATCAATCACATGAAGGGCTTCCGTGTGTTCGATAATCAGATACGCCCCCCGGCGCAAGGAGACATACTTGGCAAACAGAGACTTGATCTGCTTCGATATGTCGTAATTATCGAAAATGGGGACATTCCCCTTATAAAGTTTCACAATCTTCTCCTTCTCGGGAGCGATCGTACGAATATATTCCTTTACCTCCTCGTACACCGAAGCGTCGTCGACCACAATACTGCTGAAGGATCCGTTGAGCAAATCGCGAATGATAGTGGTCGTCCGACTCATCTCTCCGAGCAATAACGAGGGAGCAGCCTGGGTTCGGACTCTTTCGAGCGCCATATTCCAACGCCCCACGAGTGTTTCTATATCATGACGAATATCCTCTTCGCTCTTTCCGATAGCCGCCGTACGGATAATCACCCCGTAGTTTTTCGGGAGCACCTCCTCTACGATCTTTCTCAGTCGTTTTTTCTCCTCGTTGGAACGGATTTTTTGAGAAACGGATATCTTGTTGGCGAAAGGAATCAGCACCACATGACGGCCAGCCAACGAAATATCGGAAGTAAGCCGCGGTCCTTTCGTAGAGATAGCCTCTTTGGCGATCTGCACCAGAATAGGCTGGCCCCCGGAAATTTGGGAAGCAATTTTCCCCGTCTTCCCAATGGGGGGATCGAGTTTGAGCGCCTCGAAACGTATATTTTTTCTATTAACGAGATTGTTCACCAACTTGTGCAGCGACACGAACTGAGATCCCAGGTCAAGATAGTGGATAAAAGCATCCTTTTCGTGTCCAATATTGACGAACGCAGCATTAAGACCGGGCATAATCTTCCGCACTTTTCCCAGATAGATATCCCCCACCGCAAAGCCGGTCTTACATTTTTCCGTATTGAGCTCCACCAGTTGCTTGTCTTCGATCAAAGCGATCGAGATCTCGGAGGAGGTCACATTGATGATTAGTTCCTTATTCATTAGTCGTCGGTCTGAACTACCCTAACGGCAGAGAAGCTGGGCCATAGCCCAAAGCAATGAACCTAAAGGACCCTGCGGTTCTTTAGGTTCATATTGAAAACTTCACATAACAGAGCTACCTACTTTTTCTTCTTGTGCCTGTTTTTACGCAGACGTTTTTTTCTCTTGTGGGTAGCCATCTTATGCCCTTTTCTTTTTTTACCGCTTGGCATAACGCTTAAAATTTAAGTTTGGAAATAATTATTTGGCTTATTTAGCACCCTTTACTTTCGCTGCAAAGCTCTTGGCAGGTTTGAAAGCAGGAATGTTGTGAGCGGGAATAGTAATAGTCGTATTCTTGGAGATGTTACGAGCTACCTTCTGAGCACGTTTCTTGATGATGAAACTACCGAAACCGCGCAGATATACATTATTGTTCGCCGTCATCGAATCTTTGATACTGGTCATAAATGCCTCTACCACATCCTGCACAACAGCTTTCTCAACGCCGGTGCTTTTGGAAATCTCGTTTACAATATCAGCCTTTGTCATGGTCTATGATTTTTTAATAAGTTTGTCAATCAAATGAACTGCAAATATACGCTTTTATTTGGTTAATTAACAAAGAGTAGTCCATATTTTTACAAACCGGGCCCGATTTATTCAATATTCCACTCTGCACAAGGCATATAACAAAAACCGGCCCATTTTTTTCTTCTCCAATACTTTATTACAAAAACCACTGACAATCAAACGATTATTTTTCAATTTTATTTTTCACCCTCTCTTTTTTTCAGAAACCGGCAACTTTTCCCCTGCAACAACCCCTCATTTCTAAAGACCCGGACAATAAATTGTTCCGTTTTTGCATTGTATAGATAAACGCAATTATTTATCTTTGTAAACAACAATGTCAGATTATGAACGGAGCTAAAATTCTTTGGGTCGATGACGAAATCGAACTACTGAAACCCCATATTTTATTTTTAAAAAGCAAAGGCTACGAGGTAGAGACCTGTAATAACGGCTACGATGCCATCGAATTAACTCAAAGTCACCTGTTCGATCTGATCATTCTCGACGAAATGATGCCGGGCATGACAGGTCTGGAAACCTTGCCCAAAATCAAGGAGATTCGTCCCACGACCCCGGTCATCATGGTCACCAAAAGCGAAGAGGAGAACATCATGGACAAAGCCATCGGTTCCAAAATCGCCGACTATCTGATCAAGCCCGTCAATCCCAATCAGGTACTCCTTTCCATCAAGAAAAACGTCCACCAACAACAACTGGTCACCGAACAGACCACGGCCGACTATCGGGCCGAATTCGGCCGGATATCCACTTCGTTCTCCGATGCGCGGACCTTTGCCGACTGGAGCGCCATCTACCGCAAACTGGTCAACTGGGAGATAGAACTCACCGATTCCAACGACGATTCAATCAAGGAGATCCTCGCCTATCAGAAAGACGAGGCTAACAACGAATACGCCAAATTCGTCCGTAAACACTATCTGGACTGGATCAATCGCAAAGATGCCGACACACCGGTCATGTCGCACACACTGATGCGAACCAACATCTTCCCGGAGGTGGATCGCAACCGCAAAACCACCCTCCTGCTGATCGACAACTTCCGTTACGACCAGTGGCGCAGCATCAACAGCATGCTCCACAACTGGTTTGACATCGCCACCGAAGAGTTCTATTGCAGCATCTTGCCTACGGCTACCCAATACGCCCGCAACGCCATTTTTGCCGGACTCATGCCGCTGGCCATCGACAAACTGATGCCGAATCTCTGGCTCAACGACAACGAAGAGGGAGGTAAGAACCAATATGAAGAAGACTTCCTGCGCCGGCAACTCCAAACCAACGGCAAAAACTATCGGATGACTTTCGACAAACTCATCCGTCCCGAAGCAGGACGTAAATTGGTCGACAACATCAGTAAAATATACGACGCAGACTTTTCGGTGATCGTTTATAATTTTCTGGATATTCTCTCCCATGCACGTACGGAGACCGAGATCATCCGCGAATTGACCGAAGACGAAGCGGCATTCCGCTCGCTCACCCGTTCCTGGTTCGAACACTCCGATCTGTTCACCATTCTCAAGATGCTCTCCGAACGGGGGCATACGGTCATCATCACCTCCGACCACGGCACAATCCGGGTAGACAATCCGGTTAAAATTATCGGCGATCGCGAAACCTCGACCAACCTGCGCTACAAAACCGGACGCAATCTCAACTACAACGCCAAGGAGATGTTCGTCATCAGCAAACCGCAGGAGGCTCAACTGCCCCAGAGCAACATCACCTCGACCTATGTGTTCGCCTACAACCGGGATTTCTTCGTTTACCCCAACAACTCCAACCAGTTTGTACGTTATTACAAAAACACTTTCCAACACGGCGGCATCTCCATGGAGGAGATGATGGTTCCCTACATCGTACTCAAACCCAAAGGGTAACCGGCCACAAAATCGACAGTCCATCCATTCATGAAAACATTGCATATAGAACACCTGCGAGACCTGCCCGATGCGGCGGAAGAGATCATCAAAGAGCTGGAACATCACCGTATCGTCGCTTTTTATGGCCCGATGGGAGCCGGAAAGACGACTCTGATCCGCGAGATCGCCGCACAACTCGGAGTAGAAGATACGGTAACCAGCCCGACCTTTGCCTTGGTCAACCAATACCTGACCGCTGACGGAGAAAGGATCAACCATTTCGACTTCTACCGGATCAATCGCATCGAAGAGGTTTTCGACCTGGGTTACGAAGAGTATTTCTACAGCGGAGACATCTGCTTGATCGAATGGCCGGAGAAGATCGAACGCCTCCTTCCCGATGACATACTGATCGTAGAGATCAGCATCGAAGACGAAGAGAGTCGGATTATCCGGATCGGCACGAGAGAGGCATCAAACTAACCCCTTCACAGGAATGAAAAACATAAAATCGACCGCGCTGGCCTTAGGAGTACTCCTCGCCGGATGCACAGGAAACGAAACGACTCCACAAACAGTCGTTCCCGCCTATGAAAATGTCACCACGGTACACCTTACCGTTGCCGAAGGCAAACGACTGATCGCCAAAGGACTCGCCCGTAACGAAGCGATCAGGAGATGTCTCGACCAGGGAATGCTGATCATCACGCGAGGTACAACCAATACATATATTGCCGAAGAGATTGCAAATCTTTCGGCTCCCCGTGGCAGTTTCGTCATAGGGAAAATCATTCCATCCGGGACAAAAGATTTCGCAGACACGCTCGAACGGACCACTGACATCGTCTTAATCAAAGGCAAACCCGTGAAAATGGGATACGAGGAGGCATTGGCCCGCATGACCGGAAACGATGTGGTACTCAAAGGGGCCAACATGCTGAATTACGCAAAAAAACAGGCGGCAGTCTGCACTGGTGCTCCGGACGGAGGTACCGTAGCTCGACTGAAAAAATATACGGATCAGGGAAAAGGTCGTTGGATCGTCCCTGTCGGACTGGAGAAAGAGTGTTCAGGGGATCTGAACACTTACAAGGAAGTAGTGGAGAAGGCACAGAAAAAAGGTCCCGGAACCGTACGCCTCACATTGACCGAAGGTGATCTGTATACTGAAATCGAGGCACTGAAAGAGTTCGCCGAGGTGGATGTCTATCCCTCGGCGTTGGGCGGAGTCGCCGGAGCCGAAGGAGGCGTCGCATTGATGATCTGCGGCAGTACGGCAGAGGTCGAAAAAGCAGTCGAAGCCGTACGATCTGTTCTCGGGGAGCCCCCATTCGTAAAATAATTCGACGACCAATCGGAAGAGATACGGACTCGGCCGACCAATTTCGCAAACAGTACGCCAGTAAATCTTTCCGATTCCAACACGGATAAAGCGATCAAAAAAAACGGTGTCTGAAAAATTCAGACACCGTTTTTTATCACCTATTTTTGGTTCCGGACGGCCCGAAAGCCGCCAGCACCGTTCATTACTCATCCAACAGAATCTCCAGAATCCGGATCGCAGCGGTAGCGATCGGCGTACCGGGACCGAAGATAGCTGCAGCACCATCACGATAGAGTTCGTCGTAGTCCTGATGAGGAATCACACCACCTACGATCACCACAATATCCTCACGACCCAATTTCTTGAGTTCGGCGATGATTTGCGGCACCAGAGTCAAGTGCCCGGCAGCCAGCGAAGACACACCTACAACATGTACGTCATTCTCCACCGCTTGTTTGGCAGCCTCGGCCGGAGTCTGGAACAACGGACCCATATCCACATCGAAACCGATGTCGGCATAACCCGTAGCCACCACTTTGGCGCCACGGTCGTGACCGTCCTGCCCCAGTTTGGCGATCATGATACGAGGTTGACGGCCCTCCTTCTTGGCGAACCGCTCGGCCATCTGTTTGGCCTTTTCGAAATCTGCGTCGTTTTTCACTTCTGAACTGTATACTCCTGAAATGGAACGGATAACTGCTTTATAACGGCCCACTACTTTCTCGCAGGCATCGGAGATCTCTCCCAACGAAGCACGCACCTTGGCAGCCTCGACAGCGAGTTCGAGCAGATTGCCCTGTTTGGTCTCCACGCACTTGGTGATAGCATCCAATGCAGCCTGAACCGCTTTTTCGTCACGATTGGCACGCAACTCTTTCAGACGTTTGATCTGCTCTTCGCGTACAGCCGTATTGTCCACAGCCAGAATGTCGATCGGAGCCTCTTTTTCCAACCGGTACTTGTTCAGACCCACGATCACGTCATGTTTCGAATCGATACGCGCCTGTTTGCGGGCAGCAGCCTCCTCGATACGCATCTTGGGAATACCGGTTTCGATAGCCTTGGCCATACCGCCCAGTTTCTCAACCTCCTGGATCAGATCCCAGGCACGGTGTGCGATCTCGTTGGTAAGTTCCTCCACATAGTAGGAACCGGCCCACGGATCGACCTCGCGGCAAATATCGGTCTCCTCCTGGATGTAAATCTGAGTGTTACGGGCAATACGAGCCGAGAAGTCGGTCGGCAAAGCGATTGCCTCGTCCAGAGCGTTGGTGTGCAGCGACTGGGTATGTCCCAAAGCTGCGGCCATAGCCTCGATCGCCGTACGGGCCACGTTGTTGAACGGATCCTGTTCGGTAAGCGACCATCCGGAAGTCTGGCTGTGAGTACGCAGTGCCAGCGACTTGGGATTCTTCGGATCGAACTGTTTCACGATCTTGGCCCAAAGCAGACGGGCAGCACGCATCTTGGCGATCTCCATGAAGTGATTCATGCCGATAGCCCAGAAGAACGACAACCGCGGAGCAAACGTATCCACACTCATGCCGGCATTGACTCCGGTACGCAGATACTCCAGACCGTCGGCCAGCGTATATGCCAATTCGATATCTGCCGTAGCACCGGCCTCCTGCATATGGTAACCGGAGATCGAGATCGAATTGAACTTAGGCATGTTCTTCGAAGTGTACTCGAAGATATCGGCAATGATCCGCATTGAGAATTCGGGTGGATAAATATAAGTATTACGCACCATGAACTCCTTGAGAATATCGTTCTGGATCGTACCGCTGAGTTGGTCGAGCGTACAGCCCTGCTCCAGACCGGCCACGATATAGAACGCCAGGATCGGCAGCACGGCACCGTTCATGGTCATCGAAACCGACATCTTGTCCAACGGAATGCCATCGAACAGCACCTTCATATCCTCCACCGAGCAGATCGACACACCGGCCTTGCCCACATCGCCCACTACGCGCGGGTGATCGGCATTGTAACCGCGGTGCGTAGCCAGGTCGAAGGCTACCGACAGGCCCTTCTGGCCGGAAGCCAGGTTGCGACGGTAGAAAGCATTCGATTCGGCGGCGGTGGAAAATCCGGCATACTGACGGATCGTCCACGGACGCATCACATACATCGTGCTGTAAGGACCGCGCAGGAAAGGAGCAATACCGGCAGCATAATTCAGATGCTCCATACCCTCCAGATCCTCGGCGGTATACATTCCCTTAACCGGTATCTGTTCGGGAGTCATCCAGGTTTGGTCGCCATCGGCACATTTTTTCGTACTGCAGCACGGTGCGGTGGCTCCCGTATAGGTCATATCAGAAAATTTTGCTCTCATAGTCATGTCCTCCTTTTTAGATACCGAGTTCTTTCAGATAATTTTGCAGGGTCTCGAGCACGTTACTGCGAACGCTGATAAAGTTCTTGATACCCTGTGCCTCCAGCTCGGCCTGGCAGGCAGGAGCTCCGGCAACCACCAGAATAGCCTTGTCGCCAATCAACTCCTTCACACGCGGAGCCAGTGTGGCGTAGTCGTCGTCCGAAGCGCAGACCACAACGATCTCGGCACCCGATTTGAGGGCAGCCTCAGCACCCTCCTCTACAGAATGGAAGAACGTATTGTCGATCACACGGATACCGGCACAAGCGAAGAAGTTGCAGGAGAACTGAGCTCGGGCACGGGCCATTGCCAGCGAACCGGCCGTCAGCATGAAAGCCTTGGGTTCTTTGCCACTGCGATCCACCTTCAGGCGCATCTGTTCGAATGCCATGGCACCCCGATAGGGTTTCAGCGGACGATAGGCCGGAGCAGCCGACTGATGTTTGCAGCAGCACTTAGGTGCAGCAGGTACAACAGTCTCTTCGGTCACAGCCTCGCCAGCCACCTCCGTGAAGTTGGGGAACTGGTTGGTTCCCAACAGAGAGATGCGACGGGTAGCCACATTCTTGTCCTTATTGGCGGCCGATGCCTCTACGGCATCCTGAATAAATCCGGTTTTGAAAGCCTCGATATAACCACCTTTTTCCTCGACCTGTTTGAACAAGGCCCATGCCTGTTCGGCGATACTCTGCGTAAGGGTCTCTATATAATAGGAGCCGCCTGCAGGATCGACCACCTGATCGAAATGCGACTCATGTTTGAGCAACAACTGCACATTACGTGCAATCCGTTCCGAGAAATCGGTCGGCTGCTCATAAGCCGCATCAAAAGGAGTCACCTCCAACGAGTGTACACCGGCAATGGTTGCACTCATCGCTTCGGTCGTTCCACGGAGCATATTTACATAGGCATCATAAACCGTCTGATTCCATTTCGAGGTAACGGCATGGACAAACATCTTCGAAGCACATCCACGGGTAGGATTGTAAGGTTTCATGATGTTGGCCCACAACATCCGGGCGGCCCGGAACTTGGCGATCTCCATGAAATAGTTGGAGCTGACGGCCATACTGAAACGAATAGCAGGAGCCGCCTGATCCACGGTCAAACCGGCCTCCATCAGTTTCACCACATAGTCGTGACCTGCGGCCAGCGTAAAGGCGAGCTCCTGGACGATCGTCGAACCGCTGTTATGGAACTGCTGTCCGTTCACACCCACAAAGCGCATCCGTTTGAAAGCAGCGGCCTTCCTGATCAGCCCGGCAATCGTTTCAAAAGCCTTGCTGCCATCCTCACTGCATCCGAAAGAACCTTTCAGTGTCAGTTTATTGATAATCGGGTCGAGAACAAACGATACACGTACTTTCTCCGGATCGAGTTTTTCGGCCGTAGCCTTTTCGATCACCAGATCAGCCACCGCACGCGTTCCGCATCCGCTGAAGACCAATTCATAGCGATCGAGTCCGATACCAGCCAACAAAGTTTCCAAATCGGCAGCACTGAACTCCTTATCGGCGACATGGAATCCGATCGACTCTACACCTCCTTCGATCAGCTTCAATGCCAGAGCATTGGTCTCTTTCGGGGTGGTTACGGGAATAGATTGATGAATTCGCCAGCAGTTGCACTCCTTGGTTCCGCGCACATAGGGAAATTCCCCGCTCTTGGAACCCAAATGGTGAATGGCTGCCAGGTCTTCCGCACGGTAATAGGGGCGGACATTGAAACCCTCAGCGGTCCGCCACACCAGTTTTTTCTGGTAGTCGGCCCCCTTCAGGTCCTTCGTGATCACCTCTTCCCACTGTTCTGTCGTGACAGGGGGGAAAGCGGTGAACAACTTTTCTTCCTTATTATTTGCCATAATAACAATATTTAGAAATGTTTCGTGTTCTCCGAAAAGACGCCCAAAGTTACTGTTTTTTTAGTAACAATCACGGAAAACATCACTTTATTTTACACTTTCTCTCAAATACAGAGGATAAAGGGAACAAAATCCGGAATTAATCGTGTAATTTTGAGCCGACATGAAAACCCCGAGATCATACGGCGAACCATTTCGCGAGATGCTCCGAGCCCTCTGTTCCTTCACGAACCGAGAAAAACGAGGCATCCTTTATCTGCTGCCATTATTGATTCTGCTCTCGATCCTGATCTCGACACTCAACCGGCCCTCCTTCGAGAAGAGTTTTCCCCGCTACGCCGACCGGGTACTCGACTCACTGAACGACGCCCGCCGAACCCGCCACACCGGCAGCAGCGACTCCCTCAAGAAAGGCACTTCCGTGCGTGAACTCCCCGGCATGCCCTTCGCATTCGACCCGAACACAATCACGCTCGGACAACTATGCCAGCTGGGATTCACCGAGCGACAGGCCCGGGGCATCCTCAACTACCGTTCAGCCGGAAAAGTTTTCCGCACACCGGCCGATTTTGCCGATTGCTATACCGTCTCCGACGCAATGTACGAACGACTTTTCCCGTTCATTGTCATCGGCGAAAAGTTCCGGTCCGACTCCCGCCCCCTGGCAGCAAGCGAACCTCAAGACCACACAACTGACCGCATTGCCACTCGGGAAAAACAGCCCGACTCGTTATTTCTGTTCGACCCGAATCAACTCGACGAAACAGGATTCCGGGCTTTGGGATTCACAAAACGACAAACAGAGGTGATCCTGCGTTACCGGGAGATGATCGGCGGATTCCGCGACGAGGAAGAGTTTGCGGAGTGTTATCCGGTCAGCGATCGGTTCGAAAGCCTCAAACCCTATCTGCGCATTGTTCCGCCTCCCCGGGAGAAGCCTTTACGGATAGAACTGAACTCGGCAGACTCGGCCCAATTGGTGGCCATACGGGGCATCGGTCCCGCCACGGCCTCACGGATCATTGCCTATCGAAACCGGTTGGGAGGATTCGCCCACGCAGAGCAATTACAGGAGATTCAGGGCATGACCGAACGAAATTATGAGATGATTTTGCAACAAATTTCGGTCGATAGTAGTAAAATTCAAAAAATTGATATTAACTTTGCCGACCCGAAGCAGTTGGCCGGACACCCTTATCTGACCGCTTTGGCAAGAAGAAAAATTCTCAAACAGAGACAATTGAAAGGAGGTTGGCATACAATCGGAGATATGACAAGTGACAAAACATTATCGACTCGGGAGGCTGAAAAGCTCTCTCCTTATCTCCGTTTCACCCCTTTTGAATCTCCACAATAATCTCATACGGTCCTGTCCGGGAGGCAGCACCGGGTATAAAGCAAATTCACAAAATAAAAACAATATCATTTTACGACCATGATCATCATGCCTATCAAAGAGGGCGAAAACATCGAACGCGCTCTGAAAAAATTCAAACGGAAATACGAACGTACCGGCGTACTGAAAGAACTGCGTAACCGTCAGTATTTCACCAAACCGTCGGTTGTCAAACGTACCGCCAAACTGCACGCCATCTACGTGGAGAATATGCAGCGCGAAGAGGAGTAGTCCTTTCCGTTTCCTTAAACATGAAAAGCCCGCCCGATTCGGCGGGCTTTTTCGTATCCGGCTCCCGCGAGAACGGCCGACAACCGAACATCCGACCCGAATTGAAGACTTTCAGGACATCCTCCAATCCAAATTTTCATTACCTTTGTAATATGAAAGAGGAATTTCTAAAATACCTGCGCACGGAACGACGCTATTCGGAACATACCGTCAAAGTCTACGGCAAGGATATAGACCAGTTCACCTCTTACTGCCTGAACCGTTCGGATTCCCCTCTGTCCGAATTCCAGCCCCAACTGGTCTCCGCCGAAGACATCCGCAACTGGATGCTGGTCCTCTCCAAAAAAGGAGAAAAAGCCACTTCCATCAACCGGAAAATAAGCTCCCTACGCGCCTTATTCCGGTACCTGCGCAAAACAGGAGTTGTTCATCACGATCCTTTCCTGAAACTCGGGCAACTCAAAACTCCGAAACCACTACCGACATTCATCTCCGAAAGCCAAATGGAGTACCTCGAAGATATGTTGGAGAAAGAACCTGACCGGTTCGAAACAATTCGCAATCGGCTAATTGTCCTGTTTCTCTATACGACCGGGCTACGTCTGGCAGAACTGATCGCCATCGACAGAGACCACTTCACTCCCGGTTTCCGTGAACTAAAGGTCCGGGGCAAAGGCGATAAAGAACGAATCATCCCGATCCTTCCCCTCGTCCGCGAACACATTTCGGAATATTTGGATGAAATTAAACGGCAAAACATTTGCATTACCGAAGGAAATTCCCTATTTTTAACCAAACAAGGGAAGCGTATCAGCCGCAGCACAGTCTATCGACTCATACACACCGAATTGGGCATGGCCGGCATACAGGGGAAACGCAGTCCGCACGTATTGCGCCACACGTTCGCCACCCATCTGCTCGACGGAGGAGCCGATATGCGGGAGATACAGCAACTCTTGGGACACAGTTCTCTGCGAGCGACGCAGGTATATACCCACAACAGCATCGCCAAACTGAAAGAGACCTACAATACTGCCCATCCAAGGGCATCACATAAAAAAGATTAAGGAGGAGAAAGCTATGAACGTGAAGATTCAATCCGTAAAGTTCGATGCAGATCAAAAACTCATCGATTTCATTCAGGCCAAAATGAACAAACTGGACCGGTTTGCGGAAAACACCATTTCGGCCGAGGTGATCATGAAACTGGACAAGGATATCGAACGAGGTAATAAGGTAGTGACGATCAAGCTCATCGTTCCTGGAGGAGATCTGGTTGCGGACTATCGCAGCAAGAGTTTCGAAGAATCGGTCGACGAGGCTATCGACGCGCTTAAGAAGCAAATCGAAAAGCATAAGGAACGTTTCAACAAATAGCTCCTTCGGACGATAACCCATATCGAACAAAGGGCCGATCTGCATGATCGGCCCTCTTTTTTACCGTTTCACCACGTAAAACCTTCGGATTCCAACAAATATCCCTATCTTTGGCCTGTCAAATCCACCAAGCCTATTTTCCCGACCGCCATGAAGCAAAAACACCTTCTTCTTCCCATTCTTTTTATTCTATTCTTCACCACCTATTCATATGCCCAACAAGCCTCGGGAGGAGTCAAAGGACGAGTTATCGACAGCCGTAAACGCACAGCTCTGGCAGGAGCCGTGATCGCCGTACGCATGGAACGTGATTCCGTGTTCAAGGTGACCGACACAAAAGGAGGGTTCCTCATCTCGGGACTAGCTCGCGGAAATGCCCGTATCCAAATCTCTTTCGTGGGGTATCGGACAGCCGAAATGCCCGTCTCGATCGAAGGTCAAATTCTCGATGTGGGAACCATCACCCTGACCGAATCAGATAATGCGATCGACTCGGTAACAGTGGAATACAAAGTGCCCCTGATGACCCAGACCGGAGATACGATCAAATACAATCCCCTGGCCGTAAAGACGGAACCATACGACTATGCCATCGATCTGGTAGAAAAACTCCCCGGCATCTCTGTCGACGACGACGGCAAGGTAACCGCATTGGGAAAAGATGTCACATGGGCTTTCGTCGACGGGAAACTGCTCTTCGGCCGGAATGTCATGAATGCACTGGATAATGTAAAAATATCGGATATCAAGTCGATCAATATCTACGATGTGCCCAATCCCGAGAAACCCCTTCCGGAAGGCGATCTGCAGGACGAGGACAAACAACGCGTACTGGATATCAAGACCAAAAGCCGTTTCCGCCACGCCTACAATGCAGAAGCCTACGGAGGTTGGGGATTGGACATGAACCAATCGCCGGGCACGCCCCGTCAGGACCGTTACCTGGCAGGAGGAAATATTCGCAAATTTTCCGAGCACCTGGTAATGACAGCCGACGTGCAGGGAAATAACATGAATCGCCAGCGGATGGGATATCGCCACATATTCCTCGACCAGGGAGGCTCCTCCTCCGGGTACTACCGCAACAATCGGGCTGAAGTGTCCATCGACCGCAACAACCCCTTTATCAAGCGCAAAGGACCAGGCTTTAAATTCAACTACTCTTTCTCCAACAGCCACAGCAACAGCGGCAGCGTCACCGAAAAAGTCTATTTCGAAGAGAATGCCGACGAAGCCAGCCAGGATATCTCCCGTACACGCGACACCTCGTTCAACCGATCCGACTCTTATAACCACGATTTCAATCTGATGCTCAATAAGAATTTCGCGAATCGGACTTTTCTCGGATTCTCTCCCAGTTTCACATTGACAGACAACCGTTCGACCGGACAACAAGTTTCGAATGTCTTCTCTCGCGAAAACGGTGCCCTGAAAACCCGCACCGGGTCCAGCAATCACAGCAAAGAGACAGGATTCTCCTCCTCGGGACGAATCAATTTATTCACCGCCCTGCGCAAACCAAAGCCTACCGCTGCCGATACGCTTAAAAACCGCAGCCACAAACCCGATTCGAAATCACCGGAGGACTCATCGGCTCCACCGCGAAGCAAAGAAGTCCCATCGCCCCAAGCCAATGCCTACCGCCCGAACAGACTCCCGGGACGGAGAATCACCCCCATGCATATGCGGTCTCGCAGAGCCGTACAAATGCTGCCTCTGCTGATGGCCGACCTGAGCTGGAACTACTCGGACAACAAAGGATCCGGCTGGCAGATGGATACCGTATCGTCCGCCAACAATACCCAAAAATATCTGTCGACCAACTCCTCCGGCTATACAAAAGATTTCGGCGGCAATATCCGTTTTGCCAATCTGAAACTGGGCAAACAGGTGAGCATGGGAACCAATTACAGCCTGAGTTACGATTACTCCAAAAAATTGAGAACGGCTATCGATACCCTGACCATGCAGATCGACACCGCTCAAACCTACGAATACACCCGAAGTTACATCACTCAGAACATCGGCGTGGAAAGCGAATGGTACAATCCGGAAGCCTCCTTCCAAATGCGTGCCGGAGTCAGCCTGAAAACCTCGTGGTCCAACCGCGACGAGATCATCCCCGAACAATTTTTCGACCGGCGCTCGTTCGTCTCCGTGCTGCCCACATTCTCCATTTCATCGCGTTACGAAGAGTCCTTCCCCAACAAACCCAACTGGAATTTCAGCTACTCGACCTCCTCAAGCGAACCCTCCCTGGAGAATATGCGCAACTGGCTCGACATCTCCAACCCCATGTCACTTACACTCGGAAACCCCAATCTAAAACAGAGTTATACCCACTCTTTAAGTTTCTACTTTTTCAAGCAAAAAGCAGAAACAGCCTCCGAAACCAGTCTGAACCTCTCAGCCAGCTACACCCAGAACGACATGGCCACCAAACAAATCCTTTTCGGCGAAGAAACCTATCTGGCCGAATACGATTACACCGCTGCCGCAGGTTCGACTCTGACTACCTATGAAAATATCAACGGAGCTGTTTCGGTCAATGTATCAGGCCGTCACGAACGAGCCGCCTTCCGGGAAAAATTCATCTTCCGGAGCAGTCTCAGCTACTCGTTCTCCCGCAGACCAGCCTATATCCGCGACGTCAAAAACTTCACCCTCAGCTCTTCTCCTTCGTTGAATCTGAGTCTGCAAAGCAACTATTCCCGCAAGCTGGAATTCCGAATCTCATCGCAAACCAGTTATATCGGCTCGGCCAATACGGTCGGGGGAACCGACAATACTTTCTCCCAACGTACCACAGCCAATGTCACAGCCCAATTCCTCCGCCACTTCACACTATACACCTCTTACCAATATTATTATTACCACAGTTCGAAAGCCGCCGACCTGAACAACAATCTGCTTAGCGCTGCACTCTCTTACCGATTCCTGAAAAACAGCGGAGAAGCTCGCTTCACAGTCTATGACATCCTGAATCGGAACAGCGATTTCTCCTCCTCGGTATACTCCACCTATATACTCAACAGCTGGCGTCAACTCATGAGCCGTTATTTCACCCTGACTCTCAGCTACCGCTTCAATAAAACAGGCGGTGGTCCCGGAGGTCCCCCACGAGGTCCCGGAGGAAGACATTTTTAGAAACATCGCTCGTCAGAACAACATAATTTTCCGCTCTTTTTACCCCCTTCAAACCAGCTATCGAAAAAAATAGTGTCGCAAAAAGTTGCCGGATTGTAAAAAGAATTGTACTTTTGGACGCAAATTGCCGATGAGTGAATGGAATAAAAGCCAAACGAAGAGGCAATATTTTAAAGTTTCAGGCAAAAAAACGTTAAATTTTAATCCACATTTTTTGTGTATTAATAATTTATTCGTATTTTTGCAGCCCTAAAATGCTGTAAACTGCCGATGTAGCTCAGTTGGCCAGAGCAGCTGATTTGTAATCAGCTGGTCGTGGGTTCGAATCCCTCCATCGGCTCAAAATGGGGTAGTTCAGGCAAATGCCAGGCCCCCATTGAAGTTCTTGCCAACAGGGAGAATACCAGAGTGGCCAAATGGGGCAGACTGTAAATCTGCTGGCGTACGCCTTCGGTGGTTCGAATCCATCTTCTCCCACACAAGCGGAAGTAGCTCAGTTGATAGAGCATTAGCCTTCCAAGCTAAGGGTCGCGAGTTTGAGCCTCGTCTTCCGCTCCAGGATTCGGGCAACCGAAACCAACCCATGGAGGGAGGAGTAATCCTCCTCCCTCCATAAAAACTGAAATGAAAGAAAAAAGCATAAACGCAGCAATTAATTCCTAAATAACTTTCAGATTATGGCAAAAGAAAAATTTGACCGGTCCAAACCGCACGTAAACATCGGTACCATCGGACACGTTGACCACGGTAAAACTACTCTTACCGCAGCCATTACCACCGTATTGGCAAAGCAGGGTCTTTCCGAACTTCGTTCTTTCGACTCGATCGACAACGCGCCCGAGGAAAAAGAGCGTGGTATTACGATCAACACCTCTCATGTTGAGTACCAGACGGCTAAACGCCACTATGCTCACGTAGACTGTCCGGGACACGCCGACTATGTGAAGAACATGGTAACGGGTGCCGCTCAGATGGATGGTGCTATCCTCGTGGTAGCCGCTACCGACGGTCCGATGCCCCAGACCAACGAGCACGTGCTGTTGGCTCGCCAGGTGAACGTTCCGAAGATCGTCGTATTCCTGAACAAATGCGATATGGTTGACGATCCCGAAATGCTCGACTTGGTTGAAATGGAGGTTCGTGACCTGTTGAATAAATACAACTTCGACGGCGACAACGCTCCCATCATCCGTGGTTCTGCCCTGGGTGCCCTGAACGGCGATCCGAAATGGGAAGAGAAGGTTATGGAGCTTATGAACGCTGTTGACGAATACATTCCTATTCCTCCTCGTGATAACGAGAAACCTTTCTTGATGCCTGTGGAGGACGTGTTCTCGATCACCGGTCGTGGTACCGTGCTGACCGGACGTGTTGAAACCGGTGTTATCAAAGTCGGCGATCCCGTTGAAATCATCGGACTGGAAGAGAAAACTCTGACTTCGACCTGTACGGGTGTGGAGATGTTCCGCAAACTGCTCGACAGCGGTGAGGCTGGTGACAACGTAGGTCTGTTGATGCGTGGTATCGACAAGAAAGAGGTAAAACGCGGTATGGTCGTTGCAAAACCCGGTTCGATCACCCCTCACACCAAATTCGAGGCCGAGGTCTATATCCTGAAGAAAGAAGAAGGCGGCCGTCACACTCCGTTCCACAACAAATATCGTCCTCAGTTCTATCTGCGTACGATGGACGTAACGGGTGAGGTAGAACTGCCTGCAGGTGTAGATATGGTTATGCCGGGCGACAACGTAACGATCACCGTTACCCTGATCTACCCTGTCGCTCTGAACGTAGGTCTGCGTTTCGCTATCCGCGAGGGCGGCCGTACGGTAGGTGCCGGTCAGATCACCAAGATCATCGAATAATTTCCGAACAGGAATTCAGGAGATATTTCCACCGAAGAGGGGCCGGAGCCCTGGCAAAAGTCCCTCTTCTTTTTACGAGTGTAGTTCAAGGGTAGAATAGCGGTCTCCAAAACCGTTGATGGGAGTTCGAATCTCTCCACTCGTGCTAAATTTACAGGAATTATGAAGATCGTAAATTACGTTAAAGAATCCTATGCGGAGCTCGTTCAAAAAGTGTCGTGGCCCACATGGAGTCAATTACAAAGTTCGGCGATAGTTGTTATGGTAGCTTCCCTACTGTTCGCCATTGTGATTTTGGCCATGGACCTGACCTTCGAGAACCTGATGAAGGCAATATATAGTCTGCTTTATTAATTCGTAATCCCCTCAGGCGATGAGTGAAAAAGAGCAGAAACAGTGGTATGTAATACGTGCCATCGGCGGGAAAGAGAAGAAAGTGAAAGAGTATATCGAATCCGAAATTCGACACTCTCATCTGGAAGACTATATCTCGCAAGTACTGATCCCTACCGAAAAGGTCTATTCGATCCGAAATGGTAAAAAGATCAGTAAGGAGCGTGTTTCGTATCCAGGTTATGTATTGGTGGAAGCAGCTTTCGTAGGAGAAATTCCGTTTATTCTTCGTAACGTACCTAACGTCTTAGGCTTCCTCGGAGACACCAAAGAATCCAGCCAGAAAATGATCGCTACACCCCTCCGCCCTCAGGAGGTTAGCCGCATTTTGGGCCGTGTCGACGAAATGAGCGTTAGCGAGGAGGAGAACGAAATTCCTTTCTTTGTCGGAGAAATGGTCAAAGTAACCGATGGACCGTTTTCGAGTTTTTCGGGTACGATCGAAGCCGTGGACAATGACAGGAAGAAATTAACCGTCTCCGTGAAGATATTCGGTCGCAAGACTCCCATGGAGTTAAGCTTTATGCAAGTAGAAAAAGAATAATTAACCAAGGAAAATTATGGCAAAAGAGGTTGCTGCGTTTATCAAACTGCAGATCAAAGGTGGTGCTGCCAATCCTTCACCCCCGGTTGGACCTGCTTTGGGTTCCAAAGGTGTCAATATCATGGACTTCTGCAAGCAGTTCAATGCACGGACACAGGACAAAGCCGGAAAGGTGTTGCCCGTCATCATCACTGTTTACAGCGATAAGTCTTTCGACTTTATCGTTAAGCAACCACCGGTAGCCGTACAGCTCAAAGAAGCTGCAGGTCTCAAATCGGGTTCCGCCGAACCGAACCGTAAAAAAGTAGGTCAGGTAACTTGGGAGCAGATTGAGGCCATCGCAAAAGACAAAATGTCTGACTTGAACAGCTTCACGCTTGAGTCTGCAATGCGGATGGTTGCCGGTACGGCACGTAGCATGGGCATCAATGTCGTTGGTGAATTTCCTAAATTGTAATTCCTAAATTACTGAACTAATGAGTAAGCTGACCAAAAATAGAAAAACAGCTCTTGCCAAGGTGGAAACCGACAAGGTGTATAAGCTTAGCGAGGCGGCAGTTCTTCTGAAGGAGATTACCTTTACGAAATTCGATGCTTCCGTTGACGTGGACGTACGCCTGGGTGTGGATCCCCGTAAGGCAAACCAAATGGTGCGGGGCGTTGTAACCCTGCCTCATGGTACGGGAAAACAGGTGAGAGTACTTGTTCTTTGTACTCCCGATAAGGAGAACGAAGCAAAAGAGGCCGGTGCCGACTATGTGGGTCTGGACGAATATGTTGAAAAAATCAAGGGAGGTTGGACCGATGTCGATGTGATCATCACCACTCCTAATGTCATGGCCAAAGTAGGTGCATTGGGCCGGATCCTCGGTCCCCGTGGTTTGATGCCAAACCCCAAAACGGGTACGGTGACTATGGAAGTCGGGAAGGCCGTCTCCGAAGTAAAAGCCGGTAAAATCGACTTTAAAGTCGACAAATTCGGTATCGTACATACTTCAATCGGAAAAGTTTCTTTCACGGCCGATCAGATTGTTGATAACGCCAAGGAATTCCTCCAAACGATCAACAAACTGAAACCGAGTGCTGCCAAAGGTACCTATGTATTGAGTATCTATCTCTCCTCGACGATGAGTCCCGGCTTGCAGATCGATCCCAAATCCGTTGAAACCAAATAAATTGAAAGACGATGACAAGGGAAGAAAAAACAGTTATTATCAATAGCTTAGCCGAGAAACTCACTCAATATCCTCACTTCTATCTGACGGATATTTCCGAGTTGAATGCCGAGCAAACTGCCGCTCTGCGTCGTAAATGCTTCGAACAGGAGATCAATCTGGTGGTCGTTAAGAACACATTGTTCGAAAAAGCCCTGGAGAAAGTTGAAAAAGCAGACGAACAACTCAAAAGCGTTCTGGAAGGTGCAACTGCCGTAATGTTTACCAAAGTAAACAAAGGCCCTGCAGTGCTGATCAAAGAGTTCCGGAAAACAAATCCGAAACCTATCCTGAAAGCAGCATATGTAGAGGAATCCATTTACGTGGGTGATCAGACGGTAGAAGAACTCTCCAAGATCAAGAGCAAAGAGGAGCTTATCGGCGATATCATCATGTTGCTGCAATCCCCGGCGAAGAACGTTATCTCCGCTCTGCAGGGATCGGCAGGACAAAAAATTGCGGGCATCGTAAAGGCGCTCGAAGAAAGAAACTAATCACAATCATTTTCGTAAAACATTTTAAAAATTTCTATAACGATGGCAGACGTAAAAAAATTAGCTGAGGAGTTGGTAAACTTGACAGTTAAGGAAGTAAATGAATTGGCCACTATTCTGAAAGACGAGTACGGTATCGAACCCGCTGCTGCTGCAGTTGCAGTTGCTGCTGCACCCGCCGCTGCAGGCGAGGCTGCCGCTGCCGAGAAGACCTCTTTCGACGTGATCCTGAAAAACGCCGGACAGGCTAAACTCCAGGTTGTAAAGGCCGTTAAGGATATCACCGGTCTGGGTCTGAAAGAGGCTAAAGACATGGTTGACGGTGCTCCCAAAGCAGTGAAGGAAGGTGTTTCCAAAGAGGAGGCCGAGTCCATCAAAGCACAATTGGAAGAAGCAGGAGCTGAAGTTGAAGTTAAGTAGTAAATACTTATAATTCAGAACATATCGGGTATAGAGCTTATGAAGATAAGCTCTATGCCTTTTCTTCGTTTATCGAATTCGCAGTATTTAAGAAAAGTCCAGCTGCGGCCTATACTTCCGCCCTTCTCTGAACTTTCCTCGCTATAACCTTGCTCTGCAAGGTTTTATCTTCGGAAGATAATCCGAATTGTGAAATCCGGATCCCCTTCCGCCACTTCAACTTTAATCTCAGGATACGATGTCCCCAAAAGCGAATAATCAAAGAATTAACTTCTCTTCAGTAAAAAACAGGATGCACTATCCTGATTTCCTGGAGATACAGTTGAAATCATTTCAAGATTTTTTCCAGCTCGACACCACCGCCGAAAATCGTAAGAATGAAGGCCTATACAAGGTGTTCATGGAAAATTTCCCCATCACCGATACACGGAACAACTTCGTTCTGGAATTTATAGATTATTACATCGATCCGCCCCGCTACTCGATCGAAGAGTGTCTGGAGCGCGGACTTACCTATAGCGTACCACTGAAGGCAAAACTCAAGCTCTATTGTACCGACTCGGAGCATGAGGACTTCGATACCGTGGTACAGGATGTCTATTTCGGGACGATCCCTTATATGACCCCCCGCGGAACCTTCGTAATCAACGGAGCTGAACGCGTGATCGTATCCCAGCTTCACCGTTCACCCGGCGTATTCTTCGGCCAAAGTATGCACACCAATGGGACGAAACTCTATTCGGCCCGGATCATTCCTTTCAAAGGATCCTGGATTGAGTTCGCCACGGATATCAACAACGTGATGTATGCTTATATCGACCGGAAAAAGAAATTGCCGGTAACCACTCTCCTGCGTGCCATCTGTTTTGAGAGTGACCGTCAAATCCTGGAGATATTCGATCTGGCCGACGAGGTGAAGGTTAGCAAATCCGCCTTGAAAAAAGCCGTGGGACGTAAGCTCGCTGCCCGAGTACTGAAAACATGGGTCGAAGACTTCGTGGACGAGGATACCGGTGAAGTGGTGTCCATTGAACGTAACGAAGTGATTATCGACCGCGAAACCGAACTCACGGAAGAACATATCGACGACATTATCGAGAGTGGTGCCAAAAGTATCCTCCTGCACAAGGACAATCAAAGTGGCGTAGACTACTCTATCGTATATAATACTTTGCAGAAAGACCCCTGCAACTCGGAAAAAGAGGCGGTGGTATACATCTACCGTCAGTTGCGCAACTCCGAGCCACCCGACGAAGCTACCGCTCGCGACGTGATCGAGAAACTTTTCTTCTCGGACAAGCGGTATGACTTGGGTGACGTGGGCCGTTTCCGTATCAATAAGAAACTGGGATTGGACATCGATCCCTCGGTGCGGATCCTGACCAAAGAGGATATCATCGCGATCATCAAATACCTGATCTCGCTGATCAACTCAAAAACAGACGTGGACGATATCGACCACTTGAGCAACCGTCGTGTCCGCACGGTGGGAGAACAATTGTCCAACCAATTCAGCGTAGGGTTCGTCCGCATGGCACGTACCATTCGCGAAAGAATGAATGTACGCGACAACGAAGTCTTCACTCCGGTCGACCTGATCAACGCCAAAACGCTTTCGAGCGTCATCAACTCGTTCTTCGGGACCAACCAACTCTCGCAGTTCATGGACCAGACCAATCCGCTGGCTGAAATGACTCACAAACGTCGTCTGTCGGCCCTCGGTCCTGGCGGTTTGTCACGCGAAAGAGCAGGTTTCGAAGTACGTGACGTACACTATACCCACTATGGTCGTCTCTGCCCGATCGAAACCCCAGAGGGTCCGAACATCGGTCTGATCTCCTCACTTTGCGTCTTCGCTAAAGTGAGCGACATGGGCTTTATCGAGACTCCCTATCGAAAAGTGACTGACGGCAAGGTGGACCTCACAGATAACGGGATCTCCTATCTGAGTGCAGAAGAAGAGGAAGGCTTGATTATCGCACAGGCCAATGCCCCGCTGGACGACGAAGGGAATTTCCTGGAACCGGATCGTATCAAGGCCCGTTTGGGAAGCGATTTCCCTGTAGTTACCGCCCAAGAGGTGAACCTGATGGATGTGGCTCCGAACCAGATCGCATCGATCGCCGCCAGTCTGATCCCCTTCCTCGAACACGACGACGCCAACCGTGCCCTGATGGGTTCGAACATGATGCGTCAGGCCGTGCCCTTGATCACTTGCGAAGCACCGATCGTAGGAACCGGCCTGGAGAAAGATATGATCGGAGACAGCCGAATCCAGATTGTTGCAGAACGCGACGGAGAGGTGGTATTCGCCGATGCAAGCGAAATTCACGTCAAATACGAGCGTACTCCGGACGAAATTCTGGTCAGCTTCGATCCGGAAGTGACTGTCTACAAGCTTCCGCGTTATCGTAAAACGAACCAGAATACCTCCATCACGTTGAAACCCATCGTTATGACGGGGGACAAGGTGACCAAAGGCCAGATCTTGACCGAAGGTTATTCGACACAAAATGGAGAATTGGCTATCGGCCGCAACCTGAAGGTCGCATTCATGCCCTGGAAAGGATACAACTTCGAGGATGCTATCGTGATTTCGGAACGTATCGTACGCGAGGATATCTTCACTTCGGTACACGTGGACGAGTACATCATGGAAGTACGCGACACAAAACGTGGTGTCGAGGAGCTTACTTCGGATATTCCCAACGTGAGCGAAGATGCGACGAAGGATTTGGACGAAAACGGCATTATCCGTGTTGGTGCCAATGTCAAACCGGGCGATATTCTGATCGGTAAGATCACCCCGAAAGGAGAGAGCGATCCCTCGCCCGAAGAGAAACTGTTGCGCGCCATTTTCGGCGACAAGGCAGGCGATGTGAAGGATGCGTCGTTGAAGGCACAACCTTCCCTATACGGTGTAGTGATCGACAAGAAACTCTTCAGCCGCGCCAACAAGGACTCCAAGAAGGGAAAACAGGCCGAAAAGGTTCAACTCGAAAAACTGGACGCCCAATTTGTGGCCGATACGACTCAACTCAAGGACCGTCTGGTAGAAAAGCTGTGGACGCTGCTCAAGGATAAAACGACAATCGGCATCAAAGATTACTTCGGTGTGGAATTGGTTCCCAAAGGCGCCAAATTCACCCAGAAGATGCTCGCCGATATCGATTACATGAACCTCAGCACCGAAAAATGGACGGGCGACGCTCACATCGACATGCTCATCGAACAGGCTGTGAACAACTACACGATCAAATACAAAGAGTTCGATGCTCACGTCAAACGCGAAAAATACAATATCACCAACGGAGACGAACTTCCGGCAGGTATCATTCAGTTGGCTAAAGTCTATATCGCCAAAAAGCGTAAGCTGAAAGTGGGCGACAAAATGGCCGGACGTCACGGAAACAAAGGTATCGTGGCCAAAATCGTCCGCGACGAAGATATGCCGTTCCTCGAGGATGGGACAATCGTGGATATCGTACTGAACCCGTTGGGTGTGCCTTCGCGTATGAACTTGGGACAGATCTACGAAACCGTGCTCGGCTGGGCAGGAAAAGAGTTGGGTCTGAAGTTCGCAACCCCGATCTTCGATGGCGCCACACTGGACGAAATCAACGAGTATACAGCCAAAGCAGGCGTACCTCGTAGCGGCCGGACCTATCTCTACGACGGTGGTACGGGCGAAATGTTCGACCAGCCGGCAACGGTGGGTGTGATCTATATGCTGAAACTGGGTCACATGATCGACGACAAGATGCACGCCCGTTCGATCGGTCCATATTCGCTTATCACGCAACAGCCTTTGGGAGGTAAAGCCCAATTCGGTGGTCAGCGTTTCGGAGAAATGGAGGTCTGGGCACTGGAGGCATTCGGCGCCGCCAACATCCTGCAGGAGATCCTGACAATCAAGTCCGACGACGTGATGGGACGTGCCAAAGCCTACGAAGCCATCGTCAAGGGAGACAACCTTCCCACGCCGGGCATTCCCGAATCACTCAACGTATTGCTGCATGAGCTAAGAGGTCTGGCCATCAGCGTGAAGTTGGACTAATGTTTGAAAAAATAAACAGTAAAGTATATGTCATTCAAGAAAGATAACAAGGCGAACGTCGGCTTCAACAAAATATCGATCGGTCTGGCTTCTCCCGAGGAGATTCTGGAAAATTCGAGCGGTGAGGTGCTGAAACCCGAGACCATCAACTACCGTACCTACAAGCCCGAGCGGGACGGACTTTTCTGCGAACGCATTTTCGGTCCCGTGAAGGACTATGAATGTCATTGCGGAAAGTACAAACGGATCCGCTATAAAGGTATCGTCTGCGACCGATGCGGAGTAGAGGTGACCGAGAAAAAGGTACGTCGCGAACGAATGGGTCATATCTCGTTGGTCGTACCGGTGGTTCATATCTGGTACTTCCGTTCGCTGCCCTCGAAGATCGGTTATCTGTTGGGAATCCCGAGCAAAAAACTCGAAGCAATCATCTATTACGAACGCTATATCGTAGTACAGGCCGGAGCCGCAGCTGCCAGCGGGATCAATGATCTGGATCTGATCGCAGAAAAAGAATATCTGGATGTGATGGCCTCGCTGCCAAAAGGAAACGCTCAGCTGGACGACAGCGATCCCAACAAGTTCATCGCCCAAATGGGTGCAGAGGCGATCTATACCCTGTTGCAAAGACTCGATCTGGATGCACTCTCCTATCAGTTGCGCCACAAAGCCAGCACCGAGACCTCTCAGCAGCGTAAATCGGAAGCGCTGAAACGTCTGCACATCGTAGAGGCATTCCGCTCTTCGAAAGATATCAACAAACCGGAATGGATGGTACTGAAAGTCATTCCGGTGATTCCGCCTGAACTGCGTCCGCTGGTGCCGCTCGACGGAGGCCGATTCGCAACGAGCGACCTGAACGATCTGTATCGTCGGGTCATCATCCGCAACAACCGGCTGAAACGTCTGATCGAAATCAAGGCTCCGGAAGTGATCCTGCGTAACGAGAAACGTATGTTGCAGGAGGCCGTCGATTCGCTCTTCGACAACTCTCGCAAAAGCAATGCAGTGAAGACCGAAAGCAATCGTCCGCTCAAATCGTTGAGTGACTCGCTCAAAGGAAAACAGGGACGATTCCGCCAGAACTTGCTCGGTAAACGTGTCGACTATTCGGCTCGATCGGTTATCGTCGTAGGTCCTGAGTTGAGAATGCACGAGATGGGTATTCCCAAAGACATGGCCGCCGAATTGTACAAACCGTTCGTGATCCGTAAGTTGATCGAAAGAGGCATTGTCAAGACCGTTAAATCAGCCAAGAAAATCATAGACCGCAAGGATCCCGTGATCTGGGACATTCTGGAGAACGTTATCAAAGGTCACCCCGTGCTGATGAACCGTGCCCCGACGTTGCACCGTCTGGGTATTCAGGCATTCCAGCCCAAACTGATCGAAGGAAAGGCTTTGCAATTGCACCCGTTGGCATGTACGGCGTTCAACGCCGACTTCGACGGCGACCAGATGGCCGTGCACCTTCCGCTCGGAAATGCAGCCATTCTGGAGGCCCAGTTGCTGATGCTCGGTTCGCACAATATTCTTAACCCGGCCAACGGTGCGCCTATCACCGTGCCCTCGCAGGACATGGTGCTCGGTCTCTACTACATCACCAAACCCAAAAAAGGCGTCAAGGGCGAAGGTCAGATATTCTACGGAGCCGAGGAGGCAATTATCGCCTACAACGAAAAACGCGCCGATCTGCATGCCAAAGTGAAGGTAATGGTAGACAACGCCGTAGCCGAAGACGGATCGCTCAAACGTGAACTGATCGAAACAACCGTGGGCAGAATCATTTTCAACCAGGTGGTTCCCAAAGAGGTCGGTTACATCAATACGCTGTTGACGAAAAAATCGTTGCGCGATATTATCGGATTGGTGATGAAGAAGGCCGGTGCAGACAAAGCTGCCGATTTCTTGGACGATATCAAGAACCTGGGATACCGAATGGCCTTTCAGGGAGGACTGTCGTTCAACCTCGATGCCGTGTTGATCCCCGAGGAAAAAGAGGCATTGGTTCACGAAGGTTACGAACGCGTGGATGAGGTGATGGAAAGTTACAACGCCGGTCTGATCACCAACAACGAACGTTACAACCAGATTATCGATATCTGGACCAATATCAACACGAAACTGACCAAAACGGTGCTCGACCACTTGATCGCCGATCAGGAAGGATTCAATCCGGTCTACATGATGCTGGATTCGGGAGCCCGAGGTTCGAAAGAGCAGATCCGTCAGCTCTCGGGTATGCGTGGTCTGATGGCCAAGCCGCAGAAATCAGGAGCCGAAGGAGGTCAAGTCATTGAAAACCCGATCCTTTCGAACTTCAAAGAGGGTCTTTCCGTGTTGGAATACTTCATCTCTACTCACGGTGCTCGTAAAGGTTTGGCCGATACTGCCTTGAAGACCGCTGATGCAGGTTATCTGACACGTCGTCTGGTAGACGTAGCCCAGGATGTCATTATCAACGAGGATGACTGCGGTACGCTCCGCGGTTTGACAGCTACGGCTATCAAACGTAATGAAGATGTGGTTCAGACTCTCTACGAACGCATTTTGGGACGTGTTGCCCTGCAGGATGTAGTTCATCCGCTCACAGGCGAAATTTTGGTCCACGCCGGCGAAGAGATCACGGAAGATATTGCTGAAGCAATCGAAAAATCACCGGTGGAACAGGTCGAAATCCGCTCGGTACTCACCTGCGAATCCCGAAAAGGTGTCTGCGCCAAATGTTACGGACGCAACCTGGCAACAGGACGAATGGTACAAAAAGGGGAGGTGGTCGGAGTGATTGCGGCCCAGAGTATCGGTGAGCCTGGTACTCAGCTGACTCTGCGTACGTTCCACGTCGGTGGTGTGGCCGGAGGCGTGGCTGTGGATAACAGCGTGGTTTCCCGCTATGACGGTCGGTTGGAAATCGACGAACTGCGCGTAGTAAAAAGTAAAAACGACGCAGGGGAAGAGATCGAAGTGGTCATCAGCCGTCTTTCGGAACTCCGTATCGTCGATGTCAATACCGGTATTACACTCTATACACATGCCCTTCCCTACGGTGCCGTGCTCTTCATGCACGACGGAGATATGGTGAAAAAAGGCGATAGGGTCTGCGAATGGGATCCGTACAATGCCGTGATCATCTCCGAATACGAAGGAAAGATCAGTTTCGAAAATATCATCGAAGGTGTCACCTATCGCGAAGAGGCGGATGAACAGACCGGTTTGCGTGAAAAAGTGATTATCGAATCGCGCGATAAGACCAAAAACCCCGTCATCAAGATCCTCGACAAAAACGGAGATGAGCAAAAGCAGTATAACTTGCCTGTCAGCGCCCACATCGTGGTGAAAGAGAATGCCAAGATCAAGGCCGGGGATATTCTGATCAAGATTCCACGCGCAATCGGTAAAGCAGGCGATATCACCGGAGGTCTGCCCCGCGTTACGGAGTTGTTCGAGGCGCGTAATCCGTCGAACCCCGCAATCGTGTCCGAAATCGACGGAGAAATCACCTTCGGCAAGATCAAACGAGGTAACCGTGAGATTATCGTTACCTCCAAAGGCGGCGACATCAAACGCTATCTGGTCCCCCTGTCGCGTCAGATCCTGGTACAGGAGAACGACTATGTCCGTGCCGGTATGCCGTTGTCGGACGGAGCTATCACGCCAAGCGATATTCTGGCTATTCAAGGACCTACGAAGGTACAGGAATATATCGTGAACGAAGTACAGGAAGTGTACCGTATGCAGGGTGTGAAGATCAACGACAAACACTTCGAAGTGATCGTACGCCAGATGATGAACAAAGTACAGATCCAAGATCCGGGAGATACCCGATTCCTCGAGGAACAGATCGTAGACAAATGGGAATTCATGGAAGTGAACGACGAACTCTACGACAAAGTGGTGGTCACCGATGCAGGAGACTCTCCCAATGTACAACCGGGTCAGATTATCTCGGTACGTAAACTTCGTGACGAGAATTCCGTACTCAAACGTAAAGACATGAAACTGGTCGAAGTTCGCGACATTATCCCCGCCACTTCGAATCAGATCTTGCAGGGTATTACCCGGGCAGCATTGCAGACCAGCAGTTTCATGTCAGCCGCATCGTTCCAGGAGACAACCAAAGTGCTCAACGAGGCAGCGATCTATGGCAAAGTCGATCCTCTGGAAAAACTGAAAGAAAACGTCATCTGTGGCCACTTGATCCCGGCCGGTACCGGTATGCGGGACTACGACAATCTGGTGGTCGGTTCGAAAGATGAATACAACAGTATGACAGCTAAGCGATAATTTGGCACTTATCGACTCTTCCAAGCCCCGGAAAATTCCGGGGCTTTTTATTTGCCATTTTATTTACATCCATAGGATCTATCTCTTCAAAATAAAAACAGGAAATTATCCCCGCCAAAAACGGCTCAAAAGGGATTATCCCCCCTAAAAATTCATTTCACACTCCAAAAACAAAATCCAATATTGAAAAAGGGAATAGGCAATGCCGAAAATTTTTATTACTTTTGTAACAATTGGAAAATAATAAACTTGAAATGCCTGATGCCTATGACAAGGTAACGACTCCGAAAAAACCCTCTTGGCTTAAAATTCGACTTCGTGGCAACGAAACATTCGCCGACGTAGCTCAGATCGTTGAAAAACATGCTCTGCATACGATTTGTAGCAGCGGCATGTGCCCCAACAAAGCCGAATGCTGGAGCCGACGCACTGCGACATTGATGATTCTGGGAGATATTTGTACCAGACATTGTAAATTCTGTGCCACTCCGGGAGGAAAACCGTTACCGATTGACAGCCGAGAACCCGAACGGGTTGCCGACTCCATCCGTCTGATGGGGTTGCGTCATGCTGTTATCACTTCTGTAACACGCGACGATCTGTCCGATGGAGGAGCTGCCCATTGGGCTGCCGTAACTCGTGCCGTACGCACAATGAATCCGGGAACCACCATCGAGGTTCTTATCCCCGATCTGGATGCACGGGAAGATTTGCTGGACATCATTACAGATGCCGCTCCTGACATCATCGGACATAATATCGAAACCGTTCGGAGAATCACTCCATCGGTTCGCAGTCGGGCGACCTATGCCACCAGTATGAAAACGCTCTCCTATCTCTCATCGCACGGAGCACTCACCAAAAGCGGACTGATGCTGGGTTTAGGAGAAAGCGAACAGGAAATTTTAGAAACATTGGACGATCTGGCTGCCGCTGGTTGCCGCATTGTCACTCTCGGCCAATATCTGCGTCCGACATTGGCCCACGTCCCCGTAGCCGAATACATTACGCCAGAAAAATTCGAATATTATCGCGAACAAGCACTCGCTCGGGGATTTGGTTACGTGGCCAGTGCCCCGCTCGTACGCTCCTCCTACCTGGCGGAAGAAGCACTGCGTTGCGGAAAATTAAAATAAGAAGGCCGTGGAACCCGTTATCTATACAGATCTGGGCCTGATCGAATATAAAAAATGTTGGAATATCCAGCAACAGTTCTTTGATGCATTAATCGCGGCCCAAAGCCCTGCCGGACAAGAGACCGCACAAAAACCCTCCGCACAGTTGTTGCTTTGCGAACATCCGCATGTTTACACACTGGGCAAAAGCGGCCATGCAGACAATCTGTTGGTCAACGAGACTTTTCTCGAACGAATCGGGGCAGAATATTTCCGAATCGACCGAGGCGGAGACATCACCTATCACGGCCCCGGCCAATTGGTAGGATATCCGATTCTCGACCTGCAACGACTAGGAATGGGGTTGAAAGAGTATATCCATGCACTCGAACAAAGCGTGATCGACACAATCGCTGATTTCGGCGTATATGGAGGAAGAGTCCCCGGAGCCACTGGAGTATGGCTCGGCGACGAGGTTCCTCGCGAAGGAGATCGACCCATAACGGGAGGCCCGCTTCGCAAGATTTGTGCAATCGGAGTGCGTAGTTCGCATTTCGTGACCATGCATGGATTCGCCCTGAACGTCAACACTCAGTTGGACTACTTCGGGTATATCAATCCCTGTGGTTTCACCGACCGGGGAGTCACTTCCCTGCAAAAAGAGTGGGGTGACGAGATGGATATGGATAAGGTGAAAAATTCCTATATCCATCACTTTGAAAAGATTATAAATATAAAAATAATAAATAATAAAGAGTATGCCAATAGCAAAACGTTGGGTTATGAAGGAGCAGGGAGACCCCCGGAAAGTGGCGGAGCTGAGTGCCGCACTGGGGATCGCACCCGTGCTCGCTAACCTTCTGGTTCAGCGTGGCATAGAGACTTTGGAAGAGGCTCATAGGTTTTTCAATCCCCGATTGGAAGACTTGTACGATCCATTCCTGATGAAAGACATGGATCGTGCAGTGGAACGTATTGCCCAAGCCGTGGAACGCCATGAGAAAATCATGGTGTATGGAGATTACGATGTAGATGGAACTACGGCCGTAGCCTTGGTTTACAGTTTCCTGCGTCGTTTGGGTCATACCGATCTGATGTTCTACATTCCTGACCGCTATACGGAAGGATACGGAATCTCGATCAAAGGTATCGATCTGGCCTACCGCAAGGGAGTGTCACTGATCATCACGCTCGATTGCGGAATCAAAGCCGTCGAAAAAGTCGCCTATGCTACCGAAAAAGGAATTGACTTCATCATTTGCGACCATCACCTCCCGGGTGAAAAAATCCCGGAAGCAGTAGCCGTATTGGATCCCAAACGGGTCGACTGCCCCTATCCATTCAAGGAACTTTCGGGTTGCGGAGTAGGTTTTAAAATGGTTCAGGGGTATTGTCTCTACAAGGGCCTACCTTTCTCTGAGGCAGAACGCCTGCTCGATCTGGTGGTGGTGAGCATCGCCTCTGACATTGTTCCACTCACGGGGGAGAATCGTATTCTGGCCCATTACGGATTGGAACGCCTCAATTCGAAACCAGGCAAAGGGCTGCACTCGATCATCAAAATCTGTGGACTGGACACCCATACCATCACCATTGACGACATCGTCTTCAAGATCGGACCCAGAATCAACGCAGCGGGTCGTATGGAGGTGGAGTCGGACGGAGAGCATCCGGTCCCTTCAGGAGGACACTCTGCCGTGAAGATGCTGATCGAACGAGACGAAAACATGGCCGAAGAGTTCGGCAGCTTCATCGATACCTGCAACCAAGACCGCAAAAATATCGACCGTTCGATCACCCAGCAGGCACACGACTACATTGAGAAGAATCCCCATTTGAAAAAGTTGAAAAGCACGGTCATCTACAATCCGAACTGGATGAAAGGAATCGTGGGGATCGTAGCCTCCCGACTGATCGAGACCTATTATCGGCCTACGGTGGTACTGACCAAAAGTAACGGATTCGCAACCGGTTCGGCCCGGAGCGTACCCGGATTCGACCTCTACCAAGCGGTGGAATCATGTGCCGATCTGCTGGAAAATTTCGGAGGCCATATGTATGCCGCCGGACTGACCATGAAACCGGAGAATGTGGAAGAATTCACCCGCCGATTCAATGCCTATGTCGAAGAACACATCGACCCTCAGATGTTGATTCCCCAAGTGGAGATCGATGCACCTCTACTGTTTAGTGATATTACACCGGCCTTCCGTCGCGATTTGTGCCGGTTCCAACCTTTCGGCCCGGGAAATACAGCACCCGTGTTTGTTACCCGAGGCGTCAGCAATCGAGGCGACGCCCGTCTGGTAGGGGCCGAATGTGAACACCTGCGTATGGATCTGATGCAGGGCGAAAAACCCAACACCACAATCGGAGCCATCGCTTTCCAGCAGCCAACCCATTACGAATGGATCCGAAGCGGAAAACCGGTCGACGTTTGCTACTGTGTGGTGGAAAATCATTATCGAGGCACGGTCTCTCCTCAACTTCGTATCAAAGACATCAAAACAGTCGAATAATTTGTTCTACACTGATTAAAAAGAAATAAAAGGGTCGGAATTCCGACCCTTTATATTTTTTTATATCAAGCTCTTTTTGCCTTTGAAAAATTACGTTTCAGCCACCGAGGGAAAATAATCACCCCAGCCGCCAAATAAGGATAATAGGTCACCAACCGCCACAAAACAGCAATCAAGGTGGCCGCTCCCACCTGTAAAGCGACAGGCACCTCAATCAAATCGCTGCAATAGTTCGTGAAGACATACTCGGCAAATCCGCTGCCACCCGGCGTAGGCATCACGAGCATCATAATCCACATGACCAGCTGTCGGGCAAAAAGCAGAAACTGATCGCTCACCGAGAAAAAAGCCATCACCAGGGCATTGGCCACCAAGTAACGCGAACTCCAGGAGAGAAACGTGGCCAATCCGCTCTTCAACCAGAAACGGAATCCATAACGCCGGATTTCATAAGAACTGAGTATGATATCCTCCCCCACGTGATAAGCCGCCCGATACCAGCGACGTAACCAACGAAGACGGAATATCCGCATCAGCAACCATTTCAGTCCTTGCGGATTATAAAAAAGCCCATATGAGAGTAACAACACATAAGCCAATTTCAGGAAATAGCCTACCAGAGCAAACATGATCAATCCTTTGGCCACCACACCGCCACCGGCCACTATATCGAACAAATTATCGAATCCCACAATCGCCATCAGCAATGGAAACATCACGATAAAATAGATCTCATCCAAAAATGAGGTGAGCATCACGATAGCCGAACTCCGGCCGACACTGATCCCCTCTTTATGGACATAGATAACGGCCACACTGGTTCCCCCCACAGCCGAAGGGGTGATTGCCGAGGTAAATTCCCACAGCATAATGACCCGAAAGGCCTGACGCCAGGAGAGATGTCCCCCACTCAACACACGGATACGGATCATGTAACCCACATCGCGTCCCATGATGAACAACACGGCCACTATCAGCCAGAATACCGTCCATCCCGTCACCCGAAGATCCCGAAAAACAGCCGGATCAAAGTCCCGATAAAACATATAAGCCACTACGGCCAATCCGATCAGAATCGGATAGACCGCATTACTTAGTCGGATCTTACTAAGCGGACTGCCCTGAGGTGGCCGTACACGTGGAGAGGATTCAGAAGATCTCACACCGAAACGATTTTGACCCCAAAGATATAATTTTTATGCCAGAGTGCAAGTCCGGCATAAAACCTTCTATTTTCGCCGTTCGACAGAAGTGACCGTACGACATAGTTCTCCGCCCTGGGTCACCCCTTCCAACGTAATATCGTAGGTCGAAGGACGGTCTGCCGTATAAAATTTCACCGTAGCCACACCGGTAGAATCGGTCTTAATACAGGGATCCCAACAAATCGTAGTCCGCAGGTCAGGTTTATTATCAGCCCTCACTTCGGGGACTTCGTATTTAGGTTGATAGAACTGTTCCGGCTTCTTATAGCCCAACTGCTGTATCTTGGCCAACGAGGGAAGAATAGTCACCGACGAAGAGATCGATGAACCGTCCTTGAGCGAGATAAGAATCACTCCACCCGAAGCACCCAATCCGAAAATCGAAGCTTCCGGACCGGTCACCAGATCGACCGACTCCACATCTGCCATATTGATCGCATCGAGTGTTTCCGGCTCTACTGCCATATTGTCGACATAGACCAACGGAGGATCGGGACTATTACGCACGGATATTTCTCGTCCCATGACCCGTACTCCGGGCAAAGTCTGCAACACGGCATAGATATCAGAACCCAAATAGCGATCGATCACATCCTTCGACACGGATCGGGTAGGACTCACATTATACAACAGATTTTTATTCTCTTTTCGTTGCGTGGTGACTACCACCTTTCGCATATCGATCACCCTCATTCCGCCCTCATAATAGTATCGCTCCTTCGATTGATTGAGAAATGCCTCAGGAAGCGCCTGTTCGCTCTTGCCTAAAAGCGGACGAGGAATATGTACATTCCGTGAGGGGAATATTTCGGGATTGATGGTCAGAGACACCGAACGGGTTCCACCGGATTTATTCATGGCTTGCAGAATAAACGAGGTACTGTCGACGAAATCCAAACCCGACATGTTGAACCGATTGCTTCCCTCCAGTTGAAACATCTCCAGATAACGTGTGGTAGGAGAGAAGATCAAAATGGAAGGCCGTTTGGCCGCTCCGCCAAAGAATCCCGTAATGGAACCCGAAATAGACTGACTCTCCTCCACGGAGAATCGTTTAGCAGGAAGCGTCCCTTTCAACACCTCCGGCAAACTGAACCGCGTCCATCCCTGGGTCAACATCAGCAGGTCGAGACTACGCAACGTTTCGATTTGCCGGTTACGGAAATACCAGCCCGGATTTTCGATATATCCTTTCAGATCGGAGGTAAGCAACAAATTCGAAAGAATATTCCCGGCCGTCGAATCCTGAACGACAGCATGCCGGTCGGTCACCGACAGAGCAAAAGTCCCCGCAGCAGGTTTCCCTTGAGAATCGGTCACTTTCACCTTCAGCTCGACCTGTTCCCGTTTATAATAATCCTCCTTATCCGAAACAACAGATGCCGAAGCTCCTCGATTCTTACGCACAAATACCAATCGCTCCGAAACCGGTTCACCGGTCTGCTTGTCGACCAGAGCAAAATGAGTGATTCCCTCCGGCAATTGATCGGTATTGATCGCCTTGGGCCCCTCATTGGAAACACTCTCCAAAGCAGCCAGCATCTTTCCCCGAGCATGTACCACCAATCCCAACCGGGAAAGATCCACATCGGGAGTGGCGCAAATCTGATAAAGCAACCGGCCCTTCATCTGTACGATCATCAGGGCACATCCCGACGAAGCCACTGCGGGCAATTCGAAACGTTTGGTACGCCCCCCGGCAGAGGTCATCTCCGCATAATATTTATGTCCAACCTCGGCCACAATATTGAACCGTCCCATTCCGAGATGTTCAGACTCCAATTCCACAATCTCCTCCCCCTGCTCGGAGAGAAGTTTTCCTTTTACTTCAATACCCAATCCATTGGTAGCTATCGCCTTAAAAGCGACAAGTTGAACCCTGCCCGGAATCAGATGCCCCCCTTCAGGAAAAAATTGAACATCAAAGTCATCACTGAACGAAGGCAGGAAAACCGTCCGGTCGAAATAACGACCGGATTCGTTGATCATGAACCGGATCGAATTCTCCTCACTGTCCACGGGAGGTTCAAAAGTGATCCGAAACTCACCCCGATCATCCGCTTTCTGATTATAATTCCGCTCTTTCCCCCCGAAACAGGTGGTATACACGAGTCTTTGCCCCGCCAACGGATCCAGTGCACTATTGGTCAACCGACATTTGGCCTCAATCAGACTGTCGGCCGTCCATGCATACTCCACCGAAAGATTTGTCGCATCATCGATCGGATTGACGATACGTATGTTACGTTGGAAGAAATAATCGGGACCTTCGTTCTCCATCCACCGGGTATAGGCCCTCAGACAATAGTCTCCCCACGGAAGATCGGGTGCCAATTTCAGACAATTATGGAATCCCCACTCGTCGGCCTTAATCTTCACACGCTGAACAAGCGAATCGCGTCGATCGATCAACTCCACGTAGATATAATTGGAAGCCGACACCGGAACCAACGTAATGGCATTCACCAAGAATCCCTTGAACCAAATATTTTCACCGGCACTATAATAGGGTTTATCGGTTTGCAGATAGAGTTTTTCAGCTATTCCCTGGTTATAATAATTCATGAATCCCTGAACAACGCGATCCGGAAATCCGACAGGAGCAGACGCTGCAGTCGTGTCGGTTTTTGGAGGAATATCTGTTTGTACAGGTTCCGCATCCGCCGGACGGGACTTTTTCGGAGGACGAGCCTCCGCCGAAGCGAGAACAAAAAGCAAGGTGCAAAGAGAGAGAAACCGAATCAGCGTTTTCATACAGGGAGATATTTTCGGAACAGTCGTTAAATTTAACTGCAATATAAGTATTTTTTCGACAAAAACATCTATCCCTCCCCGAAATAAAACGACCCCAAAGTCTAACTACTTGACAGATCCCCACACCTTACCGGAAAGAGCCGGATCCGCCTCACCCACCACAACCGTAGTAAAATGCTCAGGAATCAAGTATTTACGAGCCATTGCCAACACCTCTTCGGGCGAGACTTCCCGCACACGTCTCAGGAAGCGATCAATGTATCCGTTGTCCGTTCCATTCTGCACATTTTCAATCGTCACATCCGCTATGCCGAACGGACCGTCCAGGATTCGCATCACTTCGCCGGCCACAATATTCTTCACCATCCGAAGTTCCTGTTCCCCCACCAACTCATTCCGGAGCCGCTCCATCTCACGGAAAATCTGATCCACCGCATCCTCCGTAGCTGCGGCAGCCACTTCGGTCGCGATAGCCATATACCCTTCGTACTCCAAATTGACCATGCCGGCAAAAACGCCATAAGTATATCCCCGCTCTTCTCGCAGATTCTGCACCAGTCGCGAGCCGAAATACCCTCCCAGCACGGTTGTCACCACCTGCATCGGAATAAAATCGGGATGGGTGCGCGGAAACAACCGGATACCGATCCGGATAGCCGACTGCACGGCTCCCGGATGACCTGCAAAGGCATATCGTGCGGAGATTGCCTCCCCGACATTCGGACGAAGCACCTCTCCGGCGGGGAGTCTGCCTGCCAAAGCGGCGATCCTCTCCCGTACCTGGTCATCCACCCGTCCGCTGACCGCCACAAAACAGTTCCGTCCCGTATAACACCGATCATAGAAACGAACAAGCATATCTCTTTCGAGATCATCATACCGTTCCGCCGGCGACGAAATTCCGTAAGGATGCTCCGCTCCAAACAGCGTCCGCGAGAAGAGTTCCCGGGCCTGAAATGCCACCTTCGTACGTTCCACGGCCAATCGCTGCTTCTGTTTGGTACAATACGTACGCACCTCCTGCTCGGGGAAAAGAGGATAAAGCAGAATCTGTTCGGCCACCTCCATCGTCTCCGCAAAGAATCGCGAAAGCGAACAGAATGTCACCACGGCATAGTCGCGATCGGTACTTACTTCGTAATAGGAACCGTAAAAATCGAGTTGTTCGGCAATCTGGGCAGCACTCCACCTCTGTGAACCCTCACTGAGCAGATTCACCGTCGCCGAAGCCGAAAAAGGAATCTCCTGCAACGACGTACCGGCCCGAAACACGAAACTGACCCGAATCACCTCCTGACCGGGAATATCCACCGTATAGAGCCGGGCCCCATTCTCCAGCCGCTCTTCCCGAGCCAGAGGCACTTCAGCCTGAGCCGGTGTCACGATTGCCGGCGGCTCCGGATACTCATGCGCCTTTCTGCTCCCTTGTTTCGCACTTTTCATATCTCCATCTCCTTATAAATATTCTCCGCGGCCCCATCCCCGGCTGCCCGATAAACAAGTGTAGCACTGTGTTCCGACACGAAAACCTCCTCCGCACAACGCATCAACCGCTCCGGAGTAAGCGACCGATACAGACCCACCTCCCGATTGATCAGCGGAAGATTGCCCAACATCTCATAAAAGCCCAGATTCATCGCCTTGTTCATCACATTGATCTCTCCGAAAGTGGTATTGGCTTCGAACTTGTTCTTCACCTTCTCCAGCTCAGACTCCTCGACAGGTTGCTTTTTCAACTCATTCAACTGTTCCCAAAGAGCCTCTTCCGCTTCCTGAGGAGAGACCCCCGGCAACAGATGTCCCGTCACGACAAACAATCCCGGATCCACATCCCCCGTCACGTAGGCATTTGCACTGGCAAACAGACGTCCCTCCTGAACCAATCGACGATACAACCGCGAAGAACTTCCTCCGGCCAACAAATCGGAGATCATGTCCAGCGAATAGAAATCGTCTCCCGTACGCCCACACATCTTGAAGGCGATTGTCACCACCGTAGCCGGCACTTCACGAACCACCTCTTGACGACGGGGAGCGCTCTGAACTGGTTCCTGAGGGATCTCGGATTTCGGACAACTCTCTCCCGTCAAATTTCCGAACCACTTTTCGGCCAACAAAAAGACCTGTTCCGGTTCGAGATCGGCCGCCACCGAAAGAATAGCATTCGAAGGGTTGTAAAAACGCCGATAAAACTCCCGAACCTCTCCGAGCGTAGCACCCGCAATATGCTCCGGATCGAGACCGATAGTCGCCCAACGATAGGGATGCACCCCGAATGCCAGCGCCCGCAACAGCAGCCACAGATCCCCATAGGGCTGATTCAAATAGCGTTGCTTGTACTCCTCGATCACCACTTTTTTCTCTGCCTCCAGATTCTCCCGATCGATCCGCAGCCCCGTCATCCGATCCGACTCCAGCCACAGAGCTACCTCCACATTATCCACCGGAAGAGTCATGTAATAATCCGTATAGTCGTTATTGGTGAAGGCATTGTTCTCTCCGCAGGCCATCTGTACGGGCACATCGAAATCGGGCACCCGTTCCGTACCGCGAAACATCAGATGTTCGAACAGATGAGCAAATCCGGTACGGGCAGGATTCTCATTGCGTGCACCGACTTTATACAACATATTGATTGCCGCCATCCGGGAAAACCGATCCCGATGGGCCAATACGGTCAAACCGTTGGCCAACGTATGTTTTTCGTAGGTTATCATCGTTTCTGTCTCTTTTTCGGATTGGAGGGGTCGATCGGATTTTCGAAATCCACGGGAGGCAACTTCCGCATCAGCGAACGGATTGTGGCCGATCTCCGTACCATATATGCCGAAGGAGCGGACAGATTCATCCGCCGCGGATTGGGCAGCACCGTAGCGATCATCGCCGCATCGTAATTATTCAGATGCTCGGCCTCCTTGTCGAAAAACCGACGAGCCGCCGCTTCCACACCGTACACATTCGGATAAGTCTCGATCACATTCAGATAGACCTCTATAATCCGTTGTTTATTCCAACACAACTCGATCAGCACCGTAAACCAACCCTCGATCCCCTTGCGCAACCAGGTCCGGTCGGGATAACAGAAGACATTTTTGGCGGTCTGCTGACTGATCGTACTGGCCCCTAATTTTCGTTTCCGATCCTTCCGCCGATTGTGTTCCAGAGCCTTGTCGATCGCCTCCCAGTCGAAACCGTGATGGATCAGGAAATTGTTGTCCTCGGAAGCCATTACGGCCCTGACCATCGACATGTTGATCCGGTTGAGCGACCTCCAGCGCGAATCGATCCGGATCCCCTTGTCGGAGGCATTCTCGAACAGCTTAATGATCTTCAGCGGTGTGAAAGTGACCGGCACCACGCGCAACATCAACACGTAACTCACCGAAAAGGAGAGAAAAAAGATCATAAAATAGACCACTATGCGCCCCAGATACTTCATCGTCAGTTAAAGGACCATGTTCGAATTGAAAATTCCGTGCAAATTTAACCGAAATTCCGCAAAAAAAGAGCATTTTCTCTTCGGACATCTCGAAATTATCCCGCCTCAAATAGGAAAATTCCAGAAAAAAACGCTATCTTTGCGATCGCTGGCATGTGTCCATACATAATACGACCATACCGCAAAGTATCGCTTGACAATCATCACAAAACGTAACACAATAAAGCAAATCTTATTTTAAATTTAAGATGGGACAAAAAAAATTCATTACGTGTGACGGTAACTATGCTGCAGCCCACATCGCTTATATGTTCAGCGAAGTAGCTGCCATTTACCCCATCACACCGTCGTCCACGATGGCTGAATACGTGGACGAATGGGCGGCCGGCGGTCGCAAAAACATCTTCGGCGAGACCGTCAAGGTGGTCGAAATGCAATCGGAAGCAGGAGCCGCAGGAGCCGTTCACGGTTCGTTGCAGTCGGGCGCACTGACCACGACCTTCACCGCATCGCAGGGTCTGTTGCTGATGATCCCCAACATGTACAAGATCTCGGGCGAACTGCTCCCGGGCGTGTTCCACGTATCGGCCCGTGCCTTGGCCGCTCAGTCGCTCTCCATCTTCGGAGACCACCAGGATGTCATGGCTACCCGCCAAACCGGATTCGCCATGTTGGCCACCAGTTCCGTTCAGGAGGTAATGGATTTGGCCGGCGTCGCCCATCTGGTAGCCATCAAGTCTCGCGTGCCGTTCCTGCACTTCTTCGACGGTTTCCGCACCTCTCATGAGATCCAGAAGATCGAACTGATGGATCAGGAGGTGCTCGAAGGCCTGCTCGACAAAAAAGCATTGGCCGAGTTCCGTGCCCGTGCACTGAACCCCGAACACCCCGTTACGCGCGGCACTGCCCAGAACCCCGACATCTATTTCCAGACTCGGGAAGCTGCCAACAAGTTCTACGATGCCGTGCCCGACATGGTTGCCGAAACCATGAAGGAGATCAGCAAGATCACTGGTCGTACCTATAAGCCGTTCACCTATTACGGTGCTCCCGATGCCGATAATATCATCATCGCCATGGGTTCCGTTACGGAGACGATCAAGGAGACAATCGACTACCTCAACGCCCAGGGCGACAAGGTGGGTCTGATCACCGTTCATCTGTATCGTCCCTTCTCGGCCAAATACTTCCTGGATGTACTGCCCGCCAGCGTAAAACGTATCTGCGTGCTCGATCGTACCAAAGAACCCGGAGCCAATGGCGATCCGCTCTATATGGACGTGAAAGAGGTGCTCTACGGACGCGAGAACGCTCCGTTGGTAATCGGAGGCCGTTACGGACTTTCGTCGAAAGACACCACACCGGCCCAAATGCTGGCCGTATTCGCCAACCTGCGCGCCAACGAACCGAAGAATCAGTTCACGGTGGGTATCACCGACGACGTAACCTTCAAATCGCTGCCCGTAGGCAAAGAGATTTCGCTGGCTAAACCCGGTACGTTCGAGGCCCTCTTCTTCGGTCTGGGTGCCGACGGTACGGTGGGTGCCAACAAGAACTCAATCAAGATTATCGGTGGTTCAACCGACAAATATTGCCAAGCCTATTTCTCGTACGACTCGAAGAAATCAGGGGGTTACACCTCTTCGCACCTGCGTTTCGGTGACAAACCCATCACTTCGCCCTACCTGGTAACCACTCCCGACTTCGTGGCTTGCCATGTTCCATCGTACGTAGACAAATACGATGTGCTGAAGGGTCTGAAAAAAGGCGGATCATTCCTGTTGAACAGCGTACACGATGCCGAAACCACCAAGGCTTCGTTGCCCGATCACATGAAGAAATACCTGGCCGAAAACCAGATCAACTTCTATATTATCAACGCGACGAAGATTGCTGCCGAACTGGGTCTGGGCAGTCGCACCAACACCATCATGCAGTCGGCCTTCTTCAAGATCGCCAATGTGATTCCATTCGACAAGGCTGTCGAGGAGATGAAAAAAGCCATCTACAAATCCTACGGGAAGAAAGGCGAGGATATCGTGAACATGAACTACGCTGCCGTAGATAAAGGTGGCGCGGAAGTGATCAAAGTGGAAGTTCCCGCCGAATGGGCCAACATCGAAGACAAACCGATGGAAGGATTCCACAATCCGATGGCTACGGAATTCGTCAGCAAAATCGTAGAGCCGATCAACGCCCTCAAGGGCGACGAACTGCCCGTAAGCGCTTTCAACGGTCGCGAAGACGGTACGTGGGAAAACGGTACTGCACAATACGAAAAACGAGGTATCGCAGTCAATGTTCCGGAATGGTTGGTAGACAACTGTATCCAGTGTAACCAATGTGCCTATGTCTGCCCCCATGCAGCCATCCGTCCGTTCCTGATGACCGAGGAGGAAGCTGCAGCCGCTCCTGAAGGAACCGCTTGCAAACAAGGCGTAGGTCCTACCAAAGAGTACAAGTTCCGTATGCAGGTCAGCCCGCTCGACTGTACGGGTTGCAGCAACTGCGTAGACGTCTGCCCGGCTCCGACCAAGGCTCTGAAGATGCAACCGCTGGAATCGCAACTCAAAGAGGAGGTCCGCTGGAACTATCTCAACTACAAAGTGGGTTACAAAGACAATGTGGTTGACAAAACGAAGACTGTTAAGAATCTGCAATTTGCACAACCGCTGTTCGAATTCTCGGGAGCTTGTGCCGGTTGCGGTGAGACTCCTTATATCAAAGCCATTACCCAACTCTTCGGCGACCGCATGATGGTGGCCAATGCAACGGGTTGTACTTCTATTTATAGTGGTTCGGCCCCGTCGACCCCCTATTGCACCAACGCCAATGGACAGGGTCCTGCATGGGCCAACTCGTTGTTTGAGGACAATGCCGAATTCGGTATGGGAATGCACCTGGGAGTAGAGAAGCTCCGCGACCGCGTAGCCAACAAGATGAAATATGCTATAGAAAATTGCTCCGAGTGCTCGGCCGAACTGAAAGCCGCCATGGGAGAATGGCTGGAAGGCAAGGACAACAGCGCCAAGAGTGCTGCTGCCAGCGCCAAACTGATCCCGATGCTGGAGGCATGTGGATGCAAGACCTGCCAGGAACTGCTCGAACTAAAACAGTACTTCGTGAAGAAGTCTCAGTGGATCATCGGTGGTGACGGATGGGGCTATGACATCGGCTTCGGTGGTGTAGACCACGTATTGGCTTCGGGTCAGGATGTCAATATCCTGATCGTCGACACGGAGGTTTACTCCAACACGGGAGGTCAATCGTCGAAAGCTACTCCGGTAGGTGCCGTAGCCAAATTTGCTTCGGCCGGTAAACGGATCCGCAAGAAAGATATCGGCGCCATCGCCATGACCTACGGATATGTATACGTGGCTCAGGTTTCGATCGGCGGCAGCCAGAACCAACTGTTCCAGGTACTGAAAGAGGCTGAGGCTTATCCCGGTCCGTCGCTCATCATCGCTTATGCTCCGTGTATCAACCACGGCATCAAAGGCGGTATGACTCGTACGCAGACCGTAGGTAAGGAGGCCGTAGAGTGCGGATACTGGCACTTGTGGCACTACAATCCTCAGTTGGAAGCCGAAGGCAAGAACCCCTTCAAATACGACTCGAAAGAGCCCGATTGGAGCAAGTTCCAAGCCTTCCTGAACAAGGAGGTTCGTTATACCTCTCTGCTCAAGGCTTTCCCCGCAGAGGCACAAGAATTGTTCACTGCTGCTGAGGAGAATGCAAAATGGCGTTATGCAACCTATCAACGTCTGGCTAAAATGAGCTACGACAAAGAGTAATCTTCCGGGATCGTAAGATCCCGTCCAAACGAAAAAGGCTTCCGAAAATCGGAAGCCTTTTTTTAGAAGCCAACCCCGGCTTTTAACAGTTGTTCGCCCTATGGCGAAACCGACTTTTCTCCTCCGTAACAGCGCAAACTTTCAGAGATTACACACCGCTGTAACGTAAAAATCTCATCGGCATAGGACAAAGCGCGTTCATCCGTACTCCAACTCATCGAACAACAGTCCTCGACGATATTGCCATGATAACGTCCGCCAAAGGCATCGTCCGGCTCCTTGACCAGATCGCCCGTCCGGAAAACATAAAAACCCGAACAATCACATTATCCGCACCGAGGACCACCGGATAATCCCGCAAACAGAACAGATCCACACACTTCGACCCCGAAAGCCTACCGTCTCAATCGGGGCCTGCCACCGGCAGCCACGGCCTTCATCATCTTACGCGTATCATCAAACTGTTTCAACAACCGATTCACCTCCACGATCGTCACGCCGCTTCCTTTCGCGATCCGATTCTTGCGACTCGTATTAATCAACGCAGGATTCTCTCGCTCGGCCGGAGTCATCGAGTAGATAATTGCCTCGGTTTGTTTGAACACATCATCACTGATCTCCACATTCTTGAGTGCCTTACCCACTCCTGGAATCATTGAGGCCAAATCCTTCAGATTACCCATTTTTTTGATCTGACCGATCTGAGTCAGAAAATCATTGAAATTGAATTGATCCTTAATGATCTTCTTCTTCAACTTACGAGCCTCATCCTCATCATACTGTTCCTGGGCCCGCTCCACCAGCGAAACAATATCGCCCATACCGAGGATCCGATCGGCCATACGCTCGGGATGGAACACCTGCAAGGCATCCATTTTCTCGCCCGAAGAGATGAATTTCAACGGTTTGTTAACTACCGAGCGGATCGAAATAGCGGCACCACCGCGGGTATCACCATCGAGTTTGGTCAGCACTACACCGTCGAAATCAAGCCGATCGTTAAACTCACGAGCCGTATTTACGGCATCCTGTCCGGTCATGGCATCCACCACGAAAAGGGTCTCACTTGGCTTAATGGCTTTCTTGATCGCCGTAATCTCCTGCATCATCTGCTCATCCACGGCCAAACGACCTGCCGTATCGACAATCACCGTATTGAGTCCCTTGCTGCGTGCATATTTAATGGCATTTTCAGCTATTTGTACCGGATTCTGATTTCCCTCCTCCGTGTAGACCTCCACACCAATCTGACCTCCGAGCACCTTCAACTGTTCGATAGCGGCCGGACGATACACATCGCCTGCCACCAGCAACACACCACGCCCTTTCTTGCTCTTGATCATGTTGGCCAGTTTCCCCGAGAAAGTTGTCTTACCGGAACCCTGCAAGCCGGCAATCAACACCACAGCCGGATTCCCCTCAAGCCGAATATCGGTCATCGTACCGCCCATCAACTGAGCCAATTCGTCACGAACGATCTTGGTCATCATCTGACCGGGTTTGACCGCCTTCAACACATCGGCCCCCAGAGCCTTCTGTTTCACCTCGTCGGTAAAAGATTTGGCTACTTTATAATTGACATCGGCATCGATCAATGCGCGACGAATCTCTTTCAATGTCTCGGCCACATTGATCTCGGTGATGCGTCCCTCACCCTTCAATATCTTAAAGGAACGCTCCAGCTTGTCGGTTAAATTTTCAAACATGGTTTCAGATTTTCAATTCTTTGTGCAAATATACGAAATTGTTTCGGTACCCCGATAACCGGTCCTGTTTTTTAACGGCGAGACACTTCTCCAGCAGAAAAAAAGCGACCCTGTCGAGGGTCGCTTTTTTTCCATCATTTTCTATTTCATTATCCCAGGAAGCTAAGCAATACACCGGCTGCCACAGCACTTCCGATCACACCGGCCACATTAGGACCCATGGCGTGCATCAACAAATAATTGGTCTTGTCATACTTGATACCCATATCCTGCGACACACGAGCAGCCAAAGGCACAGCCGACACACCTGCATTACCGATCAACGGGTTAATCTTGTTACCCTCCTTAAGGAAGAGATTCATGAATTTCACAAACAACACACCCGAAGCCGTTGCGAAGAAGAAGGCGCAAGCACCAATTGCAAACGTACCGATTGACTTAAGGGTCAAGAAGGTGGTGGCCTGAGTAGATGCACCTACCGTAAGACCGATCAAGATCGTCACGATATCGATCATCGGGCCACTGGCCGTATTGGCCAGACGTTTAGTCACGCCACACTCTTTAAGCAGGTTACCGAAGAAGAGCATACCCAACAGAGGCAATGCCGAAGGCACCAGGAATGCCGTGAAGAGCAATCCAATGATCGGGAAGAGTATCTTCTCGGTCTGAGAGATCTGACGAGGCGATTTCATATGGATCAAACGCTCTTTCTTGGTGGTCAGCAGACGCATCACAGGCGGTTGAATCAGTGGTACCAAAGCCATGTAGGAGTAGGCCGAAATAGCGATGGCACCCATCAAATCCGGAGCCAGTCGACTGGACAAGAAGATAGCCGTCGGACCGTCAGCTCCACCGATAATACCGATAGCACCGGCTTCAGCGGCCGTATAGTCGAAGCCCAGCGCGCTCAATCCCAATACTGCCATATATGCTGCAAAAATACCAAACTGTGCAGCAGCACCAACTAACATCAATTTGGGATTGGAAATCAGAGCCGAAAAATCGGTCATAGCACCGATACCCAAGAAGATCAATGGAGGATAGACTCCCTTCACCACTCCGAAATAGAGGTAGTTGAGCACCGAGCCCTCTTCATAGATACCCACCTCCATGCCAGGGAAAAAGGGAATGTTTCCCACGATGATACCGAATCCGATCGGGACCAGCAACATCGGTTCGAAATGCTTGGCAATCGCCAGATAGATGAAGAACATCCCGACCGCAATCATGATCAGGTGCCCCCATGTCAAGTTGGCGAAACCCGTAAAGGTATAGAACTGTTGAAGATTATCACCCAGGAAAGATAAAAATCCGGGATTTGCTGCTTCTGCCAACATACGCCTAACCGATTGTCATCAGCACGTCGCCCTCGAGTACCGAATCACCCTGGTTGACACTGATAGATTTTACAATACCTTCCACATCGGAGTCGATGTTGTTTTCCATCTTCATGGCCTCCAGAATCAACAGACGTTGACCCACCGACACATGATCTCCGACTTTTACCGACAGATTCAGCACCACGCCCGGCAGCGGACTCTTCACCGGAGTACCCGCGCCAGCCGGTTGGGGTTTAGCGGTCTTGGCCACGGCCGGATGAGCATCGGTCGAAGGAACGGCAGGACCTTGCACGAGTTTCGGCGTTTTGGTTTTAGCCGCCACTCCCTCTACTTCTACCGTATAATCAACCCCGTTCACCGTCACATTGGCTTCGGTGTCGTCAACGCTGTTCACAGCTACGGTATAGTCGTTTCCGTTTATCTTGAATTTATAGGTTTTCATACTGTCTTTACTTATTTTTTATTGGGGATTTGACGTAAACCGTAGATCTTGGAACTCCACGGAGAGTAGGCCCGTGCCACCCGATTGATCGTCAACACGGTCGACTCCTTATCATGCATTTCGCTACGATACATATGCAGGGCCATTGCAATGGCTGCGATTTCCGCTTCGCCGCTGAATGTGTTTCCTTTCACTTTGTTAAGCAAAGGTTCCGACACTTTTCCCGAAGCATTCTCCCGTTTCTGTGTCACCTTCTTCATCGTCTTGCCCAATAAGTTGAACAGAATATAGAGAATCAGCAACGCCACAAAGACTACAGCCATAGCCGTAATTGTCATCACGATACCCGTAGGGTCCATCCGACGGAACTTTTCATGCTTGGGCATTTCGTCGATCACGTCATTCGTAGCACCCGGAGTCGTACGGGGCAGTTTTCCGAACACCGGACCGTCCTCGGTCTCCAGCACGCCGATCGAAACATCAGGCTCCTGTTCCGACACATCGTAACGAATTTCGTCGATAGGTTTACCCTTACCGCTGGCGTCCAGCAGAGCCAGATACCCCGTCTGATCCAACGTAAAATTGGTATGGAACGTTCCCTTTGTATCGGTTCCGTCGCAGAAGAAGATGATATAATCCCGAGGAGCCACTTCCGTCCGCGGATCGCCCGAGGGAATCCGATACGTATATTGAGTATCACCCAATTTCACCGAAAGATGAGCTCCGGCCAAATTCACCTTCGAATATCCGGTATTGAAGAGCTCGATCCATCCGATCCGTTTTCCGTAGCCATCCTCATAGTTGTCCACGTTGCGGACCATGACCTCGTTGATTCTGACATCCTTGATACCCTGCGCCCATGCGCCGGCACCGATCATCAGCATCACACCTAATACGAACAGTCTCCTCATGGCTTACAATGGAATATTAGAGTGTTTCTTGGCAGGATTGGTCAATTTTTTCGTAGCCAACGACTGCAAAGCACGGATAATCCGGAACCGGGTATTACGCGGTTCGATCACATCGTCGATATAGCCATACTTGGCAGCCACATACGGATTGGCAAATTTCCGACGATATTCAGCCTCTTTCTCGCTCATGAATTTGGCTTTCTCTTCCGGATTCTCGATTGCCGCGATCTCTTTCGAGGCCAATACTTCGATAGCTCCGGCAGGACCCATCACGGCGATTTCAGCTTGCGGCCATGCATAATTAATGTCACCACGCAGATGTTTCGAACTCATCACGCAGTATGCGCCGCCATAGGCCTTACGCAAGATAACCGTCACTTTGGGCACCGTAGCCTCTCCGTAGGCAAAGAGCAATTTGGCTCCATGAATAATGATTCCGCCATACTCCTGGGCCGTACCCGGCAAGAATCCCGGCACATCCACCAAAGTCACGATCGGAATATTGAACGCATCGCAGAAACGCACAAAACGAGCGGCCTTACGCGATGCATTGATATCCAATACACCGGCCAGATATTTGGGTTGGTTGGCGATAATTCCCACGCTCTGTCCGTTGAATCGGGCAAATCCCGTCACGATATTGGGAGCGAAAAGGCTTTGGCTCTCAAGAAATTCTCCATTATCAACCACGGCACGAATCACCTCCAGCACATCGTAAGGCTTATTCGGATTGTCGGGAATAATTTCGTTGAGCGAATCCTCCAGGCGATCAATATCATCCGTGCAGACAGTCAGAGGAGCGTCCTCCAGGTTATTCTGCGGCAGATAGCTCAACAGTTTACGAATCAGACCCACGCCATCTTCTTCGGTATCGGCCACGAAATGAGCCACACCACTTTTGGCTGCATGGATCGAAGCACCTCCCAATTGTTCCTGGTTCACCTCTTCACCCGTCACCGTCTTCACCACTTTCGGTCCGGTCACGAACATATAGCTCGTACCCTTGCTCATGATGATAAAGTCGGTCAGAGCAGGCGAATAGACCGCACCTCCGGCACATGGACCGAAGATAGCCGAAATCTGAGGAACCACACCCGAAGCCAGAATATTCCGCTGGAAGATCTCCGTATAACCGCTCAAGCTGTTCACACCCTCCTGAATACGGGCACCACCCGAGTCATTAATACCAATCAACGGAGCGCCGGCCTTCATGGCCATATCCATCACCTTACAGATTTTGGCGGCGAAGGTCTCCGAAAGAGAACCTCCGAAAACGGTGAAATCCTGTGCAAAGACATACACCAGACGACCGTCAACCGTACCGTAACCGGTTACCACGCCATCACCATAATAAGTATCGTTCTCCAATCCGAAATTGTGGCAACGATGAGTAACAAACATGTCGAACTCCTCGAAACTGCCCTCATCCAAGAGCATTTCGATCCGTTCACGTGCCGTGTATTTACCTTTCTTGTGTTGCGAGTCGATCCGTTTCTGTCCTCCGCCCAATTTGGCTTGTTCGCGCAGGCGAATCAACTCCTCGATTTTGCCCTGATTGCTGCTCATAACCCCTTGTTGATTATTACTTGTTGTTTTTATCTTCGCACAACTCTGTCAACACGCCGAAAGTCGATTTCGGATGCAGGAAAGCGATACTCAATCCCTCGGCACCTTTCCGCGGAGCCTTGTCGATCAACTGTACGCCCTTGCTTTCGGCATCGGCCAATGCATCTTCGACACCCTCGACAGCAAAAGCCACATGGTGTACGCCGGCACCCTTCTTTTCGATAAATTTAGCAATCGTACCATCTTCCGAGGTCGACTCCAACAACTCGATCTTGGTCTGTCCCACCTTGAAGAAAGCAGTCTTGACTTTCTGGTCGGCCACCTCCTCAATGTTGTAGCACTTCAGACCCAATACATTCTCCCAATAAGGAATAGCTTCGTCGAGACTCTTAACGGCAATTCCGATGTGTTCGATGTGTGAAACTTTCATGTTTTTTGGAATTTTATGATTATAAATTGTAATTTATTGTTTGTCAGGACTTCCGACTTAAAATGGAAGCCTCTTACAAAGATAGGGGGAATATCCGAATTATTAAATATTTTTAGATTATTTTTTGTCTTTTTCACAGATTTTCCAACCGATTTTTCTGCTACCACAAACTTCGATACACCTTCATCAAATTGGCCGCAATATGCTCCTGACGGAATCCGGCCGCATGCCGAAGTCCTTTCTCCACCAACTCTGAATGCAAAATACTATCACCCAACACTTTATTAATTGCCTCCGCCATCTGTTCCGTACTGGTCGGATCAACATACAGACAGGCATCACCTCCTGTTTCGGAAAAGACTCCACCTTGAGTCGTGATAACCGGGATCCGTGAATTGAGCCCTTCCAGAATCGGAATACCGAAGCCCTCAAACAGGGAAACATACACCAATGCCCCGGCCATCTGATACAATGCCGGCATATCTGCCGTCTCCACCCCGGTCAAAAAATGAATCCGTCGGGTCAATCCATGCCCGGCCGCGTAATGTTCGATCCGATCGGCATAAGGAGTCCGTCGCCCACACACGACCAATTCCGTATCCACTCCGTATTCGGCCATCGCCCGCACCGTAAGCAACAGATTCTTCCGTTCTTCCACAGTTCCCACACTCAATATATACTGCTCCGGAAGCGCATACTTTTTCCGTACTCGGGCCAGCTCCTCCACAGATACCTTGTCGTAAAAAATCGGATTACACCCCTGGTAAACCACCTCTATTTTTTCGGCAGGAACTCCCCAGAATGCAATCAGATCGTCGCGGGTCTGGCGACTGATGGCAATAATCCGATCGGCATCACGGCAACTTCGACCATATTTCCGGGCATAGAGCCAACGATCAAGCGGCTTGTACAGTTGCGGATAACGTACAAAGATCAAATCATGAATCGTGACCACACTTCGCACTCCGGATCGACGAATATCGGCAGGCAATTCATTGCTCAAACCATGATAGATCTCCACCCCATGTCGACGTAAGGATCCACTCATGGCGTAACTTCTCCATAACGAAGAGAATCGACGCGACACCCCCTCGGGATAGATCGTCTCCACATCTTCAGGCACGACAAATCCGACAGGATTCCCCTCTCTCGGAGAGAAAAGCAGATACTCCCGATCCGGACAATACCGGCTGAGCAACTCCACAGTATCCCGACTGTAAGCACCCAATCCGCTACGATTGAAAAATACACGCTTGGCATCGAACCCTATACGCATAGACCAGAAAGTTTTACGGTTTGGCAGGAGTGTAAAGTTACAACTTTAACCCGGATATACGGCTTTGAACAGAATAATTTGTTATCTTCGCAGAAAATAGAGCGTCCCATGAAACAGATACTCTTGTTTGCATTGACTGCACTGGCCATGACTCAGACTGTTCACGCCCAGAAACTTATCGTGGGGGAACGGGCCCCGGAACTCAAAATCAGAGAATGGATATCCCGGACGCCCACCGAAGAGAATAAACCCCGACTGGTAGAGTTTTTTCACTCCGCCAGCAAACCCTCTACGGATCGGATTCCCATCCTGAACACGCTGGCCAAGAAATTCGACAAACAACTCCATGTCATTGTCATCACTCGCGAATCCCAAGACAAGATCGCTCCCATATTAACCGATAAAAACAACCTCTTCTTCGTAGGATTGGACGATGCCGGCAAAACTTTCACCGCCTATGGCATTCGTTATATTCCATTCAGTGTATTGATCGACGCCAAAGGGCGCACCTGTTGGTTCGGCAATTCAGCCCATCTGACCGAAGAGATCATCAATCAAAATCTGTAAATCATCCATGGCCAAATCAAACATTCCCGATAATCATATAGACCATTTCGAGAATCACCACAAGGAACACTTCGACAGCAGTGCGCTTAATGTCAACTCAGGGGTAGACCAGCCGCCTGTGGTGAATCCCCATTTCCGACGCGTAAAACGCCACTCTCTCACTACGGATGAGTATGTCCAGGGGATTCTGAATTCAAACATCACCATTCTTTCCCAAGCCATCACTCTCATCGAGAGCCACAATCCCGCCCACTATGCCCAGGCACAGGAGATCATCGAACGATGTCTGCCCCACAGCGGACGTTCGGTACGAATCGGCATCACCGGGGTGCCGGGTGCCGGCAAATCGACCTTCATCGAGGCGGTCGGAGGAATGGTCACCACAGACGGACACAGATTGGCCGTACTGGCAATCGACCCAAGTTCGGAACGCAGCGGAGGCTCGATTCTCGGCGACAAAACCCGTATGGAAAGCATCTCTTCAAACCCGGATGTCTTTATACGTCCCTCCCCCTCGGCCGGATCCCTGGGGGGCGTGGCCCGTAAAACAAGAGAGACTATCGTCTTGTGCGAAGCCGCCGGATTCGATGTGATCTTTATCGAAACGGTCGGCGTAGGACAATCCGAAACAGCCGTACATTCAATGGTAGACCTGTTCATGTTGCTGCAAATCTCCGGTGCGGGCGACGAATTGCAAGGAATCAAACGGGGTATCATGGAGATGGCCGATTTGGTAGCGATCACCAAAGCCGATGGCGAAAACGTGGCCAAAGCCCAAATTGCACGGACCCATTTCATCAATGCCCTCATGCTATTCCCTACACCGGAATCGGAATGGCGACCGAAAGTATACACTTGTTCGGCAGTAGACAAATCGGGACTAAGAGAGGTTTGGGAAGGGGTGGAAGAGTTTCTGGCCTTCACCAAAAACAACGGGTATTTCCACCGGAACCGGCAACGTCAAAATAAATATTGGATGTACGAGACTATCAACGAGGCTCTCAAGGAACATTTCTATCGCAATACAGCCGTAGAAGCCGCTCTTCCCGGTTACGAACAAAAGGTATTGGAAGACAAAATGAGCTCCTTTATTGCAGCCAAAGAGCTACTCACAGCCTATTTTTCAAAAAAAGAGTGACTTTTCAGGTCCGCTTCTTCTATAAAACAAAAGAAAGCCTTGGCAGAATCAAGGCTTTCTTATTGAATATCACGCTGCCGCCAAGTGTCGCCGGCCGAACCTCCACCTGCAGCCAAACGCGATGTATCGATACCCTATGATCGGTTTTATACACCTCCGAGGACAACTCTCCCCAAATCCAACCGAACGTAAAACTCATTGAGGCCCAAAGAGCCACGAATGTGGCCCAGGGCTTCTTCACGCCATTCCTATTTTTTGGAAGACTCAACAATTTGTCGACACTCTTCAAGCGTCAGTTCAGCCGGCACAGCGCCTTTGGGTATCCGATAATTTTTCCCCTTATAAGCGATATAAGGTCCATAACGGCCATTAAGCACCTGCATATCCGGCTCCTCCTCAAAAGTACGGATCGGAGTTTTAGCCGATGCGTCCTTGTGTTTTTTCTCTTCGATCAGCTGCTGTGCGCGTTCCAAGGTAATCGTATATGGATCGTCTGTTTTTGCCAGCGAAGTGAACTTCCCATCATAACGGACATAAGGGCCGAACTTGCCGATACCGATCACCACATCCTTGCCATCGATCTGTCCTGCCACACGAGGCAACGAAAAGAGTTCAAGTGCCTCCTCCAGGGTGATGGATGCGATCAACTGTCCTTTTTTCAGACTGGCATATCGAGGTTTTTCTCCATCTTCGTTACCTCCAATCTGCACCATAGGGCCGTAACGACCAATACGAGCAGAAACCTCTTTCCCCGTTTTGGGATCAACTCCCAATATCCGCACCTGATGAGTATGCTGGGGAACAGCTCCCATAGCCTCCTCGACCGTGGCATGGAACGAATTGTAGAAAGAACGGATCATCTCCTGCCACTGTTTTTTCCCTTCGGCAATTTCATCGAACTCTTTCTCCACATTGGCCGTGAAATTATAATCTAGAATTGCCTGGAATTGAGCCTCCAGATAATCGTTCACCATCATGCCTATATCGGTAGGTGCCAAACGGCCCTTTTCCCGACCAACATTTTCGACCGCCGTCTTTTCGGTAATTCCGCCCTTTTCCAGTTTCAATTGGAGATACTCCCGTTTGACCCCGTCACGATTTTGCTTGACCACATAGCCTCGATTGATAATCGTCGTAATGGTAGGAGCATAGGTCGAAGGACGGCCGATTCCCAACTCCTCCAGTCGCTTGACAAGCGAGGCCTCGCTGTATCGCGGGGGTGATTGCGTAAAACGTTGGGTAGCCGTAACATTCACATCCGTCAACGCATCTCCGACAACCATATTCGGCAGTACGCTTTCAGCCGATTGTTCTGTCTCGTCATCCACTCCCTCGGAATACAATCGAAGGAATCCGTCGAAACGGACCACCTCGCCCGTAGCCACAAACAGTTCCTTCGCACCACTTACATCGATCGTCACCGTCGTCCGATCGATCCGGGCTGCCGCCATCTGCGAAGCCACCGTACGCTTCCATATCAACTCATACAATTTCTTTTCGGCAGGCGTTCCCTCAATCTCTGTTTTATCAATATAGGTAGGTCGAATCGCCTCGTGAGCCTCTTGAGCACCTTTGGTCTTGGTCTTAAAGTTGCGAGGTTCGGAATACTTCTCGCCAAACAGTTTGGTAATCTCCTCTTTCGAAGCGGCAATGGCCTGTTTTGCCAAATTTACCGAGTCGGTACGCATATAGGTAATGGATCCCTGCTCATAGAGCTTCTGGGCAACGGACATGGTTTGGGAGACCGACATTCCCAATTTACGGGCAGCCTCCTGTTGAAGCGTGGAAGTGGTAAAGGGAGGTGCTGGCGATTTCACGGCCGGTTTCTGTTCGCTCTTTATCACGGAAAACGACGCCCCATTACATTTTTCAAGAAAAGCCCGGGCCTCTTCCTGCGTATCGAAACGGCGGTTCAATTCGGCACGGAACAAAATCTTGTCGGGATCCTCCGTCACATGGAATTGGGCTACCACCCGGAAGTATGGGGCAGGCGTAAAGTCGATGATCTCACGCTCACGCTCCACCAACAAACGTACGGCGACACTCTGCACCCGTCCGGCCGAGAGCGAAGGCTTCACTTTTTTCCACAGCACGGGAGAAAGTTCGAATCCCACCAGCCGATCAAGGATCCGCCGGGCCTGTTGGGCATTCACCAGATTCATGTTCACCGTACGCGGATTCTCGATAGCAGCCAGAATAGCCGGCTTGGTGATCTCATGGAAAACGATTCGGCGAGTCTCCTCCACCGGCAGACCCAATACCTGAGTCAAATGCCAGGCAATTGCCTCTCCTTCGCGGTCTTCATCGGATGCGAGCCACACTCGCTGAGCACTTTTAGCCAATTTCGAGAGTTCGGCAACCACTTTTTTCTTATCGTCCGAAATCTCGTATGTAGGGGTGAACCCATGAGCGATATCGATCCCCAGATCTTTTTTGGCCAGATCGCGAATATGCCCGAAACTGGATTTTACCGTATATTCTTTCCCGAGAAACTTTTCAATAGTCTTGGCTTTGGCCGGAGACTCAACGATCACTAAATTTTCCGTCATAATCCCTGCTTGCATAAAAAGCAAAAACCTAAAGATATCTTTAGGTTCGCCTTTAACTTATTTCATTAAAGTATATGTCAGTATCAATTTCATTTGGCCGTCTCCTTCTGCCGGACTTCGCAGAGCGACCTGTCCGAAAGTATAGGTCAACGAAACATCCGGAGTCAGATAGACAGTCTGCTGCTGGGCGGTGTGGCCAGGTTCCCAACCCGACACCATTCTTTGGATATAAGTAGTAATATCCATCTGATAGTAGTAATTACTACGATTCAAATATCCGTCGTAAACGAGTGTTCCGCCCTCTTGTTGCTCGTATTGATAATAATAATCGGGGATATTCTCCAATTCGGTGTAATTGAAAAACATACCAAATCGATTAGGAGCCTTATTCATTGCCTCCGTCCATGTCAACGGGGGCTGAGGCTCTTCCATTTCCACCACCAGGCGGGCCTGATTAATCACCATGCTGGCATTCTCGAAACCTTCGCCATGTTTTGCACGCAGAGCCTCTACATCGGATCTGAATTGGTCGCCGAACCGCAGATAAGTCGTCACACCGGCCAACGTTTGCACATAGGCAGTGGAGACAGGCGAATCCGAGGGCAACGTATCATTCAGGAAAGGTTCGATTTGAGCTCTTCCGGTATAGTCGTGTTCCACACACGAAATAGAGGTATTGTACGAATAAGTTCCGTCATCGAAATAGTAACTCAGCGAAACCACACTGTCCTTATCCGTCTCCGTATCGTGGAAATGCGTATAAAGTGTCATGTAAGAATCCTCCAAAGAGATATCCGAAAGAGCTGCATTGACACTCAAATCCGAAGCGACCGGAGCGATATAAAACCCGTTGAATTTATTCAAAAATGCCGTATCCGCATCGTAAACCGAAGCCGGAGCATCCGCCAATCGTTGCATAAACTCTTTTCCCGGCTCACTATCCGAGGCTTTCAACGTGATAATAAAATGTTCTCCCGCCTTGTGGGAAAACGAAAACAGAGGAGTCGGTTCGATCACCTCTTCGGCCGGAAAGTCGACATAATAGGTAGAATCCATCACTATGGGTTTATTCACCTCATAAATATGATAGTTCAACGCCACGGTCGAATCTCCCGTATAACTATTCACGTAAAGATTGAACAGAATCGAATCGGCCGTAGGATTGGGACCGAATCGGTTTTCGTCGTCGGTAAAAGAGCCCGGCACATACTGAATCAGTGCGCTGGCAGTCGTTCTGCCATATATATCGGAAAGCGTATTCCCCAAAAACGTAACGCCCAAGTTATTGGAAGGAATCTTATCGGTCTGGGTCAGATAGGCATCGATGTTATAAACAGTATCCACCGCAAACGCAGGACGAGAACCATCCGGCACGAAATTCAATCCCAAAGAATCATCCACAGTAGTACATCCTCCTGTCACGACAGCCAATATCGCCATTGCGCAAAGATATCTCATCGCCTGTTTCATCCTGTCAAAACAAATCTTCATAAAATTTCTGATAATTATCCAGGTATTGTGCCGTCGACTTATCCTGATACGGAAGCACGAGTTTACCCGACTTATGGAGATACTCCACTATCTCCGGATCGGGCTGATTCGTTTCGATAACAACACCGTCTGCGTAATCAATAACGAATTTCATCAGGTTTTGGTATGAAGGCTGCGAGATTAATTCGAGTTTATCACTCTGGACACCTTCATTTTGTATTTTTGTTTTGAAATTTTCGTCGAGTAGTCCCTCAAACCGGTCGTCGTACAGAGAGACTACGATTTTCGTATCACGAAACAGAGGGTCATCCACGAAAGCACCCCGCAAATAGAGGGGCACAATTGCCGAAAACCACCCATGACAATGGACTATATCGGGTTGCCAACGCAATTTTTTCACAGTTTCGAGCACCCCCCGAGCAAAAAAGATGGCCCGTTCGTCGTTATCCGGGAACCATCGGCCCTCGGCATCGGTCAACACGGCCTTCCGGTTGAAGTAGTCGTCGTTGTCGATGAAATAGATCTGCACCCGAGCCGCGGGGATCGAAGCGACTTTGATAATCAATTGGTGATCATTATCGTCGATGATCAGATTCATACCCGAAAGACGAATCACCTCATGCAATTGGTTACGTCGTTCGTTGACACAACCATACCGGGGCATAAATGTCCGAATTTCGTGACCCCGTTCCTGCATGGCCTGAGACAAAGTTCGGCACAATAAGGACATTTCAGTCTCCGGAAGATAAGGTGAGATCTCCTGGCAGACATATAAGATTCTGGTACTACTCATCGATGATTTTTGTTAATTCGGCGACTTTCCATAGACAAAGGTACTAAAAATTTACCATTTCGACAACTTTCCTCCTTTTGTCCACCACGAAACCGCTCATTATCAGATTATCAACATGGCATCACCATAGGTGCCGAAACGATATTTCTCCTCTTTGGCGACTCTATATGCATTCATGATCGTATCATACCCTCCGAAAGCCGCAACCATCATCAACTGCGTGGAGTAGGGCAGATGGAAATTGCTGATCATGGAATCTGCCACACTGAAATCGTACGGACAGAAGATAAATTTATTGGTCCATCCTTCGTAGGGTTTCAGAAATCCTTCGGTAGAGACCGAACTTTCGATTGTCCGCATCACCGTCGTACCCACTGCGCACACCCGATGATTTTCCCGCTTTGCATGATTGACTATTTCTGAAGCCTCTTCCGTAATGAAAATCTGCTCCGAATCCATTTTATGCTTGGTCAGATCCTCCACATCCACCGTTCGGAAATTACCGAGTCCTACGTGCAATGTAACCTCAGCCAATCGGATCCCTTTGATCTCCATACGTTTAAGCAGATGCTTACTGAAATGAAGACCGGCCGTCGGAGCTGCTACGGCTCCTTCGTACTTGGCAAAAATAGTCTGATAACGTTCGTCGTCGATCGGCTCCACCTTTTCCCGCACCCACTTAGGCAGCGGAGTCTCCCCCATTTTATAGAGAGTGGATTTAAACTCCTCATAACTGCCGTCGAACAGGAAACGCAATGTCCGACCTCGGGAGGTAGTATTGTCGATCACCTCTGCCACCAGCAGATCGTCGTCACCGAAATAGAGTTTATTACCGATACGGATCTTACGGGCAGGATCCACCAGTACATCCCATAGACGCAAATCCCGGTTGAGTTCCCGCAACAAGAATATTTCGATTTCAGCTCCGGTTTTCTCCTTGTTGCCATACAAACGAGCCGGAAAAACCTTGGTATTATTGACGATAAAGACATCGTTCTCGTCGAAATAGTCGATCACATCTTTAAAAATCCGATGTTCGATCTCACCCGTGTCGCGATGGACAATCATCAGTCGGGACTCGTCCCGATTCTCGGTCGGATACTTGGCCAACATATCCTGCGAAAAGGGATAGTTGTACTGGGATAGCTTCATAATATTCGAAATTCGATTTTTACATGCGCATAACAAAATATATACGCTAAAAATCTAATTTTGTTTCGTGGATCCCAGATTTTTTTCGATTTCCTCCAGCGTATAACACTCTTCTACTCGGAAATTTCCGCTTCGCGTACGACGCAACGCCGACAAATAGGCACCGCTGCCGAGTTTTTCGCCCAGCTCCTGAGCAATGGATCGGATATAGGTCCCCTTGCTGCAGGCAATCCGCACTTCGACCACCGGAGGTGCCCAGCGCAAGATCTCCATCGAATAGACCGTAATCAGGGCACGCCGCATGGTCACCTCCCGGCCGGCACGTGCATACTCATAGGCCCGTTTCCCTTCGATCATCTTGGCCGAATAGACCGGCGGGGTCTGCAAACGTTCGCCGCACAACGACTCCATAGCCTCCTGCACCATCTCCCGAGTGATATGTTCCCATGGATAGGTCCGGTCTACAGGATGTTCCATATCGAAACTGGGCGTAGTGGCTCCCAGTGTAAATTCGGCCACATACTCCTTGGCCTCGGCCTGCAGGGTTTCGGCTTGCTTGGTAGCCTTCCCTATACAGAGAATCAATACTCCCGAAGCGAGCGGATCCAACGTACCGGCATGACCGATCTTGATTTTTTTATAGCCCAAATGCTTCAACAGCACCTTCACCTTACGCACCACATCGGCCGAAGTCCAACCCAACGGCTTGTCGACAGGAACGACTACTCCTTCCGGGAAATCGAGTTCTTTCGATAGATTTTTTTCCACAATATCTTTGTCTGTCAAGAATTCCGAGGGGCAAAGGTAATCAAAAAAAGAAATCTACTTCATATAAACATGATGGACACCCGATTTTGCAATATTACGTGCCACATCGAGATAGTCAGGATTTCCTACCGTATAATACCCCAAACAAAAAGCCGTAATACCTTCACTGTAATTGAATCGTTTAGGACTTCCATCTCGATGTTTATGAGTTCCACCCACCCGGGTATCTCCCTGGGTATTGACATTTCCGGCCGAATCCACACGTCCACTCACATAATCGAGAGTACAACCTGCCATATAAGCAATCCTGTCACGAGTCTCCTTGTCGGGGCAAACCAGCCGATAACGCATAGCCATCATTGCTCCCGCATCCATATAACTAGCATCCAATCCACCCAATTCCGGACTCAATCCTTCCGGAGTCATCAAGGCCAATCCTTCTCGAGAATAAGCAAGTGCTGCATCAGAAAGATACTTATCTCCGGTCAAATAAGCTATCGTACCCAAGGCTTCGCTAATAATATGCTTTCGGTGAGTATAAGGCTGGTTAGTTTTTTTACCTTCTTTAGCTATGTCGGAATCAACCAGCCAATAGCCCACCTTATGCAGTCTATCCAAATATTTATCAATAACATACTGATAATCGACAACTCCAGACTGCCGGATCAACAGCAGACCTCTCGCCACCGAACCTGCAAATATCTCTGTACTATGGAAAGGATCCGCACATCCGGGGAATCCTCCATCTTCCCCCTGACGAGAAAAGGCCCAATCCAACTCCTTAATTGCCTGTTCAATCAAACCCCTATCGTCTCCCTCCAACATCCGATGGACAACTCCGGCTTCAATACGATCACCGGCAATACGTTGCTCTTCAATATACCATTGGTCCCGTTCACCCCGTTCGTATTTCAAATTTGCTCCAGCAGCTCCAGTCTCCGAAACAGATTGGAATCGCTCCGGCACAAAAATCTCCTCCTGCAAAATCCGGCAATCACATAGAATATCCAATAATCGTGTTGTATCCGCTACAGGAACTGTCAAACCTGTCGTCTTATCTGCCGACCCACAAGCACCCAGCCCCAAGGTCGTCAACAACAAAAACACTGCGCCTACACACAGCCATTGCCTCTTCATTATCTATTTCCTCTCTATAAAACTACCTTCCCTCATTAAGACGCTGCCAGATCAATGCCGACGCACCCAGAATAGCGGCATTTTTTCCGTCGATTCCCGAAGGCAGCAACTTGACTTTATTCCGGAAATTGGAGAGCATATGCATCTCCATATACTTTTTAGTGGGCTCAAACAGATATTTACCGGCCTTGGCCAGACCTCCGAAAAGGAAAATCGCTTCCGGACTGGTAATCGTTACGGCATTGGCCAAGGCACGTCCCAACAACATACCCGTATATTCAAATGCCTCGATCGCCAGCGGATCACCCGCCAAAGCGGCTTTTGTAATCATCTCTGCAGTCAGATCATTGAAACTGATCGAACGGAACTCACTGTTTTCGATATGATCGGCCAACAGCTTAAATACCGTTCGTTTGATACCCGTCGCCGACACATAGGTCTCCAGACACCCTTTGCGCCCGCAACCGCACACACGCCCCGTATGATTCACAATCACATGTCCCAATTCGCCGGCGAAACTGTCGTGTCCATAAATAATCTCTCCATTGGCCACGAATCCGCTACCGAGTCCGGTGCCCAATGTGATCACGATAAAATCCTTCATCCCCTTCGCGCCGCCATAAATCATCTCTCCCACGGCAGCCGCATTAGCGTCATTGGTCATGATCACGGGAACCGTCGGAAAGAAACGTTTCAATTTCTCCACCACAGGCACCACTCCTTTCCAGACCAGATTGGCGGCATTCTCGATCGTTCCCCGATAATAGTTGGCATTGGGAGCGCCGATACCTACACCGATCAATTCATGTTCGAAGTCCAACTGCTTGAGCAGCGACTGAATACCTATATAAAGTTCCTCGATATATTGATCAAAATCGGGATACTGACGCGTGGAAATAACCGATTCGCCATACATATTGCCCAGGTCATCGACCAGTCCGAAAGCCGTATTCGTGCCGCCGATATCGACACCGATTGCCAATTTTCTCATTCAATTTCAGATTGTAAGTTTTTAAATAATTTTAATTTCAACCAAATATAGCGTTTTTTCGGTTTCCTCCCAAATTTTTTACCACGGAGAACGTATCTTTGCATCGAGTAATCCCATGAATCATGTACACACAAGAAGAGATATCCGGCATTGTCCGACAATACATGGCCTCGCTGGTCTTTCCGGCCCACCCCCGGGAGCTGTTTTCCCCCATCGAATACTCGCTCGAAGAGGGAGGCAAACGCCTAAGGCCCACCCTGCTGCTGATGGCCTGCAACCTGTTCAGCGAACAGCCCCGCGAGGCGCTTCCGGCCGCTGCTGCCGTGGAGATATTCCACAACTTCACCCTTTTGCACGACGACATTATGGATAACGCCGAAGTCCGTCGGGGGAAGCCCTCCGTTCACCGTCGATGGGGTACCAACGCAGCCATTCTCTCGGGCGATGCCATGATGATCTATGCCTACACGCTGCTCGAACAATGCGATCCGGGACTGTTGCCCGCCCTGTTGGAAACCTTCAATCGGATGGCCATGGAGGTGTGTGAAGGCCAACAATATGACATGGACTTCGAACACCGTGAAAGCGTCAGCGAAGAAGAATATCTGAACATGATCCGACTTAAAACCTCGGCCCTGCTGGCCGGATCGGCACGACTGGGAGCCCTGATCGGCGGTGCAGACGGAGAGAGTCTCGACAAACTCGAACGGTTCGCCACCCAACTGGGATTGGCATTCCAGTTGCAGGACGATCTGCTGGATACTTACGGAGATTCCCAAACGCTGGGGAAAGCCATCGGAGGCGACATACTCGAAGGCAAGAAAACCTATCTGATGATCCGGGCACTGGCTTTGGCCAACGCCACACAACGGACCACTCTCCTGACTACCTCTCACGACGAATCGCTCTCCGCTCCGGAAAAGATCATGCGTATACGAGCCCTGTACGATCGATTCGGCATCGCCCGACTGACCGAACAAGCCATCTCACACCACATGTCCCTGGCCCTCGAAGCCCTCGAAGCCCTACGAATCGACAAAGAACGTACCGCTCCCCTGAAAGCGCTGGCCCAGGGATTGATGAAACGAAACAAATAAACAGGTCGAAATGGAACGAAAACAGACTCTCTCTCGCGATCAGATCGAGATCATGGCTCCGGCCGGATCTTACGAATCCCTACAAGCCGCCATCGCTGCCGGAGCCGATTCGGTCTATTTCGGCGTAGAGGGACTCAATATGCGAGCCCGCTCCTCCTCGAACTTCACACTGGAAGACCTGGCCCGTATCGTATCCATCACCCGCGAACACGGACTCAAGAGTTATCTGACAGTCAACACGATCATCTATGACGAAGATCTGCCGGTGATGCGCCGGGTGATCGACCGGGCCAAAGCGGAAGGAATCACGGCAATCATCGCTTCGGACATGGCCGCCATTCTCTATGCCCGTTCGATCGGTGTAGAGGTCCACATCTCCACCCAACTCAACGTCTGCAATACGGAGGCCGTCCGCCACTACGCCCAATGGGCTGATGTGATAGTACTGGCCCGGGAACTCTCCCTGCCGCAAATCGAACGTATCCACCGTGCAATCGAAGAGGAGGACATCCGGGGTCCTCATGGCGACCGAATCAAGATCGAGATGTTTGCCCATGGAGCACTTTGCATGGCCGTCTCGGGGAAATGTTACCTGAGCCAGCACATCGCAGGATGTTCGGCCAACCGGGGAGCCTGTCAGCAAATCTGCCGCCGATCCTACGAACTGCGCGACCGGGAGACGGGCGAGGAGATTCTGGTGGAGAACCGCTATCTGTTATCGCCAAAAGACTTGTGTACGATCGGTTTCCTTGACAAATTTCTTGCAGCAGGAGTCCGGGTGCTGAAAATCGAAGGACGTGCCCGCTCGGCGGAGTATGTGAAACGGGTGTGTGAATGTTACGACGAGGCGACACGAGCCATCTGCGAAGGGTCTTATACCCGGGAACGATGCGACGCTTGGGAGAAACGACTCGCCACAGTCTTCAACCGGGGATTCTGGGGAGGATACTATCAGGGCAGCCCCATCGTGGACCTCAATACGGAGTACGGATCCTCAGCCACCAAACGGAAGGTGTATGTAGGCAAGGTGACCAACTTTTTCCGGCGACCTCAGGTGGCCGAAATCACTACCGAAGCCTCCGATCTGAACGAAGGAGACGAGATACTCTTTCTGGGCGAAACGACCGGTGTAGTGGAGAGCTATGCCACAGGAATCCGTGTGGATGAAAAACCCGTGCCTCACGTAGAACGTAAGGAGGTCTGCTCCCTTCATACCCCCCAACCCGTGCGTCGGGGCGACAAACTCTACAAACTGGTGGATGCCTAAGGTCTGGCCGCCTGCTTACAGTAGTAAAGTTTCTCCACATCGAATCCTCGCTGGCGGGCACACTGCAGCAAATGCCCGAGCACCTCGGGAGGCAGGGTGGGCGTACGACTTAAAATCCACAGATTATCGGCAGAGGGTCCTCCCACCAATGCATACGAATAGTTCTCCGTATCCAACTCCAAAATATAATAAGTCATCGAGAACCAAAGGAAATAGACCGCTTTGAACTTCCCCTCCACGGGCGGAGCCGGTAAGCGGATCGTCCCTTCGGCCGACCAAAGTTTTCCGTTCTGTTTATACCCCCGATTAATAATGGTTACCGTACCGTCGGGATTCTTCAGATACTCGGCCGTCACCCGGTCAAGTCCTCGTTCGATCGCATTATCCAAACGGGCAATCTCATACCATGTACCGAAGTAGCGATCCACCTCGATATTCTGCACCACACTCAAATCCACCTCCCCGCCCCGAGCGAAAGAGTACGCACAACCCAGCAAAGCAAACGCCCCGCATAATACGATGCCTTTCATGGTCCGATAATCTAAATAATAATAAAGCACAAACAGTGCCGAAAAGAACTTACTCTCTCTTTTTTTAACGCTCCTCTACACACCATTCTACTCGCCGCCGAACTGCATCAAATAGCTCTTGATAAAGCCGTCAATCTCTCCATCGAGCACCGCCCCCGTATCAGAGGTCTCATATCCCGTACGGTGATCCTTCACCAATTTGTAGGGATGGAGCGTGTAGCTGCGGATCTGGGAGCCCCATTCGATCTTCTTTTTCTGGCCCTCCAGTTCGTTCTGTTTCTCACGTCGCTTCTCCAACTCGATCTGATAGAGTCGCGACTTAAGAATACGCATGGCATTCTCGCGGTTCATCAGCTGCGAACGGGTTTCGGTATTCTCCACCACAATTCCCGATGGCAAGTGGCGTAACCGCACGCCCGTCTCCACCTTATTGACATTCTGTCCGCCCGCCCCGCTACTACGGTAGGTATCCCATTCGATATCGGCCGGATTGACCACGATCTCGATCGTATCGTCCACCGCCGGAGAGACAAACACCGACGCAAAGGTAGTCTGCCGCTTGTTGTTGGCATTGAACGGGGAGAGCCGTACCAACCGGTGGACGCCGCTCTCACTCTTGAGATAGCCATAGGCATACTCTCCTTCGAACTCCAGCGTAGCCGACTTGACTCCTACCTCATCGCCCTCCTGCATATCCTGCAGACGCACCTTGTAGCCTCTCAATTCGCCCCAACGGGTGTACATCCTCAATAGCATCGACGCCCAATCCAGACTCTCCGTACCACCCGCTCCGGAATTGATCTCCAGAATGGCTCCCAGTTTATCCTCCTCGTGACGCAACATATTACGCATCTCGAGGGCTTCGGTTTTCTCGAGCGCCCGACCGTACAACTCGTCCAATTCGGCCTCCGAAGCCGCCCCTTCCCTCACGAAGTCGGGCATGAGCTGTAAATCATCCACCAGCGAGGCCACCTCGCGATAGTCCGAGATCCACCCTTTCAGCGAGGCTACCACCTTCAGTTGTTTCTCAGCCGCAGCAGGATCGTCCCAGAAATCGGGGGCCTGTGTTTTCTGTTCCTCTTCTTCTAATTCGATAACCTTGTTATCGATGTCAAAGATGCCTCCTCAGCGAATCCTGTCGCCTTACAAGCTCTTTAATCTGTTCTGCAGTAATCATATGTTTTCTATCCTTAGTTCATCATCATTATCCGGCTACCGAACAGCAGATTCCGAGCGCCTCGACCCGTTGAGCAATTTGCCGAAGTTCCTCCACGGAGACTTTTTCCAGATTCTCAGCCGGCGTATCCCGATCGATCGTGTAGATCATCACCTGCCGGGGACGAATCCGCCCAATCAATTCCAACCAGGCATCCACCTCTCCCGCAACGGTATTGTCCACCCGTTGGCCGGCATACTCCCCTCGCAGGAACATGGTCTGAACGATCAAATGGCCCTCGAACAACTTCATGTTGGCCACTGTCTCCGCCACCGAATAGTGCCCGTTAGGATTGTCGATCAAACGGACCGTCCGGTCGAAAGCCGAATCGAGTTTCAGAATATTGTTGTCAACTTTCAGCAATGCTTTCCGCACGGATTCACGCCCGATCATCGTAGCATTGCTCAACACCGAAACCTTCGCAGCCGGACATATCTCATCACGCAAAGCGATCGTGTCGTCGATAATATCCGGAAAATCCGGATGCATCGTAGGTTCACCGTTCCCTGCGAAAGTAATGACATCGGGGGGCGTTCCGGAGGCAACCATCTCCCGAAGTTTCTCTCCGAGCAGACGCTGCACATCCTCCCGACGATTGAATCGAGGTTTGACCCCATGCTGGGCCCAACCACATTCGCAATAGATACAGTCGAAACTACACAATTTACTCTCCAGCGGAAGCAGATTCACTCCCAACGAGAGCCCCAACCGACGACTGTGCACCGGTCCAAAGATAATATCGTGATACAAAGATGTAGCCATACCGGACAAAGATAATAATTTGTCACAAATATACATTATCGCCCGGCACACCTCTTACACCCTGTAACAAAATCGTCGGATCGTCATATGTCAAAACGATTAAATCCGTATCTTTGAAAAAATCAACCCTAACCCTATATTACCCATGAAAAAACAACTATTTCACCTCGCTCTCCCCCTTATCATCGGTTGGATCATGATCTCCTGTTCCGCATCCGGTCCACTTTCCGTGACGATTCCCGCCCCGAGAGCAAACGAAAATCCCCGTAAGGACTACACTAAAATCCTATACGAAACCCTCGAACGACACCCCTCTCAAAAACTGAAAATGGTGTTCGAACCGGGAACATACCATTTTTATCCCGACCACGCGACAGGAAAATACCACGCCATTACCAATCACTCCAATCTGTATCGCTATTTCGCATTTCCTCTCACAGAGTACGAATCCGTCGAAATCGAAGGAAATGGTGCCGAATTCATCTTTCACGGCGTCATCACCCCGTTTCTGATAGAACGATCCCGTAACATTGCGATCAGGAATCTGCAAATAGACTGGGAATATCCATTTTATCTGCAGGCCGAAATCACCGGCAAAAACGAAACGACAAAAGAGGTCGATATCAGAGTCGATACGACAATCTCCCGACCCGTCTATCGGGATGGCCGGCTTCGGATCCAGGGTCCCGGCTGGCAATTCGACTATTTGGGTCAAAACATCACCTTCGACCCGACGACACGTGCGGTGGCTTTCATGGCCGAAACAGCCCGTCTGCCGATAGATGATCTTCCTGCCGAAAAGATCGACGAAGTGAATTACAGGATAAAATGGGATCGTTCGGCCACCCTGCCGGAGCCTGGACACATTGTCACTTTTCGTGGGGCCATGTCCGAAAACCGACTCGCACCAGCCTTCCATATCAGCGGCTCACATGAGGTAACCCTTCAGGACATTACCATCTATCACTGTCCGGGCATGGGAGTTATCGGCGAAAAAAGTGCCGACATCACGCTCGAACGTGTCCGAGTCATGCCGAGGAAAGGTTCGGGACGTATCGCCTCCAGTATGGCCGATGCCACCCACTTCTGCAACTGCGGAGGAAAACTAATCGTACGGGACTGTCTGTTCATGAATATGCTCGACGACGGAATCAATGTCCACGGCACCTACACCTCGGTCAAAGAGATCCGTAACCGATCCGAAATCATCGCCTCTCTGAATCATTTCCAACAGAGCGATTTTCATTTTGCCGACCGGGGCGACTCGCTTCGCATCGTGGACGCCCAAACACTGCTCCCCAGACAAACCTGTACGGTAAAAAAGGTTGAAAAAATCAATGAATATCTGTTCCGCATCATCACGGAGAGCCCCCTGACCGAAGAGATAGCTCCCGGCGACGGCATCGAAAATATCACATGGTACCCCACGGAATTCATCTTCAGCGGCAACACGATCAAAAACAACCGGGCCCGAGGCATTCTACTGAGCGTTCCCTCGAAATGTCTGATCGAAAACAACACCATATCGGTCATGAAAAATGCGATTCTTTTCGAAGGCGATCTTTCACATTGGTTCGAATCGGGTGCCGTCCGCAACGTTGTGATCCGAAACAACCATTTCGGAGAGTGTTCCTACGGAGGAGGCAACTTTCCGCTACTCTCGATCAATCCTCAGATATCGGCTTTCAAACCAAATGAATATTACGAAAAAAACATCCTTTTTACCGACAACACCATCGCCTCGTCTTTCTCCAATCTGATCCAAGGCCATGGCGTGTATGGGCTTACCGTTCAGGATAATAAGTTTGTCAAAACCAACACTTACGACGATCCCTTCCGGGGAGAACCAATCATCCGACTCCATCATTGCGGAGGGGTAACGATCAACAACAACCAATTTGAGAACCACTCACCGGTAATTGAGATCGATTCAGCTACTTTCAACGACAATTTCCAGACTGACATCCATGATGTAATCCCTCGGGCAGAAGAATAATCACCCACCACAACATCTCGAAGCTCTCTTCGCACATAATGACAAAAAATACGACAACCTTTTTCGAGGTTGCCGTATTTTTATACACCGACTCTCCGACCAGAGAGCCTCACAATTTCTATTTCCGGTAGATTTTGGTATAACCGTAGATAGCCTCATCTCCCAGTTCCTCCTCGATACGCAGCAACTGGTTGTACTTGGCCATACGATCGGAACGGCTCAACGAACCGGTCTTAATCTGACCCGAGTTGGTAGCGACAGCAATATCGGCAATAGTCGAATCCTCAGTCTCTCCCGAACGGTGCGACGTAACACTGGTATAGCCTGCACGGTGAGCCATTTCGATAGCATCCAACGTTTCGGTCAACGAACCGATCTGGTTTACTTTGATCAGGATCGA
>CALVFY010000005.1 GCA_944326945.1 uncultured Rikenellaceae bacterium
AATGTACAATTAAAGACAACGACCATATTCCTGACTTATTGCTTATAAAATATTGAGAACTAATTAGTTGTAAATACAAAAGCAGTGGCTACGCCAATGGCGCTTTTAGGAAATGTCCCAATTTAACATTATTTGACGCTTCAAATTGTCATAAAATGCGCACAATATACAACATGGCATTCTACGACAGTAGGAATTTATCGATCAAAATCAACATGGAAATACCTCCTTCTATTTATTCCGATACATTTGAAGCACCCACAAAAATATATGTTCCAACATCATGTGTCGACACATATAAAGTCGCTGAATATTGGAAATATTTTGCCAAGCAAATTGTCGGATATGATTTTTAAGTAACACCTTATTGATCGAGGACAGACTTGTGCAGACGGTCTAGATTATACCGTTCTGCATAAGTTTGTCTTTTATGCTATTTTTATTTCAATTATAATTTTTATAACTTGCATTATATATACAGATAATTAATAATCATTAGTTTTTTCAATGACAAAACTATTGCTTCCATACGCCATTAATAGCTCTGGTAACCTAGTACACATTGATGACGCCCGTAAAGGCAATACTTATACATGTCCTTCATGTGGAGCACTTTTATCATTAAAAATTAGCCAAACACCTAAAGATCAGAAATATCATAAACCAAATCACTTTGCTCACAAAGTTTCTGTTGACAATCATTGCTCGGAATCATTCCTGCATAAATTATTCAAACAACGCGTAGCAGAGTATATAAGAACAGAGTTAGAGAAGCCTAATAAAGCTATTTGGTTTGAATGGGAGTGTGATAAATGTAACGAACGACATAAAGGAAACTTACTAAAAAAAGCAATTAAAGTCATTGAAGAATATGACTTGCAAGTATGCAGGCCTGATATTGCATTACTTGATAAAGATGATAAAGTTGTCATAGTGATTGAAATTGTGGTGACACATAAGCCGTCGTCAGAGACATTGCAATTCTATGAAGATAATAAAATCGCATGCCTACAAATTGAGATTTCTGATTTTTCTGAATGTGACAAAATACAAGAGAAACTATTGCATCCAAACGCTGTAAGTATGTGTCCAAACCCAATTTGTAAAAAATGCGGAGAGAGAATGAATAATACAAAATTAATAGTTGTTACTGCTCCATGCTGGAAATGTTCTAATAACATGAAAATTGCCATGATGGTATCAAATGACAACAACTATATACTTAGCCCAAAGGATTTCACCAATAAAGAAATTGAAATGGCTCAAAAATTGGGCGTAAATATTAAAAAGCGATATAGTCAAACAGTACAAGAAAATTATTGGGTAAATGTTTGTGATAAATGCAATACATTCGTAGGAGATTTCTATATATATAACTATTTGGGGCTACCTCACGACGAAGAGATAGATTTAAGAAGTTATAAATGCTTCAATTGCATGCAAAAGGAATATTAAGGAAGCCAAGCCCCATTCTATAGAAATATTTATCCATTTCAGTACTTTTGAGAAAACACGCCTATTATGAGAATAGCATCCAATCATATCGTTACGCTCCAACCTAATGAGATTTTTGTTTTCGGGAGCAATCTGGCAGGACAACACGGAGGTGGTGCAGCACGGCTGGCTTATCAAAAATTCGGTGCCGTGTGGGGACAAGGTGTCGGACTACAAGGACAAAGTTATGGAATCCCGACCATGCAGGGCGGTGTGGAGACCATTAAACCATACGTGGATGAATTTATCGAGTTTGCCAAACGAAATCCGCAACTGAGATTTCTGGTAACGGAGATCGGTTGTGGAATAGCGGGCTTTCGAGTCGAAGAGATTGCACCTCTATTTAAACAGGCCGTAGAGGTGGAGAACATCTACCTGCCCGAACGTTTCTGGAAAGTGTTGGAGGAATAGCAAAACTGACAACTATTAGAAAAGGACAGACTTTTGCAAAGGGGTTTATTTAAGACCCCTTGCAAATGTTTGTCCTCTTTGTTTAATAGCTTTCTATGGAGTTATACTTATACAGATATGTGTGTACAGTCGCGCTACGGCCGACAGCACAACAAGCAATTTATAATACCAAATAATTAATTGATTTATTAACCCACTCTCAATTACTTAGGAAAGTTAAACCAACAGTTAAACCAAGATTTTCAGAAGATACGAAAGAGAGAGAATTTAGCTTGTAACTACACCAATTACAGTGAATTGCGATTTGGATTTTCAGGCGGTTCGAACCCAAGACCCACAGCTTAGAAGGCTGTTGCTCTATCCAACTGAGCTACGGAACCTTTGTTTCGGAGCACAAAATTAACGCAATTATTCCGAATCTGCAAAATTATCTCCCGAAGATAGTCGGGGTTTTTGTGACGAATGCTTGTTTTTTTTGAGTGTAGTCTTTATCTTTAATGTACAATGAATATTGTTCTTATGAAAAAGGCGGTTTTATTGTTCCTGTTGCTGATGGGGGGGATCTGCCGGGCGGTATCTACTCCGCAGATTCATGATCGGCTGTTGTTTGAAAACGACACGATGGACCTGTGGAGTGATCCTCTTTCGGTGTATATGGATCTGTATCCGGCGCAGGGAGATAAGATCGTGGAGAAGGACTTTCCCAATCCCACCAATTGCTGGAGAGGGTACTATGCCACGTGGCAGATCGAAAACGACACGCTCTATCTGGTCGGAGTACAGTCCGGAAAAGGGGAGATCGATCTGGCGCAATGTTTCGGGGAGAGATGCCGGGATGGTCGGGTGTGGGCGGATTGGTATACCGATGCCTTGTATGCCCAGTACGGCCGGGTTGTGACGCTCGACATGTTCAGGGGAAAAGTACGGTTTCGAGAGCGTTATTGGCTGTTCGACAAGGGGGTGGTCGTGGCTGGACAGACGAAAGATTATTCCACTTTGACGGCTGAAGGGCGAGACGATGTGGCGCGTATTTGGTACGGAGACAGTCTCAATACGGGGCGGGTGGTACTCGATCTGACCGAATACCTGAAGACTCATTTCCGTTGGACGGAAGCGATGACCGAGAAACGGAGTGTCCATATTGTGGGTCATGTGGCCGACGATCTGTCGTTTGTGGTGGAGTCCGGGGCGGAAAAGGAGAAGCGATTGCTGGTGCCGTTTATTTGGGACGGTCGTCAGGATATGTCTGCGGAGGAAAAAGAAAAGCGAGACAGGATAAATCGCTATTTCCGACACAAGGTGGACTCATTGGACCGCGTGATGCAACAGGAGGATGCATATATGAAGGAACTGAAACGGGTGTTGTCGGAGGTGAAGGTGGAGACCATCCTGTGCATGGGGAAATCCAATGGATTTATTTATGATCAGATCTATGAATTCGATCCCCGAACCCGTACGATCTGGGGACGCAACAAAACAATGCAAGAGTGGCGGGAGGAGTGGTTGTCGAGTCAGAAGATAATCTCAGATCCTGATAATCACTGACGGCTTAAGAGAAAATAAAAACCGGAAGAGGAACCATACCGCCCCTCTTCCGGTTTTCTTAGTTAGTATCCCTTCGTACTATTTTTTCGAGGGGGCGACGTATTCGAATATCTGTCCTTGCGATTGGAGACGTTCCTGCAGAGCGGGTATGTCGATTTTCTGCACGGAGGTTTTCCCGCGTACGGCCTGTACGGCAGCCACTCCGGCCGCATGACCGGTAATCATATAGACGGGTTCCATGCGCAGAGATCCGTAGATGACGTGCGAGGCCGACAGGCAGATCGTTACCAGAAGATTTCCGCACTCATCCTCTTTGGGTGTAAGACTCCGATAGGGAATCTGATAAGGCTTGTGGGACAAGTGGGTGAATTTGCCGCGCACACCCTCAACGGGGATTCCCATATTCCCTTCGACAATCAGTCTGCCGTCGGGGGTGATGGTTCTCTGTACGTTGTGGCAATCCATGAAGTAGGAGCCCATGCCGATCACATCCTCCTTCATGGGATTCTCCCAGGCATCCTGCTGACGCATCACATAGGCGCCTTTCATGCGACGTCCTTCGCGGATATACAGCGTGCGGGGCCAGTAGCCGTTATCGGCGAATTCGTCTTTGGCGAAGCCCCACGTCGAGGCCTCCTTGCGAAGAGCTTCGGGCACGCGCGGATCGTGAGTGAAGAACCACAGTGCCCCCATTTGGTAATCCTTGTGATATTGCCAGATTCTTTGACGTTCGGCGTAGCTTCCGTCCGGATACCCCCATGACACATTGCTCAGATCCATGTGATTGATGTCGGTTTTGCCGTTGGGCAGGTGATAGAACGTATAGACGCCGTCGAGTTTGGTGACGTTGGTTTTCAGCACGCGGTCCAGGGTCCCTTTATAACGGACGGGATCGTAATTGTCCGGTTTGGAGAAGGGAACTCGGTTTTCGGGCCGGTTGGTCAGGGTGAGCCGGAAGCAATAGGCCTGCACTTTGTTGTCGGCTTCGCCCGGTTCGCCGGCCTCGCCGAAATGGTAGTCGAAAGGCAGATCCTTGTACTCTTCCTTCAGCTCGGCGATCCGTTTGCTGCCCACTTTCTGAACGGGGATGTCGGTCCGGATACGCACACCGGCACCCGATTCGCCGTACTCCTTCATGCTTTCCCGGCCGACGGTATAGGACACTCCGGCCCAAGCCATCAGATCTCCTTCGTAGGTGGCATCGATGAACACCGGGGCCGTAAAGCTGTCTCCGTTTTCCATGATCAGCCGGCGGATTTTTCCGTTTTTACACTCCACGCCCTCTTTTTCCAGCAGTCGGGTACCGTAGAACACTTCCACTCCGGCCTCTTTGACCATGGCGACAAAAGTCTGTTCTGCGACCGAAGGTTCCAGTTTCCAGCAGGGTTTGCCTCCCATTTTGTAGTGATCGCCTACGCGGGTAAAGAATTCCCTGGCATAGCCTCCGATCGAGGCCTCTTTCCCCTTGTCCACGTTGCCCAGTCCGCTGCTGGTCATGCCTCCCAGATGGTTGGTGTACTCCAGCAGAGCCACTTTGGCCCCTTCGCGGGCGGCGGCGCAGGCTGCAATCACTCCGGAGGAGGTGCCTCCGTACACTACGACATCGAATGAATACTTCTCTCCGGCAAACGACAGAGCCGGAACGAGCAGGGTGATAATGACCCCCAAGATGGTCCTTTTCATTATGTTTTGTTTAGGGTTAATTAGTAAGGTGGCAGAAAGATAGTGTTATTCTTTTGAAATCTGAAATTTTTTTCCATCTTTGTTTTCTCAACCCTAAAAAAACTGACATTATGAGATTGAAATTACTGACAGTCTGTGCGCTGTTTGCGGTACAGGGCGCGCAGTGTCTGACGGTCGATGTGCTCCGTGCCGGGGCGAAACCCGATGGGAAAACCCTTTGTACCGAGGTGATTCAGCAGGCTATCGACCGATGTTCCGCTGCCGGAGGAGGCGAAGTGGTGTTGCCGGCCGGCCGTTACCTGAGCGGAACGATTCGTTTGAAGGATCATGTGACTTTACGGCTGGAATCGGGTGCGACTTTGTTGGGAAGTACCCGTTTCGAGGATTACGATCCCTATAATCTGATTCGTGCTACCAATGTGAAAGATATTGCAATCGTGGGCGAAGGGGTGATCGATGGACAGGGGTCTGCTTTTTGGATTCCGTCCAATCTGGAGAGTTCCCGGCGGCTCTACGGTTGGGTGCCGACGTTCAAACATGATCATCCCAAGGATGAAAAGGGAAATCGGGCGGCTCCGGGTAATTTGATCTTGTTGACTGAATGTCAAAATGTGAGGATAGAGGGAGTTACTTTGCACGATTCGGAGAGTTGGACCGTGAATCTTCACGGATGTGACGAGGTGGTGATTCGCGGTGTGAAAATCAGGAATTATATGCACGGACCCAATACGGACGGTATTGATATTGTTGCTTCGCGCAATGTGACGATTTCCGATTGCGATATCTATACGGCCGACGATGCCATCGTGCTCAAGAACCGGACCGAACGGTTTTGGTCGCGTGCTTGCGAGAATATCACCGTAACCAACTGTATCCTGACCAGTGCCTGCAATGGGTTCAAGATTGGTACGGAGACCCGGGGTGATTTCCGGAACATCGTTTTCAGCAATTCGGTGATCAAGGCTGCCCGTGCGGACGAGGAACTGGCAAAAACGGGAGCGGCCTCGATCGATCCGAATCACTGGGGAAATGCCCTGGCGCCTTTGTCGGGGATTGCTGTCGAGAGCGTGGACGGCAGTCGGATCGATGGCATATCGGTTTCCAATATTGTCATGGATGAGGTGCGTGCCCCGATTTTTATCAGACTGGGTGCCCGGAATGCAGCGAAGGGAAAGTCGAATAAGCCCTGTCCGGGGTCGATCCGTAATGTGTCCATATCGAACGTGATTGCACGCGGAGCATCGACAGCCTCGTCGGTGACGGCCGTTACGCCTGTCCATGTGGAGAATGTCTTGTTCGACAATATCATTATCCACACCAAGGGAGGGGGGACTGAACAGATGGCCGCCATCGAATTGGCGGAGAAACGAACCTCCTATCCCGAAGCTACCATGTGGGGGCAGATGCCCGTGTCGGGTCTGTATCTGCGGTATGTGAAGGGCATGAGGCTCGACGGGGTGCAGATTTTCCCCGAAGAGGCCGACAAACGTCCGTTGGTGTTGATGGAACAGGCAGAGAATGTGGCAGTGAGCGATTTTGTGACCAATGCCCACAATGCGGGAAGTGCCGTTTTTCTGATGAAAGGGGTTCGCGATGTCTGGTTCCGCGACGTACGGATTCCGGAGTCGGCCCCGGCCTCTTCCTGGTTTGAGGTGAAAGAGGGCTCCAAGGGTGTTTTGATCGACACTCCGCAGGTCGGGTCCTTGTCCTCGACTCGGATAAGGAGCGAAGCCGGGGAGGCCGTGTCTGTCCGGTAATAAACGGATGAGAGATAGAACTAACCATAAAATTAACCATGATAAAAATACAGATGAAAAAGATATTGATTGTTTTGCTCGCATGGAGTTGGTTGGGGGCCGGTGCCGTGGAGATAAATGTGATGAAATATAAGCCTAAGCCCGACGGGAAGAGCTATTGTACACAAGCCCTTCAACGGGCCATCGATGACTGTTCGGCTGCCGGAGGAGGCACGGTGATCGTACCCGACGGAGTGTATCTGACCGGCGCGATTTGGATAAAGGACAATGTCGAATTGCGTCTGAGTAAACAGGCTCGTCTGTTGGGCAGTACGCGTAGCTCGGAGGAGGCCGGCGACTACCCGAAAGGAACTCCCGCATTGGTCAATTTCAATGGGGTGAAAAATGCGGCCCTTACGGGATTTGGTACGGTAGACGGTCAGGGAGGCGATCCGGTGTTCGCACTGGGCGATAATGCCGAATTCAAGGGCAAAGGTCGCCGATTCAATAATATCCGGGTATTCAAAAGCAAGGATATCCGTATCGAGGATGTGACTCTGACGGCACCCGGCACCTGGACCCTGCGTCTGTTGCAAAGCGAGGATATTCAGGTCCGCGGTGTGAAAATCTATGCATTTTCCAATCACAACAACGACGGTATCGACATCGACGCCTGCAATGTGGTGATTTCCGACTGTATTATTTACAGCGAAGACGATGCTCTGTGTTTCAAGAGCGACAGCCGTTCGCGCAGTTATATTGTGGAAAATGTCACGGTGACCAACTGCATTCTGGCCACCAATTGCAATGCCATCAAGTTCGGCACCTCCGGTTGGGCCGGTTTCCGCAATATCGCCATTTCCAATTGTGCTATTCGCCGAGCCCCGACCCATAATGTGAAAGACCGTACGAATTTCACGGGTATCACCAATCCGGCTTCCTGCGAGATGGGTATCGCGCTGGAGATGGTGGACGGCGGCATGATGGAGAACATCTCCATCAGCAATATCGTCATGCGGGGAGTGATGACTCCGATATTCGTTCGGTTGGGAGCCCGCAAAGGGGAGGTCCGCCATCTGAAAAATGTGTTGATCAGTAATGTTACCGCCGAGAGCGAGGGTTTCATGAGTTCTTCAATCACCGGGATTCCTGGCCATAAGGTCAGTGGCGTCACCCTGCGCGACATCGTGATCCGCAGCATGGGTAAGGGGACCGAAGCCTATGCACTCAAACCGATGCCGGAGAAAGAAGCAGCCTATCCTCAGAATAACATGTTCGGTTATACGACCCCTTCGCACGGCCTTTACATCCGTCATGCCGAAAATATCACGATGGAAAATATCCAGCTCTTCACCCAGGCTCCCGATATGCGCCCGGCCATCATCATGGACGACGCGGAGAACGTGTGGCTGAACAACTTCCAGGGAGAGAAGCCCTCCGGAAAGATGCCCTTTGTGCGAATCAATGACGGACAGAGAATTCGTATTTCCGGGTTCCGCCAGCAGACGGGAGCCCCACAACTTTTCCTGGAGGTGAGCGGAGATTCCTCTTCGATTCTGTTGCGAGACAACGAGCTGGATGGTGTAAGACAACCGGTAAAAGCGGCCGAAGGCGTCGTGAAGTCTTTGTGAGTGGGAGATAGTTTCGGACCGGACAAGGTAAAAAAGAGCGGGTGTTTGCTTTTTCGGGAATAAAGCTTTATATTTGCAGCCTCGTTCGCTGTGAACGAGAAAATGAACATATTAAAATTTAATACAATGCCTGTAAAAATCAGATTGGCGCGTCACGGTAAGAAAGGTTATGCTTTCTATCATATCGTAGTCGCAGATGGCAGGGCGCCACGTGATGGTAAGTTTATCGAAAAGATCGGAGTCTACAATCCGAACACGAATCCTGCTACGATCGATCTGAGCTTCGATAGAGCTCTGGATTGGTTGCAAAAAGGCGCACAACCCACCGATACCTGCAGAGCAATTCTGTCGTACAAGGGTGTCTTGTATAAGAAACATTTGCTGGGCGGCGTAGCTAAAGGCGCATTCTCCGCAGAGGAGGCCGAAAGCCGTTTCGCTAAATGGATGGACCAAAAAGCAGCCAAGATCCAGGCCAAGACCAACAAGATCGGAACCGATAAGGCTGCTGTAGAGAAAGCTCGTCTGGCCGAAGAGGCCAAAGTGAACGAGGAGCGTGCGAAAGCATTGGCTGCCAAGAAAGCCGCTGCTGCCGAAGAGGCTGCCAAGTTGGCTGCTGAGGCTGCCGCCGCCGAGGGAGAGGCTGAAGAAGCTGCTGAAACGATGACTGCTGCTGAAGAGGCTTAATCTCCGGAGGAGATGGGCATGTTTCCGGTGGGTCGAATCTCCAAGTTGTTCGGTCGTAAGGGCGAACTGTTGGTGAATTTGTATGATTCGTTTCCTGCCGATTTCGAGATAGAGGAACCGCTGTTTGTGAGGATTGACTCGCTGGCGGTTCCTCTTTTTATGGAGCATTTCGAACGTCGGGGCCGCTCTGGAGCCTTGGTGTTGTTTGCCGATTTTGACAATGAAGTGCGGGCGAGCGAATTGGTGGGGCTTGAATTGCAGATGCGGGAGGAGGATACCGATCAGCGGGAGGAAGATGAGATTTATATGGAAGATTTTGTCGGATTCCAGGCTCTGTTCGGCGAGAGTCGAGGCGAGGTTGTGGATTTCGAAGAGGGGGAAAATCCTCTTTTTCGGGTGGAATGGCAGGGAAGAGAGGTGTTGGTTCCTGCCGTGGATGAATTTATCGAGAGGTTCGATCTGACGCGTCGGGAAGTTGTTTTTACCTTGCCGGAGGGGTTGCTCGAGCTGTATATGGAATAAGACCGGGATGGAAAAAATCCGTGCCGCAGGCCTTCCCGGGGAATGGTCGGCGGCATATTGTGTTTAAAGAGGAAACAGAATACGGTATGGCGAAAGAACGGGTGGTCATTGGTCTCTCCGGAGGAGTGGACTCGAGTGTTGCGGCCTGGTTGCTCAAGGAGCAGGGGTACGACGTGGTGGGACTGTTCATGATTAATTGGCACGACACGACGGGAACGTTGGCCGGTGATTGTCCGTGGCACGACGATCGGGTGTTTGCCGAATTGGTGGCTCGTAAGTTGGATATTCCCTTGCATGTGGTCGATCTGAGTGAAGAGTACCGTCACCGGGTGGTGGACTATATGTTTGCCGAATATGAACGTGGACGTACTCCCAATCCCGATGTGTTGTGTAACCGGGAGATCAAGTTCGATGTTTTTCTGAAAGAGGCGCTGAAACTGGGTGCCGATTATGTGGCTACGGGCCATTATTGTCGTAGGGCCGAAACCGAGTCGCAGGGGAAGACGGTTTATCGTCTTCTGGCCGGCAGTGATTCCAATAAGGATCAAAGCTATTTTCTTTGTCAACTTTCGCAGGGACAACTTTCGCGGGCCATGTTTCCCATTGGGGAGATGATAAAGCCCGACGTAAGGCGTATTGCGGAGGAGCAGGGGCTGGCTACGGCCCGGCGAAAGGATTCTCAGGGCATTTGTTTTGTGGGGAAGGTCGATTTGCCGGTTTTTTTGCAGCAGAAATTGAAGGCGCGTCGGGGTGATATAGTGGAGATTCCCGCCTCGTGGCCGGGGTATGCTCGGGCAGAGGAGGCATGTGCAGCCGGTCCCGATACACAGGAAGGCCTTGATGCCTTGGCCGCACCGTATGAATATGAACCTTCCGACGGGGTCAAGGCGGGAGAACACAACGGGGCCCATTTTTATACGATCGGACAGCGTAAGGGTCTTCATGTGGGAGGGCGTCCGGAACCTCTTTTCGTGATTGCGACCGACGTGGAACGTAATATTATCTATGTGGGCCAGGGACAGGAGCATCCCGGACTCTTTCGCCGGGGGTTGCGTATCCGGCCTGAGGAGATGCATTGGATCCGACCCGATCTGCGGATGAAAGCGGGAGAGAGTCGTCCGTACAGTCTTCGGATCCGTTATCGTCAGCCTTTGCAGGGAGGGCGCCTGTATGTCACCGGACAAGGGGGGTATATGGTGTTCGACCAGCCTCAGCGAGGCGTGACGGCCGGACAATTCGCTGCATGGTATGACGGCGACGAACTGGTGGGTTCGGGTGTAATCGACCGGTAGGCGCTCCGTGGGGGGCGCTGCGATAGAACGGCATTTGGAAAAGATTCGGTTATGGGTATTTGTTCGACGCGATGGATGCTATGGAGGACGGTAGGGCTGCTGACATTTTGCGGAGTTTTTCCTGCAGTGGCACAGGAGCGGGCGTCGATAGCTTTTTATAATGTAGAAAATCTGTATGATACGGTTCCTTCGGCATTCTACGATGATCGGGAGTATACTCCGACGGGTCGGCTGAAGTGGGGAGGGGAACGCTATACGACAAAATTACGTAATTTGTCCCGGGTGATCGATGCCATGTCACCCGATGTGATCGGATTGGCTGAAGTTGAGAGTGAACGTGCCGTACGTGAACTGGTGATGACCTTGCGTACGGATTATAACTATATTCACCGCACCACAAGCGACCGTCGGGGCATGGATGTCGTATTGCTCTACAAGGGTGACAAGTGGATTCCTGAACGGGTGTTTCAGGTCTCGTCGGCTTCGGGACGGGAATTTCTCTACGTCCGGGGAGAATTGTCCGGAGAAAGAGTCGATCTGGTGGTCTGTCATCTGTTATCGCAGTTCAATGGCTACGAACGAAGGGCGATTTCGTTGTCGAGATTGTATCGGTTTGTCGATTCGTTGCATCGCAGTGATCCCGGAGCCCGGGTGGTGGTTGTGGGTGATTTCAATGCCAATCCTACGGATCGGGTCATGCGCAAGGCATTTCATACGGAACGTCGGGTGGCTGACGGAAGTGTGTTTCTGTTCAATCCGCTCTACGCGATGTGGCGGCGAGGATACGGGTCGTATGTCTATCGTGATCGATGGAATCTGTACGACAATATCTTTCTTGATCATGGTTTTCTCTCCGGAAAGGGATGGCGTTACGATCGGTCGGGTGTCTTCGTGCGGGAGTGGATGCTCTCCGGGGGCGACATGTTGAGGAGAGGGTATCCCTTGAGGAGTTTTTCTTCGGGAGCCTACACGGGAGGATTCAGCGACCATCTGCCTGTCTTTGTCGAGTTTATACGTTAATTTTTTGATAATTATAAAAAATCCTGTATCTTAACGATCTGAAAAAAGAACAGTCCTAATTAACCGTAAATAAATATGCCAAACGTAAAAAGAGTCTATACCTTCGGTAACAAAAAAGCCGAGGGAAATGGAAAAATGAGAGAGTTGCTGGGCGGTAAGGGTGCCAACCTGGCCGAGATGAACTTGATCGGAATTCCCGTGCCTCCCGGATTTACCATTACAACCGAAGTTTGTACCGAATATTATGAACACGGCAAGGAGAAGGTCGTGGAGCTGATCCGCCCCGCCGTGGAGGATGCCGTAAAGCAGATTGAGAAATTGACGGGAACAGGGTTTGGCAGTGAGACCAATCCACTGTTGGTGTCGGTTCGTTCGGGAGCCCGTGCTTCGATGCCCGGTATGATGGACACGATTCTGAATCTGGGTATGAACGACCAGGCCGTGGAGGCTGTTTCCAAACGGACGGGTAATCCTCGTTTTGCATGGGATTCCTATCGTCGTTTCGTACAGATGTACGGCGATGTGGTGTTGGGTATGAAACCGGCCAGCAAGGAGGATCACGATCCCTTCGAGGAGATCATCGACCAGGTGAAGGCCGAACGGGGTGTGAAGAACGATACCGATCTGACGACCGACGACTTGAGGGAGCTCGTGAAACGTTTCAAGGCTGCCGTGAAGAAGCAGACCGGCGAAGATTTCCCGACCAATCCGTGGGATCAACTATGGGGTGCTGTCTGCGCCGTGTTCCAGAGCTGGATGAACGAACGTGCGATTCTGTATCGTAAGCTCAATAATATCCCGGCCGAGTGGGGAACCGCCGTTACCGTACAGGCCATGGTCTTCGGTAATATGGGCGAAAATTCCGCTACGGGTGTGGCATTCTCGCGTGATGCCGCTACGGGTGAGAATATCTTCAACGGCGAGTATCTGGTCAATGCTCAGGGAGAGGATGTGGTGGCCGGTATCCGTACGCCGCAGCAGATCACTCTCGAGGGATCGAAACGTTGGGCCAAGGCTCAGAATATCTCCGAGGAGGAGCGCAAGACAAAGTATCCTTCGTTGGAGGAGGTAATGCCCGAAGTGTATAAGGAGTTGAACGAGATCCAACACAATCTCGAGAAATATTTCACCGACATGCAGGATATGGAGTTCACCATCCAGGACGGTAAGCTGTGGATGCTCCAGACCCGCAACGGCAAGCGTACGGGTGCCGCCATGGTCAAGATTGCCATGGATATGCTGGAGGAGAAACTGATCGACGAAAAGACCGCCGTGATGCGTTGCGAGCCCGAAAAACTGGATGAATTGTTGCACCCGGTATTCGACAAGGCCGCCATGAAGAGCGCCAAGGTGATCGCCAAAGGTCTGCCCGCTTCGCCGGGAGCTGCTACCGGTAGTGTGGTATTCTTTGCAGAGGATGCCGAAAAATGGGCTGCCGACGGGAAAAAGGTGGTGTTGGTACGTATCGAGACCTCGCCTGAGGATCTGAAGGGTATGCACGTGGCCGAGGGTATTCTTACGGCCCGCGGCGGTATGACATCCCATGCGGCAGTGGTGGCTCGCGGTATGGGTAAATGTTGTGTGTCGGGTGCCGGAGAATTGGTGATCGACTACAAGGCCCGTACGTTGAGCGTGGGTGGCGTTGCCGTGAAAGAGGGTGACTGGATTTCGCTGAACGGATCGACCGGGGAGGTCTATCTGGGTCAGGTGGCTACGCGTGCCGCCGAATTGAGTGGCGATTTTGCCAAGCTGATGGACCTGACTTCCAAGTTCGCCCATTTGAAAGTGCGCGCCAATGCAGATACGCCTGCCGATGCAAAAGTGGCCTTTGGATTCGGAGCCGAGGGTATCGGTCTTTGCCGTACGGAGCATATGTTCTTTGAGGGCGACCGGATCAAGGCCGTGCGCGAGATGATTCTGGCTGACGACGAGGCCGGACGTCGTGTGGCATTGGCTAAATTGTTGCCGATCCAGCGGGGTGACTTCGAGGGATTGTTCGAGGTGATGAACGGACTGCCCGTGACGGTTCGTCTGCTCGATCCGCCTTTGCATGAATTCGTGCCTCAGTTCGAGAAAGAACAGAAGGAATTGGCCCGGGAGATGGGTGTGCCCTACGAGAAGATCAAGGCCAAAGTGGAGGCTCTGCACGAAGTGAACCCGATGTTGGGACACCGTGGATGCCGTTTGGGAAATACCTATCCCGAAATTACGGAGATGCAGGCCCGGGCGATTATCGAAGCCGCAATGAATGTGAAGAAGCGTGGTGTTCCGGTACACGTGGAGATCATGGTGCCGCTGGTAGGCAATCACAAAGAACTGCGTTATCAGAAAAATATTATCGACAGCGTGGCCGATCAGGTGTTCTCGGAGCGTAACGACCGGATCGAATACATGGTGGGTACGATGATCGAGGTGCCGCGTGCTGCCGTTACGGCCAATCAGATTGCCGAAGTGGCCGAATTCTTCTCGTTCGGAACGAATGACCTGACGCAGATGACTCTCGGTTTCTCTCGCGATGATATTGGTAAGTTTTTGCCGGTTTATCTGGAAAAAGGTATCCTGAAAAACGATCCTTTCCAGATTCTCGACCGTAACGGTGTGGGGCAGCTGGTTCGCGAGGCTGTATTCAAAGGTCGCAGTACCCGTCCTACGCTCAAATGCGGTATCTGTGGCGAACATGGCGGTGAGCCTTCGAGTGTGGAGTTCTGCCACTATGCCGGTTTGAACTATGTCTCCTGCTCGCCGTTCCGTGTGCCCATCGCACGTCTGGCTGCTGCTCATGCGGCTCTTAAACAGGAAAAGTAATCCGAGTGTATAGATAAAAAATCCCGACACTTTACGGTGTCGGGATTTTTTATCTGAGCAGGTGAATTATTCGTTCAATTTGGCCCGAATGGCTTTGCCTTCTGCCTCGTAGCCGGGTTTGTCGAGCAGGGCGAACATGTTTTTCTTGTAAGCCTCCACGCCGGGTTGGTCGAATGGATTCACTCCCAGCAGATAGCCGCTGATTCCGCAAGCCTTTTCGAAGAAGTAAAGCAGGGCGCCGATCGAATAGGCGTCGATTTTCGGGATTTCGACCCGGATGTTGGGAACTCCGCCGTCCACGTGAGCCAGCATGGTCCCCAGTTCGGCCATCCGGTTCACTTCGCTGATACGTTTGCCGGCCAGGAAATTGAGTCCGTCCAGGTTCTCTTTGTCGGCTTCGATTTTGAAAGTGTGGGCCGGTTCACCGACACCGATCACCGTCTCGAACAGGATTCTCTCTCCCTGTTGGATGTATTGTCCCATAGAGTGCAGGTCGGCCGTGAGCGTCACACTGGCCGGGAAGATGCCCTTGCCGTCTTTTCCTTCACTCTCACCGTAGAGCTGTTTCCACCATTCGGATACGTATTGCAGTTTCGGCTCGAAACTGGCCAGAATCTCGATTTTGAATCCCTTGCGATAGAGAGCGTTGCGTACGGCAGCATATTGGGCCGAGGGATTCTCTTCGAAAGGAACGTCTGTTCCGGTCGCTTTTTCCATCTCCTGTGCACCGGCTACCAGCGAGGCAATATCCACTCCGGCGGCGGCCAGCGGAAGCAGTCCTACGGGAGTCAGTACCGAAAAACGTCCTCCTACATCGTCCGGAATGACATAGGTCTTGTAGCCTTCATCCGTGGCCAGTTTTTTCAGCGCTCCCCGGGCCTGGTCGGTTACTGCAACGATTCGTGTGGCGGCTTCGGCCTTGCCGTAACGGGCCTCGATCTCTGCCTTGAGGATACGGAAGGCGATGGCCGGTTCGGTTGTGGTGCCCGATTTGGAGATGACAATGGCTGCAATCGAACGCTCCTTGACGGCGTCGAGCAGTTCGGAGAGGTAATCTTCGCTGATATTTTGTCCGGCAAAGACTACGATCGGTTCGCCTTTTTGGTGTTTGAGCAGCGAGAAACTGTCGCTCATGGCCTCCAGTACGGCTTTCGCTCCGAGGTATGATCCTCCGATGCCGATGGCAATGATTACTTCTGCCTTGGCACGGAGAGTTTGGGCGGTGGCCTGGATGTCGGCCAGTTGGGCGGCGTCGATCGAAGAGGGAAGGTTTACCCAGCCCAGAAAGTCGTTTCCTGCTCCTTTTTTGCTGTAGAGCAGGGCATTTGCCTCTTCGGCAGCATTTTTCATCGCAGCAATCTCGGCAGGGGTGACAGCCTTGAATACTTTCGATGTGTCGATTTTGATGGTTTTCATAATCGTATCTCTTACGTTAGATTAATTTCTTGGTCAGACGACGCATGGCATCGGCCGGCAAGGCGTTCCCGTAGATGATCCGGTGGACAGTTTCGGCAATGGGCATGTCGATTCCGAACCGTTTGTTGATTTGGTAGATACACTCCGAAGCATAAAACCCTTCAGCCACCATACTCATTTCAATTTGAGCCGTTTTCACGGAGTAGCCTTTCCCTATCATCAGACCGAACGAACGGTTGCGGCTGAATTGGGAGTAGGAGGTCACCAACAGGTCTCCCAGATAGGCCGAGGCATTGGTGTTGCGCGGGGCAGGATAGGTGCTCTCCAGAAATCGGGCCATCTCCATCGCCGCATTGGAGATCAATACGGCCAGAAAGTTGTCTCCATAACCCAGTCCCACGGCAATTCCTACGGCTATGGCATAGATGTTTTTGATGACGGCTGCATATTCCGTGCCGTAGATGTCGGTCGAACAACTGACGTTGATATAGTTGGTTTTGACCTTTTCGCTCAGAATGCGGGCGTTTTCTATATCCTTGCAGATCATGGTCAGGTAGGAGAGCCGTTCGAGAGCCACCTCTTCGGCGTGGCAAGGCCCTGTGATAATGCCAATTTGGTCGAACGGCACGCCATATTCTCGATTCATGTATTCGGCTACGGTGAGATAGTCTCCGGGAATGATGCCTTTGATGGCCGAGATGATGAACTTGTCTTTCAACGATTCGGTCAGGGGTTCCAGCGTTACTTTCAGGAAAGCCGAAGGTACGGCCAATATAATGACGTCGGCATTGCGGACTACGGCATTCAGATCGTCCGACATTTTGAGGTTGTTGGTGTAGAAATGGACGTCACGCAGGTACCGCGGATTGGTTTTGTATCGTTTTACGTGTTCCAGTACATCGTGGTTGCGGATGTACCAGCCCACGGAAGTTTCGTTTTCGAGAATGATCTTTACCAGGGCTGTGGCCCAACTGCCGTAGCCGATCACGGCGCAGCGAGCCTCCCTGTCTATTGTGTATCCCATTGGTTCAGTTTAATTGATCTACAAACCTACACAATTTTTACTAAATATTGGGTGGTGTGTATGCTTTTTTTTATCTTTGCAAAATCGTGTAACATGCATAAATTCGAATCGACGTGAAAAAGATTAAGAGTGCGTTAATATCTGTTTATTACAAGGATGGACTGGATGAAATCGTCCGTAAACTGGCCGCTTGCGGTGTAGAGATATACTCCACGGGAGGAACCCTGAAATTCATTGAAGAGTTGGGTGTGAAAGCTCATTCCGTAGAGAGTCTGACGGGTTATCCGTCGATTCTGGGCGGTCGTGTCAAGACGTTGCATCCCAAAGTGTTCGGTGGTATTTTGGCCCGTCGGGACAATGAGGGTGACCGTGAACAGTTGGCACAGTATGAAATTCCGGAGATCGACCTGGTGATCGTGGATCTTTATCCTTTCGAACAGACGGTGGCTTCGGGAGCTGACGACCAGGCTATCATCGAGAAGATCGACATCGGCGGAATCTCCCTGATCCGGGCTGCGGCCAAGAATTACAAGGATGTGGTGATCGTAGGATCGGTGGATCAATATGCCGAACTGTATGAGTTGCTCGAAAAACAGGATTGCGCTACTACGTTGGAACAGCGTCGTCGTTTTGCAGCCTATGCTTTTAATGTGAGTTCACATTACGATACGGCAATTTTCCGTTATTTCAACCGGACGGAACAGATTCCCGCCTTCAAGGCCAGCTACAAGAATGGTGCTACGCTGCGTTACGGGGAAAATCCTCATCAGGCAGCTGTTTTCTATGGCGATTTGGATGCCATGTTCGATAAGTTGCACGGCAAGGAGATCTCCTACAACAATATGCTCGACATTGATGCTGCTGTGAATCTGATCGAGGAGTTTACGGAACCGACGTTTGCTATCCTGAAACACAACAATGCCTGCGGTATTGCGACGCGGCCTGTGCTGGTGGAGGCTTATAAGGCCGCCCTGGCAGCCGATCCGGTATCGGCGTTCGGAGGTGTGTTGATCTGCAATCGGGAGATGGATAAGGCCACGGCGGAGGAGGTGACCAAACTCTTTGCCGAGGTAGTGATCGCTCCGGGTTATGCCGACGGAGTGTTGGAGATTCTGGAGACCAAGAAAAACCGTATCATCCTGCGGATGAAGGACACGACACGTTGTCCGAAACAGTTCCGCAGTATGTTGAACGGTGTGGCCGTACAGGATCGCGACCTGAAAGTGGGCGGACGTGACACGGAGATGAAAACCGTGACCAAAGTCGCTCCTACCGAAGCTCAAAAGAAAGATATGATCTTTGCCAATATTTTGGTGAAACACTCCAAGAGCAATGCCATCGTGTTGGCTAAGGACAATACGATTCTGGCCAGCGGAGTGGGTCAGACCTCGCGGGTGGATGCGCTTAAACAGGCTATCGAAAAGGCAAAAGGATTCGGTTTTGATCTGAAGGGTGCCGTGATGGCATCGGATGCCTTTTTCCCCTTCTCCGATTGTGTGGAGATTGCTCACAAAGAGGGAATAGATGCTGTGATTCAGCCGGGCGGTTCGGTGCGTGACAACGAGAGTATCGAATATTGCGACGCCAATGGCATGGCAATGGTATTCACGGGGATGCGTCATTTCAAGCATTAGGATTATTTTGCGATAAAAGACGAAAATGGGACTTTTTTCATTGACACAGGAACTGGCGATCGACCTGGGGACGGCCAATACGATCATCATCCATAACGGAAAGATCGTGGTGGACGAGCCGTCGATCGTGGCCCTCGATTACCATAGCGGAAAATTGGTGGCCATCGGTAATCAGGCACGCCAGATGCATGGCAAGACCCACCAGAATATCAAGACGATCCGTCCGTTGAAAGATGGGGTGATCGCCGACTTCAATGCCACGGAACTGATGTTGCGCGGCATGATCAGAAAAGTGAAAACTTCGGGTCATTTGTTCAGTCCGTCGCTCAAGATGGTGATCTGTATCCCCTCGGGTTCGACCAATGTGGAGATCCGCGCCGTACGTGATTCGGCTGAGCATGCTGGTGGACGTGAGGTCTATATGATCTATGAACCGATGGCGGCTGCCCTGGGAGCGGGTCTGGATGTGGAAGCCCCCGAGGGTCATATGATTATCGACATCGGTGGCGGTACGACCGAAATTGCATGTATCTCGTTGGGCGGTATCGTGTGCAGTGAGAGTATCAATGTGGCCGGTGACGTCTTTACGGAGGATATTCAGAGCTATGTCCGTCAGCAGCACAATATCCGTATCGGCGAGCGGACGGCCGAGGATATCAAGATTGCCGTGGGTGCAGCCGTGTCGGAACTGGAGGACGAACCGGAAGATTTCCAGGTGACGGGTCCGAATATTCTGACTTCGCTACCTTCGACCCTGAGTCTTTCGTACAGCGAGGTGGCTTATGCGCTCGAAAAGTCGTTGGTGAAGATCGATGCCACGGTGATGAAAGTGTTGGAGATGGTCCCGCCTGAACTTTATACAGATATCGTGCGCAAGGGTGTTTATCTGGCGGGGGGAGGTGCTCTGCTCAAGGGTCTCGACAAACGGTTGAGCGAAAAGACAAATATTCCGTTTGTGATAGCGGAAGACCCGTTGAGAGCTGTGGCTCGCGGAACCGGTATTGCGTTGAAAAATATCAATAAGTTCTCGTTCCTGATGAAGTAGGTGTTTGGGAGATTTTTTCGTGGGACGGGAAACCGTAAATAGGAGAAAAGAGTGTCCGGCCGAGCCGGGTACTCTTTGATCGGTTAATAAGAGTTAATAAGAGGTTGGTCGGAGATGATAAAACTGGTGCTGTTTCTCAAGAAGATTTACGTACTGTTGCTCTTCATCGTTCTTGAGTTTTTGGCTTTGCATTATTATGCGAACAGCACGAGTTACACCAAGGCAAAACTGCTTACTGCATCGAATAGTATAGTGGGGGGTGTGTACGGTCTGTTCTCCGACATCAACCACTATTTTACCCTCAAACGCGACAATCGCATGCTGTTGGATGAGGTGACCGAGCTTAGGAATCGATTGGCTGCCTATGAACAGTGCGATTCGACATTGGTGCGGAAGACTCCCGAAGGTGAGTTGAATGCTTACCAGTATATGTCGGCTCGCGTGGTCAATAACTCGATCACTCGTCAGGAGAATTATATCACATTGAACAAGGGGCTGCGCGATGGTGTGGAGGCCGATATGGCGGTTCTTTCGCCGGAGGGTAATATTGTGGGTTACGTGCTCTCGTGCAGCGATCGTTTCGCTGTCTGTATGTCGGTGCTCAATCGGAATTTCAGAACCAGTGGTAAAATCAAGGGAGAGAATTACTTCGGATCGGTCTATTGGGACGGTTTGGATCACCAGTATGTGATCCTGACCGAGATTCCTAAATATGCGGAACTGGTGAAGGGGGATACGATCGTGACGACGGACTATTCTTCGATTTTCCCCTCCGAGATGATGATCGGAACGGTGGAAGAGTGGACGCTCAATAATGCCACCTTTTACGATGTGAAGGTAAAATTGGCTGCACGGATTCCTTCCTTGACAGATGTCTTGCTGGTGAAGTATATAGACGCTGCGGAACGGACCGCTTTGGAACAGGAGGTTCAGGCTGCTGAATATTGAACGGAAAAATTACGATGATGTACCGTTTTTTGGAATATACCCTGCTTTTCGTGATTGTCGTGTTGTTGCAGATTTTTCTGTTCAATAACCTGAATCTGAGTGTATATATCAATCCATTGGTCTATATGGCTTTTATCGTGATGCTGCCGATGGAGATCAATCGGGCGCTATTGTTATTGTTGGGATTCCTGTTGGGGGGCGTAATGGATATGATTATGGGAACGGCAGGTATCAATACGATCGCGACCGTAGCGACCTCTTTTCTGCGTCCGAGCATCCTTATTCTTACGGTGGGAAAAGAGGATGTCATGGGAGGAGGAGTTCCCGGTATCAGACGCCTGGGACGGAAAAAATATCTGCGTTATCTGTTGATACTGATATTTTTGCAGTGTTTCATCTTTTTTACATTCGAGTCGTTGACCTGGAGCTATTACTATCTGACTCTGGTGCGGATTGTACTCAGCACGTTGATGACAGCTTTGCTGGTGTATTGGCTGCAACTTCTGTTCGTTATCAAGAAAAACGTTAATAATTGAACGCAGAGAAGATGGACCGTCGGAAAATATTGCAGGGAGTGGTGATCGGGGTATTCGTAGTGATTCTTCTGAGATTGTTCTATATCCAGGTGGTGGATGAAACTTATAAGGAAGATGCTGCGAACAACGTGTTGCGTTACGAGGTGCAATATCCTCCGCGGGGAGAGGTGTACGACCGGAACGGAGAGTTTCTTGTGCAGAGCAAAGAGGCCTACGATTTGATGGTTGTACCGCGCGATGTGAAGCCGTTCGATACGGTTTTGTTGGGTAACATTATTGGGGTGACCGTGCCTCAGATCCGAAAGGAGTTGCGCAAGGCCTCGAATTTTTCTCGTCGTCGGCCGTCGGTGTTGTTCAAACAGCTGCCCAAGGAGGTGAAACTCCGATTGGAAGAACGAACTTTCCCCGGATTCTATACGGTTTATCGTACGGTTCGTTCCTATCCCAGAAAGATCGCGGGAAATCTGTTGGGATATGTGGGGGAGGTGACGGATCGGATTCTGGAACGGGATACGGCGGACTACTATCGTAGTGGAGATTATATCGGTATGAGCGGCATTGAATTGGCCTATGAGGAGGTGTTGAGAGGACAGAAGGGTGTGAAGGTCAATATGGTGGATGTGCTCGGTATTTCGAAAGGATCCTATCGTGACGGCATGTACGATACTTTGGCCACGCCCGGTACAGCCATCACCTGTTCGATCGATGCCCGCTTGCAGGCCTTTGGCGAGGAGTTGATGGTGGGAAAAGTGGGGAGTATCGTGGCGATCGAACCTTCAACGGGAGAGATTCTGGTTATGGCCAGTAGTCCTACCTACGATCCGGATGAGTTGATCGGCCGGGACCGGGGTAACAATTACATGAAGTTGCTCAATAATAAACGTCGCCCGCTTTTCAATCGGGCAGTGATGGCCAAATATCCTCCGGGATCGACCTTCAAACTGGTGAATGGATTGATCGGTATGCAAGAAGGGGTGTTGAGACCCGAACAATTGTATCCCTGCCATATGGGCTATACGGTGGGCCGGGGAGTGAAGTGTCATGCCCATAAATCGCCGTTGAATATGGTAGATGCCGTTCAAACCTCTTGCAATGCCTATTTCTGTTTTGTATTCCGTAATATCGTGGACAATAAGAAATACGGCAGTGTCAAGAAGGGGTTCGATGTGTGGGCCGAATATGTGCGGAGTTTTGGTTACGGGCGGAGTCTCCATTCCGATTTTGCGGGAGAGTTGAACGGATACGTTCCCTCTTCGGAGTTTTACAACAAACGGTATCGGGGCAGCTGGAATTCGTTAACTACGATTTCGCTCTCCATCGGACAGGGTGAGCTGGGATGCACTCCCTTGCAGATGGCCAATCTGGCGGCTACCGTAGCCAATCGAGGATATTATTACACGCCTCATGTGGTTAAACGGATCCATGATCGGGATTCGATCGACCGCCGATTCTACGAACGCCACACGACGATGGTCGATCCGAAATATTTTGAACCGGTGGTCGAGGGAATGTGGCGGGCCGTCAATCAGGATGGGGGTTCTGGACGTATAGCACAAGTCGAAGGACTCGACATATGTGGTAAGACGGGGACGGCGCAGAATCCGCACGGAGCCGACCACTCGACGTTCTTGTGCTTTGCTCCGCGGGAGAATCCAAAGATTGCCGTGTCGGTGTATGTGGAGAACGGACGGTTCGGAGCCACGATTGCCGCACCCATAGCCAGTTTGATCGTGGAAAAGTATCTGACCGATACGATTACACGACCGGCTCTGGTCGATTATGTGAAGAATATGCAGATCTATTATCCGGCCTATGGTAAGTAATCGGAATAGCGAGTGGGTGAGCGGCGTGGATTGGGTGACGATTCTGATCTACGTGGTATTGGTATTGTTGGGATGGCTCAATATCTATGCAGCTGTTTACGATGAATCGCATGCCGGAATATTCGACCTGACGCAACGTTATGGCATGCAGATGGTTTGGATCGGTGTTTCGTTCATGTTGGCGGTGGTGATACTGCTCATGGACGGCAAATATTGGCATATGTTGGCCTATCCGCTCTATTGGATTACGATTCTTATTCTGATCGGTGTGCTTTTTGTGGGCAAGGAGGTGAATGGAGCCCGTTCGTGGATCGTGATAGGTCCGGTGGCTCTGCAGCCGACCGAATTGGTGAAATTCACCACGGCATTGGCCTTGGCCCGCTGTATGAGTACATACAGTTTTTCGATTCATAAGTGGAGTTGTCTGCTGCAGGTGGGGCTGATCCTATTGCTGCCGGTGGGAATCATCATGTTGCAAAATGATACGGGTTCGGCTTTGGTCTATGGAGCGTTTCTTTTTGTACTCTATCGTGAGGGATTCAACCGGTGGGTCTATGTGGCAGGGATTATGCTGGTGTTGCTGTTTATTTTTTCGTTTTTGTTGACCCCGGAGACACTGTTGGTCGTGCTGGTTCTGGTTTGTGTGTTGGGAGAGGGTATTGCGAACGGTCATTGGCGGTTGAAACTGATCTATCTGGCCGGGGTGGCATTGGGAACCATATTGCTCTATTTCGGTGGAAATCTGTTGCTGGATAGTCATCTGTCGATCGATGTGTCGCTGATGATTTCACTGGGTGTATCGCTTCCGTTCGTGGCTGCCTATTCCTATCGGAACAGATTGCGTAATGTATGGATGTATGTGGGACTCTTTGCGGGTTCGCTGCTGTTTACGCTCACGGTGGATTATGTGTTCGACAATGTGCTTCAGGTGCATCAACAGAAACGGATTCTGGACTTGTTGGGTCTGGAATCCGATTTGAAAGGATGGGGATATAATGTGAATCAGTCGAAAATAGCGATCGGTTCGGGCGGATTTTTCGGCAAGGGCTTTCTGAACGGGACGCAGACCAAATACAATTTCGTGCCGGAGCAGAGTACGGATTTCATTTTCTGTACGGTGGGAGAGGAGTGGGGATTCGTAGGCAGTGCATTGGTGGTGCTTCTGTTCGGGCTGTTGATTCTTCGTCTGATGAAGATGGGGGAGCGGCAACAGGAACCCTTCGGACGTATTTATTGTTACAGTGTGGCGGCGATATTCTTCTTTCATGTGCTGATCAATGTGGGAATGACCATCGGACTGATGCCGGTGATCGGAATACCTTTGCCTTTTTTCAGCTATGGGGGCTCTTCGTTGCTGGCTTTTACGATTTTGTTGTTCGTGGCCGTGAGACTCGACGCCACCAAACGTGAAACTATTATAAACCATTAAATATAGACATGACAGAGCGGAATTTGCAGGGATTAACCCCTCAGGAGGTTCTTCGGAGCCGGGAACAGTATGGCGAGAATGTGATCACTCCCGCCAAAAGGGAGTCGGTGTGGAAACTTTTTATCGGGAAGTTTGACGATCCGATTATCAAAGTGTTGCTGGTTGCGGCATTGCTTTCGTTGGTGGTGGCTTTTATCGACGGGGAATTTGCCGAGACGATCGGTATATTTTGTGCGATTTTTCTGGCGACCGGTGTGGCCTTTTGGTTTGAGTACGATGCCAAGCGTCGGTTCGATGTGCTTAATACGGTGAATGACGATACTCCGGTGAAGGTTCGTCGTGAGGGAAGTGTGATGGAGATTCCCAAACGGGATGTGGTGGTAGGCGATGTGGTGTTGTTGGACAGTGGAGAGGAGATTCCTGCCGACGGAGAGTTGGCGGAGGCCGTATCGCTCAAGGTGAACGAATCGACGCTGACCGGAGAGCCGATTATCGCCAAAACGATCGATCCGGCTCATTTCAAGGAGGATGCCACCTATCCTTCGAATCAGGTTCTGCGGGGAACCACGGTCGTTGAGGGACACGGTATTATGGTCGTACAGGCAGTGGGTGATGCCACTGAATTCGGTAAGGTGGCCCAACAGGCTACCGTGGAGAGTGATGAAAAGACCCCTCTCAACAAGCAGCTCGAGAGACTTTCTGCATTGATCGGAAAGATCGGTACGGCATTGGCTTTTCTTGTGTTTGCGATTTTGGTGGTGAAAGGAATATGGTGGGGCGGGGACCTGCGCGGAGGCGATTGGGTACATGTTTTGAGCCGTTTGCTGCAATATTTCATGGTTTCGGTGGCGATCATGGTGATGGCCATTCCGGAAGGTCTGCCGATGAGTATCACCTTGAGCTTGGCTATGAGTATGCGACGGATGCTCAAGACCAATAACCTGGTTCGTAAGATGCATGCTTGCGAGACGATGGGCGCAGTGACCGTGATCTGTACGGATAAAACGGGAACATTGACGCAGAATCAGATGAGGGTAGCCGAAATCGTGCGTTATGGTGAGATTCCCGACGGAGAGTTATACGAGTCGATGAGTGCCAATTCAACCGCATTTCTCGATCAGGGGGGAAAAGTGATCGGTAATCCTACGGAGGGTGCTTTGCTGTTGTGGATGCACGACCAGGGCGTGGATTATGCGACGTTGCGGGGCGGTGTGAAGGTTGTGGATCAGATGACCTTCACCACCGAGCGGAAATATATGGCGACACTGGTCGAATCGGCCGAGACGGGTCGTCGGATGCTCTATGTGAAGGGGGCTCCGGAGATTGTTCGGGGTATGTGTGAGAAGGACGGCTTGGACGATCAGGTAAATGAACAGCTGCGTACGTTCCAAAATAAGGCGATGAGGACGTTGGGCTTTGCAGTGGTTGCGAGCGATCTGGCTACGTGCGAAGAGGTGATTGCTGCCGGTGGATTGCAATTTGTGGCTGTGGCGGCTATTTCCGATCCGGTTCGGCCCGATGTGCCGGCGGCGGTGGCCAGTTGCCTGAATGCCGGTATCCGGATTAAGATCGTAACGGGCGATACACCGGCTACGGCTCGAGAGATTGCCCGTCAGATAGGTCTGTGGAACGATACCGATACAGATGATCGTAATGCCATTACGGGAGTTGAATTCGCGGCGCTCAGCGATGAGGAGTTATTGGATCGGGTAGGCGATCTGAAGGTGATGTCGCGGGCCCGGCCGCTCGACAAACAGCGATTGGTGAAACTTTTGCAACAGAAAGGCGAAGTGGTGGCCGTTACGGGTGACGGAACCAATGATGCTCCGGCGCTCAACTTTGCCCAGGTGGGGCTTTCGATGGGTTCGGGAACTTCGGTGGCTAAGGAGGCCAGCGATATTACACTGCTCGACGATTCGTTTGCCAGTATCGCTACGGCCGTGATGTGGGGCCGTTCGTTGTATCGGAACATTCAGCGTTTTGTGCTGTTCCAACTTACGATCAACTTTGCGGCGTTGGTGGTGGTCTTTTTCGGGTCGATCTTCGGAAGCGAATTACCCTTGACGGTGACACAAATCCTGTGGGTGAATCTGATTATGGATACTTTTGCCGCGATGGCATTGGCTTCTTTGCCGCCCAATCCGGAGGTGATGAAGGAGAAACCGCGTAAGAACAGCGATTTTATCATCAATCGTGCCATGATGACTTCGATTTTGACCACGGGTATGGTCTTTGTGGTGGTACTGTTGAGCATGCTGATCTATTGGGGCGACTCGGTCACGATCCACGGGGCCGCAAGCAATCCGGCCAATTACGATGCGGTATATAAATTGTCGATTTTCTTTACGGTGTTCGTGATACTTCAATTCTGGAATCTGTTTAATGCCAAGGCTTTTGAGACGACTCATTCCGTGTTCAGCGATTTGTCGCGTTGCCGTGGATTTTTCTTTATTCTGTTTGCGATCCTGGTGGGACAGATTTTGATTGTGAGTTTCGGTGGCGGTGTGTTCCGGACAGTTCCTCTGTCGTTGCGCGACTGGGTTCTGGTGATCGGACTTACATCCTTGATTATGATTGGAGGTGAAGTGATCCGGTGGATTGCTCGTCGGCGTAAGACGAAAAGAGCTTAGATAGCTCTAATTCGGCAATAAAAAAAACGGGGCATGATCATTGCCCCGTTTTTTTACCGGTTATGACGAAGATTATTGCTCCCCTTTTTTCAGCGGAACGCTTAATCCGAAGAACAGATTGGCACTACGTTGGCTGACAGGCACCCATTGGGGAGTGATTTTTGTGAACATATAGTCGGTCCCTACGAAGAAGTTGATCCAGGAAGGGCTGAAGTTCAGAGCTGCCCCGAAGGTGTCGAACTTGTTGTGAATGAACGAATAACTCAGACTGGCCGAGAACCAGTTGATCGGACGGAAATTGGCCGAAAGAGTCAGTTCCGTGAAAGTGGAGGTGGTGCGGAACTGAGTGGAGGAGAGCAGACCGAATCCGATTTTGTCGTTGAGGATGGTATATTCCCCTGCAATATAGAGGGTCGTGTTGAGACGCGTTGTCATGCCTCTGGCATCCACCGGACGAAAACGGGCCAGTTTGTCGAAATCACCCGTGTTTATCTCCTCTTCGTCTCCCACTTCGAATCCTGTGAAAGTATAATGATCGGCTGCTTTTCCAATAACGGAATTCCTTGCGCTCCAACTGATGAATCCCAAGTCGATCAGAGCACCCGAAAGGGTCAGGTTATCCGATAATTTATAGGTAATACCCAAATCGACGGCCCCTCCATAGCCTCCGGGACCTTGGGGTGTGACGTCGATATTGTCCATATCGATATAAGTCGAACCGTCTTCCTCGTCTATTTGATTTTGGATTTCGAGTTTGTTAATACTCATTTCAAGAGAGCCTTCTGCATCTACTTCCCAGCGATCCTGCGACATCTGAAGATGCATCTTGTCGAATTTCATGCGGGTATTGGCCAGTCCTGCCAGGACCTTCACTTTTCCTCCGACGGTCAGTCGATCGCTTACCGGTTTTGAGTATCCGATTGCCACTTCGGCATAACTGGTAAGGTCTATCTGCATGTCTTTCAGGTCATAAGCTTTCCCCTCATAACCGGAGCCGCGCTTGGCAAATTCGAACAATCCTTTGGGTAAGGTGACTCCTGTATTTATATGGGTGGCTACGTCGACGGTCCAAAACGATTTTCCGGTGTAGAATCCGATGCCGAAAATGCCTGAATGCAGATCGATACTCAGGTTGTTGCGGTCTTTCAGATCGTTGAGCAGTTTGTTTGCGTCTATTCGCGAATCGAGGAAGGTTACCAAACCTGATCCGTTGGGGTTTGGGTAGAGAATATTGTCCAGTGCAAGACTGTTGGACATGAATTCAAACTGAATGTTTCCTATGGCGGGAATATTCACATAGCCGCGTTCCGGACGAAGGGCGGGATTGAGTGACGAACGAATGGGGGCCTTGTCCATGAAGTAGGCCGTACGAAGTTGTTGGGCAGGAAGTTGCATCGAGAACAGGCACACTCCGACCGACAGCGCTGCGAGATATGGCGTTTTTTTCATTGTCTTTTTCTGTTTAGAGTTTGATGCCTCCCGATTTTTGGACGCTGAATACAAACTGCAGTGTGGCGTTAGCCATGATTTCGACATCGTTTTTGGGTTGTTTGTCGATGGTAAAGAAGTCGAAATTGATCATGCAGGATTCTGCCAGACGACGAAACTCCTCCATTGAAAGAGAGGTCGTCAGGGTGGTTGTGCCTTGATCTGCACTTTTGATTTGAGCTTTATCGAACAGAACCACAGGAGCGGCTTCCCTGTTTTCGTCTTCGGAGAATGTAATTGTGGCTAAAAGGGGTTCCGAGATGCAGTTGGTGACGGCCGCAGTGATATATATCGGTGTACTTTCATCTAATTGGTCGAGGATTCCGGTGTCGAATCCGGCATCTATGTCGAATGAAAGGGTTGGGAATGTGCCGGGAAGATCTACTTTTACGGAACTGATTCCGGGCAGGAGCGATGTTAAGTCGATACGGACCTTTCCTAATGGCATGACCAGTTCACCGCCCACGGCTATGTTGTCCGTATCGACCTTGGAAAGATCGTATTCGTTTTTTACGCATCCTGGGAGCAACCATCCCAGCAACAGAATAGACAAATAGAGTAGAGTTTGTTTCATAAGCACTTAGGGTTTGGTCTGTCAGTCGGTTTGAAAAAATTGGGAGTAACTTCAAAGTTACTTCCGATTTTGATTATTTCTTTATGAAAGGGGTCTTTACAACACGGGCTCTGATCGCTCGTTCACGGATGATGACAGCGATTTCCGTATCCGGAGCGGCAAATTCGGTCTTGACATAACCCATGCCAATTCCTGATTTCAAGGTCGGAGACATGGTCCCCGAAGTGACATGACCGATCTCTTCGCCGGTGGGAGAAACCAGTTTGTAGCCGTGACGGGGAATGCCCCGTTCGATCAGTTCAAAGCCGACCAGTTTGCGGGAGACACCCTCTGCCTTTTGACGTTCCATCAGCGGACGGTCGATGAAATCCTTGCCATCCACCATCTTGGTGATCCAACCCAGACCTGCTTCGATGGGCGAAGTGGTGTCGTCGATGTCATTGCCATAGAGGCAGAATCCCATCTCCAGACGCAACGTGTCGCGTGCACCCAGTCCGATATTGCGCAGACCATATTCTTTGCCTGCATTCCAAAGAGCTTCCCAGAGTTTTTCGGCATCTTCGTTTGCTACGTAGATTTCGCAACCTCCCGCACCGGTATAACCCGTAGCCGAGAGAATCGCGTCGGGAATGCCTGCAATTTCGGTTTTGATGAAAGTATAGTATTTCAGGTCCTCGACCGGAACTTTACACATCTTCTGTACGATTTTCATTGCCAGTGGGCCCTGGATGGCCAATTGGGCGATCTCGTCCGAAGCATTGTAAAGTTCTTTGCCTGGAGTTAGCCCGAATGCTTTTCCTTCGGTGCAGAGATGATTCCAGTCTTTTTCGATGTTGGCTGCATTGACAACCAACAGATAGGTCATTTCGTTGATCCGATAGACCAGAATATCGTCGACGATACCGCCCCGTCCGTTAGGCAGAGCCGAATATTGGATGCGTCCGTCGTAGAGCGCACCGATGTCGTTGGTGGTCACGTGTTGCAGGAAATCGAATGCACGAGGGCCTTTGACCCATATTTCGCCCATATGGCTCACGTCGAAAACGCCGGCACCTTCGCGTACGGCCGTATGTTCGCTGTTTATGCCGGTGAATTCGATAGGCATATTGTAGCCGGCAAATTCGGCCATGCGAGCTCCGGCTTCGATGTGGTGGTGTGTGAAGGGGGTATTTTTCATGATAGATTTTTTATTTAGTGCGAAGTTAGGAATTTTTCTGTTATCTTTATTGCCCGTCTGTATTAAAAAATCATGCTGAAATTATTTCTGATAGCACTGGGCATCTATTTGTTGGTCCGTATGGGATGGAAGGTGAATGCGGGACCTCCGGCTGTGCGGGCCGTGACCGATTTCATGCGGGCTTCGGCCCTGACCGACAGGGAGGTGGTGCGTATGGCACGTGAGTATATCGCATGGGCTGATCGTCGTTGTGGACGGCTTCCGGAGGATCATCCGCTGGTGGTTCGGCTCAGAGAGTTGGGACGGGGATTTATCGACACGGATCGGTTCGAGGTGGGAGTGTATCCGGCTGCAGAGATAAATGCTTTTGCCTGTGCCGACGGCAGTATACGGGTTTTTGCCGGATTGATGGAGCGGATGAGCGACGGAGAAATTCGTGCGGTGATTGCTCACGAGATGGGACATATCGTCCGGAAGGATTCGTTGCGTGCCATGAGTAATGCCTATATGGCCTCCGCAGCCCGGAATGCAGTGAGTGCGGCAGGCGGGGTATTGGGTTCTCTGTCGGCATCGGCTTTGGGAGAAGTGGCTCTTTCGCTGACCGGAGCCAAGTTTTCGCGCGATCAGGAACAGGCGGCAGACGATTATGCATTTGATAAACTGGTGGCGGTGGGTGAGAGTCCTTTCGTATTGGTTGAGACTTTGGAAAAGTTGGCTTCATTGGCGTCGGCCGGTTCCGTGGAAAAAAAATCGGGTTTAGGGTCGATGTTTTCCACGCATCCCGATCCTGCAGGTAGAGCCGCGCGTATCAAGACCCGGGCTGAAGCCTGGCTGGCGGGGCAGAACTCCTGTCCCGGAGGACAAAAAAGAGCGTTGAGTGGCGAATGATCCCTGAAATTGTGATTTTTAGAGTCGTTTCCCTGTAGCATGCGTTGACAATCTGAGGAAAAATGCCTATTTTTGCATTTTGTTAAGAAAAAAACGTATATAGGATATATTTATGAGTCGTTCGAAATTCCGGGAGTACAAGGGCCTCGACCTGCCCGCTATGGCCGCCGAAGTGTTGGCGGAATGGGATAAACAGGACACGTTTCACAAGAGTATCAGCACGCGCGAGGGTCATCCAACCTTCGTTTTTTATGAGGGACCTCCTTCGGCCAACGGACTGCCGGGTATTCACCATGTGATGGCTCGTACGATCAAGGATATCATTTGCCGTTACAAGACCCAACAGGGATATTTGGTACACCGCAAGGCCGGATGGGATACGCACGGTCTGCCCGTGGAGTTGGGCGTAGAGAAGAAACTCGGTATTACCAAAGAGGATATCGGAACGAAAATTTCGATCGAAGAGTATAACAATACCTGTCGTCGGGCTGTGATGGAGTTCACGGATGTGTGGGAGAAACTGACCCGCCAGATGGGTTATTGGGTCAATATGGACGATCCTTACATCACCTACGACAACAAATATATCGAAACTCTGTGGTGGATGCTCAAGGAGCTTTTCAAGAAAGGACTTCTCTATAAGGGCTACACCATTCAACCCTATTCTCCGGCAGCCGGAACGGGTTTGAGCAATCATGAACTGAATCAACCGGGTTGTTACCGCGATGTGAAAGATACCACGTGTACGGCTCAGTTCCGTATTGTGCGTGACGAACAGAGTGAGAAACTCTTCGATGACGTACAGGGCGATCTTTATTTCCTGGCGTGGACGACCACTCCCTGGACTCTTCCCTCGAATACGGCGCTGGCCGTGGGGCCGGAGATCGACTACGTGAGGGTGAAGTGTGTGAATCCCTACACGCAGACTCCCCAGACGGTTATTCTGGCCAAGGAACTGCTGGGCAGCTATTTCGGAAAGAAACAGGAGGGAACGTTCACCGTGTGTGGCCAGTATAAGGGGACCGATTTCATCGGTATCCGTTATGAGCAGCTTATCCCGTGGGTGAAACCAATGGGCGATGCGTTTCGGGTGATCGGTGGCGATTATGTCACCACGAGCGATGGTACGGGTATCGTGCATATCGCACCTACGTTCGGTGCCGACGACGACCGGGTGGCCAAAGTGGCCGGTATCGCGCCGCTGTTGATGGTCGATCGGGCGGGCAAGACCCAGCCGATGGTGGACCGTACGGGCAAGTTCTTCCTGCTGGAGGATCTGGATCCCGATTTCGTGAAGAACAATATGGATGCGGCCGCTTATGGTGAGTATGCCGGACGTTATGTGAAAAATGCCTACGACGAGACTCTCGGTCCCGACGACACAACGCTCGATATCGACATCGCCGTGATGCTCAAGGCGACCAATCAGGTGTTCAAGATCGAAAAACATACCCACTCCTATCCCCATTGCTGGCGGACGGACAAGCCGGTGCTCTATTATCCGCTCGATTCGTGGTTCATCCGCACGACGGCGATGAAGGATCGGCTGATCGAGCTGAACCGGACTATTAACTGGAAGCCCGAATCGACCGGATCGGGCCGTTTCGGCAAGTGGCTCGAGGGATTGGTGGACTGGAACCTGTCACGCTCCCGTTTCTGGGGTACGCCGCTGCCGGTATGGGCTACGGAAGACCATGCCGAACTCAAGTGTATCGGTTCGGTGGAGGAACTCAAGGCTGAGATCGAGAAGTCGATCGCCGCAGGTTTCATGGAGAGTAATCCGTTGGCTGATTTTACGCCCGGCGATTTTTCGAAGGAGAACTATGCCAAGTTCGATCTGCACCGTCCCTATGTGGACAAGATCGTGCTCGTGTCGGACAAGGGTGAACGGATGGTCCGCGAGAGCGATCTGATCGACGTATGGTTTGATAGCGGTGCCATGCCATATGCCCAGGCCCATTATCCGTTCGAGATCAGTGGCGAGGCATTCCGTAAGGTTTATCCTGCCGATTTCATCGCCGAGGGTGTGGATCAGACCCGCGGATGGTTCTTCACGCTGCATGCACTGGCCACCATGCTCTTCGACAGTGTGGCATTCAAGAATATCATCTCCAACGGATTGGTGCTCGACAAGAACGGCAACAAGATGAGTAAACGGCTCGGTAATGCTGTCGATCCGTTCGAGGTGATGGATAAATACGGACCCGATGCCGTGCGGTGGTACATGATCTCCAACTCGCAACCGTGGGACAATCTGAAGTTCGATGTGGACGGGGTGGACGAAGTGCGTCGCAAGTTTTTCGGTACCCTTTATAATACGTACAGTTTCTTTGCGCTCTATGCCAATGTGGACGGATTCACCGGCCGGGAGGAGGAAGTCCCCGTAGCCGAGCGCCCGGAGATCGACCGTTGGATCATTTCGCTGCTCAATACGTTGGTAAAAGAGGTGACGGCTTCGCTGGAGAGTTACGATCCTACTCCGGCAGCCCGGATGATCCAGGATTTCGTGAACGAAAACCTCTCCAACTGGTACGTGCGTCTGAACCGTAAACGCTTCTGGGGAGGAGGAATGACCCGTGACAAGCTGGCCGCCTATCAGACCCTTTATACCTGTCTGGAGACTGTCTCCATGTTGAGCGCTCCCTTCTCTCCCTTTATCAGCGACCGGATTTTTACCGATCTGAATGCACTCAGTGGACGGCATGGGGAAGAGTCGGTACATTTGGCTGCCTTTCCTGTGGCAGATGATTCGTTGATCGACAACGATCTGGAGGAGATGATGGCCCTGGCTCAGCAGATCTCTTCCATGGTGTTGGCTCTGCGTCGTAAGGTGAATATCAAAGTACGTCAGCCCTTGACCAAGATCATTATTCCGTTGCTCGATCCGGCCATGCGGCGTCATATCGAGGCGGTTCGTCAGCTGGTGATGAATGAAGTGAACGTGAAGGAGATTGAACTTATCGAGCAGACCACTGGCTTGATCACCAAACGGATCAAACCCAACTTCAAGACCCTCGGGCCGCGTTATGGAAAGCAGATGAAACAGATCTCGGCACTTGTGGCTGCTTTTACGCAGGAGCAGATCGCCGAATTGGAGCAAAGGGGAGGGATGACTCTGTCGGTGGACGGAGCTGAACTTCCGGTGACGCTGGCCGATTTCGAGATCACGTCGGAGGATATGCCGGGATGGCTGGTGGCTACGGAAGGCAAGTTGACCGTGGCACTTGATATTACGGTGACCGAAGAGTTGAAACGCGAAGGCGTGGCACGTGAGTTGATCAACCGCATCCAGAATATCCGGAAAGAGAGCGGTTTTGAGGTGACCGACCGGGTGAAGGTCGTGATCGAGAAAAAACCTTTGGTGGAGGGAGCCGTGACCGATTTTGCGGATTATATTGCTTCGCAGACCTTGGCTCTTGAGGTGAAGTTGGCCGCAGAAGAGGAAGGAACTTTCACCAACGAGGTGGAGATCGACGAAGAGCCGATCCGTATCGGAGTGACCCGAGTGGGGTAGGGGATTGTGGATTCGATGTAGGGGTGTCGTTTGAAAAATGCAGGCTCTTATTGTGAGAGTTAGCAGGAAGAGGATCGGCCCGACACAATAAAATTGGAGTTTGTGTTGTTGTTTATACAAAAGTTTTGTACATTTAACCATAAACATTAATCAGGTACAGTTATGGCAGAAGTTGAAAAAACACGGTATTCGGACGAGGATTTGGCCGAATTCAAGGCGATCATTCTGGACAAGCTGGCGAAGGCTAAGGCGGATTACGATCTTCTGCGATCAACCATCACACACACTGCGGATAACGATACGGAAGATACGTCTCCTACCTTTAAAGTCCTGGAGGAGGGTGCTGCAACTCTTTCCAAAGAGGAGTCGGGCAGATTGGCTCAGCGTCAGTTGAAGTTTATCCAACACTTGGAAGCCGCATTGGTTCGTATCGAGAACAAAACCTATGGGATTTGTCGCGAGACAGGAAAACTGATTCCCAAGGAACGTCTCAAAATCGTACCTCATGCTACGTTATGTATTGAGGTGAAAGAGCATGAACGACGCTGATTAGGGAGAGTTATGTTGATGTGACGGTCGAGGAAATGTGTTCGGCGACCGGTGTGGACTATTATAAAATTCCTTTCTGCCAAGGGCGGAAAGGAATTTTTTTGTGAAAATATTGGGTATCTTTGTCGGGTATGACAGCACAAAAGGTAAAAGTGACGATGTATACCGACGGTTCGGCATTGGGGAATCCCGGTCCGGGCGGTTATGGAGTGGTGTTGCTTGCCCCCCCACATCGTAAGGAACTCAGTGCCGGCTATCGGTTGACGACCAATAATCGGATGGAACTAACGGCTGTGATCGTGGGACTGGAGGCATTGAAGGTCTCTTGCGAGGTGACGATCTATTCCGATTCGAAATATGTGGTCGATGCGGTGAGCAAAGGTTGGGTGTTCGGCTGGGAGAAAAAAGGATTCGCGGGGAAAAAAAATCCCGATTTATGGAGTCGTTTCTTGGCTGTTTATCGGCGTCATCAGGTGCGTTTCGTTTGGGTGAAGGGTCATGCGGAGATTCCCGAAAATGAACGCTGCGATCGGTTGGCGGTAGCCGCAGCGGGTGGTGCCGTTCTGTTGGAAGACACGGGGTACCGGCTTGAAGAGACCGAAAAACCATAATCCGAGCCGATAAAGAGAGAGTTTAGTTGTTTTTATGAAGAAAACGATAGGTCTCTTCGGCATATTGACGGCCTATGGGAATTTCGGTATCCGTTCCGTACAGTTTGATTTTCCGTTTGAGGAAACGTTCCACTTTGTCTGCCGCGATGAGAAACGAACGGTGGACCTGGATAAACCGTTCGGCGGGCAATTGATTGCGGATACTCTTTAGATTCGTGTGGGAGAGAATGTAATCGCCGGATGAACGGAAAATTTTTGTGTAATTTTCCATGGCTTCTACATAAAGTATTTCGTCGATCAGGATCGGAACATTGGCATACTCATGTTTGACGATCAGAATGGGAGGTGCCGGTTCGCGCAGGGGTTCCATATGTCGAATCACCTTGTCTACGGCATGTTCGAATCGTTCGTAGGAGAATGGTTTGCAGAGAAAGTCGGTCGCATCGAGATTGAATCCCTCCAGTGCATATTGGGCATGAGCCGTAGTGAAGATCAGATGACAACTTTCGGGTAGTGTACGGGCGATTTGTAGGCCGTTGATACCGTTCATTTCGATATCTAAAAAGACCAAGTCGGGTTTTGTGCGTATGATTTCGGCCAGCCCGACCGAGGGCTCGTTGAATGTGGTGAGTTCCATACCGCCTTTCCTCCGGCAGAATTCGTCGATAACTAACAGGGCGATAGGTTCGTCATCGATGGCTATACAGGTAATAGGTCTCATTGCAGTTGAAGAATTAGCCTGATTTTGAATTTTCTCCCGTTCTCTTCCATGTGGGTGTCGAGTGAGAACTTGCCGGGATAGAGCAATTCCAATCGTTTGCGACAGTTTTCGATTCCTATGGTCGGATCGGAATCCTGGCGTTGTTTCATGATTTCATTTTCCGACTCGAAGCGTAGTTTCCCCTTCTGGGCCATAATCCGGATGGCGATGGTACAATCTTTTTCGGAGGAGGTTCCATATTTGAAGGCGTTCTCGACGAATGTGATGAGAATCATCGGCGGAATCTGCAGTTGTTCGTCGTCCGTATGGCTTTCGAAAAGGATATGAGTGTGGGCATTGAGTCGGAGAGATTGCAGGTCGATGTATTGGCGAATATAGTTTAGTTCGCTTTGCAGGTCGATCGTTTCGTCGGTGGTGTGGACATACATATATTTTAGAATGTCGGAAAATTTGATGAAAGCCGATTCGGTTTTGTCGGATTTGGTCAGCACGAGTCCATAGAGAGTGTTGAGCGTATTGAACAGAAAATGAGGGTTGATTTGGGCTTTATAAAGAGCCAGTTCGGCTTTGTTTTTTTCGGCCTCGATCTCCTGTTTGGAAAGAATCTGACGGAACAGTTCGAAGGTCAGTTCGATCGTGAGACTGAAGCCTGTGACCACAAGAAAGAAAAACCATACGGTTCTCGAATGGAGATGTTCGCGAAAATGACGTTCTTTTTCGGAGAGTTGGGCCCCCTGAAAATTGTCGGGAAAGTGAATCATCAATATGGTGACGAAGATCATGGCTCCGATGATGAGCAGTATGCGACCATATTTGTGTTGTTGGAACAGCAGCGGAAGATGAGATTTGCGGTAGACGAAATAGAGCAGGTAGAGGTATGTGATCAGTGTGAAGGCAAAGGTCGAACGATGGATGACCCAACGGTCGATTGGAACCAGCATGATGATCAGGGGTAAAATGACCAGACAAAAAAAGAGGTCGATATAGATGGCTATTCGCGTTTGTTTCATGATTCACAGTCAAATCTGTTTTCACAAAGATAGGATAAGAGGCTTGAATAGACAAGTTGGAGTTTCAGCCGTTCGTCATCACAAATCGACTGTTAGTCATTGGATTCATGAAAAATCGACCGTGTTTTTTTAATTTTAGCACATTCGTAGGATAAATGGATCTTTGGGGGATATTAATTCATAATTTTTCAAATAATGGGACGACTTTTTTTCTTTATTCTGACGATGGCCGTTTGTGTGTCATGCGGTACACAGTCGGAAAAAATGGCAGGTAAGGCTTACAAAACCTATACCGTGGCGCTGGATGACCGGACCTTGGAGTCATCTTACACGGCAAAATTACGCGGTCGCCAGTATGTGGAAATAAGGCCTCAGGTGAGCGGAATCATTACGGAAATTCGCTTTAATGAGGGCGATCTTGTTCGCAAGGGACAGACGCTCTTTGTAATAGACCAAGTACCCTATAAAGCTGCGTTGGCCACTGCGGAAGCCAATGTGAAGAGTGCAGAAGCTCAGCTTGCTACGGCTAAGTTGACTGCCACGAGTAAGGAACAGCTCTATCGTGAGAAGGTGATTTCCGAATATGATCTGATGACGGCCCGTAATACCGAGGCCGAGGCCGAAGCTGCTTTGGCTCAGGCCCGGGCACAGGAGACCAATGCACGAAACGATCTTTCTTATACGGAGGTGAAGAGTCCGGTAGATGGTGTGGCGAGTATGATTCCATATCGGGTGGGCGCTTTGGTCAGCAGTTCGATTGCGGAGCCTTTGGTAACCGTTTCCGATGACGAAAAGATTTATGCTTACTTCTCTATGGATGAAAATCAGATTCTCGATCTGCTTCAACAATATGGTTCGTTGCAGAAAGTGATGGACCAGATGCCGGAAGTCTCTCTTTTAATGAGCAACGGGAAATCATATGCTCACACGGGCAAGATAGACGCTATCAGCGGAACGGTGGATGAGAGTACCGGTGCGGTCTCTTTGAGAGCAACCTTCCCGAATCCTGATGGCCTTTTGCGCAACGGAGGAAGCGGAACGGTGATCGTGCCTTCAGCGTTGAAACAGTGTATTGCCATTCCTCAGGCGGCTACCTATGAGTTACAGAATCGGGTATTTGTTTATAAGGTGATTGATGGTGTGGCTAAGTCGGCTCCTGTGGAGGTCTTTCGGTTGAATAACGGTACGGAGTATATCGTGGAGTCGGGTTTGGCTCCGGGTGATGTCATTATCGCCGAGGGAGCGGGTTTGGTTCGGGAAGGAACCGTTATCGAAAATCAGACAAAACAGGAGTAAATCAGCTATGAAGATAAAAACATTTATCGACCGGCCCATTCTGGCGATGGTGATTTCTGTCGTCATTCTGATATTGGGATTGATCGGATTGTCGCAATTGCCGGTAGAGCAATTCCCTGAGATTGCTCCTCCTACGGTCAGCGTATCGGCAACCTACACGGGGGCCAATGCCGAGACCGTACAAAAAAGTGTCGTTGTGCCTCTTGAAGAGGCTTTGAATGGTGTGGAGAACATGATGTATATGACCTCCACGGCCTCCAATAACGGTTCGGCCCGAATCACAGTCTATTTTCGTCAGGGAACCGATCCTGATATGGCGACGGTGAATGTGCAGAACAGAATTGCTACGGCTCAGGGGCTGCTGCCTGCCGAGGTTACGCGAAGCGGTATCAATGTACGTAAACGTCAAACCAGTAACATCAAGCAGTTGGCCGTTTATAGTCCGGATGATTCCTTTGACGAGGCATTCCTGACCAACTACATGAAAATCAATATCGAACCTCGTCTTTCGCGTATTGCCGGGGTGGGAGAGGTGAATGTCTTCGGATATGATTATGCCATGCGTATTTGGCTCGATCCCGGTAAGATGAAGGAGTATGGACTGGTGCCATCGGATATTGCCACTGTGCTGGATGAGCAGAATGTCGAGGCGGCTACGGGTACGTTGGGAGCTGAATCGGAAAATACGTTCCAGTATGTGCTGAAATATCGGGGACGTTACGAAAACGAGGAGGATTATGAAAACATGGTCATCAGGTCGTTGCCCAATGGAGAGGTGTTACGACTGAAAAATGTGGCTACCGTTGAGTTGGGTACTCGTGCCTACGATTATATCGGCAGGGTGAATGGCCATCCGGGATGTAATATTATGATTGCACAGACCTCGGGATCCAATGCGAACGAAATCATCAAAGAGATTGACCGTGTGGTGGCTGAAATTTCTGAAAGTCTGCCGGCAGGTATCAAAATCGTCGATTTGATGAGCACGAAGGACTTTCTTGATGCCTCGATCAAAAGCGTTATCAAAACTCTGATCGAAGCCATTATTCTGGTGGTGCTTGTGGTATATGTCTTTTTGCAGAGTTTTCGTTCGACATTGATTCCTACGTTGTCTATTATCGTCTCGTTGATAGGAACATTCGCATTTCTCTCGATCGTGGGTTTCAGTTTGAATATGTTGACCCTGTTCGCACTGGTATTGGTGATCGGTACGGTGGTTGACGATGCCATAGTGGTGGTTGAGGCGGTACAGGCCAAGTTTGACGAGGGATACAACTCCTCCTATTTGGCAACGATCAAGGCCATGGACGGTATTACCTCGGCGCTGGTTACTACGACATTCGTATTCATGGCCGTGTTTATCCCCGTTAGTTTTGTCGGAGGGACTACCGGTACGTTCTATACCCAGTTCGGTTTGACCATGGCAGCTGCCGTGGCGATTTCCCTGCTGAATGCCTTGACAATGAGTCCGGCTCTCTGTGCATTGATCATGACACCTCACCAGACGGCAGGTAATGGAGGCAAACTGAGTTTTTCTTCCCGGTTTCACATTGCATTCAATGCGGCATTTTCTCGTCTGGTGATGAAATACAAGGTGGGGGTGGCATTCATGTTCAGACGGAAATGGCTGGCTGGTGTGTTGTTGGTGGTAGCGTGTGGAGGATTTGTCGTATTGATGATGACCACAAAGACCGGTCTTGTCCCCAACGAGGATATGGGTACCATATTCGTCGATGTCCGTATCTCTCCGGGCAGCAGTGTGAAGCAGACAAGAAGTGTCATGGTCAAGATAGACAGTTGTTTGCGTACGATTCCCCAGATAGAGTATTATTCTAATATCACGGGTAACTCCATGTTGAGCGGGCAAGGTGCTTGTAACGGTATGTTTACCATTCGGTTGAAGGATTGGAGCGAACGGACGGACAAGGAAGATGCTATCGATGCCGTGATCGATGAGATAAGTCGCCGTACGGCATTCATTGCCGGGGCTGATATTATGCCCTTTACGCGTCCGATGATCCCTGGATACGGTGTGAACAGCGGTTTCGAAGTGTACGTGCAGGATCAGAAGGGTGGTACGACTGAAGATCTTTTGAAATATACCCGTAATTTTATTGAAGAACTGAATAGACGTCCGGAGATAGGGCGGGCTACTACATCATTCGATACCAAATTCCCGCAATATCTGGTGGAGGTGGATGCGGCGCGTTGTAAACGGAACGGCGTGTCGCCGACGGATGTGCTCAGTACGCTTTCGGGATACATCGGCGGAAATTATGCTTCGAACATGAACCGTTTCTCCAAACTGTATCGTGTCATGGTTCAGGCACCCCCTCAGTTCCGTTTGAATACGGCGTCGCTCAATAATATATTTGTGCGTAATGATTCCGGTGAGATGAGTCCTATTAGTCAGTATTTGACACTTACCCGGGTCTATGGATCTGAGGTGTTGACGCGATTCAACCTGTTCTCTGCCATTCAGGTCAATGGGGCGGCTGCTACGGGATATAGTTCCGGCCAGGCCATTCAGACCATACGGGAAGTGGCAGCACAGACATTGCCCGCAGGGTATGGATTCGAATTCGGAGGTATGTCGCGGGAGGAGTCGAATACGGGTAATACTACTACCGTGGTGTTTGTTATCTGTGTTGTGTTTATCTATCTGATCCTTTGTGCACTCTATGAGAGCCTGTTTGTGCCTTTGGCTGTTATTCTGTCGGTGCCGTTCGGATTGGCAGGCAGTTTTCTCTTTGCCAAGATATTCGGATTGGAGAACAATATTTATCTGCAGACGGGTCTCATTATGTTGATCGGAATGCTCTCCAAAACAGCCATTCTGCTTACGGAATATGCATCGGAACGTCGTCATAAGGGGATGACCATTATGCAGGCGGCCGTCTCTGCGGCACAGGTTCGTCTGCGGCCTATCCTGATGACTTCGCTGACCATGATTTTCGGTATGCTGCCACTGATGTTTGCATCCGGTGTGGGAGCCAACGGTAATATCTCTATCGGTGTGGGTACAGTGGGTGGTATGCTGATCGGTACGATTGCTCTGTTGTTCATCGTTCCGGTGATGTTTATCATATTCCAATGGGTACAAGAGAGGGTGATGCCTGAACGTCAGTTGTCTGATCTGGATGAAAAGAATCGTTAATCGAAGATGATGGAGATGAAAAGGATCATAATATATTTGTTCGTGCCGTTTGTGCTCGGAGGTTGTTCCGTTTACCGGAATTATGAACGGTCGGAAGTGCCTGGAATAGACAGTTTGTATCGATCTTCGGATATGCCGCAGGATACGGTTTCGCTGGCGGCACTTTCCTGGAAGGAGTTGTTTGCCGACGAACGGTTGCAAGCACTAATCGAACGGGGATTGGAACATAATACCGATTTGAGAGTGGCTCGATTGAGAGTGGAAGAGGCTGCTGCGGTTTTGACCAATGCACGGCTTTCTTATTTGCCTTCGGTGTCGTTGGCTCCGGAGGGGGCGATCAACCGTTATGAGGGAACGACAAGAAAAACCTATAATCTGGGAGCTTCGGCCGGATGGGAACTCGATATTTTCGGGAAGGTTACCAATGCCAAACGGGAAGCCCGGGCAGCATGGGAGAGTAGCCGGGCGTATGAACAGGCCGTACAGACCCAATTAGTTGCGACCATTGCCGACAGTTATTATACGTTGTTGATGCTCGACCGTCAGATCGAGATTAATCGCCAGACATTGGAGAGCTGGTCCCGAACGGTGAGTACGCTCGAAGCCCTGATGCGGGCCGGCGTCTCCAACGAAACGGCTGTATTGCAGGCCCGGGCGAATCGCATGACGCTCGAAACGTCGTTGTTGTCGTTGGAAAAGAGTGTCAGTGAGACGGAGAATGCTCTTTCGGTGTTGTTGGCGATGCCTCCTCAGTCGATCGAACGGAGTACGCTCGACGCCCAACGTTTCCCGGAAACATTGTCGGTGGGTTTACCGGTTCAATTGTTGGCCAATCGGCCCGATGTCAGACAGGCCGAACAGGAATTGGCACAGGCATTCTATGCCACTAATGCCGCAAGAGCCTCTTTCTATCCGAGCATTACACTGTCCGGGGCGATTGGTTGGACGAATAACGGAGGCGGGGCTATTCGTAATCCGGGAGACTGGTTGCTCAGTGCCATCGGATCGCTTACGGAACCTCTTTTCAATCGGGGGACCAACCGGGCGAATTTGAAGATTGCCAAAGCTCAACAGGAAGAGGCTCTGTTGGCTTTTCAACAGTCGGTACTCGGGGCCGGACAAGAGGTGAATGATGCCCTGACTCAATGGCAAACGGCGCGTAAACGTCTCAATATCGATGCTCAGCAGATTGTCACCTTGCGTGAGGCAGTGCAGAAGACCGAATTGTTGATGCGATACTCTTCGACGAATTACCTGGAGGTGTTGACGGCTCAACAGTCTTTGTTGAATGCCGAATTGGTTCGGGCTCAGGATCAGTTCGATGAGATTCAGGGAGTTATCAACTTGTACCATGCACTGGGCGGTGGATGCCGATAATAGGAGGAGAATGACAGGCTTTTGTTTGTAATAGTATTGGTTATTTAGCGAAATAGCCCCCTTCACTTTAGAAGGGGGCTATTTTTGAAAATCCCGGGTTGCCAGGAAAATATTCTCGAGAGGGTTATGCCGTTCCGATCCTATTTTGCGTAACTGATCGAACGGGTTTCCCGAATGACGGTGATTTTCACCTGGCCGGGATAGGTCATTTCGTCTTGAATCTTCTTGGCGATATCGTGCGAAAGTTGATCGGCGTCTTGATCCGAAATCTTTTCACTGCCGACAATTACGCGCAATTCACGTCCAGCCTGAATGGCATAGGTTTTCATTACACCCGGATAGGACATGGCGATATCTTCCATCTCTTTGAGTCGTTTGATATACGATTCGACTACTTCGCGTCGGGCACCGGGACGAGCTCCCGAGATTGCATCGCACACCTGCACGATCGGGGCAATCAGCGAGGTCATTTCCATCTCGTCGTGGTGGGCGCCGATGGCATTGCATACCTCTGCTTTTTCCTTGTATTTTTCGGCCAATTTCATGCCGATGATAGCGTGCGGCAGTTCCGGTTCGTCATCGGGCACCTTGCCGATATCATGTAACAGACCGGCCCGGCGTGCTATTTTGGGATTCAGACCCAATTCGGCGGCCATGATACCGCACAGATTGGCCGTCTCGCGGGAGTGTTGCAGCAGGTTCTGGCCGTATGAGGAACGATATTTCATTTTTCCGACCAGGCGGATCAACTCCGGATGTAAGCCGTGGATACCCAGGTCAATCGTTGTGCGTTTACCCACTTCGATGATCTCCTCCTCGATCTGTTTCTGTACTTTAGCGACCACTTCTTCGATACGTGCCGGGTGGATACGTCCGTCGGTGACGAGCTGATGCAGGGCGAGTCGGGCGATTTCGCGTCGAACGGGATCGAAACCTGAGAGAATGATTGCTTCCGGAGTGTCGTCAACGATGATTTCGATACCTGTGGCAGCTTCCAGAGCACGGATATTTCGACCTTCACGACCGATAATACGTCCTTTTACCTCGTCGCTTTCGATATTGAATACCGTCACCGAATTTTCGATGGCTGTTTCGGTCGCTACTCGCTGGATGGTCTGTACTACGATACGTTTGGCCTCTTTGTTGGCGCTCATTTTGGCCTCTTCGATCGTCTCGTTGATATAGGTGGCTGCATCGGCTTTGGCCTCAGCCTTCATGTTCTCGATCAGAATATTCTTGGCCTCTTCGCTGCTCATGCCTCCGATCTGCTCCAGACGTGCATTCTGCTCCCGGATCAGTTTGTCGAGTTCTTCTTTGCGGCGATCGAGGGCCTGGATGTGCGATTCCATTTGTTCGTGCACCTGAGTGACCTCTTTGTTTTTGCGATCGAGTTCGGATTGTTGCTGCTGGAGATTATTCTCCATTTGCTTGATACCTTGCTCGCGTTGGTTAAGTTTTGTGTTTCGTTCGTTCACCGTCCGATCGTGTTCGGATTTCAGCTGAATGAACTTCTCTTTGGCCTGAAGGATTTTCTCCTTTTTGATCATCTCTGCGTCGGCTTCGGCCTCCTTGAGTATCGTCTGTCTATGCTGTTCGGTTGTCTTGCGTATGACGAAATAGGTTGCCACTCCGGTGATCGCACAGGTGATAACGGCCGCTATGACTATAGTTATCGTACCCATTGTGAGAGTTTATTAATAATTAAAGAACTGAAATAAATTAATAGTTGGATTAATAGTGTTTTCGGGTTTATAAAAAAAACCCGCATAAAGGATCCTTTTCTTGTTTGACGAATCTCCCGATCGTCATTTGTGGGGCCTCCGGCAATTCGATCGCAAACGTCCAACGGCATCATTGTTAAGAGGATGCACCCCGAAGGGTTAAGGCCTGTTTTTGACCGACCGAGTCGAACCCCAATTTTTAAAATGTTGAGTTTCGCAAAGCTAAAAGGAATTTATGCGGGCATATTCCTGTTCGTATGTAAAGAACGTTGAACCTTTACAGTTCGTTGTTTATATATTGGTCCAGCTCCTTGTCTATCTCTACCAGCTTGTCGATATCCTCTCCCAGACTGCGGCTGAGCTCCATCTCCACATTATTCACCGCCAGACTTAACGCCGTCATGGCCAGATAGTCCTCGGGTTCGGCCCGGTAGTTCGTCTTGTACATGGAAACCAGAGCGTTGACCTCTTTTTCCGCCCGGCGATAAATCGCCTCTTTTTCGCGGTCGATCGGCAGCGGATAACTCTTGCCTGCGATCGTCAGTTTTATATTCAACTTCTGTTCCATAATCCACTTACTCCCGGTTCAGCAGGGCAATGCAACGATCTACCTCCCGCATCAGACGGTTGACTCGTGCTTTGGCCAGCTTGGCGTCGTCGCGTCCGCCTGCCATGCCTTTACTCAATTCCAAGACGGCGATTCGTCTTTCGAGTTCGGCGATCCGGAGGGTGAGTTCCCTGTTTCCTGCCTTGAGTTTGTCTCTCTGTCGGGCAAGCTCTCGGGACTCTTTACGCAGTCGTTTGTTGTCGGCGATAATGCGCTCGATTTTTTCCCGAATTGTCTCTATAATAGGTGACTCAGCCATCCTTTCTGCACGCGGTTCACGTTAACATTCCAAAAATAGTTAAAATTCGTGAGATTTCAAAATAAATCCGCATAGAGATCGTAATCCTCGGCTCCGGTGATGCGTACCTGGTAGAATTTTCCCGGGGTGAGTGAATGGCGGGAGGGTATCAGAATCTCCTCGTCCACTTCGGGTGAATCGTACTCGCTGCGGGCTATCCACCAATCGCTTTCCCTGCGGTCTACGATGACTTTGAACACTTTCCCTGTCTTCTTGACATTCTCCTCCCGGGAGATGGCGTTCTGGATCTCCATGATACGTTCTGCGCGAGCCTGTTTTACCGAATCCGGTATGTTGTCGCTCAACTGTTCGGCAGAATAGGTTCCTTCTTCTTCGGAGTAGGGGAATACCCCCAGACGTTCAAAACGCATGTCGCGTACGAAGGCCTCCAGCTCGGCGAAATCGGCTTCACTTTCCCCCGGATAACCAACCAAAAGAGTGGTGCGAAGGGCAATGTCGGGAATCTTTTCGCGCAGGTGTCGGATCAGGTCGAGAGTCTCTTTTCGGGTGATGCCTCGCCTCATTGCCTTGAGCTGGCTGTCGGAAATATGTTGCAGAGGAATGTCCAGATATTTGCAGATTTTGGGCTCCTGGGCCATGACCTCGATCACCTCTTCGGGGAAGTGGGTCGGATAGGCATAGTGGAGCCGAATCCATTCGATGCCGTCGATTCGGCACAGGGCGTGTAATAGATCTCCCAGTCGGCGACGACCGTAGAGGTCGAGACCATAATAGGTGGTATCTTGAGCGATGATCATCAGTTCGCGTACACCTTGGGCCGCTAATTTGCGGGCTTCGTCGAGCAGTTGTTCCATGGGAACCGAGACGTGGCGTCCGCGGATCAGGGGAATGGCGCAATAGCCGCAACCCCAGTTGCATCCTTCGGCGATTTTCAGGTAGGCGTAGTGGGGAGGGGTGGATAGAATACGGCCACAAGCCGGAGTGTCGTACCATTCGGCTCCCAGTTCACGGACGATTTCCGTCAGGTCGCGGACTCCGAAATAGCTATCCACTTCGGGAATTTCTTGACGCAGATCATCTCGATACCGCTCGCTCAGGCAACCGATTACGTAGAGTCGGTCGATGAGTCCTTCGGTTTTGGCTTGGGCGAAACGGAGAATCGTGTTGATCGACTCTTCTTTGGCGTCGCCGATGAATCCGCAGGTATTGATGACCACGATACGGGCATCTGTGGAGTCGGAATCGAAGATCGGTTCATAGCCGACTGCGGCCAGTTGTGTCATGATATGTTCGGAGTCGACCAGATTTTTCGAGCAGCCGAGTGTGACGATATTGATTTTTTTCTTTTTCATACCGGATGGAACTCTCTTTCGCCAACAAAAGTATGAAAATTTAAAGTGATAAACGATGGAAATATTTTTTACCTTTGTGGAACGAAAAAATGTCGAATCTTAAATATCTGATGTTATGTTGAATCCGAATGTGGAAAAAGCGCTCAATGCGCAGATCAATGCCGAGTTGTGGTCGGCTTATCTCTATTTGTCGATGTCGGTAGATGCTTCGGCAAAGGGTTATAAGGGGGTGGCGAACTGGTTTTACATTCAGTTCCAGGAGGAACAGGATCATGCCCGTATTTTCATGAACTATGTACTGTCGCGCGGGGGACGTGTGGAATTGGCTCCTATTGCCGCAGTGGATACAGAATGGGCTTCGCCGCTGGCTGCCTTCGAGGATACGTTGACTCACGAGCGTAAGGTTACGGCCATGATTGAAAATCTTTGCCATGTGGCCGAGACTGAGAAAGATCTGGCTACGTCGAACATGCTCGTGTGGTTTGTGAACGAGCAGGTGGAAGAGGAAGAGAATGCTCAGGATATCATCGACCAGTTGAAAATGGTGGGTGATAGTAAAATGGGCCTCTATATGATTGATAAAGATCTGGCTGCTCGTGTTTATACGACTCCTGCTCCTTTGGCTGGAAAATAGAATCGTATGGATCGAAATGAAACGGACGCCCCATTTTGGGGCGTCCGTTTCATTTCGAAAATGACGGATCTTTTTCTTTTGGGAAAAGATTGTGGATCTTGTCGGAAATGGGGGGAGGAGGAGACTATTCCTGTTTATATAAGGTGGTGCCCCGGCGCTCGATAATCCATCCTTGAGCCGATTTGCGGACGTTGAATGTGTCGCCGTCCTCTACGTTCCAGGCATATCCTCCGGCGGGAAGATTCCTTCGGTCGAGAATTTCACTCTTTTCGCGGTCCGGAAGGAACAGTTCAACCTGCAGGGAGTCGGTACTGAATAGCATATAGGCACAAGTGGTGGCATCGGGATCGGTGACAGAGACCATACGTCTGCCTGCCTCGAACGGACGCACACATTCTTGCCGTAATTCCGACCAGGTATATCCGGCTGAACCGATGCATCCGTGGTCATCGCGATCATTCCCGACGATTGTGGCGCTATCGGTCGATTGGAGGGTGGTTTGCGAGGTTTTGTTTGTGTTTCCTCCACATCCGATAAAGAAACCGACAAGCAGGAGGAGCAGGGCGATTGATCTCATGATATACTCGTTCGTATTGGATTGCGATAGATTTATCCGAACAGGGCATCGACGAACGTGCGGCGATCGAATAGTTGCAGTTGGTCGATACCTTCGCCTACGCCGATATAGCGTACCGGAATTTTGAATTGATCGCTGATTCCGATCACTACGCCACCTTTGGCGGTTCCGTCGAGTTTTGTGATGGCCAGTGAGGTGACTTGGGTGGCCTGAGTGAATTGTCGGGCTTGCTCAAAGGCATTCTGTCCCGTACTTCCGTCCAGAACCAACAATACTTCGTGAGGAGCATCGGGAATCACTTTGGCCATGACATTACGGATTTTTGTCAATTCGTTCATCAGTCCGATCTTGTTGTGAAGACGTCCTGCTGTGTCGATCAGCACCACATCGGCGTGGTTGGCTACGGCCGACTTGAGCGTGTCGAATGCCACCGAAGCCGGATCGGATCCCATCTCCTGACGGATCATGGTTGCTCCTGCACGGTCGGCCCATACTTGCAATTGGTCGATAGCGGCAGCACGAAATGTGTCGGCGGCACCGATCCAGACTTTTTTGCCGGCTTTTTTCAGTTGTGCAGCCAGTTTGCCGATCGTGGTGGTTTTCCCTGCGCCGTTGACTCCGACTACCATCACCACAAACGGAGTGCCTTCGCGGACTTCCAATCCGAAATCGTCGGCCTGTCCATCTCTCTCCTGCAGCAAGGCTGTGATCTCTTCCCTCAGAATGGATTGCAGTTCGGCGGAGTTCATGTATTTGTCACGAGCCACTCGTTCTTCGATCCTGTGGATGATCTTTACGGTAGTTTCCACTCCCACGTCGGAGGTGATAAGCACCTCTTCCAGTTGGTCGAGTACTTCGTCGTCCACTTTCGATTTGCCGGCCACGGCGCGAGCCAATTTGCCGAACAATCCCTCTTTGGTTTTTTCCAGTCCTGCGGAGAGGTCTCTATGTTGTTCCTCCACTTTATCCGGAGCGGATTTGCTTTCTTCGTCTCTTTTTTTCTTGAAAATATCGAACAGTCCCATATCGTGTGCTGATTGAATTCTACAAAAGTAATAAATAAATTATAAGAAAGAACTTCCGTTGCGAGGAAAGAGGCGATCTGCCTGTTCGATATGAAATACAAAGGGCGCTCTCTGATCATTTAGGAGCGCCCTTTGTATTAAGAGTGGTTACCCTTATTTCTTCTCAAAGAATTCTTTGATGTGGTCGTTGGGTACGATTTCCGTCTTGAAGGCATAAGCGCCGGTCTTGTCGGATTTAACCATCTTAATGCACTTTGTGAAGTTCTTGCCCGAACCCGTTTTCAGTGTTGCTACTACTTTCTTTGCCATGGTTCACTTACTTATTTAATTTCACGGTGTAAGGTTACTCTCTTGAGGATCGGATTGTACTTCCGGCGTTCCATACGGTCGGGAGTATTCTTTTTGTTTTTCGTGGTGATGTACCGCGACATGCCGGGCAGACCACTTTCGCGTTGTTCGGTGCACTCAAGAATCACCTGCACGCGGTTTCCTTTTTTTGCCATTGTTTACCTCCTGTCGTTTAATAAAGTTTTCGGGCGGCGGCAGCTTCTTTCAGCGCGGCACTCAGCCCTTTTTTGTTGATGGTTTTGATTCCGGCAGCCGATACCTTGAGGGTGATCCATCTGCCTTCCTCCTCCAGCCAGAAGCGTTTGGTCTTCAAATTGGGATTGAAGCGACGCTTGGTACGGGTGTTCGAGTGGGCTACATTATTTCCCACAACAGCCGTTTTTCCAGTGATTTCGCAAATTCTCATTTTGTTTATTCTTCTTTATTTGTTCCCTAAGGGAGTGCAAATATACATCTTTTTTGTCAAATGACAAGCCGGTTATTTATATTATAAGATTTTCGGAATGCGTTTTTTCGAAAATCGGGATGCCTTGGGTCTGCTTTCGGGTGCGGAAGACTATAAAAGGCCCTGTTGGACAGGGGTCTCGATTCGGTCGGTAAGCACCAGGCGCAACAGGTTGATGGCATTGGCCGTTGCACGTTCGATGTTTTGTCTGCGCAGATGTCCGAAGACCATTTTCCGGGCGAAAACACCCTTTGCAGAGGCGATGCCGATCCATACCGTGCCGACAGGTTTTTCCGGGCTTCCTCCCGAGGGACCAGCAATTCCCGTGGTGGAAATGGCATAGTCTGCGCCTGTGATACGGCGTACGCCGGCAGCCATCTGCTCGGCAACCTGTTGACTGACAGCTCCATAGTGTTTCAGATCGTCGGCGTGGACGCCCAGCACCTGTTCTTTGACGGAGTTGCTGTAGGAGACCACACTGCCCAGAAAATATTCCGACGCTCCCGGCATGGAGGTAAAGGCACTGCTCAAGGCACCTCCCGTACACGATTCTGCCACAGCCAGTGTGGCTCCTCGCCGATGCAGTAATTCGGCCGTGATCGAGGCTACCGTGTCATCGCCGTATCCGATTACGTAGGCCGGAATCAGGGCTTCGAGACGGGCGAATTGACGGTCTATCTCCTCCTGGGCCATCTTTTGGTCGGTATCGTACGCCGACAGACGCAGTCGTATCTGGGACGGATTGGGCAGATAGGCCAGTTTCAGAAATGCCGGCAGAGAATCCTCCCACGGGGCGATTTTCAGGGCCAGAGCCGATTCGGCCAGTCCGAAGGTGATAGCCGTTTTATGGACTACCGAACGCAGGGAAAAGTGTTCCCGGATACGGGGGAGTACCTCATCATTGATCAGGGGCATCATTTCAAAAGGTACGCCCGGCAGGGAGACCAATATTTTCCCATTCCGTTCGAACCACATGCCCGGAGCCGTTCCGTTGTGGTTCATGAGCACCGTACAGCATTCGGGAACCAGGGCCTGGGCCTGGTTCAACTCGTTGAATGCAATTCCCCGTTTGGTCATCAGCGTACGGATAAACTCGAAAGTAGGTTCGTGTCGTACCAGTTTGCTGCCGAAGTAGTCGGCCAGTGTCTTTTTCGTGATATCGTCTTTGGTGGGGCCGAGGCCTCCCGTTACGACCACCAGGTCGTTTCCCCGGAGAGCTGTGTCGATCGTGTCGATGATCTGGGTGCGGTCGTCTGCGATCGAAATCTTGCTGCTCACCGTAATTCCCGTTTCGTTGAGACGTTGGGAGATCCACGCCGAATTGGTGTCGACGATCTGACCGATCAGTATTTCGTCTCCGATGGTGATGATTTCAGCTTTCATAACCGACTTGAGCTTGATGGTTGTTCTTTAGGCGATTCGGCCACTGTTTTCAGGTGTTTGCATATCTGTTTTACGAAGCTGGGGCCGTTGTATATAAATCCCGTGTAGACCTGTACCAGACTGGCTCCTGCTTCCAACATGCGTTGGGCGTCTTCGGGAGACATCACTCCTCCCACTCCGATGATCGGATAACGTCCTTCGGTCCGGGTGTGAATGTAACGTACCATCTCCAGAGAGCGTTCGGTGAGGGGTGCTCCGCTCAAACCTCCGTTTCCAATGGCGGCCACGGTCTTGGGGTTGGTCTTCAGACCCTCGCGAGAGGTGGTGGTATTGGTTGCCACGATACCGTCGAGACCCGTTTCGGTCAGTACGCTGATGGCGTCGTCGAGTTGGGCGGTGGTAAGATCGGGTGATATTTTGAGCAGGATCGGGCGATACTGATTCTGTCCGCGACGGAACTCCAACAGTCCTTCCAGGATCTCTTTCAGGTGCTCTTTGTCTTGCAGGGAGCCCAATTTGGCGATGTTGGGGCAGCTGACATTCACTACGAAATAGTCTACGTATTGATACAGGCATCGGAACAGTTTCAGATAGTCGGCAGCGGCCTCTTCGTTGGGGGTCAGCGTGTTTTTTCCCAAATTGCCGCCGATGATCAGGCCCGGACAACGGTTCCGCAGATTGCGAACCATATTTTCCATACCGTGGTTATTGAATCCCATGCGATTGATCAGAGCCTGGTCTTCCGGCAGGCGGAACAGTCGAGGACGGGGATTCCCCGGTTGAGGTTTGGGGGTAACGGTGCCTACTTCCACAAAGCCGAAACCCAGTGCGGCGATTTCGCGATAGACTTCGCCGTTTTTGTCGAATCCTGCGGCCAGACCGATGGGATTGGGAAATCGCATGCCGAATACTTCGCGTTCCAGCGACGGATGACGATAGGAAAAGCAGGCTCGCAGCAGGGCTCGGCTTCCCGGCAGATAGTGACAGAGTTTCAGCAGGGCCACGATCAGGTGGTGGATGCGTTCCGGCGAGATCAGAAAAAGAATCGGACGTAAAAAGTGTTGATACATATCGTCTATAGTGAATCGTTTGAGGATTGACCGTTGCAAAGATAATTAAAAATATTCTTCGCGATAGGGGTAGTGGTTACGCATGGCTTCAAACTGTTCGGGAGACTCTTTCAGCGATCGGCTTTGTGATTCGATATCGAAATAGGTGTCGATCGAGGAGAGCAGTTCCTGCCAGTCGATCGGCCGAGGTATGGAGGGGGTGACTTCGCCGTGGGGATACCAGTCGGTCAGTGGCAGTTGATAGTGGCGGGCCAGAGCGCGGACAATCATCGACGAAGCATTGGCTTTCCCCTGTCGGGAGTAGCCGGCAATGTGAGGCGTGGCGAGCAGAGTGCGGCGAAGCAACTGACGATCGATTTCCGGTTCGTGTTCCCAGGTATCGATGACACAGCGGACGGGCATCGGTCGTTTCTCCTTTTCCTCTCGACGAAGAAATTCCAGCAGGGCGTCTCCGTCCACCACTTCGCCGCGTGAGGAGTTGAGTAGCAGTGTGCCGGGCTTCAATTTCTCGAAAAATTGCCGGTCGGCCATGTGGAGTGTGGTATCATCCCCCGTACGGTTCAAGGGTACATGGAACGTGATGATGTCGGCTTCTTTGGCGATCTGATCCAGCGAAACGAAATTCACGGGTGCAAGCGGATTATGGTGATCCGGAATATGGGTTGCGGCTTCTCGTTGTCGAGGGGGGTCGCAGCACAGCAGACGGAAACCCCACTGTTGGGCATAGGCGGCCACCAGTGAACCTACGTGACCCACACCGACAACTCCCAGGGTTTTCTGATTCGGGGTCCATTTCCCTTCTCTTCCGGCAAAGGCCAATACGGCACCGACCCACTGGAGAACTCCGCGTGCATTGCAGCCGGTGGCTGTTTCGACAGTGATTCCGCGGGAGCGACAATACTCCCGGTCGATGTGATCGAATCCGATGGTGGCCGTTCCGATGAAGCATACCCGGGAATTTTGCAGCAGAGAACGATCGCAACGTGTCCGTGTACGTACGATCAGGGCGTCTGCATCGGCCACATCATTTGCGGAGATGGCTTTCCCTGGCAGATAAACCATCTCGGCATAAGGTTCCAAGACTCCTTTTAAAAAAGGTATGTCGCAATCAGCTACGATTTTCATAACCCCCAAAGATACATATTAAAAGCGCAGGATGTATCGAAAAAACTTCCGCCGCAGAAAACTGCGGCGGAAGTACCCAACTTAATGTATTGATTATGAAAAAAATTAAAAATCTTTAACCTATGTTGTCGCAACTATATTAAAGATTCTCCTATAAAACGTAAACCGGCAGGATGGTATTGTGGAAAATCTTATAATTTTAATTGTTTTTATAATTTTTGCTTATAATCAACTGGGGCTCAGAGGCGGTTTTTCTGACTGAAAATCTAAATTTTGTTACTTTTGTGGACGAATTAGGTATGTTTTATGCAGGTGAATTATGGATATGAAGGATTTTGATCCCGACGGAACGGGACTCGATAATGGGAATTATTTCGGATTGCCCTGTACGGCGGAGGAGTCTCGATTGGTATTGCTCTCCGTCCCCTGGGATGTGACGGCTTCCTATGGAGGCGGGGCGGCTTACGGGCCGGATGCGATTATCGGAGCCTCTTCCCAGCTCGATCTTTACGACGGATTTTATCCGGGTGGTTGGCGAGAGGGGATCGGCACCGTGGGGATCGAATATTCGATTCAGGAACGGAGTGCCCTGTTGAGGAGTGATGCCCAGAAAGTGATGTCGCATCTGGAATCGGGCGGTTCTCTGGGGGATGATTATGTGAAGAGGAAGATTGCCCGAGTTAACGAAGGATCGCGTTGGCTGAACGATCGGGTGTACGAAGAAGCCAGGGGATGGCTCGAACAGGAAAAATTGGTAGGCCTGGTGGGAGGGGACCATAGTACACCGCTGGGTTTTGTTCGGGCATTGGCCGAACGAAAAGGTTCGTTTGGCATTTTGCATGTGGATGCTCACCGCGATTTGAGAGCCGGTTATGAAGGGTTCGACTATTCGCATGCCTCGATCATGTATAATATATTAAAAGAGGTATCCGGGGTGGAACGGTTGGTGCAGGTGGGTGTACGGGATTTCTGTGACGGGGAGCAGACGTTGGCCGAAGAGGATCCTCGGGTGGTGTCGTTCGATGATTATCTGTTGGCTCGGGGACGTTTCGAGGGAATGACCTGGAGAGAACAATGTGCCCGGATCGTGGAGTGTCTGCCCCGGCAGGTCTATGTGAGTTTCGATATAGACGGTCTTTCGCCCGATCTTTGTCCGCACACGGGGACTCCCGTAGCCGGTGGACTTTCGTTTCATGAGGCTGTCTATCTGTTGAATGCGGTGGCGGAATCCGGATGTCGGATCGTGGGATTCGATCTGTGTGAAGTGGCGCCGAGGGCCGACCATGAGGATGAATGGGATGCCAATGTGGGTGCCCGTGTCCTCTATAAACTTTGTAATTTCATGTTGAAAAGCAATCCGAAATAACGTATGGCGAGAGAGATAGGCTTCCGACGTAAACGTGTTTTTTATGAATGGAATAGGCGTAAGGACTATTTTATGAGTAGCCTTTGGGCCGGAGGGGTGGTATTGGTGATTTTTGCCGTGGTGGCTCTGGTGCTGGCCAATCTCGACGCTACGCGGGAGATTTATCATCATGTTCTTCTGGCAAAATTGACCGTGGGGTTCGATGGATTCGCGCTCTCCCGTACGGTGGAAGAGTGGATCAACGACGGATTGATGGTGATCTTCTTCTTTGTGGTGGGATTGGAGATCAAACGTGAGATCATGGCCGGACAACTTGCCAGTGTGAAACAGGCGGCACTGCCCGTGGCGGCTGCCGTGGGTGGAATGGTGGTTCCGGCGCTGATTTTCGTGGCATTCAACGGAGGGACCCCCTATGCTTCCGGTTGGGGAATTCCGATGGCGACGGATATTGCTTTTGCCATTGGTGTGTTGTCGTTGTTGGGAAACAAGGTCCCCGTTTCGATGAAGATATTTCTGACGGCATTGGCCATTGTGGACGACTTGGGCGCTATTCTGGTGATCGCTCTTTTCTATACGGCTCAGATCAATTTCGCGGCATTGGCTGCTGCGGCTTGTGTGTTCCTGTTGCTGGTACTGCTGAATCGCTTCCGGGTGTATAAGATGCGCTACTACATGATTCCCAGTCTGTTGTTGTGGATATTGTTTCTCCATTCGGGAATCCATGCCACTATCGCCGGTGTGTTGATCGCCATGACTCTGCCGGCCGAACCTCGTTACAGTCGCAAGTATTTTCTCTATAAATCGCGTTTTTTGTTGGAGAATTTCCGACACAACGATCGGGAAGGAGTGGAGGTACTCTCCAATCATCGGCAATTCCATGATCTGTATGCCTTGCGTCGCATAGCCGGGGAGTCGATCAGTCCCATGCAACGGCTTGAACATGCTTTGACTCCGGTAGTCAATTTCTTGATTATGCCTGTTTTCGCCTTGGCGAATGCGGGAGTGTCGCTCGAGTCGCTGGCCGATCTTCGAATTTTCAGTACCTCGTTGGGGAGGGGTATCTTCTGGGGATTGGTGGTCGGTAAACCGTTGGGTATTGTACTGGCCAGTTGGATCGCCATTCGGAGTGGAGTGGCTGTAATGCCGAAAGCTTCCGGTTGGCGGGTTCTCTGTGGGGTGGCCTGTCTGGGCGGAATCGGATTTACGATGTCGATCTTTATCGATAACCTGGCTTTCGGAGGGACTCCGTTTGTGGCCCCCGGAAAGATTGCCGTACTGGCGGCTTCGCTGTGTGCCGCTGTGCTGGGGGCGATTTTGATCGGACTGTTGGCAAAAAGACCGTCCGGTCGCTGAAACAGAAATTCGAACGAAAATAAAATGGCGCAAAATGAATTAAAATTCGCTATAAATGATTATGTTTGCATCTATTATTGAGGAAAACTGATTTTTAATTAAAATAAACAATTTCCAATGAAAAAGATTTTTATTCTTCTGGGAGCAACGGCTGTGATCTTCAGCGCTTGCAACTCGGGTTCCGGCTCGTTGAAATCGGAGCAGGATTCGCTGGCTTATGCCATTGGTGTCGATCTGGGTTCTTACATCAAGAACGTGGATAGCACGCTGAATATCGACGTGGTATCGGCTGCCATTAAGGATGTGTTGAAAAACAAATCCAAAATGGATCAAGAGGCTTCCTATGCTTTCCTGCGTGAATATTTTACCGTACGTAAACCCGCCAAGGCAAAGAAAGAGTCTGAAGAGTTCCTGGCTAAGGTAGAGAAGGAAAACAAGAATATTCAGAAGACCGAAAGCGGTCTGCTCTATGAGATCATCACCCCGGGTAGCGACGTGAAGGCTACCAGCGACAACGATACCGTACGTGTCATGTATAAGGGCGAATTGAAAAACGGTAAGGTGTTCGATTCCTCCTACGACCGTGGCGATACGGCTGAATTTGCTCTGAACCGCGTGATCAAAGGTTGGGGCGAGGGTCTGAAACTGGTCGGCAAAGGCGGTAAGATCAAACTTTGGATTCCTGCCGAACTGGCTTATGGCGAACAAGCTCCTCAGTCTATCGGCCCGAATCAGGCTCTGGTATTCGAAGTGGAACTTTTCGACGTGATGCCCGGTCCTGCTGAAGAGGCAAAAGACGGCGCTGCTAAGAAATAGTGGGTCGTAAACGATAAAAAAGGGACGGCGATCTTTGGGGATTGCCGTCTTTTTTGTGCTTTTTTGTTACCTTTGTAAGGAAATAACCGATTGTGAAAAAAATCTTTTGATCTATGAAATATGCATTGATAAGCACCGAAAAGGGTGATATGAAAGCCGAACTCTACGAGAAGGAGACTCCGGGTACGGTGGCTAACTTTATTAAACTGGCCCAGAGCGGTTTTTATGATGGCCTGACCTTTCACCGTGTTATCCCCGATTTCGTGATTCAGGGAGGATGTCCGCTGGGGACGGGAGCCGGTGGTCCCGGTTATACGATCAAGTGCGAGACTTCTGCCCCTCGGCAGTATCACGATCGGGGAGTGTTGTCGATGGCTCACCGGGGAAAGGATACCGGAGGTTCCCAATTCTTTATTTGTCATAATCGTCAGAATACGGCTCATCTGGATGGCGTTCATACGGCTTTCGGCAAGGTAGTCGAAGGACTCGAGGTGATCGATGCGATTCGGCAGGGCGATCTGATTCTGAGTATCAAAATAGTGGAAGAGTAAAAACATGTAACGTATATGGAACTGGATGTTGTTGTAGTCAAGGTATTGGAACCGGTACGGGGTGTGAGCGCCAAAGGCGAATGGGTGCGTCAGGAGGTGGTGTTCGAACAGCCCAACGATTTCAACCGTAAGGTTTGTATCACTTTTTGGGGCGATCGGGCTCAGGAGGTGGCTTCGATGAAGCCCGGAGATGCCTATACACTGTCGGTGAATGTGGAATCGCGCGAATTCAATAATAAATGGTATACTTCGTTGCAGGCATGGAAGGTGACGCGTAAGGGTACTGAAGCCGCTGCTCCGGCCGGTTCGCCTGCTCCGTGGGCCTCGGCGGATGCTCCTGCTGCCGCTCCCGTGCGTGATCTGCCCCCGTTGGAAGGAGCTGCAGAAGGTGGTGCATACAGGGAAGATCCGGTGGATGATCTGCCATTTTAATAGACGGAGAACTAATTCGATGTGTTGATATGAAAAAAATATTTCTGACAGTAATGGTGTCGTTGGGTGTCTTGTCGCTGCAGGCTCAAAAACCGTTGGAACTGCCGCTCTATCCGAATGGTCCGGCGGAGAGCGCAGGATTCAAAACCGAAGAACACTGGGTGGACAGCACCCGGGTGGCCGATGTGCAGAATCCGGTGCTGTATGTTTATCTGCCCGAAAAGTCCAAAGCTACGGGACGTGCCGTGGTGATCTGTCCCGGAGGAGGGTACTCTCGGTTGGCGATCGAAAAGGAGGGCCATGCCGTAGCACGGTGGATGAGAGAACAGGGTGTTGCGGGAATCGTGTTGAAATATCGAATGCCCAACGGACATTATGAAATCCCCTTGAAAGATGCTCAGACGGCTCTTGTAACCGTACGGGGTAAGGCATCCGAGTGGGGAATCGATCCGAAGAAGGTGGGAATCATGGGTTTTTCGGCCGGAGGACATCTGGCTTCGACCGCTTCGACGCAGTTTACATCGGATGAGAATCGTCCCGATTTTTCGGTGCTGATCTATCCCGTGATCACGATGGATGAGACATTTACCCATCGGGGTTCGCGTGAACGCTTGATCGGAAAGGGATACAAGGCCGATTTGGTGGAGCGTTTCTCGAACGAAAAACAGGTGACGGAGCGGACTCCCACGACATTTATTGCATTGAGTGATGATGATAAAGGGGTGCCGCCGGCCAATAGTGTGGAGTATTATTTGGCGCTCAAAGCTTGTAAAGTACCCGGCGAGTTGCATATCTATCCTGCGGGAGGACATGGCTGGGGTGGTTTTGGCACTTTGTTTAAGTATGAAACGGAGTTTCAGACCTCGTTGGCTCGCTGGTTGAAAGAGTTGGAATAGGATCGGATCTTTTTCCGGTCACCGCATAGAGAATATACCGCTGCGGACCGTAGGGGCCCGTGGCGGTTTTTTTATCATGTAGGAGCGAATAGAGTATGGATGATTTTCGGTTACGGGTATTTGTCGAGGTGGCACACCAGTTGAGTTTCACGAAAGCCGCCCAGGAGTTGTTTGTCTCCCAACCCGCTGTGACCAAGCATATCCAGGAGTTGGAAAACCTGTTTCGGGTACAGCTGTTCGAACGGTCGGGGGGGCGAATTACACTGACCGAGGCCGGTAAACTTTTTCTGGCACGGGCCGAGTCGATTCTGGACGGGTATCGCCGACTGAAACTGGAGATGAATCTGCTGACGGACAGTTTCGACGGGGAGTTGAGGCTCGGGGCGAGCACTACGATCGCCCAGTACCTGCTGCCGGAAGTGATGGCCCGTTACATCGCGCGGTATCCCGACGTGAAACTCTCCCTGATGACCGGCAATTCCCGGCAGGTGGAGGAGGCGTTGTCCGACCGGAGGATCGACCTGGGCCTGGTGGAGGGATGCAGTCACCAGCCGGGGTTGAAGTACATGCGGTTCGCCGACGACGAACTGGTGCTTGTAACCGGTGCGCGCAATGCGGCGGCCCGGGAGGAGATTTCGTTGGAAGAGCTGCTTTCGCTGCCGCTGGTGTTGCGCGAGACGGGGTCCGGAACGCTCGAGGTGATCGAACAGGCCCTGGCTGCGCATCACGTCCGGTTATCGCAATTGCGAATTCTGTTGCAGATGGGAACGACCGAGGGCATCAAGTCCTTCCTGGCCGGAAGCGATGCTTATGCCATCGTGTCGGTGGTGGCCGTGGCCCGGGAACTGGCCGAGGGACGCCTGAGGGTCGTGGAAGTGAACGGGCTGGAACTGAAACGGGAGTTCGCTTTCGTCCATCCCCAGGGGGGAGGTCACGAACTGGCGGAGCACTTCATGCGGTTCGCCTCGCTGGTGCCCCTGTACGGCTGACCGTCGGCGGCGCTGGAGATCGAAGCCTTTCGGCAGGAGGAAAGGTCGATAACCTGCGGTTATGCCGGATAACGAAACGGAAGCGGGAAATCTGGGGCGGGGGATGTATCTTTGTCCGTGAAAAAAACGGACAAAATCGAATCAGCCATGCTCAGCGAAAAGAAAGGCAACACCCTCCACGGTATTCTGCTCATCACCCTTTTCTCCTTTTCTGCGTTTTATATCGCCGAATTTCCCTTCGTGCAGCGCCTGTCGTTCAGTCCGCTGATCGTCGGGATCATCCTCGGTATGCTCTACGCCAACAGCCTGCGAAACCGGCTGCCCCAGACCTGGGTTCCGGGCATCCTCTTCTGCACGAAACAGGTGTTGCGTCTGGGAATCGTGCTGTACGGGTTCCGGCTGACGTTCCAGAGCGTCGTGGCCGTAGGGCTGCCCGCGATCCTGATCGACGTGATCGTCGTGGGAGCGACGATCGGACTGGGTATTCTCCTGGGGCGCCTGTTGAAGATGGACCGCGACCTCACCCTGCTGACCGCTACCGGGAGCGCCATCTGCGGGGCGGCGGCCGTGCTGGGGGCCGAACCCGTCGTGAAGAGTGAACCCCACAAGACGGCGGTGGCCGTCTCGACAGTGGTGATTTTCGGAACGCTCTCCATGTTTCTTTATCCGATCCTGTACCGGGCGGGCATGCTGGATCTCACCCCCTCCCAGATGGGCATCTATACCGGTTCTACCCTTCATGAAGTGGCTCATGTGGTGGGGGCCGGCAATGCGATGGGGACCGAGATCTCGGATTCGGCCGTGATTGTCAAGATGATTCGTGTGATGTTGTTGGCTCCCGTATTGGTGGTTATGGGATTGGTGTTGGCTCGTTCGACGAAGAGACGCAACGGTGGGCAAAACATGAAGACCGGCAAGATTACGGTTCCCTGGTTTGCATTCGGCTTCCTGGCCGTTATCGGGTTCAATTCGTTCGATCTGCTTCCGCACGCCGTGGTGAAGGGAATCAATGAACTGGACACTTTCCTGCTGACGATGGCTATGACGGCACTGGGAACCGAAACGAGTATCGAAAAGTTCAGGAAGGCGGGGGCGAAACCCTTCCTGTTGGCGGCGCTGCTCTATCTGTGGCTGCTCGGAGGCGGGTACCTGCTGGTGAAATACCTGGCTCCGGCCGTGTGACGGTGCCGGAAGGCGCATCTCCTTTGCGGAACGGCCGCGTTCTGGCAGGGGAATGCGGGGAAGTCCGGAGCATATCCGTCTAATCGGTTCACCCCGGCGGAAGAGATTCCGCCGGGGGGTGACGATCGTTTCCCGGGACGGACGGGACCGTTTCGTCCGGACGGTTCAGACAGTCGGGACGTGCCGTGCCTTTTTTGTGCTGCGGTCGTCGTTCACCCACTTTTTCAGGTCGTCTTCGGGGGTGGAGACCGAGTTCAGGCCGAACACCTCGCGCAGTACGCGGCGTACGTTCGTCGAGAAGAAGGCGGGCAGGGTGGGGCCCAGGTGGATATCCTTGATTCCGAGGCTGAGGAGCGCGAGCACGACGATCACGGCCTTCTGTTCGTACCATGCGATGTTGTAGACGATCGGCAGGTCGCTCAGGTGTTCCGCCCCGAGCGTCTCCTTCAGCCGCAGAGCCATGATGGCCAGCGAGTAGCTGTCGTTGCACTGGCCGGCGTCCCAGACGCGGGGCAGGCCGTCGATTTCGCCCAGGTTGAGTTTCAGATAGCGGTATTTGGCACATCCGGCCGTGAGGATCACCGTGTCCTCGGGCAGTTGGAGGGCGAACTCCGTGTAGTATTCGCGCGAGGGCATCCGTCCGTCGCATCCGGCCATGACGACGAATTTTCGGATACGGCCGTCGCGGAGCGCCTCCGCCACCCGGTCCGACAGTTCGGCCAGCTGGTTGTGGGCGAACCCTCCGGTGACGTATCCCTGTTCGATACGGATCGGGGGAGGACACCGTTTCGCGTGTTCGATCAGGGCCGAGAAATCTTTCGGTTTGCCGTCCCGTCCTTCCGGAATGTGGGTGAATCCCGGGAAACCCGCCGGCCCGGTCGTGTAGACGCGCTCCTTGTAACCCGCTTTCGACAGGGGCGGCACCAGACAGTTGGAGGTGAGCAGGACAGGTCCGTTGAAACTCTCGAATTCCCATGTCTGTTTCCACCAGGCATTGCCGTAATTGCCCGCCAGGTGGGAATGCCTGCGCAGTTTCGGATAGAAATGGGCCGGGAGCATCTCTCCGTGGGTATAGATGTCCACGCCCGTCCCTTCGCTCTGCCGCAGCAGCTCCTCCAGGTCGCGCAGGTCGTGGCCCGAGACGAGAATGCCGGGATTCGTCCGCGTACCGATTTCCACCCGGGTCATCGCGGGGTGTCCGTAGGCGGATGTGTTGGCCTTGTCGAGCAGGGCCATGGCCCGCACGCCGCATTCGCCCGTAATGACCACCAGATCGACCAGGTCGGGCGCCTGGACGTCGGTCCGGCACGTTTCGGCCAGAACCGTCTGCATGGCATCGTACACCTCCGGGTCTTCCATCCCCAGCCGCAGGGCGTGGCAGGCATAGGCCGCAGCCCCCTTCATGCCGTAGATCGCCAGTTGTTTCAGCGCCCGGACGTCTTCGTCCGCCTCCCGGAGTATGCCGGTCGAGAGCGCCTCTTCCGCATAGTTTTCCGGTGTGACATGAAGGGTGACCTGGCGGTAGGCGGGCAGGTCGATTCCGTGCTGCCGGGCGGTTCCGGTCAGTCCGTCCTTGAGGGCGAAGGCCCTCTCCAGCAGGGACATGAGGGCCGCGTCGTCGAAATTGGTGTTGGTGACGGTGGCGAAAAGCGCTTCCGCCACGAAGCGGTCGGCTTCGGAGGAGGAGAGGCCCTGCCGGTGCAGGGCGTGGTTTATGGCGGAGATACCCTGCACGGCGTAGACCAGCAGGTCCATCAACGCGGCCGTATCGGGGTGTTTGCCGCAGACGCCGCGGATCGTGCAGCCCGTGCCGAAGGCGGTCTCCTGGCATTGGTAACAGAACATGTTTCCCATACTCTTTCGGTTTTTCGGTTCTCCGGGAACAGGTGCAATTCCCGGGCCAACTCCGAAAGGGCGGTCGTCGGCGAAGGATACGGGGGGATTACTATTACTGGGGACGGCGGACGCCCATGCGAGGGCAGCGCCTGAACTCCTTGGTGCGGTCGAACAGATAGCGGTAGGTGGTGTGCATCTTGTGCTTGGTGGCGCAGACGTAGTTTTCCACCATGCGCATCATCACGGGGTTGAAATCGCCGATCCAGGCCAGTTCCAGCGTTTTGTAGTGGACCTCTCCGCGGGCCAGCGCCTGTTCGAAGGCGTGCATCATGCCCGATTCGATCCCTTTGCCGTGGAATTCGGGCACCACACCGAAGATGACGCCGAAGACGCGGTCGGCCTTCCGCGTGCATTTGAGCATGAAGACGAGCCGCAGCTTGTTCCAGAGGTTCAGTTTGCCTCCGAAGCGTCCGATCACGCGGTTCAGGTCGGGCACCATGATGAAGAATCCGATCGGTTCGTCGTTGAAGAAGGCGAAGTAGATGAGCTTCTCGTCGATGATCGGCTTGAGCGACTGCATCAGTCCCTGCGCATGTTCGCGGTCGATCGCCTTGACTCCCGTGAACAGGGCCCACGCCTTGTTGTAGATCAGCCGGAAGTCGTCGGCCACCTGCTCCAGGTTCTGCTTGCTGATGTGTTCGAACCTGTATCCGGGAGTCTCCTCGAGCCGCTTGACACGCTCGTAGACCGACTGGTTGAACTCGCCTACCTTCAGGTTGCGCAGGTAGGTGTGCTGGTTGAAATAGTTCTTGAAACCGTAATTCTCGAAAAGAGCCTTGTAGTAAGGCGGATTGTAGGGATTGGCGTAGAGGGGCTGCAGTTCGTAGCCTTCGACGAGCAGGCCCCACCACTGGTCGCGGTCTCCGAAGTTGATCGGGCCGTCCATCGCCTCCATGCCGCGGGCGGCGAGCCACTCCCGGGCCGCGTCGAAGAGCAGGTCGGCCAGCTCCTGCGAGTCGATCGCCTCGAAGAATCCGCAGCCGCCCGTGGGCTGTTCGTTGCCGGCGTTGGCCAGCTCCGTGTTGTAGAATGCGGCGATGCGGCCCACCACTTCGCCCTTTCCGTCGCGTGCGATCCAGCGGATCGCCTCCCCGTCGGCGAACAGTTCGTTGCGGGCGGGGTCGAACCGCGATTCGATGTCGTCGTCCAGCGGACAGACCCAGGCGCGGTTGTTGCGGTAGAGCCGTTTGGGCAGGTTCAGGAACTCTTTTTTCTGTTGCGGGGTCGAAACCTCTTCGAGCGTATAGGTATTCATGCGGATGATCGGTTTGAAGCGGTACAAAGATAGTAAGAACTCACGTAAAAACGGCCAGATCGGCAAAATAAAGTAAATGGCTGATGCTAAAAAGAGGGTGGTGGAATTTCTCTCCGTACACTCAGTTTACTAAATAGTTGGAATTGTGAATGGTTAAAAAAAGAGATTACTGCTTATCTGCGCCTGTTTTGTATGGATAATTCTGTAGAAAAACATCGTGGACTGTTTTGATAAGAACACTTGTATCTCTTGTTGAACAGTGTAAAGATATGGTATTTTCAATTGTCGGAAAAATATCGGTCTTGGGCGTGTATACCGCCTCAGTGCTGAAATCTGTCCCTTCACTACGCCGTTTCCAAACGATGAGTGAACAGAGATCAAAAGGGGGGGCGTAAGTATCTTGTCTGGGTTGGGACACCTTACAGGAGATATTATAGGTTATGGAGCATTCCGAAGAGAAAATAGAAATGGGTAAATCGAAAGTACGTATACTAAGTCAGGAATAAGAGTATTGCGTAGAGGCGGTTACAGAAAATATTTACAACAACACCTGAAAAGGCTCCAATCTATACTTTATTTATACGAAGTAATAATTATAACCACTACATTGTAAATTTTATTTGGTCATTCGCCTAAATACTAAAAATTTTGGTGAAACTGTCTATGGTGCAGTCTGTAAAATCAAAAGGGAATGTGTTGAATGAATACTTTTACATTGATATGACAAGTTGAGTTTCTTCTTGTTACTTGTTATGTTTTTATAAAAGGAATCAATTCAGTGAAATATGAGTGATGCAAAAAGCTTTTTTATCGGACTATTTGCTTTCTTTCCATACGATTACTCCTGCTGCAGGGGTTTCCGGTATTCCTATCAGTATCTGGGCATTTGCGGGAATTGGAAACCGATAAGGCTCCGATGTGTAGTTGAGACCGAACCAGAATCCGTCCCTCCATTCCAGGATTATCCCTTCCGGCAGGTCGTAAATCTCCCCTCTGTTTTTATATATTCTCCGTAATACCTCTTTTTCCAACCGGCTGTCGTCGCTGTCTACTCCGATATAAGTTACACTCCCTTTGCCTGTTTTTTTATGCAGTACCGCTGCGGATCCGGCATAGAACTGGTCGTTATGGACGGCCCATGTTTCAGAGGTTCTGTCCGGCTGGAGTACATCCGCCCAGTTGTTCCACGTGAAAATATCCGAATCCATCTTCACCGATGCCCATATATCCGGGGGTAAATGATCGAAAAACAATTCTCGAGCTCCAATGAGTTTGTATATCGGCTCCGAAAGTTTAGCCTCCCACAGATGCGCATTACGGTTTTTTTGTCCTGTCCGGCATGTCAATACCAAATGGCCGCCCTCTTCTACATATTTCCTCCAACGGTCGATAAGGGTTTTGTCCAGTAGCTGAAAGGCCGGTACGACCAGCACGGGCCATTTTGAAAAGTCTGCGTTTTCTCCGATTATATCCACCGGTGCGGCGAACGATTTGACGATATTATAGTATTTATCGTAATGGACGACCGTATTCCATTGTTCGGTCTGGGGCTGGAAATCCATTTCCCAGCGATTGTCCGGATTTACGAGTATCGCTGTCCGTATCTTTTCGAGCTTTGGGGGCATCCGGGCCTCGGGATTATAATTACGGCGGAGGATACTGAGTTCCCTGTTGAACCGTACTATCTCCTCTCCCGTACGGCTCACGCTGATTCCGTCGGTCTGCATGGTTCCGTAGTGGTACTGCTCGCTGCCTTTGAGCGGCTGCCGGAAACGGTAATGGCATACCAGTTTATTGCCGCCTGCAAGAATGTGGTAGTACCACAACCGCACCGCACCGGGATAGGTCTGAGGGTTATACACGCCCCAGTTAACCTGTCCGGGTTGTATCTCCATCACGCCGGTTACTCCCTTGAAATTCCGGTACAGATCGTTATTCCAACCGATCATTTCGGGTTTCGATATCCGAAATCCCTGGCCACCGTGTCCTATATTCAAACCATGCACCAGATATCGCGTGTAGGTAGGAAAGTCCAAGTGATCCATCCGTGCGGGATCCACTTGTGCATGGGCAGGCATGGTGTTGGATGTTATCCACTGGCCTTCGGATATATGCCGTCGCAGTATATCCGCCTGAAAGTTTATAAAAGACGCCGCCATATCAGCGGTGTACCGTTTAAAATCGAGCATTGCGTGAGGATTTGCCTTCCCCGCTAACCGCTCCGGATTGGGAATGACAATCTGGTCGAAACTACCGTATGTTTCACTCCAGAAAGCCGTGCCCCACGCCTCGTTAAGCACCTCTATCCCGCCGTATTTGTCCCGCAACCACCCGATGAACTTTCTCCGGTTGTTTTCGCTGTATTCATAACTGTATTTATAGTGCGACGGTTCGTTGTCTATCTGCCAGCCTATGACGGCAGGATTGTTCCCATAACGTTTTGCCAGGACGGCGACTATTTTCTCCACATAACTCCGGTAGGTATCGCTCGCCCATGAGGCCGGTTGCCGTGCCCCGTGTTGCAGGCTCTGCCCACCATCCGTAACACACATAATATCGGGGTGTTTTTCGCTCAACCATACCGGAGGGATGGCTGACGGGGTACACAGTATGATTTTCAGCCCGTATTTTTGGGACAGCCTTATCGCCTCGTCGAGCCACACAAAGTCATACATGCCTTCACGCGGCTCCATAAACGCCCATGCAAACTCTCCGAAATGTATAAACTCGAAACCCAATGCGGCGATCTTTTTTATATCCCTTTCCCATTGGTCCGACGGCCACTGTTCGGGATAATAGTACGTACCCGACAGTATGAGATCTTTCCTGTCGAAGAAACGCTGCGGATGTTCAGCCTTACCGGCCAGCAGGGTAAAAATAAGCGATAAAGAGAGTAAACACGATCTTTTCATATTCAGAATGTTTTCATGTCGGTGATTACTTCGGGGGCTTTCACCGCATAGTGCGCCGCATACCGGGCGATGCGTTTTTCCTTCTCGGAGATCGTATCCGGAAAGTAAGGATTTTCTACGACGTCTCTATTGAATATTTTTTCAAACCATGTGCAGGCCGCGGTATACCGTCCGTAAGTACGTTGCAAATGGAACCCGTCGCGGCAAAACGTATCGCCGAGAGAGCTCGTCCGGCCATTCTGAATGGCTGTTCCGCACGGAATGACAAGGTCGATTCCGTTCAGACGTGCTACCCTGGAGACGCAATCCACGACATCCTTATACATCTTCATCTGGTCCTTACCGTAGTCGGCGAAACGTTTGTGTGTCGAATTTTCGGCATAGGCCCACGTCTGGTGGATCATCAGCGTGGTATTGCCTGTGTGCGGGCTCTTTTCCCGGACATGGCGGATAAGTTGTGGCAGGCTCTTTTCCCAGGAAGAAAATTTACCGGCCAGATAGCTGACCTGCTGCAAACTTATATAATTCCAAGACTCGTCGTTCAACGCCTCGTCCAGGGAGGTGTTCGGACGTGTAGTCAACTTTCCGTCCGGTCCTATTTTGCGGTAGCTGTAAGCCGGGGCATCGCTGCGGGCATTCGCCAGATGGGTTTCGAGCGAGCACCCTCCGATAAACAGATTGCCTACGACGATCTCTATCCCTTCAGCCCTGGCCAGTTCGTAAAGGTAATTTTGCACGGCATCCTCCGAAAAACTGTTTCCGATCGCTAGGATCCTGATCGTTTTCGGGACAACTCTGACGGGGTACGATATGGATCGTTTCTTCCCCGAAGTAATCGACGAGACTCCTTCCGCCATCCCGATAATGGTAAGCGTACCGTTGTCCTTTACGGATAAAATGGCGACATTGTCGTTTTCCGTGTGCCACTTTCCCGACGGTTTTTCGTCCGGCGTCGGGGAGAACGAAACTCTCTCCCCGATGCCGATGACGATTTCTGCCGGCTGTATGTCCGAATTCTGAGCCGGTGCAACCGGTATGTTTGCGACAAAGATTGCGAGCGTCGTAAACAAACGTATATAAATCCGTTTTTTCATGGGATTGCCGCGGTATCAATTAAATTAATAGGCTTCCTCCAGCCGGATGTTAGTCAGCAGCAGGCGCATCCGTGCCGTGAGGTCTCCTCCGGTAAACAGGATTTGGGTCTGGGGCGTCGCTCCGTAAACCATGGCTTCGATCTTGTTCCAGTGGTCCGGGGCCGAAATCGGCGGCGTATCGTAAATCGTAGGATTGTCGAAAACCATATGGGTAACCTGTTGCCCTCCGTCGAGGAAATAGCCTCCTCCTTCGATCCAGATTCCCACGTCCGTATTGTTTCTGAAATTCGCTTCGATCGTCCACTCGTTCCCGGAGTAGATGTGTCCCGGATTGGCCAGTACGGATACTTTCATGTTAAAGGTTGCGGGCGCTTCAGGACATGCCGCCGTTTTGATTCCTCCGGTGATGGGACCCGAACCCAGCGACATGGCCCAACACGGTAAACACTTGTCGTTGCCCGTGTAGAGAAGAATGCCGAACGTGGCTGTGAACTGCAATCCGGTGGAGTCGAGTGCTTGCCTGCGTTCGATGTACTCGTCTTTCCACTCTGAATTGCTTGCAATGGCCTTGTCTATATCGCTCTGGCGGGGCATATCGCAACGCTGTCCTTTGCCGGTACCGCCGTTGGCCAGGGTGCCGTCCGGGTTGTAGGTATACCACGGAGCGACTTTTACGGATTGCAATACGCCGGAGGTGTTGATCAAATTCCAGCTCGGATTCCACCAACTGAAATCATCCACGAAAAGAATAGGTTCGACAGTGAACGAATAGGCGTTGGCCTCTTTTTTCCCCACGGCGAAATCGAAGGTGTTATAGGCTGCCGCCCTGGTCTGGGGATAGTAGGCGGCCTTTATGCGGTAAGTACCTTTGTATAAATCTTCGACCACCAGTTTCCCGTCTTCACCCGTGGTATAGTGGCCCAACGAGTCGTACCCTCCGCCTCTGACCATCTGGTAAAGGTAAAAATCTTTTTTTGCCATGCTCTGTCCGGTCTTGGCATCCAGCAGGGTAACCGTAACATCGTGAGGATCGAAATCGCCATCCGGATCCTCGATCAGTACCTGATAATAGATCTTATCCTCCTTGACTTCGAAATCGTATAAAATATCCGGTTCCGTCCCCGGGATATATGCGAATTCGGCCCGGTAGTAACCTGTCTGGAGTTTTACCTCAAATTCGCCCGAGGCGTCGGTGGTGAACTGGCCTATCTCTGAGATCACCTCTTCTCCCTGCGCGTCGATCTGCTTCAGGACCACCGGTTCCCCGCTACGGCGCTCCCCGCTGCGGTTGTCCACAATAGCAATGATACGGTCGAGAACGGGGCCTATGTTCACGTCGGGATTTTTCCGTTCGACATCGAGGTCTTCCTCACATCCGGAAAAGGCCAGCATACCACTCGCAAGCACGGCAAGCCAGAGCAATCCGATTATTTTTTTCATGGGTTTATGGTTTTAGGTTGTTTTTTAATTCGTATATATTCATCTTAGACGTTTTTCGCCTCTCAACCGGTGGGGCAGAGAGGGTTTAAAACAGGAAAAGCGTCGTCTGTACCGGTCTCTCGCTACCGTCGGAGGGGACATTGACCACTCCTTTACCTTTGATGTACATCGTGGTCGATCCTCCGCCGTCCAGACACATGGCGGAATGTGCTCCCAAATATCTCATGAAACGCTGCAACTGAAAACAATTCATTCCCGTTCCGGTACCCCGGCCATCGACAGCCACCATGACGATCCTGCCATACGGAGTGCCGTCGTCGAGCTTCCCGAACGCGCTCCTGGGACTGGATGTAACATTATGGGATGTGCTGGGCGGTCCTGGAAGATCGGTATTCAACGCATTGTCCAGTACCAGCAGAGGACCTGCGACAAGGACATTGGGGTCGGTCAGCGCTTTGGCGTTCGCATTCTGGTTCGAAGTACCCGGTTGCCGGATCTGTACCTGTTCGTATCCGTTGCTGCCGAAAGTAAGCACGGCGCTGCGAAAGGTCTTGGAGTTGCCCGGTGCGCCCTCCTGTTTCTCCTCGCCGTTTATCCTGACAAACGGATATTCCGCCAGTTCTCCTCCGTCCATGGTAAAATATCCTGCATTTATACCCACCAACGCACCGGCTGCGGCAGCCTGGACGCTGGTCTCGGTAAATGACAGGGCCGTGGCGGGAAATCCGATGCCGATCCTATTCGCCGCAGAAAGAACCGCCTCCACGATATGGATCTCCTGGATTGAATCCGAAGTAAAGAGCGGGAACGAGGCTTTGCGGTATTCGACCCCATCGCGCAATTGTTCCCGGATCCAGGGGGCGGTTACGACCCTCATAGAGTCGCATGCATCCGGATTGTAGGTGAATGTCCGGGATGCGGTGAGGCCGGTTGCTTTGTTTTTCACGCTGATCTCCGTTTCGGTCTGCCTGAAAGAGGCCGGTGCCGGGATCACGACGGTAAGGCTTGTTCTGGAGGCCTGTTTTACGGGTGTTTCCACACCGCCGAAAGTAACCAGATTCATCGCGGCTTCGGGATGGAAGCCCCGGCCGTTGATCTCCAGGTCGTAGCCGAATCCTCCGATCGTCTTTCCTCCGGGTTCGAGCAGGCTGCTGATGGCGATCTCCGCCTCACCGGTCGTAAAAGAGATTTTGTTGGACGACCGTCCGGCTACTGAGACGGATACATCCGCCTGCGCACCGTCTGCCAGAAAGGGAGTATACACGTGGATGACGAAATCGTACGTATCCACGACCTCTGCCGGGGTATTCCCGAACAACACGGTAACCGCACCGGGGTTCTCACCGAAATTATAGCCCTTTACCGCACAGATCTCACCTGGGGAAGTCTCCTGTTGGACGGATATGATGTGTGGCGTGAGTTCCGGTTTCTCTTTGTCGCAGGAAACGGCTAGCACGAGTACTGTAATAAACAAAAAGGTACATCTTAACAAGTTCATTTTTTATTGTGTTTTAGGTTATTCAAAGGATCGTATAGGTATAGAACCGATAGTCCGCCGGGATATCCATGCAGAACGTGATCGCTCCCTTGCCGTCCGCCGTTTTTTCCGTGGTTTCCCCGGTAAGCAAGTTTGTTAGCCGGATTGTTTTGTCCGCACAGCCCTCGAGTTCGATACGTTTCTCGCGCTGTTTGTTCGCCGCTTCGCGAAAGAGCATCAAATACCCTTCCCCGGTACCTTCGATATGGTTTCGGAATCCGGTCCAGCTCGCATCGTCCGGTTCGTCGCCGATCGGAGAGACGTATCCCCGGGCCATTTTTTCCCGCTCTTTTTTGTAGACCCCGACCAGGGAACGCACCTGTTTGCGCTCCTGTTCATTCATATACTGGGTCTCACAAAAAAACAGGGGACTTCCCATCAGGGCGATGGCAGTCGCATAGCCTTGGCTATACAGGTGGGCGTTACTTAGCTTCCGGCTGACCGAAGCCACGTGCTGTATCGAAATCTGGTATTGATTCAGGTTTGCGTAGCGCGACAGGTGCCAGGCGTCCCGAAGTACCAGATAAGGGACGTAAACGATTCTTTCGGGTAAGTTCGGTTTTCTGTTTTCCAGATATACGTTGCCGTATTCGCGTCCGTAGTATATTCCGACACGGGGAGCCACCTCGGTAAGATCCCAGTTCAGGGAGGCACGGTGGCCGGAATGAAGCACCAATGCCCGTGCCTTGCCCATCAGAGTGTCGAGTTTTGCCTTGGTGTCCAACACGGAGAAATCGAGTTTGAAACCGATGAAACCGCCCTGGTCGAAATTCCAGATGATATCTTTGGCAGGGGCGTTCCACGCGAACCAGATGCCCAATTCGACCCCGGCTTTCCGGGCGGCTTCGCGGATGTTTTTCCACCCTTCGGGATAGAGGGGGTAACGGCCCGTATAATCCAGTTCGGCATAGGGCGCCGGACGCCAGTATTGGTAAGTTATACCTTGCCATCCGTCGTCCACCTGCAGGATATCGATCCCCAGGTCGCGTGCCGATTCGATTTCGCGCAAGACGTTCTCCTCCCTGGCCGAATGTCTCGGATTTCGGTTGTTCGATCCCCAGGTGTTCGACATAACTGTCAGGGGGCGAACCGGGAAACGCGCACGGTCGAATTTTTTCAGCGGCAAAGCCCTGTCCCGCCCGCTGAACAGGAGAGTCCAGTTTGCCCATCCCGTGACAAATTTGTCCGGGGTGATATCGTCCGCAGAAAACCCCAATCCCCTGTTGAATATGCCCGTCCGGTCCATGGTGAAATCTCCCGTATCCACGCCGTACTGGTTGACGCATTTATGCGACTCTTTAAGCAGCAGCAATCCCTCTCCGTCCTGCTCGACGGAGACCGCCGATGCCAGGCATATCCTCTCGGATCCGTCGATCGTTCCGGAACAGGTGTCCTCCCATAACAGCGGCGTTTCGCGCGTATTGCGGTTCTGCGTATCCGTGTAATAGCCAATGTAATGCCTCGTGGTACCCGAAGCTTCGAAGGGAATGTGCGCCACATACCCGTTCGGCGCCTGCGGCAGTATGCCCGTTTTTGTACCCAGATCGTTGTAGCCCACGAGTCTGTATCCATCCGGTGCGGAAGCGGTAACTTCCTGCCTGCGCCGGGGAGAAGCGAACAGGATGTCGCGTATATGGGGCCGTTCGCTTTTTTCATATATCCATACTTCGGAAACCTGGGCAAATCCCCCTGCGACGCCGCTTACGGCGATTGTTCCCTGAGCCTCCTTTACTGCCGCGGCGGGAATATCGGTCGTAACGGTTTGCGGTTGTGCATAAGGCTTAACTTCCATATTCGATACAAGGGGAAGGTTATGTCCTGCGTTCCGGAAAAAGATATCCTGCCGGATGGATTCATCTCCTGTACCGTTCCAGAATGTAAACACGATTTTATACTCCTTGCCGGGACGCAGGTTGCCGACGGTAATCTCTATGGGTTTGTCGCTGCGTGCTACGCTATTGTACCAGTTGGGCTGCAGCGGATTCAATGCGGAAAAGGTCGTTTTGGCTTTGTCGCTTTTATGCTCGAACGTTACCTGATCCCCGTAGGCGGGTTTTTGTTCACGGAAATACTTTGCCCCGTGGCCTTTGGCTCCCAGACGCGTCAATATTCCTCCGGCGTTGGGATAAGCCCATATTTCATATTTAACGGTTGTCCCTATTCCGGGGTACTCGAACAATGCAGTAACTCTCAGGTGCATGGTGGTGAATCCCTGGTCGTCGTCCCGGTCGGCTTCCAGTGAGACCAGACGCGCGGGTTGTCCCTCCGTAAGTCCGTATATGCACCAGTCGGGCATACCGTTGCCGGACGTGTACCATTTTTTGCCGCTGAGGTTGTTGGTCAGGCCGACCGTCTCCAGTCCACCGGGCATCAGCCGCCACTGCTGGGTAACCGGTCCGGTCGTTACGGTCAGCACGTTGCCCGAGGTCGATACCCTTGCCGCACCGAAAGTCTTGTCCAGAGCGGGAAAGACCGATGCATCGGTTCTCGTTGCCGACAGAGCCAGGCAAAATGTCAGTAAAATTTTTTTCATTTGGCCGGGTTTAAGATTTCTTCGAGCCCGACCAACTGGAATATCAGATGTGCCTGACTGCTTTCGTACAATATGCCGATGGTCTGTTCATCCACACTGGTCATGCAGGAATAGCCTGCCGAGCGAAGTTCGTCCAAAAGAATCCGGTGTTTGGCGGGCCATGTCATGCCGTCGTCGAAACTGATTTTTATCCCGTGGTTGATGCGCGAGTGTTTGGAGTCGGGATTGGAAAAAAGAAGTACGCTTTTTTTCCCGCCGTCGTAACTGTGTTTATAGAGATTTCCCATACAGGCTGGTTCTATAAGCGCTTTTCTCGAAGTGGGATGCTCGCTCCATTTCCTCCCGAAATCGCGGGTTACGCAGATTGCCCTGCCGTTATGGTCTTCGTTCTCTTTGTTTGCCCCGAGGCGCATGTTCAACATCAACGAGCCGTCCGGGAGTTGTACCACCGTGCTTTCGCTCGTACCCTTATAGGCCGGCTTACTGGATTGCCATGTCCGGCCGTGGTCCCGGCTCCAGGCAATGTTGGAAAAACCCTTTCCGGACTCATCGCGGCCCTGGGTAGGCATGACCAGTGTGCCGTCGTCCAGGGTGATCCCGTTTCCGGGCGATGGAGCCCATAGCCACCAACTGCCTTTTTTGCCCATTTTGGTCAGGTTAACCATCGGCGACCAGGTTTTTCCGTCGTCCGAAGAACGGGTCTGGAGCACTTGGGATGTTTGTTTCACACTGTAACCCGGCTGGGAGCCCCGGGCATTCCATTGATGTATCCACTGATCGGAATTTTCATCGAGGTTTTCGATCCATTTCCCGTCTTTGTCCAATATGCCGTGCATCCATAAACCGGTAACCAGAATATCTCCCGACACGCGGTCCACCAGAATGTTGGCATCGCTGATTCCGTTGAACTTTTCCGGCAGCCCGCCCCATCGTCCCCGGTCCATGATGATTTTCATAGGTTCCCAGGTAAGCCCTTTGTCCGTGCTGCGGCTAAGGCCGATGTCCATGTGCCCCTGCAGGTCGCGATTCGAATCGTAACGTACGTCGTAGATGGCAAGCAGAGTCCCTTCGTTGGTCGTTACGATGCCCGGTATGCGGTAGGTGTGTACGCCGTCGTCGCCTTTATCCCGGACGATGACTCCCGGGCGCAGTTCCCTTTTCGGATGGACGGGGACGATCTTCGCTTCGCCTTCGGGGGTCTTTACTGCGAGACATTCCACCGTGTATTTATTGCGCAGGTCGATCGCTTCATTCATCTCCAGGAAAACCCACAGATTTATCTTGTCGTTCCCTGCGCAAGTTATTCTCCCGGTAAAGGTTACTTCGGACGCGGGTTTCATTCGGCTGCCGTACGGTGCCACCGGCTCATAGAGAAGGCGTTTGGATGAACGAAAAACACGGACCGACCGGATATCCTCCAGGTTGTCGTTGTCCCTGAGCCCGATCGTTATCTCTTCCAGGGTGAACGGTGTGCCGTCCGCCGGAATGATCTCGATGACCAGGGCCCGGTTCATATCCTTTCCGGCCAGCACCGGGATCTGGTTTTGGTACACCTTTACAGACGGTACGGCGCCCTGCGCATAGATACAGGAGAGGAGCGTAAACAGGAACAGCCCAAAATATCTTTTCATATTTTTCATTTCGTGTATATGCCGTTTTTATAATTTTCCACGCTTTCGAGCAACTCCTTTTCGACCTGTGTATATTGCGGGTTTCCGGCAAGGTTGCGGGTCTCTATTCCCTGCGAACCGATCAGGTACAACTCTTTTTCGTCGATATTGCCCGTAGCCAGGTTGTACCAGGCTGTAAAACGCCATTGCGGGGTGCGTACCGAGTATCCCATATGGGTTTTTATGGGTTTTGAAATCGCTCCGTAAGGCCTGACGAATTGGCTGAATGCCATGTGCCCCCAATTGTTGCCCCGATCTTCGATCACTCCTTTCAGGGATAGGCCGGCCAGTTCGCCGGGCGATTCCAATCGGCAATAATCGGCCAGCGTGGGGTATATATCGACCACCTCTACGACCGATGTATTCATGGCCCCCATTCCTTTCGCAGCCGGTACCGAAATCACGAGGGGAACGCGGGTGTCCAGTTCGAAATTGGTCGACTTGCACCACAATTCCTGTTCGCCCAAATGATATCCATGGTCGCCCCACAGTACGATGATCGTATTCTCTTCCAGTCCGTATGTCCGGAGTGCTTCCAGTAATTTACCCACTTGGGTATCGACGTAACTGACACAGGCGTAATACCCCCGCCATAGCTCCTGTTCGAGTTCGGACGTGAAAGAGCCTTTGTCCGGAATATCGACATACCCCCGTAATTCGTTCGAATTATGAAAAGCTATTTCGGGACTTCCTGCCGGACGCTCCCTGTGGGTGATGCAGAATACCGTATCCCGGTACATATCCCAATATTTTTTCGGAGCATTGAAGGGCAGGTGCGGTTTGATATACCCTATTGCGAGGAAGAAAGGGTCGGATGATTTCGCCGCTTTTTTGATCAGTTGCACGGCATTGTCGGTGATTTCCCCGTCCGGATACCTGTTGTCGCGAACATCCGCCGCTTCGTGCGACACGCCCTTGCCTCCTTTGGGGGGTAAACTTCCGGGCAGCAGGTATCCCCTCCGTTCCAAAGGGATAAATTCGGTCCAGGAAACCGAATCGAAATCTCCTTTTAGCGTATGGAAGACTTTGCCGGTCCCTGCGGTGTAATACCCGTTGTCCTTGAAAAGCTGGGGAAGAGTTACCGTCCGGGGATTCTCAATCCTGAAATTGGTGAACAAATCCGTCACGCCGGTTTGGTCGGGACGCAGCCCGGTGAGCATGGACGCACGCGAAGGGTTGCTGACAGCCTGCTGGCAATAGGCATTATGGAATACGACCCCGCGCGATGCAATGGCATCCATATTCGGGGTGATGGCATAAGGATCCGAATAGCAACCCAAAGTAGGTCTCAGGTCATCGGACAGGATAAACAATACGTTCATTTTCTTCTCCTTATGCGTCTCCTTGACTTTTTTGTTCGCCGCCTGGAGCAATCCCGGTACCAACATGATACCGAGACCTGCGATTACATGTTTTCGATCCATTTTCAGACAATCGGGTTTAATCATTTACAGAGAAAATTCTCTAGGCCCTGCCATTCACTACCTGTCCTGGACGTACGGGCCGGGACACGGTTGCATAATCGAGCATGTTGAGTTCTTCGATCTCTTTTTCCAGTTCCCTGTACTCTTCGGGCAGGAAGGGAACGACCGGTATCCGGCACTCCCCGCAAGCGATCCCTGCAATGTTCATAATGGCTTTGCCGCCCCTGACTCCGCCACCGTGGCGGTTGAGCACGTCGACCAGCTTCACGGATTGCAATTGAGCCTGCCGCGCCCGCTCCATATCGCCTGCCATAAACGAATCCACCACGTTACGATATACTGAAGGAATGTAGTTGTAGGTACTTCCCACGGCAGAACGGACTCCCAGCGAAAGACCGCATAACAGGGTCTCGTCATAGCCGTGAAAAACTTCCAGACCCGGTCCTGCCTTCATGCATTTCTGCATGTCGTACAGGTCGAAATGGGTGAATTTTACCCCTGCGAAGTTCGGGATCGAGGCTTTGGCCAGCGTTACCACCTCGCTCGCCGCCACGTTTACTCCGGTTACGGAGGGGATATGGTAGAAATAGAAAGGGGTATGGGGCGCGGCTGCGGCTATCGGTTTCAGGTATTCCAGAAGCCCGGAGGCTGTGGCCGGCCTGAAAAAAGAAGGGGCGAATGCGGCGATAGCCTTCGCTCCGATCGCTTGGGCATGGGCCGCCAGTGCGGTACATTCCCGAATGGCGTTGCCTCCGACATGAACGATAATGTCGAGTTTGTCCCCGGAGGTCTCCACCCATTTTTCTGCTATCGTCCGGCGCTCTTGTTCCGACATCGATACCGCTTCACCCGTGGTGCCGCAGATAAAAACTCCCGTTATTTTGTTGGCGGCCAAATGGGTGCCGTAAGCTTCTATGACAGACGCGTTGAGCCGACCGTTACGGTCGAAAGGGGTGAAAGGGGCTGCAATAAGCCTGAATTGATTCTGCATGTTTGTTTGAATTGAAAAGATTATTCTATACCGAAATAGCTCATGACAGGATGCCGTTCCGTAATTACGGTCGTTTCTTTATCGTTACGGTTACCTCCCTCGTTATGTTGTATTGCTCTTTGCTATTGGCATTCGTAGCCAGGAAAACCGCTTTGTAGGTGCCGGCTTTCTCATAGATGTGGCTGTGCCCCGTCAGGGTAGGCTCGTGAAATGCCTTGATGGGCAGCCCCCAATCGGGACCGATATTGATTTTTTCACTGGGAACGTTTATCGGTTTCGATATGGCCCACATCTGGTAAGGTTCGGTGATCGGCTGATCCGCGGGGCTGTTGAAATAGATCTGTCCCCGTGCTCCGCCGAAAATGTTGAGCCGGCTGGTGCTGGGCGTAACGCCGTCCCCCTGCATCGGGAAAGGTCCGAAATGGGCGGCAAGAAAGTCGTTTTTGTTGGCATGCGTGAAAATCTCGATAGGATTTCCTTCTTCCGGATAGGCTTTGAACCTGAATTCGAAAATACTGAACCGTAACCGTTTGGTGTCTCGAGTTCCTTCGAATGCCGGCATATTCAACACGAATGCGATATACATCGGACGACCGTCCACGACCAGATCGGTAAGATCTCCGTATCCCGAATCGGTGTCGCCGTCCGTATCACTCCTCTTTACGGTCGTACCCCACTGGAAACGGTCGCTGACATCGATCCAGGTAGCAGCCTGGATGGCCTCTTTGGAATACCCTTCCCGGTCTGTGAGACCGAGGTAGAATCCGATCCCTTTTTCCCCTGAAAAATCGGTAGAAACCATCATCCTCGCACGTAATTTCCCGTTTTCATCGATCGGGGACATGGTCGAATTTCCGAATCCGGTAGTGGGCGCATTGGGGGTCGAGTCGTAGAAAATGGATTTAAATGTCGCGATCAGCTTTCCTACGCCGGTATATCTGTCGCATCCGTAATAATCCATGTCGTGGCCCACTTCCCCTGAAAAGAACGAAACCAAGTCAGCATTGCCTGTAATTTCAAACCTGACGGCATCGCCCTCGTAATATTCGCCCTCCTGCAATTTCACTTCGAATTCGGGCACCGTTACATCATAGGCGTCTTCACAAGAGCAAAAGAGGCCTGCAACCACAACCGTCATTGCCAGGCTTTCTGAAATTTTGTTTATGATCGTTGTTTTCATGATTTTGAATCGGTTTAATGAAATTACCATCCGGGATTTTGTTTGAGTTTTCGGTTTACGACGAGTTCATAGCTCGGGATGGGCCATAATACATCGCGCCGTTGTACATTGCCGAAATAAGCCTTTGCGTAGGTGTAGAACGAGCCATTATTGGGAGGTAGCATTTTGTATTGGTACTGCATCTGTTCGTAGAATATGCCCCAGCGGATCAGGTCGTCCTTGCGCAGCATTTCATAGGCCAGTTCGCGCACCCTTTCCCCGCGGATTTCCATTGCCAGGTTCTCTTTGGAGAGTACCGGGAAATCGACATTTTCGTTCTTTTCTTTGATCGGTACTCCGTAACCCCGCCTGCGTACCATGTTCATGCATTCGTAAGCAAAGGCCAGGTCCATCTCGCTGTTGTTCTCCGGATCGCACGCAACGGCTTCGGCATAGGTAAGCAGAACCTCGGCATAACGCAGTACCGGCCAGTTGCACGGGGTGTCGTAACGGGACTTGTTTGGGCTTTGATTCACCTCCTCGTGCCTGCGGAACTTGGAGCAGAAGCGGTTGAGCACGGTACTGCCCGGGGTAACGGGATTCACATACTCCCCGTTCGCGTTATAAGTGAACAGGTTTACCGTTCGCCCGAAACGTTTATCGTTCTCCTGGTCGAAATACTCGAATACGACATCGGTACAGCGGACGCCTCCGGTAATATATCCGGTCGGCGAGGCTGGGTTCGGGTCGTGGGCGACGCCCATGCCGATCGGGATTCCGCTAGCTACCGAACCGTACAGACCGGTGCCGTCGCCCCAGAATTCCACTTCGAAGATACACTCCTTGATGTCGTACACGTCGCGCACCAGGTTATAGAATATGTTGTCGTAACTGGGATTGAGTTCATGAAATTTCGTCTCGATGACTTTGCGGGCAAAACTTGCCGATAGAGCGTACATTCCCTCCATCTCGTAAGGTTTTCCGGCAGCATAGAGGCATACCCGGGCCAGAATTCCATATACAGCCGACTGATTGACAACTCCTCCGTAACCGGCTTGCTCGGCTGTCCTGACCATCGGGGCCGCTTCCCTCATCTCTTTTATGATCCAGCGGTAGATGTCCGGGGCCGGGGTCTGGGGAATCATCGTGCTTTGTTCGCTCAGGTCGGAATCGGGAGTGATGAGTACCAGGGGAATGTCCCCGAAACGAATAACCAGCATGAAGTAGTAAAATGCCCTCAGAAAACGCGCTTGCCCGACGATCTCATCCAATCCTTCGATCTCTGCCTGCGGATCCAGTGCATCGACGGCTTCCAAAAGCATGTTGGCACGCCCGATCCCCAGGTAAAAATTACGCCAGTAATCGCGTACATGTACATCCGAGGCCACTACGTTATAGTCCGTCACGCAGTTCTTCCCGTTTACGAACGTCGAATATCCCAGGTCGGCCATCAGTCCCAACCTGCCGGGAATATAGGTTCCGTACAATTTGGCATTGTTCATCACCTGGTACACCCCCATAAGGGCCGTATTGAAATCCTCCTTGGTTTTGTAGTAATTTTTGGGTTGTACGAAATCCTGCGGTTCCACATCCAGAAAACTGCATGAAGATACGGAGAGGGATGCCAACAATCCCAGCACTATATATTTTATACTTTTCATCTTTGTCGCTTTTGTAAAAAGTGGTTAAAATGTTGCCTTTATGCCCAGGGAGAAGATCCTGTTGCGCGGATAAGCTGTATAGTCGAATCCGGGCGTGAGTATCGAGTGTCTGGTCGATACTTCGGGATCGGGACCCGAATAATTCGTCCATGTCCACAGGTTCTGCCCTGAAACGGTTATGGCCAGGCTGGCGAGTTTAATTTTGTTTACGATCTTTTGAGGGAGAGAATAGGTGAGGTTCACTGTCTTGAGCCTCAGATAGGAACCGTCCTCGATAGTCCGGCTCGACCAGAAGCCGCGGGGACCGGCTCCGCCCGCCCGGTAATTCTTGCTGTCCTGGTTGTCCATCGACCAGCGGTCGGCATACGAGGCCAACTGATTGATGCTGCGGTTCATCATATAGTCTCCCTCGAACACGATCCGGTTGGCATTCATCATGTCGTGGCCGTAGGCCCATTGGAAAAAGATATTCAGGCTGAGGTTGCCGTAAACGAAATTGTTGTTGAATCCGCCGGTATGTATCGGCTGGCAACGACCCAGTACGACTCTGTCGTAGTCGTTAATCGTTCCGTCGCCGTTGATATCCCTGTATTTGATATCGCCCGGCTTGATGCCGGCTTTTCCGCTGGTTCCGCCGTTATCCGCAATATGGCTTTTAAGCACATAGTTGCCGTCAACCATGTCGAAATCAGAGAGTTGGTAAACCCCGTCGCATATCAGTCCGAAGAACGATGCTGCAGGACCTCCTACCCGGGCGATATACAGAGGAACGTCGCTGAAGTTGGCGCCGAATCCCACTTTCGAGAGCATATTGTTTTCCCCGTCCGCCAGTTTCAATATCCGGTTGCGGTTGAATGAGATGTTGAAATCCGAATTCCATTGAAATTTCGGGGTCCTGATGTTTATCGTATTGAGTGTGAGTTCGAAACCGTCGTTGCGGATGTTTCCGATGTTCATGGTTTCGGTGGCCATACCGCTCGAATAGGGCATGTTTTTACGCAGCAGAAGATCATCTGTGTTTTTGCGGTATAATTCGAAGGTGAGGTCTATGCGTTGTTTGAACAGCCCCAGTTCATAGGCGAGATTGTAAAAAGTGGTGGTTTCCCATTTCAGGGCCGAATTGCCAAATGACGAGATTGTCGAGGCTCTCGACGGCGTAGCGTTGTTCATCGAATAGTAGCTTTTTTTCTGAATCGAGGGCAGGTAGGCGAAATCACTCACCCGGTTGTTTCCGGTAACTCCGTAACCGAAACGGAATTTGGATTTGTAGATCACTTTCTGTCGCTTCATGAACGGTTCGTTGTGCATGTTCCAGGAGACGGCAACTGCCGGGAAACTGCCCCATTTACGTCCGGGTGCGAATTTCGACGAACCGTCGGCCCGGAAAGTCAGGGTCAGGTAATAGCGTGCCAAATACTGGTAGTCGAACCGGCCCAGAAACGACATCATCCTGTTTGAGGAAAGCGTGGCTATCGGAGCACCGGGAATACCTTCGTCGATTCCGCTGAGGCCCAGCGATTCGTCCGGGATAAGCGTCGTATTGTATTGGTAGCGATCCGATTTGTTCTGTTCGATGGTAAATCCTCCGAGCACCTTGAAGTTGTGGGGTCCGTATTTGTTGCTCCAGGTAAGGGTGTTCTCGTTCATCCAACCATACCGGGTGGTTTCACTGAACAGACCGGTAACCCTCGTGTCGGCATTGGCTGGCCTCGGATATCCTTTGTATGTCAGTGAATTATGAAATTGCTCCAATCGGCTTATGCTTCGTGTGCTTCCGCCGCGGATCACCAGCCTTAGATTCTTGTGGATATCGTAATTCAACGAAACATTACCGGTTATACTGGTCCATTTATTCGTATTTACCTCATTGCGGGCCGATACGTCGGGAGTGAGTTTCGCGACATCCCCCGATTCGTCGGTCTCGATGTCATCAACCTGCAAGCCGTTTACCCACACCGCAGGATAGGACCATGTACGGTAAACTATCGTCGAGTTCGGGTTGGATTCATTCGAAGGTACCTGTCCCTGGCGTTTGTTGGTACTGTAATTTCCCGACAACTGGATACTTACCTTTTTGCCGAATTTCTGGATCAAAGAGAACCGGGCCTGGTATTTTTCGAAGTCGGAACCTACGATTACTCCGTCCTGCTTGGCATACGACCCCGATACGATGTATTTGGTCGTTTTCGTTCCTCCCGAAACCGATACGCTGTGGTTGTGTTGGGAGGCCGTACGGAATACCTTACTCTGCATGTCTGTAGATGCGATATTCCGGTAATCTTCGAGTGTCCGGCCGGGCCTTGTTAAAAACCGTGCCGTATTGTCTGCGTTGAGTTCGAGCATAAGCTTCACATAATCATAAGGCTCCATCAGGTCCATCATGGCAGCCGGAGTCTGAAGTCCGAACGAACCGTTGTAGCTGACTTGTGCCTTGCCTTCTTTCCCTTGCCGGGTGTCGATCAGGATCACTCCGTTGGCGCCCCGGGACCCGTAGATCGCAGTCGAGGAAGCATCTTTGAGTACGACTATGGAGGCTATATCCGAGGGATTGATATCCGACATGTTAAAAGTCTCCATCGGGAAGCCGTCGATCACATACAGCGGGGCGTTACTCTGGGTGAGCGAACTGGGTCCCCGGATAATGATTTTCGAATCCTTGCCGGGCTGGCCGTCGACCGAAGAGACATTCACTCCGGCGATACGACCGGCAAGAGCCTGGTCGATTGATACCACCGGAGCTTTCATGACATCATCCATGTTTACGACTTCTACCGAACCGGTAAGGTCCTGCACCCGTGAAGAACCGTAGCCGATAACTACCACGGTCTCGAGAGCATTGTCGATTTCTTTGAGCGACACATCTACGACTGTTCTGCTTCCGACAACCATCTTGACAGTTTGGTAACCCAGCATACTGAACACAAGGGTATCTTTTGCCGAGGCGGAAATAACATAACGTCCCTCTCCGTTGGTCGCTACTCCACGCGCGGTTCCCGCCACGACAACCGAGGCCCCGATGAGAGGGTTGCTGTTCTCGTCGATGACAATTCCCCTGACCGTCCGGTCCTGAGCCGAAACATTCGACAGATGGAATACTCCTCCGGATAACACAGCCACCATCAGGACAAAAAATAATCGTGCGGAGGCACAACGCTTTCTGTCAATTTGTCGAAGTTGATTCATATAAAAATTAGTTTTAGTTAGTAATCGATCTGTTCCGGAATATATTTCCGCTCGAAAGCTTGTTTATAAATTATATTTATTATATTTGTATGACAAATATAGGTTTCTTTTTTAGAAAACAAATTTTCATCCTGTTTTTTTATCGATAAAACATTTTTACAGTACGACACCCGATCCATACCTTATAAATAATATATAATTAAATTTCATATCCTGCTTCATTTCGTTTAAAATTATGTTCATGTGCCGAAAGACCATGTTTAAACTGCTTGCCGCATTCGCCATTGTATGCGGCTTGTCGCTGCAAACTTCCGCAGACCAACTCTATTCCCGTTTCAGGACTCCCGATTCCCAGGCCCGCCCATTCTTATATTGGTTTTGGAATGGCAACTGTGTAACGGAAAAGGAGGTTGTCCGAGAGATCGGGGTTATGAAAAAAGGCGGATTCGGTGGATTTGCCATTTTCCCAATTGGAACCGTACCCGAACCTGTGCCCGGCTACAAACCGCTGCTGTGGGGTAGCCGGGAGTGGTGCAACGTGGTGAAAGCTGCCTGTCTCGAGGCCAAAAGACTCGATATGAAGGCAGATCTTGTCATGAGTGTCGGTTGGCCTTTCGGGGGGCAGTTCCTCAAGCCGGATCAGTATATCCAGCGTGTCGTAATGGAAAGTATGCCGATAACAGGGGAGGGGGTCGTGAAAAAAACGGTCGGGGAACTGATCGGATTGAATAAAGCCGTACGCAGGAGTAAAAACAATGCCAAGGCCACGACCGAATCGCTCCATTTCGTGAGGCTCATTCCCCTGGGGGCGAAAAAGGCATCGGATATCATCAATCTGGAGCGTCATATCCGGAAAGACGGTACGATCGAAATTCCCCTGCGCAAAGGAGTGGATTACCTGCTGGTCTGGGGCGTCCGGCAAAAGGGATTCCGGACCATTGTCAATGGGACTCCGGGCATTACGGGACCGGCACTGGACCATTTCAACCGGCAGGCCGTACTCGAGTACCTGAAAAAGATCGATGAAATAGAACGTCTGATCGGGATGCCGATCAGGGAGTTGTTCCGTGCGCTCAGATGCGACAGCATCGAACTGGAGAATGCCAACTGGTCGGATGATTTTGCAGAGAGTTTTCACCGGGCATACGGCTATGATTTGGAACCGTGGTATCCGTTCCTGTTTTATAACATCAAAGCCAGGTATCTTTCCGCAGAGTCGATTCATGGGCAATTGACGGAACAGGTTGAACGGGTGCGGTTCGATTTCAACCGATTCATCGTCGATCGTTTCCACAGCGCTTTCACGCAAACGGTCAACAGTTACTGCAAATCCAAGGGAGTCTCTTTCTGTTTTCAGGCTTATGGGCATCCCTCCCTGATCGGAATGCCCGAGGGTTATCTCATTCCCGAAATCCCGGAAGGGAATACATGGCTTTACTCCTATGCCGTTCCGGGACATGAAAAGCCCGTCTATACGGAAGAGTCCTACTGGTGGAACCGGGACCACGGCTATATGCTTTGGAACAAATACGCGGCTGCCGGGGGGCACCTCAAAGAGCGACGCATCATCAGTTGCGAGGCTGTTACCAATACCCGGCAGAATTATGACGAAGCCCTCGAGGACATCAAGCAGTCGTGCGACATGACGATGATCACGGGGATCAATCACTTCGTCGGCCATATTTATAATTACTCGCCGCCCGAACTTCCGTTCCCGGGCTGGGTCAGGTATACCACCTATTTCAGCGAGCGGAATACATGGTGGGAATACGTAAACCGGTGGACCGATTACAGTGCGCGCCTTTCGAGCGTTTTGCAGGACTCGCGGGCAATTACCGATGTAGGGATCATTGGCGCGGAATACGATGTTTGGGCGAAAGAAGGGTTTTCGCGGGCTGCCTTCCAGCGGAATCCCGAGTATCTTTTTCATCTTTGGGAGCCGCTCGCCAATATCGGAAGTACCTGCGACTACTTGAGTCAGGGTGTACTGGATCAGGCATTCGACGCTTGTTGCAAACCGGTCCTGCATTTTCCCTATAAAGTGCTTGTACTGGGCGATGTACGGTCGGTAACCGATCGTACTGCCGATATTCTCGAAGCTTTTGTAGGCCGGGGCGGCAAACTCGTTTTTGCCGGTTGCATACCCGGCAGGAACCTGTCTGCCGGCGAACCGAAAGACGGGAAAAAAATGGACCGGAGGATGAACAGCTTGCTCAGGAACTATCCCGACCGGGTGGCGTTCGTGCCTTCTCCCGGGAAATTACCTTCCATTGCGTGGACCCGGAAATGGATGGAGGCTGTCGGCGAAATGCCGCGGGTAAAAATACATAATCCGCTCGAATTCGTTTACCAGATACAATCCGCAAAGGGTGCTACACAGATCTATTTCTTCAATAACTCGAACCGCAAAAAAGAGGTGTCGGTCATGGTGGAGTTTCCCGAATCCAATCTGTATCCGTGGATATGGGACCCGCATACGGGCGACCGCAAACCCCTGGGCACAGATAATGGTAGGGCTGTGATAAATATAGAGCCGATAGGCTCCAAGCTTATCGTCTTTGATGCCACGCCTCACCCAGACGACCCGAAACCGGGAGCCGGTTATCGGCCCCGGTCCCCTTACACTATTGCGCCGGAGTGGGATGTGGAGTTCTTCCCTGTCGCCGGAACGTCTTTCAGGCGCCGGATGCCTGCCTTAATCGAGTTCACAACCGATCCGCAACTGGTCTCTTTTTCCGGCAACGCGATTTACAGATGCACTTTTACCGCTTCCGGGACATATGGGAAACTTGATCTGGGAAATGTACAGCGGAATATTACCAGCGTAAAGCTCAACGGCACGGATCTGGGAACGAGGTGGTACGGACGTCATGAATACGATCTGCACGGAGCATTGCGCCAGGGTAGCAACGAACTTGAGATACGTTATACGACATTGGTAAAAAACTATATCATTACTATTCCGAAAGAGAAGCGGCCTTATACGATTGATCCTGTCCTGCCCCCTTCTTCAACCGGACTTTTGGGCCCGGTCGTCCTGAAATAGTATAAAAAGGTAAAAAGAGGGTAAAAACCCCGTGCGGAACAACCGTACGGGGTTTATTTGATTTCGAAATAAAAAATTTTTGTACTGGGTTCGGTTATTTCTCCGATTTGGCCATCTTTAGGAAGATGTTGTACACCAAGAAGTGTTGTTCGATGGCTTTGCGGTAGCCCTCTTTGTCTCCTGCTTTTATGTGGTCCAACAGGTCGGAATGGCTGACCAAACGATCCTGCCGCTCCAACTGCATGTTGATCGGTTCGAATACCTCCCTGAATTTATCCTTGATGAAGTTGAGTACCGGGTGTATGATATCCTGGAATTCGGCGATCATGTTATTCTGGGTAATTTGGTAGAGTTTGGAATGGAACATGTATTCGCTTGCCATAGGATATTCGTTGTTCCCCAATACTTTACCCATCCTTACGATCGTTTCCAATTCTTGTATATTCTCGGAAGTGATATTGGCGAAGATATATTCGCTTATTCCTATTTCCAGCGATACGCGGAAACCGAGCAGGTCGAGTAACGTTTTTTCACAGAGTATCTTTGGGGCGATGATTTTCTTCATTCCTCCCAGCAGCGAGGGTTCTTTGATCACCATTCCCCTGCGGGCACGCGATTCGATCAGTCCCATCATCTTCAACCGGCTCAGCGCTTCGCGCAGGGCGCTCCGGCTGACGCCCAATGCATTGGCAAGTTCGGTTTCGTTGGGGATTTCGTCCCCGATCTGAAACTTGTTATTTTTGAAATAAGTCAGCAACTGATTCTCGATCTGATCGACTAAGGTGACTGTTTTATTATCTATTGCTTCAAATGTCCTCATATCCGATAAGCGATAATTCTGAAATACTCAATTTATATTAATTCATATTTATGCGACAAATTTAGTTGTTTTTTATGAAAGAAGAATTTCCCCGTTAAGAAAAGATCTAATTTTCAAAAAAATCATATTCATCTGCCACTTCAAATCTCGTCAGAAAGAAAATATTGCCGGAAAATTTGGAAGTCCGGACAGAAACATTTTAATTTGTAAGACAAATATTATGAATCTATTTTCCGAAACGACCTAATCCATGAAGAAAATAAAATTATGCCTGTTGGCCGCATTGGTATCGGCCGCATTCGTCGCCTGTAAAAACGGAGATGGCGAAGCCCGTACCGATACGATAAAAATGTACCGGTGGGATCGTATTCCGCCTGCGGAAGGCGAAAATGTGCAGCCGGGACTTGCAGGTGCGTTTTCCGGAGTGGTAGGTAATACGTTGTTGATTGCAGGAGGGACGAATTTCCCGGACGGGATGCCTTGGCGCGAAGGAAAAAAGAGATGGCATGACAGGCTTTACGCTAAAAATCTGGACAACGGCCGGTGGCGGGAATGTCCGGGTGTCTTTCCCCGTCCCCTTGCCTATGGCGTTTCGTTTACTATTCCGCAGGGAGTCTTGTGTATAGGAGGGTGCGATGCCCGGCAGGCGTATGCCGATGTTTTCGTTCTGACTTGCCGGGACGGTGAAATCCGGCGGCAGGATTGGCCCTCCTTGCCCGCCCCTCTGTCCAACATGTGCGGGGCGGTCGTTGACGGTGTCGTATACCTTGCCGGCGGACAGGATAATATGGAGGCGCCGCAAGCGCTGCCTGTTTTTTATGCGCTGGATACGAAAAACGTGTCGAAAGGGTGGCAATCGCTGCCTTCGTGGCCTGGTTCACCGCGGGGATATGCGGTTGCGGCTTCACAGAGCGATGGGGTGGACAATTGTTTTTTCCTCTTCAGCGGGCGCGATTACGGTCCGGGACGTGAGACCCGTCCGTTGACGGATGCTTACAAATACAATCCGCGGACAAAGCACTGGACCCGGCTCGATGAGGTGGGGCGGTTCTCGGTTATGGCCGGAACAGCCTTTGCAACTGGTGCTGCCCATATCATGCTCATCGGTGGGTCGGACAATCAATCGGTGATACGGGAGAATGCGTTGCGAAAAAAGATAGAGGAATTTTCTGTCAGTTCGTTGCTTGGCTGGGAAGATAGCATGGATGTTGTCAAAGCCCAACTGATTGATCTACTTGATCATCATCCTGGGTTCGGGGATAAAGTGTTTGCGTATCATACTACAACGAATAGTTTCTTTGAGTTTGGTGCGACCGGAATCAGTATCCCCGTAACTACCAATATTGTGAAAAACGGCGAAGAATATCTGATAACAAGCGGAGAAGTGAGTCCGGGTATACGGACATCCGACATATATGGCATGTCAATCGTTTTTCCGAAGAGGAGTATCGGGATGTTCAACTGGATTATTATCGTGATATATTTTGCTATACTCCTGTTTATGGGATTTTTTTTCGCACGCAGATAAAAACGTTGGACGGACTGTCTTGAATTTGTTTCAAGTAACGATCGCAGTGGTGGTGTTCGTTGTATGTTTTTTCTGATAATTACCGAACTACTGATGATACAATTATAAAATAAAGCAATATGAAAAACATCTTTTTTACTATCCTTTGTTTGTTTTCGCAGACTTTTGTGATCCATACTTTTGCCGTTGTCAGGATGCCGAAAGTTTTTGGAGACAACATGGTATTGCAGCAACAGGCAGAAGCGAAATTATGGGGGCGAGCTGACGGGAAAACGGTTGTGATAAATACTTCATGGGATAACCAGACTTATCAGGTGCGGCCCGATAAAGAGGGGCGGTGGAAGCTTGCTGTGAAAACTCCTGAGGCAGGAGGTCCTTACGTCATTACTGTCAGTGATGGCAAAGAATTAGTATTGAATAATATAATGATTGGTGAAGTCTGGATCTGCTCCGGTCAATCGAATATGGCAGTACGGCTGAAAGGCTATATGAGTCAACCGATAAAGGGTAGTGCGGAGGCGATTATGACTTCGGGCAAGTATCGTGACCGGATTAGGGTACTGAATCTTCCCCAACGAGCGTCGGACACTCCGGAGGAGGATTTTCCCGGAATATCGTGGAATGTGTCGGATCCGGTTCATGCGCCGGAATTTAGTGCGGTGGCTTTCTTTTTTGCGAGATATCTTACCGAATCGCTCGGAGTGCCGGTCGGTATTATAAACAGCAGTTGGGGAGGATCGAACATCGAAGCATGGATGGATGAGGAGTCTAATCGGAAAGCTCGGCCCGAAATAAAAATACACGATTCGGAGCTTCCCGTTGCCAAACAACCGGTAAAGTTGTACAACGGCCTTATATGTCCCATTGCGGGATATACGGCACGGGGGTTTATTTGGTACCAGGGAGAGGGCAATGCCCGAAAAGGCGGACTCTACAAATGGTATTCCGCCCAATTGGAGGCTCTTGTTTCCCATTGGCGGAAAATATGGAACAACGAAAAGATGCCTTTTTATATCGTACAGATAGCTCCGCATAATAATGGCGATGCCGGCGGTACCTGGTTCCCGCGCCTTGTGGAACAACAAATCAAGGCCGCTCGGACCATTCCCGGTTGCGGGATAGTTTCGACTACCGATGTGGGGGAGCCGGACTGTATCCATCCGGCTGATAAGCAGGCAGTAGGTCTCCGTTTGGCCTATCTGGCCATGGGGTCGCTTTACCGCAAAATTCCCGGTACCCCCCTAACAGGTCCTCTCTATAAAAGTCATCGGTTCGAACGGGGAAATGCCATTGTCGAATTCGATAACGCATCGTTGGGATTAGTTCCCATTCCTGGACAACTCGAAGGTTTTGAGATGGCCGGTAAAGACCGGGTTTTCCACCCTGCCCGGGCAGTAGTGAACGGCAAAAACAGATCGACCGTTACCGTTCAGTGCGACCGGGTACCCGAACCTGTTGCCGTGCGCTATGCGTTCAGAAACTATATGGTGGCAAACCTGGCCAATAGCCTCGGGTTTCCCGCATTTCCGTTCCGTACCGATAACTGGGAAGAATAACTCCAAAAATCATCTATTTTCTCAACTATGAAAAGATTCCTAATAGCGTTGATCGCCATGATTTCGGTTTCCCTGGCCGGAGCACAGCAAAAAATGAGTTGGGACGAAGCTTACAGTAAAGCCGATGCAATGATTAAAACACTTACGCTCGAAGAAAAGATATCTCTGATGCGTGGTTACAGCAATTTCTTTTTCAAGGGGATTCCTGAAAAAGGCATAAAATATATGTATCTGTCCGATGCTACACAGGGAGTCAACATGAGGCATAACCTGAAGGATCCTACTATGGTGAAGCAGCTCGAAAGGTCTGTTGCCTTTCCCGCTCCCATATTGTTGGCATCGACATTCAATCTCTCCTTGGCTTACGCTTATGGACAAGCTGTGGGCGAGGAATGCAGGGCGGGAGGAATTGAGTTCCTGCTAGGTCCCGGCCTGAATATTTACCGGCAATCACAGTGCGGGCGCAATTTCGAATATTTCGGGGAGGACCCATACCTCGTTTCGCGTATGGTGGAAAATTACGTTACGGCTATACAAAGTACCGGAACGGCTGCCTGTCTCAAACATTTCCTGGCCAACAATACCGAGTTCTACCGCCGCCGCAACAATCCCGTTATTGACGAGAGGGCTCTGAACGAAATCTACTTGCCCGGATTCAAGGCAGGCATCGATGCCGGTGTTGCGGCAGTAATGACCTCTTACAACAGGATTAAGGGTGAATGGACCGGCCAAAGCGCTTATGTGATAAAAGGGCTGCTGCGGAAACAACTCGGATTCCGGGGAGTGGTGATGACAGATTGGGATTCGGTATACGATTGGGAAAAGACCATCAAATCGGGACAAAATGTGGAAATGGACGGGAAGTGGGTATTCGACGTTACGACTGAGGAACTTCTCGGACAGGGTAAAATCACGCAGGCGGATATAGATTCGATGATTCGGCCTACGTTGGCCACCTGTATCGCTTTCGGGCTTTATGACCGTGAAAAGTATATGCCCGGATTGCTTGCAAAATTTTCTGAACACGAAAAGGTTGCTTACGAAGTGGCTGCGGAAGGTGTCGTGTTGTTGAAAAACAACGGGATATTACCACTTAAAGATGTGAAACGAGAAAAGATATTGCTTGCCGGTAAATACCTCGATGAAATCCCGCGTGGGCAGGGTGCTGCAGCTGTGGAGGGTTACAACAATATCACCCTTAGGAAAGCTTTGGAGAAGAAATTTGGCAATTGTGTAAAGGCTGTTGCAAAACCTACTCCGGAGGAGTACAAAAATGCCGATATTGTTATTTTTTGTACCGGAACGATTGATGCGGAGCGGATAGAACGTCCTTTCAACCTGCCTAAAGAGGATGAAGACGCGGTAATGGAGGCCGTGGAAAACAACCGTAATGTTATCATACTGGTTACGTCTGGATCGGGCATACGCATGACCGATTGGGCAGACAAGGCCGCAGGTATAATTTACGGTTGGTATCCGGGACAGAATGGTTTCGGGGCAATTGCTGGAATCATTGCCGGAGAGATTAATCCGAGTGGAAAGTTGCCGATATCCATAGAGAAAGATTTTTCCGACTCTCCGGCCTATGGCTACCTGCCTAAATACGCTCAGTTTTATAACGAAGTGCGCAATGAGCATTTGATCAATCTTTATGATATCGAATACAAGGAGAGTGTTCTGGTCGGATATCGTTGGTATGAGACTAAAAGGATAGAACCGCTTTTCCCGTTCGGTTTTGGGCTGTCGTATACGACCTTCGAACTCTCTCAACCTAAAGTCTCTTCTTCCTGTGTTGCTCCGGGAGATAAGCTTAAGGTAAGTGTTGTGGTTGCCAATATAGGTGATATGGCGGGCTCGGAAGTTGTCCAGCTTTACATAGGAGAGCGCTCACCGTCGGTGTTGCGTCCAATTAAGGAGTTGAAAGGATTTCATAAAGTGAGTTTATTACCCGGAGATAGACAAACAATTGAGTTCGAAGTGGCTTATGGCAGTTTTGCCTATTGGAATGACGAAGTTCACGGATGGAAAGTCGATCCTGGCAAGTTCGATATCTATTTGGGAACTTCTTCCAGAGATATTACACATAGGTTAACCATTGAGGTCGAGTAAGTATAAAACAATCAGGGCTTGAGAAGCAACCTCTAGGTCCTGATTGTTTTGTTTGATGTGTTCTGAGATTGATAATATTAATATTTAATATGAACTCCAATCTAATAATGTGCCGATTTGATTTTCTTAATTGTAAGTAGTAACTTTAATTTCCCGAAAAGAGTGATAGAAAAAGGAAACAGTGGAAGTCAACATTAAAGATAAGCAAGTCTGATTATTATTTCAGGGAGCGTCCGCAGAACTGTGTCAAGCGTTTTTTTGGGAGCGATTTCGCCGGAGACCTTAAGGGTCATTTCGGGCAGGATCGTTCCTGCTAAGTTAGCGAAAAAATCAAAGAACGTACCGTAATCAGAGTAATCTGCACCTGTTCCCGAAGTCGATTGCTAGCTGCTGAGCGGTCTGCCCCCAGTTGTGCGTCCAATAAATGCTCAAGTAGCGGAGCAAAGACTCCCATCCTTGCCCAAAACCGACTTACGGGCTTTCAACTGTTTCAAGGCGAGCGCCTTGAAATCTTCAAAATCAAATATCTGTCCCATAAAAAACGCGTTAAATAAAATCTTACTTTACGCCCTCCTCATTTCAAGTTTTTTATTATGTTTTAAGTTCCTCGGACATGTTAGGACAGTCCCGTCATGTTGACTATATGTGCCTTATGGCAGAGAAGGTCAGCTAAAGCAGAGAAGAGTATCTTGTCTTTGATGATCTCCTCCTACCGTGTAAAGTGGCGTATATCGTTATTATAATAGTAGAATGTCTGACGGCACACGAGGAGATCAGGTTAAAGAGTGGCTTGGTTTCTTCCTTGTCCATCTTATATTCCGCAATCTCAAAGCATTTCATCTCCTCTGTATGTTGCTGGGGATCTGGTAGTTGTGTGGTGGTCAAGCACTCCTTATTCTTTATCCTCTGTCGCCGGATTGCATGACTTTCTATTTATCCATCCGCATATATTCCATGAGATACTCCTAAGCATCCTCTATCGTGCCGAAGTTCACCCGGGAGGTGAAGTCTTCCCCTTGATGTAGTCCACGCTACGCTCCATATTGCCTTTCTTCCAGTCTGCACGCGCATTGCAGAAGCGCCATGAGAACCTGTAGGAGATACTCAGTCGTTGCAGCGTAATGGTGGGTAGCTTTGTCTTCTCGGCCAAGACAACCGCCACGCGCATGTCATATACATCTTGTACGGAACTTTGGTTATATCCTTAAAGAAGTTACAGTGGGCCTCCGTGAATGCCAAAGTGTCCTGCTGATGGAAGGTACGCATGGTGTAACTTACTGTAGAGAAAGAAGACTACGGCTATCATCAGAGTTTCTTCGCGTTTCTTCAGGATCTGCCTGACCTCACCCCAGTCGAATTCGCACACCTCTTCTGGCTCGCGGTGAATGTCCCTACATTTAAGGCACTACTTGCGTATAAGTTGTTCTTGTGCCGCTTATTATTCAGCTATCTGTCTATTTCGGTAGTAACGGTATCCTTGATAGCACGCGAGGAGTATTTCCCATTCGTCTATTCCCGTCTTAAGATCTTCTTTTATCTTCGCTTCATAGGTATTCTTGTTGTATGTCTTCGTTTGGTAGTCTGTGCCTGTCTTGAATGAGATTTTCCGTAGTCTTAGTCCATTTACCCTATGGTAGTGAAGAATTTTTTACTTGATATCCATAATTTGCTTACGCAAAACTACCCCCTGCTTTTCATGGTCTCTTTTCAATTATTCCCCTTGGGGGCGTTACTATATGCATGAAATTCTTAAGACAGCTTAATTATAATTAATGGGAAAGCCGTGCAGACCGGAGGCCGAGGGATGTGAAATTTGTAAAAAAACGCTATTTTTGTTCCGATTATCCGGAAAATTATGGAAGAGGTTCGAACAGGGGGCGTGCCTGCGCTGGGCACCACCGACTACCACAATCTGATGCAGCGTCGTATTCGAAAGATCATGCTTATCGGGAGTAGTTACGATGCCTACACGTTGGAGGAGGACGGGCGGATCGAGTCGCAGATCAATCGTGAATATCTCGATCTGAACTTGAGCAATCCCCCTTCTTTCACAAGGGTCAGTTCTACGACCGAGGCGCTGGAAGCGTTGGCCCGGGACGGGGGGTTCGATCTGGTCATCAGCATGTTCAACGTGGGGGAAATGGACGTTTTCACTTTCTCCAAGCGCGTCAAGCGCGATTTTCCGCAGATTCCGGTGGTGTTGCTGACCAACTATTCGAAGGACCTCTACCGCCGCATCGAGAACGAGGATCGTTCGGGCATCGACTACATGTTCAGCTGGCACGGAAACGCCGACCTGATCATCGCCATCATCAAGATCATCGAGGACCGCATGAATGCCGACAACGACATTCTGGGAGTGGGCGTGCAGTCGATCCTGCTGGTGGAGGATTCGGTGCGCTACTATTCGACCTATCTGCCGGCTGTCTATAAAATCGTGCTCCAGCAGAGTAACGAGTTTTTGAAAGAGGCGCTCAACGAACAACAAATGACCTTGCGTAAGCGGGCCCGTCCGAAAATCCTTCTGGCGACGAACTACACCGAGGCAGTGGAGCTCTACGAACGCTACAAGCACAACCTGCTCGGGGTGATTTCGGACGTCGGCTTCGTGATCCATAAGAATGACCGGAGTGAGGATGAAAAATTCGATGCGGGGATCGATCTTTGTCGATTGATCAAGAAGGACAATCCGAAGATGCCTTTTCTGTTGCAGTCTTCGCAGGAGAGTATGAGGGAAGTGGCCAGGGAGTTGGGTGTAGGATTCATTGTCAAGTATTCGAAAACCCTGTTACTGGAGTTGAGCGAGTATATCAGTCATGAGTTTGCATTCGGCGATTTCGTGTTCCGGGATCTGAAAACGGGTGCCGTGATCGGCCAGGCCAAGGACCTTACCCAGATGCAACAGTTGGTGCAGGAGATTCCTGATGATGTGCTTTGTTATCATGCCGGACAGAATCACCTCTCGCGGTGGATGTATGCCCGGGGACTGTTTTCGCTGGCGGCCGCCTTCAAGTCGATCTCCAGTGACAGTTTTGCTTCTACGGCCGAACTGAGAGCCTGGATCGTGGAGCGCATACGGGATTATCGCATTCTGCAGGGACAGGGAGTGGTGGCTCGTTTCGAAGCCGATTCGTACAGCGATTATATCTGGTTTGCCCGTATCGGAGAGGGGTCGCTCGGGGGAAAAGCCCGTGGACTCGCTTTCATGAACAGTATGTTGCAGAAGCATAATTTCTATGACAAATATCCGGGAGTACGGGTGATGTTGCCGCGGACGGTGGTGGTGGCGACAGATTATTTCGACCAGTTTATCAAGGAAAACGGGCTCCAATATGTTATCAATTCCGATATTTCGGACGATGAGATTCTTTCCGAATTCGTCTCTTCGCGTCTGCCCGAGCGATTGGTCGCTGAGTTGAGGGCTTATATCCGATATGCCAAGGGACCGCTGGCCATTCGTTCCAGTTCGAAATTGGAAGATTCTCATTATCAGCCTTTTGCTGGTATTTACTCGACCTATATGATCCCTTTGACGGACAATGTCGACCAGATGTTACGATTGTTGGGCAAGGCGATAAAAAGTGTTTATGCTTCGGTCTTTTTCGCCGCGAGCCGTGCTTATATTGCAGCTACGGGCAACGTGTTGAGCGAGGAGAAGATGGCGGTCATTATCCAGGAGATCTGCGGTACGGAGGATCAGGGTTATTTCTTCCCGACGGCTTCGGGTGTGGCCCGTTCGATCAATTTCTATCCCATTGGCGACGAGCGTCCGGAAGATGGAGTGGTCAATATGGCCCTCGGTCTGGGAAAATTGGTGGTCGAAGGGGGACAGACCCTCCGTTTTTCGCCGAAGTATCCGAAAAATGTGTTGCAGCTTTCGACTCCGGAGTTGGCTCTGCGTGATACACAACGAGAGATGTATGCACTGAGTCTGAAGCCCGAAGAGTTCAAAACCTCGATCGACGATGCGGTGAATCTGGCTCGTTTCGAAATCAATTCGCCGATGGCTCGTTCGTTCCGTAACATGAAATATGTCGCTTCGACATGGGATATGCAGAATCAGTCGATTTCGGACAGCAGTTTTACCGAAGGCCGTAAGATCGTAACTTTTGCTCGTGTGCTCAAGTATGATACGTTTCCTCTGGCAGAGATCGTGACCGATCTGCTCGAAATGGGACAGAGGGAGATGCGTTGTCCGGTGGAATTGGAGTTTGCATTCGATATGGATACGCCTCCCGATCAGCAGAAGGTGTTCAATTTCTTGCAGATACGTCCCATAGTGGATACTCAGAACACCACTACGCTCGACTGGGACCAGGTGGATACGGGCGATGCTTTGATCTATGCCGAAAGTGCCCTGGGGGCTGGAGCGGTGGAAGGTGTGTGTGATGTGGTATATATAAAGGAGTCGGTTTTCGATACGAAACATACCGAACGGATGGCGGAAGAGGTGGAACGGTTTAATCGTGCGTTCCGTAAATCTCAGACGGGATATGTGCTGGTTGGACCGGGACGTTGGGGGTCGAGCGATCCGTGGTTGGGAATTCCCGTCAAGTGGCCTCATATCTCGGAGGCGAAGGTGATCGTGGAGTGCGGATTGGAGAATTTCCGGGTGGAACCCAGTCAGGGTACTCACTTCTTCCAAAATCTGACCTCGTTCGGGGTGGGTTATCTGACGATCAATCCTTTTATGGGCGACGGTCGATTCGATATAGCCGCTTTGGATGCGATGGAAGCGGTCGAAGAGGGAGAGTTTGTCCGTCATGTGCATTTCGATAAACCGTTGTGGATTTTTATCGATGGACGTAAAAACAGAGCGATCATAAAATCTCGATAAGCAATCCGATCATTGATTGTTGATTCCGGTCCGGCCACTTTTTTGTGACGGACCGGAATTTTATTTTGGGCATATTGCGGGTAGAAAGTCTTCAAAATGAGCCTGTCTGGAGACATTTGGACATAAAAATGCATCGGATGATAAAAAAATAATGAAAAATATTTATGAATTAATAATAAAATAACTACTTTTGGTAACAAATTAAAACCGTTTTGCTATGAACGTGAATAATCTGATGGCCGAGTTGGAGCGGAAGCATCCCGGCGAAAGCGAGTATTTGCAGGCTGTGCGTGAGGTTTTGGTTACGGTGGAGAAGACCTATAATGAACATCCCGAACTGGAGGCGAACAAAATCGCCGAACGGATCGTGGAGCCTGATCGTATTTTTACTTTTAAGGTGCCCTGGGTCGATGACAAGGGTCAGATTCAGATCAATTTGGGTTATCGTGTTCAGTTTAATAATGCAATCGGTCCCTATAAAGGAGGACTTCGCTTTCATCCGAGTGTGAATCTCAGTATTCTGAAGTTCCTCGGATTCGAACAGATTTTCAAGAATGCGCTCACGACTCTGCCGATGGGTGGTGCCAAAGGTGGATCGGATTTCAACCCGAAAGGAAAATCCGACCGCGAAGTGATGCGTTTCTGCCAGGCGTTCATGACGGAGCTGTGGCGTTATATCGGTCCCGAAACCGATGTGCCTGCCGGCGATATCGGTGTCGGTGCTCGGGAAATAGGATACTTATACGGCATGTATCGGAAACTGGCTCGCGAGAATACGGGAGTGTTGACCGGTAAGGGTATGACCTATGGTGGTTCGCTTGTACGTCCCGAAGCAACCGGTTTCGGTGCGGTTTATTTCGTGCGTCAAATGCTCGAAACGGCCGGCGATAAACTCGAAGGCAAAGTAATCGCCATTTCCGGTTTCGGAAATGTGGCCTGGGGCGCTGCTTTGAAGGCGACCGAATTGGGTGCCAAGGTGGTGACAATCTCGGGACCGGACGGCTATGTCTATGATCCGGCCGGTTTGGATGCGGAAAAGATCGATTATATGTTGGAGTTGCGGGCATCGAATAACGATGTGGTGGCTCCTTATGCCGATAAGTTCCCCGGGTCTACGTTCTATGCCGGCCGTAAGCCTTGGGAGGTGAAAGTAGATATCGCCATGCCGTGTGCTACACAAAACGAGCTGGACGGCGAGGATGCCAAAAAACTGGTGGATAATGGCGTGAAATATGTGGCCGAGGTTTCCAATATGGGATGTCGTCCAGAGGCGATAGATCTCTTTATTGAAAAGAGAATCATCTACGGCCCTGGAAAAGCTGTCAATGCAGGCGGTGTGGCTACATCCGGTTTGGAGATGAGCCAGAACTCCATGAAACTCAACTGGGGGCGTGAGGAGGTAGACGCGCGTCTGCATCAGATCATGTCGTCGATCCATCATGCTTGTATGGAGTATGGCACCGAACCCGATGGATACATCAACTACATGAAAGGCGCTAATATTGCCGGATTCATGAAAGTCGCCCGTAGTATGGTTGAACAGGGCGTGATTTAACGAAGAACACACACATTTCATCATTCAATATTTTATAGTAAGTAATTAATTAGTGGAAGGCGGCGCCGGTTTCGAGAGAGACCGGCGTTGTTTTTTTGATAGGAGGAGTAGGAGGTCGAGGAAAAAATTATATTATTTTAGTATAATAAATCCGAAACCTGAAAAACTTGTTCGGATGAATTTGTATGTTGCTATCCTAAAATGGATCTTTTGTCTGCTCCTATTTCTTGTGATGGTCAGTGCTGCTGCTAAAAAAGTAGTGAAATGGCAGGAACAGTCTCAAGTATTGCGTCCGCCGGTGGTAATGGAACCTGTTGAAGGAGGTATGGTTCCTGTGACGCTGGGCGATTGGTTGGATAAAAGAATTTCTTTTCCACAGGATTATCGGGATACGACTCGTCGGAAAGCTCGGGTCGTTTATGCCGTCGATCGGATGGGAAAGTGGAACTATTCGATTCTTGCGGAAGAAACTCCGGTTGAATTGAAAGAGGTGTTAGAACATTTGCTTATGAAGTTTCCCTCTCGAATGATAGCGGCTATTGATTACAATTCTTATGTGAATTTTACCGATACGTTGCAGGTAGTTTGGGAATATCCTCAATGTTATGTGCCGGGAGAAGGTCGTGGCGTACCCAAACCTTTTTATATGGAGACGCCGGAGGGAGTTGTGAAGATGCTCTCGAAACCGACACTGAAGGAGAAGAAATTGTCGTCGCTGCCTTCGTGGTTGAAAAAATATGCGGCTTTGCCGGATGGAGTGGCTGATCGGACTACATGGGTGGCCTATACCGTGACGAAAGAAGGAGGTGTGTCTGAGGTGGCGGTCGATCCCACCTTGTCTGAAGAGGTTCAGCGTGTTTTGCGATGTGCGATGGATTCCGTGCCACGAATGAAACCGGCCCGGACATGGTTGCGAGAACCTGTCGCTTTCCGGGATTCGTTGCCGTTGTTGCTTCGTGATGGCCGTGTATACTATTATTCGGAAGGGGAGGTTTCTCGGAATATGGATGAACGTTTCCCTGCTTATGAAGGTGGCTGGTTGAGTGATTTTCGACGGTGGGTGATGGAGCGTATTCGTTATCCGCAGCAAGAGGCGAAAGATCGAGTACAAGGCAGGGTGCTTGTGTCGTTTGTGGTGGATAAGACCGGCGAAATGGTCGACATCCGGGTGCGTTTGACACCTTCCATGGCATTGGCCGATGAAGTGCTTCGTGTGCTCAGTCAATCGAATGCGTGGACTCCGGGGATTCTGTTCGGAAAACCGGTGAGGGTGCGATATACGCTTCCCATAGATTTTAGAATTCCGTGAGGAGAGGGTGTCCTCATATAAAAAAATCTCAAGCCAAAGACTTGAGATTTTTTCGTGGTTTATATCTTTTGTGACGCCGCTATTTGGTCGCCAGAGTCCGTTCGATATAACTTTTATAATCCTTGACGACAGGTTCGTAATTGCTGCCCAATAGCGGAGAGGAGATCAGAAAATCGGCCGACGAACGGTTGATTGCGGTTGGTACATTATATAAGGTGGCCAATCGAAGAAGTGCTTTTACGTCCACATCATGCGGCTGGGCTTGCATGGGGTCCCAGAAGAAGATCAACATGTCGATCGAACGTTCGGCAATCAGCGAGCCCAATTGTTGGTCGCCACCCAGCGGACCACTTTTGAGCAGGGTGATATCGAAACGGGCGTGTTGACTGTCCCCACGGCGATCCATTAAAGTTTGGGCAACCATTTTCCCCGTCGTTCCGGTACAGATCAAGTGGTGTTGGAGCAGGATTTCCCAGTTCCAGTCTACCCATTCTGCCAAATCACGCTTCATGTTGTCGTGAGCGACCAGAGCTATTCTCAGTTTCTTTTCCATTTGTTTCATCATTTTGAGCATCCCGTGTGGATACTCGGTTTTTTCATCCGATTAAATTCGTTGCAAAGATAGGAATTCCGTTACAAATGAAAAAAATTATTAAAAATATTTAATTAGGCATGAATTTGCTACGGCATACGAAGTGCGGGTTGAGCAGGGATTCTTTGTTGTAACGAAGTTTTTGGTGATCGGGATAGGAAACGATCTGGCCTCCTGCCTCGGTAAGAATCAGTTCTCCGGCGGCCGTGTCCCATTCGTAGGTATTGGAGGTGCGGATATAATAGTCGACACTCCCTTCGGCCAACAGACAGAATTTATAGGAACTTCCCTGTTCGATCACTTCGGCCTTGGGGTATTTTTCCTTCATCATGTCGATGTGTTCGAACGTCTCTTCGGTGTTATGCGATCGACTGATTGCGATGCGGATCGGTTCATTGCAGGTTTGTACGATCGGCAGGGGTTCTGCTTTCTGTAATATCTCTTGGTAGGAGAGGTCCGCCTGAGGATCTGGCTCTACATTTTCCTGACGAAAGGCACCTGTACATTTGTCGCAGAAATAGATTTTACGGATGTAGGGCACATAAATCACGGCCAGAACGGGTTGGTTGTCGGCCATCAGTGCTATGTTGACCGTAAATTCTCCGTTCCCCTTGATGAATTCTTTTGTGCCGTCGAGTGGATCGACGATCCAGAAAAGATCCCATCCGCGTCTCTCTTCGTAGAGCATTTCTCGGCCCTCTTCGCTCAGAATGGGGATTCGGGTTTGTCCCAGATACTCCTTGATCAGATGATGCGACTGCCGATCGGCTAATGTGATGGGGGTCAGGTCCTGTTTGATGTCGATGGCATACTCTTCCGTGTGGGAATAGATGTTGAGAATGGCGGCCCCTGCTCTCAGGGCCGCGTTGTAGGCTTTGGGTAACAAGTATTCTCTCTGTTCGATGCTCAGCATGACGTTTTGATCTTATAGGACGTTTATTTAATTTTTTGGATTCTTTATTACTATTTTGTGGCCGATTCGAACCATGCCAGTTTCCCGTCGGATACGTTCACTTCGATCACGAGCGGTCCCTTGAATCGTTGGCCTGCACGGTCGAACCAGATGCCTCGCGGAAGTCGTACGGTACGGGTCGGGGAGTTGTTCAGCGACGGTGCAATCAGATATTTGTTTCCTATCATGAATTGGTCGTTGCAATCGGCGAAGCCGTTTCGGGGAAACTGATATTCCATGTGCCGGATCAGCGGTTCTGCCGTACGAGACGATTCTTTGACCAGTTTTTCGATGTATCCGGCCATTTTTTTGCGCAGGGCGAGGGCCTGTTTTACCTGATCCAATAATTTGGGCTCTGTGATTCTCCACGGGGCAAAAGCTACGTTGGGGATGGGCATCATCACGGCCAGTTGAAGGGTTCGGGTCATCAGTTGGGGGTCGGAAAACAGACTGGCCGTATCGGCGTGGTGGGCTGAGATATGGCAATAAGGGAATCCGGTCAGGCCCGCCGTAAGTATGTCGTTGATGCGGGGTTGAAGCGATTCCCATCCTGCTCCGTTGTCGTTTTCGACACAGTTGATATAGTGCGTAAGGGGGGTGTTGAGTCCTGGCAGGTATTCACACAAGGCCAATCCTTTGCCCAGTTCCATCCAACCTTTCATAAACTGCGCGGCCTCCGTTTGGTCCGATTCGGCCAAATGAGGCAATATGGCGCGACAGTCGAAGCGGAAACCGTCCACGCCATATTCGTCTCGGAACTCTTGAATCCGTTTTTTTAGACGTTCTCCCTCTTCGGTGTGGCCGATGTGAATGCAGGTACTGTATCCTTCCTCTGTCTCCACGATCAAGGGGGTTCCGTCGTCTTTTCTCAGAAAGAAATCTTGTTGGAGTCCGTTGATGTAGGATCGTCCGAAAGCACCGCTGAACGGGGTGATGGTGAGCATCACCTTGAATCCTTTTTCATGCAGACGGTCGACCATGGAGCGGGGATCGGGAAAGAAATCCTTGTCGAAATCATAGGTGCCGTTGTAGGAGCGCCAGCCGTCTGATATGAGTATTGTCCCCGCCGGTAGACCAGCATCCAGAATATGATCGGCATAGTCCAACAGTTTTTGTTGGGTCAGATTGAACCCAAATTCCATCCGGGTGTTATAGACCGGACGGGTAAACAGATCGGGTGAGGGGATTGTTCCGTCCGGAGGAAAATTTTTGTGGCAACATACCAGGTAGGCCTCTCGCAGATTTTTGCCGCCTTTGGCGACGGAGACCTTCTCATAGTCGGATCGGATCGTGAAATCCTTTCCGTCAAACTCTATTTGCATCGGTTTGCTGCTCCATATGTAGCGTCCGTTACTGGAGATAAGCATCGGACAGAGCAGTCCATCCTGCATATATTCGGCCGTGTGAATCGAAAATGGCTGTTGAAACGGTTCTGCCGGGGCATTGCTGACAAATATGCCCCACCATTTTTCGCCTCGTTGAGATTCTATTTTGGAGACATGGGGTGCGGCCGCGACTGTGAATGTGGAGAACAGCAGCAAGAGCAGCAGCGATTTCGGGCTTCGTAGCATAGTCATAGTTCCAGTTTTTTCATCAGTGTGGTGAACCATAACACCTTGTCTCCGAACAGCGGATCGGCAATACGTCTGTATTCCTCGAAGATCTCTCCCGTAAGAGCCTGATACGAGGGAATATCTTCGACTTCCGTTTGCAGGGAGTAGGTGAACTGATCGACCGCTTCGGCCGATATCACCCTGCTGAAGACCAGTGAGGTATATCCTCTCTCTCGGAGAAACGGAACATATTTATCTTTTATTATGTCGAGCCATAGTTGTTGTGTTTCGGGGGCTACGACGAAAGTTGTGTTGACGATATACATGATCGTGTGTGAAAATTTGCTCTAAGGTAACATTAAATTGTGAGTTGGCGAAATTTTTTCTGTCTTGGTTGGCGATTCCGCCAAGAAAAAGAATCGTTCTCGGATAAGGACCGTTCATGGGTGGTTTTTGAGTGTGGAAAATCAAAAACCGCACCTTAATTGGCCCGGGGTTGAGGAAAAATAAAATGGGGATCGGATAAGGGATGTTGCCTGCTCCGGGAAAAATCGGATTTTGGTCTGTTAAAAAACTCGGGAACTTTTTGTTTTCTCGAAGGAAAGCCCTATCTTTGCAGTCCAAATTGTACAAAAACAAAATTAAATGTACGCTATTGCAGAAATCGCAGGTCAACAATTTAAAGTTGAAAAAGGTCGGAAACTCTATGTTCACCGTCTTGCGGGGGAGGAAGGTTCCTCGCTGAGTTTCGACAAAATCCTGCTTACGGAAGACGACGGTCAGGTTAATGTGGGCACACCTGTAGTGAAAGGGGCCACGGTCAATGCCACCATTCTCCGGCATCTGAAAGACGACAAGGTGATCGTCTTCAAGAAACGCCGCAGAAAAGGATACAAAGTGAAAAACGGACACCGTCAGTTGCTCACTCAGATCCTTATCGACGACATTGTAATTGCTTAACGCTTAACACAGAAAAGAAATGGCACACAAGAAAGGAGTAGGTAGCTCGAAGAACGGTCGTGAGTCGGAAAGCAAACGACTGGGCGTAAAACTCTTTGGCGGCCAGTTCGCCAAAGCGGGCAATATCATCGTACGCCAACGCGGAACGGTACACAATCCCGGTGAAAATGTGGGCATGGGCAAGGATCATACCTTGTATGCTCTGGTGGACGGAAAGGTAGACTTCTGCAAGAAGACTTCCGGTAAATCGTACGTAAGTGTTACTCCCGTTTCGGAGTAGGATTTTTACATACAGAACGAAGGAAAGCCCCGGTAAAAACCGGGCTTTCTTCGTTTCGGACGAGTCCTGAAATTATTTTTCGCGAGGAGGAAAGATAGAGAGGTTTGGCTTGTTTTTGGTATATTATATGTTTTTTGTGGTTGAAAAAAAAGAAGAAAGATCAACGAGACGTTTTATATTGCTATATTTACAAATTATTAATTGTTCTATTTTTAATCTAACTAATTGTGTCGATGATGAAAAAAATGTTTATGATGCTTTGTGCTCTGGCACTTCCTGCATGCGTTTTGTTTACTGCGTGTGACGATAACAATGATCCTGAAACTCCCCTGGCCAAGACTGTCGAGGGAACCTATCCCGTAGAGATTGGAGTTGTGTTGAATGTAGGAGGGCCAGATCTTCCCGAGACAACATCAGACGCATCGGTTGTTGTTACTGCCGCTACCGACAATACGGTGAATTTGGCTTTGGAAGGGTTTAAGTTTGGAGAGCAAGATATTCCTATCTCGTTGACGGATATTGCCATTTCCGGCAGTGAAGGGAACGTAACGCTTGCCTATAGTGGCGCGATTACTACAGAGGTGCCGCTGGGAAGTTTGACAGGTACCCTGAACGGAACGATCAAGGATGGGGTGATGGATGTACAGCTTAATATTGAGCTGCGCAGTGAGCCGGAAGACCCGGAACCTTCGATGATCATTAAAGTATCTATTAATAGTAAATAATTTTGATTGTCAATATGAAAAGGGGCCTTCGGGCCCTTTTTTTATGCCGTTAAATTTCGTATATTCGTGAAAAATCGGAAATCATATGTCGTCGGAATTGAAAAAGGTGGCCGATACGCTCGGCTATGAAACGGATTCTTATAAAACGCCTCAAGAGGGTATGCTTACATTTGCTTTTTTTGCTCATGCCTCGCTGGCAATCGCTTGTCAGTCGGAAGAGCGGGAACGAGTGATCTATGTCGATCCGGTATCCACTTATGCGGATTATGGGGCGTTTCCTGCGGCGGATATGATCTTCGTTACGCACGAACATTCGGATCATTTCGACCCGCAGGCTGTGCGGATTTTGTGTAAGGCCGATACGACGATCGTTTGCAACCGGGCTGTGGCACAGTTGCTCGGGAGCGTGACCGATAAGGATGGCCGTCCGGTGCGAGTGACGGCTATGGAGGCTGGAGATTCGTCCGGGATCGTTCCGTGGCTCTCAGTCAGGGCTGTGGCGGCTTATAATACTACGGCAGGAAGGGACCGGTTTCATCCTCGAGGACGGGATAACGGTTATTTGTTGACAGTGGGTGGTACACATGTCTATATCGCCGGAGATACGGAGCCTACTTCCGAGATGAAGGCTTTGAAAGATGTCGATATTGCGTTCCTGCCGGTGAATCAGCCCTACACTATGACCGTGGAACAGGCCGTCGAGGCGACACGGTGGCTTGATCCGGCGATTCTCTATCCTTATCATTATGGTGAAGTTCCTGAGGTGACTCCGGTCGAGCAGATCGCGGAATTGTTGGCGGATCGACCTCGGACACGGGTCTTGATTCGCCGGATGGAGTAGGTCGGAGGCGTTTATTCTACGTAGAGGACCAGTCCTTTGAGGTATTCTCCCTCGGGATGGTAGATGTTGATCGGATGATCGGCCGGTTGGGTGAGCTGGTGCAGAATCCGTACGTTGCGTCCCGAGATGGCTGCTGCCGAAAAAACCGTAGTGCGAAACAGTTCTCGGCTCACGGCCTGCGAACAACTGAACGTAAAGAGAATCCCTCCCGGGCGTATCTTATGAAGAGCCGCTGCATTGAGTCGTTTATAACCTTGAGTGGCGTTGCCCAGTACCTTATGATGTTTGGCGAAAGCGGGTGGGTCGAGGATAATCAGATCGTAGCGGTCCTTGGGGGTCTCTTTCAGAAAATCGAACGTATCGCGGGCGATGGCTCGATGAGGAGCGTCGGGGCCGAAATTGAGTGCTGCATTACGCGCTGCCAAAGCTACGGCGCGTTCTGAACTGTCTACTGAATCGACACTCAGTGCACCGCCTTGCAGGGCATAGACCGAGAAGCCTCCCGTATAACAAAATGTGTTGAGTACGGTATGTCCGGCCGCATAGTGTCCAACCAGCGCGCGATTTTCCCGCTGGTCGATAAAGAAGCCGGTCTTTTGTCCGTTTTCCCAACTTACCAAAAAACGATTGCCATGTTCCAGAACCGGCTCTTCTCCCGAATCGGTGCCATACAGATAGCCGTCGACCGCATTGAGTTTCGCTTGATAGGGGAGAGTTTGGCTGCTTTTGTCGTAAACGGCCGAGAGACGGTTGCCATAGAGTGTGATCAGAGCGTCAACGATTTGTTTTTCAGACAAGTACATTCCGACACTGTGGCATTGGATGACGGCTGTCCGGCCATAGATGTCCACCACCAGACCCGGTAAACCGTCGCCTTCGCCGTGGATGAGCCGATAGCAGGTGGTTCTTTGGCTTTCGGCCAGCCCGAGCGATTTCCTCAAGTTATAGGCCTCCTGGAAACGGACATTCCACCACGGTTGGTCGATCGGCTCCTGACGGAACGAGAGAATCCGTACGGCGATCGAACCGATTTGGCAATGGCCTCGGCCCATAAACTCGCCTTCACGACTGTATACATCAACTAAATCGCCCTCTTGAGGCTCTCCTTCGCTGCGCTCAATGGCGCCCGAGAATACCCATGGGTGGAATCGACGCAGAGACTCCTCTTTGCCGCGTCGTAGAATGATTTTTGGAATCATTTGACGGATAATAGTTTACGATATATTTCCAGTGAGACCCATGCATCCGTGGCGGCATAGAGTTGTTGAGCCGGGGTGAGCGCCGAGGCTTCCCAGTTGCTGAGTCGTTGTGCTTTCGAAATCCGGATACCGAGTGTGATGGCGGCCATCTTGCGGACGCTTTTCTCTTCGATACCATACTCGCCCACGATGCTTTGAAGATCCACAAAACCGGCTGCCTTGTAATGTCGCAATTTCTGCATGCCCTTGATATCATCGCGTACGGCAGCTCCGATTTTGAGCAGATTGGGATTTTCCAATATTCGGATCAGACTCTTTTCCATCCGTAGTTTGCAGAGTCGGAACAGGAAACAGTGGGTCGGGGTAGACAATTGAAGCAGGGCCACTTTATTCGATACACCGCTGGTGAACGAAGGACGGGTTTCTGTATCGAACCCGATCATCTGCTGGGTCATCAACTCCGCACACGCATCATCCAGCAGTGACTCCCGGTCCACAATAGTGATTTGGCCGGGAAATTGTACCAGCGGGAGAGCTGTCAGTTCTTCATTGGATATGTTTGCTTGAAACGGAGTATTCATTAATACAAAGGTACTTATTTTATTCTGATTCTGCCTCCTTTGTCCAATGAAATTTTACCTTCGGACAGCAGACGATCCACCAGCGGGGTTATTTCTTCGGGGGGTGCGGCGAATCTGGATAGTAACTCTTTGACCGATAGTGGATTTTCTGAAAGAATGTGAAGTAGGGTGGCTTCGGTGGGAAGAGGATTTTCGGAGAGAGGTTGTGGGGCGGAAGAATTGTCGTCCTTGTCGTGGGTGGAATTGGGCGAGAGACGATTTGTTTTCTTGTGTTGCAGACAGATGTCGCAGATTCCGCAAGGTTCCGGATGTTCGTCGCCGAAGTAGCGTTGGAGCAGGACACTCCGGCACTCCGACTCGTTCTCGGCATAGCGGAAAAGGCTGATCATACGTTCGCCGCTGAGTTGCTTGCGAATGCGGTAGCTTTCCGGCGAGATGATGACGTCACGTGTGGGAAGCCTCTCTTCGCTCAGATAGAGTAGTGCCGAACGTTTGCCCGGGATGTAACGGATGATCCGTAATTTCCACAAGTTTTCGAAGAGTTCCCGTACGCGGGGAACCGTATAGCCCGAATAGGTGGCGATTTGTTGTTCGTCGATTCGGACGAAACGGCTGAAAATACCGTCGTACAGGCGAAGGATGGTTCGTAGGAAATGGTCGAGTTCTTGGCGGTCGATCCGGATCTTGTACAGATCGTCCCGGCCTACGGTAAACATGACCCGTGGCGGTCGGTCCATCTCGTCGCTCAGTTCCCAGTAGCCGTTCTGTTCCAGGATTTTGATCGCACTGAGGGCTGTGGTCGGGTATAATCGGTTGCGGGCCGCGAAATCCTTCAGATCGAAATCGAAGGCATTTCCCTTTCCCTCGCCGATTCCGATCTGAAGATAGTTGAAAACGGCTTCATAACAGTTCCGAATAGTTTTTACGGAGGGAAATTCGGTGTTGAAACGATGGGTCGCCCGACTCGGTTCGTCGGGACTGTACAGTAGAACTGCATAGGAGCGTTGGCCGTCGCGTCCGGCACGCCCTGCCTCCTGATAGTAAGCCTCCGGAGAATCACATAAGTCGTAGTGGACGACAAACCGTACGTCTGCCTTGTCGATTCCCATTCCGAAGGCATTGGTGGCGACCATGATCCGACTCTCTCCATTCATCCAATGTTCCTGTCGTACAATTCGTTCGGAGTGGGGAAGACCTCCGTGATAGGCTTCGGCGGTGATTCCTTCCGAACGGAGCAGAGTGGCAATCTCTTCGGTAGTTTCCCTTAGGCGGACGTAGACGATACCCGTACCGGGTACTCCTCGGGCGATCCGAAGCAGTTGTTGAGGTTTGTCCTCGGTGCGTCGGACACTATAGGAAAGGTTGGGACGGGCGAAACTTGAACGAAATACCACTCCATTCTCGAATTTGAGATGGCGCATGATATCCGTCACCACTTCGCCTGTGGCCGATGCCGTCAGAGCCAATATGGGTGTTTCGGGAATCAGGCGGCGAATTTCGGAAATCCGGAGATAGGCCGGACGAAAATCATAGCCCCATTGAGAGATGCAGTGAGCTTCATCTACGGCCAACAGGCAGACCTTCATGCGGGTGAGACGCATCCGAAACGGTTCGCTGGCAATTCGTTCCGGAGCGATATATAGAAATTTGATATCTCCATAGACGCAATTGTCGAGCAGAATGTCGATCTGACGCATCGAAAGTCCCGAGTGGATGGCACAAGCCGGGATACCCAGACGACGCAGCCTGTCCACCTGGTCTTTCATTAGGGCAATCAGTGGGGTGATGACAATGCAGATCCCCTCCGACGCCATGGCCGGGAGTTGGTAGAGCAGAGATTTCCCTGCTCCGGTGGGCATGAGAGCCAACGTGTCGGTCCCGTTCAATACCGAATGGATCACTTCGGATTGCATGGGACGAAAAGAGTGGTAGCCCCAGTATTGTTCGAGTATGTTCAGCAGCTGTGATTCCATCAGGCGCAAAGATACAAAAAGAGTGTATAAAAAAAATTCCGCGGACAACTGTCCGCGGAACCTCTTCAACTTGCTACTCTTCGTTGTGTGCGCCTATTTCTTGATTTCGTAGAAGCAGCGTTTCGGAGAGTATACCTTACCTTCGGCCACCAGTTTTTTGATGATTTTCGTCGCTTCCTCTTTGTCGATTCCGGCGGCTGTCGCGATATCTCCCGGACGCATTGGTGTGCCGGCGGCCATTGCTTGCAAAACTTTCTCTTCCATGGTTTTCTGTTTTTTGTTTTCTTGTGACGAAGATAATCTTTTTCTGTCGTCCTTGCAAATCGGAAAATTTTATGCCACGATAGTTTTTTTCTATAAAAAAACAGCCGCCTTCGACAAGGCGGCTGTCCGTTACGACCCGGGGGCCGTTATTTAACTGTCTTAACGATTTTTTCGAATGCCTTGGGATTATTCATCGCCAGATCGGCCAATACCTTACGGTTGAGCGCGATCCCTTTGGCGGCGAGTTTGCCCATGAATTCCGAATAGGTCATGCCGTTGCTGCGGGCTGCGGCGTTGATACGCTGAATCCACAAGCTACGGAATGTCCGTTTTTTGTTCTTACGATCCCGATAGGCGTAAGTCAATCCTTTTTCGACCGTGTTTTTGGCGACGGTCCATACGTTTCCCCGAGAACCAAAGTTGCCTTTGGCAAGTTTTAAAACTTTTTTTCTTCTGGCTCTGGATGCTACTGCATTTACTGACCTTGGCATAATGATAAGTTTTACGAATGTTCAGCGGCCTGTTTCTCTCAGACTCTTCGGGGCTGAGACACTCTTAGTTTAACAAAGAACTACTTGACGAGAAGCAGTTTTACGTTGGCCTCATCGGCCGGAGAAACCAGACCCGAATAGGTCAGATTCCGTTTTTGTTTGGTTGTTTTCTTGGTCAGGATGTGGCTCTTGAAAGCGTGCTTTCTTTTGATCCGTCCTGTTCCGGTGAAGTCGAAGCGTTTCTTTGCACCGGAGTTTGTTTTCATTTTTGGCATTGCGATAATCGTTTTAATAGTTAAACAGCTTGCAAAAATACAAATTTTTCGCAGAATCACCAAAAAAGCCCGGGTTTTCTTACAACTTGCCCTCTTCTTTGCGACGTCGGATGCATTTCAGCATGTCGGTTACCATCTCGGGAAGTTGCCATGAGGGCTTCCAACCCCATTCGTCGCGGGCACATGTGTCGTCCAGACTGTTGGGCCAGCTGCGGGCGATAGCCTCTTTGACCGGATCGATTTTGTAGTCCATCTTGAAATCGGGCAGATGTTTCTTGATCTCTTTGTAGATAATTTCGGGAGAGAAACTCATGGCCGTGATATTGAATCCGTTACGGTGTACCAGACGGGCCGGATCGGCTTCCATCAACTCCACACAGGCATTCAGTGCGTCGGGCATATAGATCATGTCCATGAAGACATCCTGAGGGATAGGACAGGTAAAACGGCCATGTTTGACGGCTGCATAGAAGATCTCCACGGCATAATCCGTCGTGCCTCCGCCGGGCAGGGTGACATTGGAGATGATGCCCGGGAAACGGACGCTGCGGGTATCGACTCCATATTTCAAATAATAATAGTTGCTCAGCAGTTCTCCGGTCACCTTGCACACACCGTAGATCGTGGTCGGTTGCATCAGCGTATCCTGCGGAGTGTGGTCTTTGGGCGAAGAGGGACCGAATGCGCCGATTGAACTGGGGGTAAAGACAGCACATTGATACTGACGGGCAACATCGAGCGAGTTCATCAAGGCCCCTATATTGATATTCCAGGCCAGTTGGGGGTCTTTTTCTCCCACGGCCGAGAGCAGGGCTACCAGATTGAAGATCGTGTCGATTTTGTACTTATTGACCGTATAGGCAAATGAATGGGCGTCCAGGGCATTGAGTACGGCGAAAGGGCCGGTTTCTCCGAGCGCTTTGCACTCTCTTACGTCGGTGGCTACCACATTGGTGTTGCCATAGAGTTTCCGGAGGTAGACGGTCAATTCCGAACCGATTTGACCTCCGGCACCGATAATCAGAATTTTTTTCATGGTTTCTCCGGTTTATTTAATTCTTTGATCAGAGCCAGGGATATGACGATCAGATAAAGGCACACCACGGCGATGATGCCGATAGAGATCCAGATGAAAATCGAACCGGGTTTGATCAGATAGCCCAGAAAAAGCAGTTCGAAAATCAGGATCGCTGCCAGTAGAAAAATAATTTTACGTAGTTGTTTAGATCGTTCCATCTTAGTTTTCATGCCTTTTTCGACCGATAAAGGTAGTTATTTTTCATGGAAGTGCAACTTTAGTTTGCAGAATTCAAAAATGATATTTACTTTTGTCCCGCTGAAAACCCGGGTATGCTCCTTTTTTCGGATGAAAGCCGGCAGCGTTCTTTGATAGCGGGGAGAATACCAGAGTGGCCAAATGGGGCAGACTGTAAATCTGCTGGCGTACGCCTTCGGTGGTTCGAATCCATCTTCTCCCACGAAAAAAGTTCTTTATAGACTATTTTTTGTAAAAAAGCAATACTTTTGCGGAAGTAGCTCAGTTGATAGAGCATTAGCCTTCCAAGCTAAGGGTCGCGAGTTTGAGCCTCGTCTTCCGCTCTATTTTTTATGTGATTGCTGTTGTAGCTCAGTGGTAGAGCACTTCCTTGGTAAGGAAGAGGTCACGAGTTCAATCCTCGTCAACAGCTCCAGGAGGTCTGACAAGAGAAGGACACTTCAAAGAAATTTCAATGAAAAAGCCTGTTAATCAATATTTAACAGGCTTTTTCATTTTCCTATCTCTGACA